>JANOVM010000057.1:0-144885 GCA_031417395.1 Bacteroidota bacterium | reverse complement strand
TTTCTCGATGCTTCTTCAGAGGTTCATTTGCATTCATCTCTTTTATACTCACCTAATCCGCTTCAAGCGGACTTTTTCTTTGCACGCTCAGCACCTTTAGCTCTTAACCTAAAGCACCTGCAAAGCGGTTTGCAACCTGCTCCTGTAAGCCGATTGCGAAGGGTCAGACAGATTTTAGTTTCTCTCTTCCTTCATCTCAATTAAAACATTTATCTTTCATAAAACCAAAAGATAATTCAGGACACACGTACTCCTAGCGGGCCAAACAAGTCAAATCAAGATTAATACTATTCAACATTAGTAATCACAATCTTTTTTGTTTCTCTTCCTTTATCTGAAACTAAAGAAACAAAATAGATTCCCGGAGGAATATGTACTCCTGAACAGTTTTTTGCAAACCAATGTATTTCATTTTTACCTAAACTAAAATTCCGGGAATCAATATTACTTACCAATTGCCCTTTGGTTTCCCTGACTTCCATTGAAATATTTTTAAGCGATGTAAGGTTGAAAGAAAAAATTGTTTCGAAAGAAAATGGATTAGGACCAACCTGAAAATTTACTGCTTCGTTACCAACTTCAATGCCGTTTACTAAGTCTATTAATTTTACAAGCCAATAATCAGAGGTTGCAATTGTACCATAATGTCCGGAAACATCGCCATCGTTGGATGCAGTAGTGCATCCTACAATCAGTTCACCGGTACTAGTAAGTTTAATAGAACTTGCTGTCTCAATGCCGGTTCCGCCGAGTGATTTTTCCCATTGCAATACACCACTACTATCCAGCTTAATAATCCAACTATCGTAGTCGCCATGATTTCCTGTTACTTCTCCGTCGATGGAATTGGAATACCCTGCAACAATGTAACCGCCATCCGATGTTTGTAAAACGGCATTAGCAACATCCTGGCCTGATCCTCCGGCTGATTTTTCCCACTGAATAATTCCAAGTGAATCAATTTTCAATATCCAATAATCCTTGCCTCCACGATTAACGGTAACATCGGAGTCATTGGATTCTGAAAACCCTGCAACAATGAATCCGCCATCTGTAGTTTGTACAATGGAATTTGCAAAATCGTTACCGGAGCCACCAAAACATTTAGCCCAAAGTTTAGCCCCTGCAGTATCCATTCTAACTATCCAATAATCCTGTAAATAATAATGACCTGTAACGTTACCATTGGTGGAATTTGCATAGCCGGCTGCAACATATCCTCCATCGGTTGTCTGCTGAATGGAATATGCTTCATCGGTAAATGTGCCGCCATACGACCGCTGCCATTGAATAAGTCCTGCTGAATCAAGTTTTAGTATCCAATAATCCTGAGCTCCGTGTGTAAAAGCAACATTGCCATCCATTGAATCAGAATAGCCGCCAACGATAAATCCGCCGTCAGACGTTTGACTGATTGAGTAAGCACGTTCATTCCCCGTACCTCCCAATGCCCTTTGCCACAAAATGGAACCGGAGCTATTTAACTTCACTATCCAGTAATCCCGCAATCCATGATTTCCGGTTACGTCGCTGTCATTCGATTCTGTATAACCGGAAAAGATGTATCCACTGTCAGTTGTTTGCTGAATCGAAAAAGCTGCCTCTATTCCTGTTCCACCCAATGAATTTTGCCATTGAATAATACCGGCACTATCCGTTTTTACAATCCAGCAATCACGGCCGCCGTTATTTCCGGAAACATCATAGTCGTTGGATTCGGAAAATCCGGCAATAATAAATCCGCCATCGGAAGTGAGATTCACAGAATATATAGCTTCATTACCTGATCCTCCAAGAGATTTTTGCCATTGGACGATGGGTTGAGCGGCAGCTATACGACCAACTGTAAATAAGAAAAACAGAGCGTAAATTTTTCTTTTCATACAAAATAATAAATTTAATGAATCACCAATTTACCGGTTGTTATAGACCGGTTTTCGGAAATTGAAATTGTAAAAATATAAATCCCTGAATTAAACAAGCTGCCGTCAATATCAAAATAATTATTCTGAGTCCTGTTTGTATAAACTTCAGCACCTTTAAAATCGTAAATGGTAATGAGAGATTCACTATTCGTCTCATTAGTAAAGTAAATTTTTGAATTCTCCCGGACCGGGTTAGGTCTTATTTGATAACCACTTGTATTAATATCAATAATTTCAACAGAAATTACAGGTGAATATCCGCTTGTGCCCAATTTCAATTTATAAAAATTCGTTTTGTTCTTTACAGCATTTATATCTTCAAAAATATAGTCCTGTGCAAAAGATATATTTCCGCAAATTCCGGGAATATCGTTAATCTGTACATAATTTAAATCATCTGTTGAACGAAAAATCTGAATACCATTACAGGTGCTTCCTGCTATAATCTCCCAACTTAGAAATACAACTCCATTCTGTTCACTTGCATAAAAATGGCCAAGTAAAGGATTGATTTGACCCAAAGCATTTTCCGCGGAAACATAAATAAAAATGCTAAATAAAATTATTCTAATTGATCTCAATAATCGAATTTATTACTTGATATGGAATTAAACTCTAAATATACATAAAATAAATTTGCCTTTCAAATATTTCCATTAATTCATATGTTTACTACCAAATACAAAAGAATGAAAAACACTTTCTCTCTACGATTATCCTGTTTATTGTTTATACTGCTTTTTTGCTATTCATGCGGCAAAAAAGATAAAACAGTTATTGATCCTGCTTTCAAAGCATATATTTCCGCTTTTACATCAGGAACTATTTCATCAGAATCTCCTATAAGCATTCGCCTTGCAAACGATGTAATCAAAAACAATGAAACAGGTCAGGTCATTGATAAATCATTGTTCGAATTTACTCCGTCAATAAAAGGAACTGCTGTCTGGAAAGATGAAAGGACTATTGAATTCCGCCCGGCGGGCAGAATGACGCAGGGAATTCTTTACAAAGTAACTTTTCGTCTTGGCGAAGTGATGAAAGTTCCGGAAAAATTCAAAGAATTCTCCTTTGACTTTCAAATCATCAGGCAATCATTCGAAGTGCATAAAGAAGGTCTTTTCCCTCTCGATAACAGAAACTTCAACAGACAATATCTTACAGGTAATCTTGTGACTGCTGATGTAGCCGATGCCGATAAAGTAGAGAAAATTCTAAAAGCTTCTCAACGAGAAAACGAACTTCCCATTCGCTGGTCACACGATGCAGCAGGTCGTATTCATACATTTACTGTAGACGGCATCGTTCGAGCAGAAGATTCTTCGCATGTTGTTTTATCTTGGAATGGCTCTCCACTTGGACTCAAACTTACCGGTTCCGATACTGCCACGGTTCCTGCCCTCGATGACTTCACCCTGATGGATGCGCGTGTTGTTCAACAGGAAACCGACCAATATCTTTTGTTGCAGTTCTCCGATCCGTTAGATGAATCTCAAAATCTTAAAGGCCTAATTACACTTGGTGGCATGAGTGACTTTCGATTTGTCATAGAAGGAAATACTATACGCGTCTATCCTCCAACTCGTCAAACAGCCTTACTTACGCTTACCATTGACGCTTCTCTTAAAAATGGATTGGGAAAACCAATGAAGGAAAATATTTCCCGAAATATTCAATTTGAGGAAATCAAACCTTCGTTACGGCTTAGCGGAAAAGGTGTTATTCTTCCGGGATCTTCTGAGCTCATGTTTCCTTTTGAAGCTGTTAATCTCAAATCAGTCGATGTAAAGATTGTAAAAATATTTTCCGATAATATCAGTCAGTTCTTGCAGGTTAACGATATGGAAAGCGCCAATGAACTGACGCGTGTTGGTCGTGTGGTATATAATAAATCCGTATCGCTTGCTTCTCTGAAACAAACCGATTTTACTAAATGGAATCAATATGCTCTTGATCTCAGTGAACTAATAAAAACTGATCCGGGAGCAATTTACAGAGTCACGATCAGCTTCAAAAAGAAATATTCCCTTTATCCTTGCACGGAAATAGATTCTTCAGCTTCACAAAAAGACAATATACAGGAAGAAAACTGGGATGACGCCGCACAAAAAGAATCAAGCAGCTGGGATTTTGTAGAAGATTATTACGATGACTTTGAAAACTATCAATGGTCTAACCGTGATGATCCTTGCAAAAAAGAATATTATTCTTCCAACCGATGGATAAGCAGAAATGTTCTTTCCTCTGATTTAGGAATAATTGCCAAACGCGGAAGCGATGGCAGCATGCTCATAGTTGTGAATGATATTAAAAACACAAATCCCATTCCCGGAGTAACCATTGAAATATACAACCTGCAGCGGCAGATAATTAAAAAATTAAATACAAACTCAAACGGAATGGCAGAGGCTACCATTACGGATAAACCATTTCTTCTCATTGCTAAAAAAGATGAGCAACGCGGATACTTAAAACTGGATGACGGATCTTCGCTTTCCATGAGTATGTTTGACGTTGCCGGAGAAAAAGTTCAAAAAGGAATTAAAGGATTTATTTACGGCGAGCGTGGAGTATGGAGACCGGGGGACTCTCTCTTCATCACCTTCATTCTCGACAACAAACAGCAAGCGCTACCTGATAATTATCCTGTAACATTTGAATTATACAATCCGCTTGGACAGTTAACCCGTCGCATGACGAGCACCACTTCCATCGGCGGCTTTTATACTTTCCAAACAGTGACCGATGAAGAAGCGCCAACAGGGAGCTGGGAAGCAAAAGTCAAAGCCGGACCCGCCACATTTACAAAGAACATACGGATAGAAACAATAATGCCCAACAGGCTGAAAATAAAATTTGACTTTGCGAAAAAATTTCTTTCAAAAGGACTTACACAATCTGCAGAGCTTGAGGCTCGCTGGCTGCACGGAGCCATTGCACGAAACCTGAAAGCAAATGTGGAAGTAAGTCTTTCAGCAGGAAATACAACATTTCCAAAATACAGCGAATATGTATTTGATGATCCTACGCGTACTTTTTCTTCTGATAAACAAGTGCTTTTCGAAGGTCAATTGAATGAACTCGGTAAAGCAAATGTGGAAGCAGATATTGCAGTTGAAAATGCAGCTCCGGGAATGCTCCAGGCGAATTTTGTTACAAAGGTTTTCGAACCGGGAGGGAATTTCAGCATCGATCGATTTGCTATTCCTTATCATCCCTATGAAGAGTATACAGGTATTCAACTTCCGAATGGCGATAAAGCCAGAGGAATGCTATTGACAGATACCAATCATCTAGTAAAAATTGTTTCTGTTGATAAAAACGGAAATCCTGTTCAGGGAAAAAGAAAAATTGAAATTGAATTTTATCAGATTGAATGGAGATGGTGGTGGGATAAATCGACAGAAGATCTTTCCAATTATAATAATACACGTTTTCACCGCTTCATCAAAATTGACACTATTACTGTAGTTAACGGTCAAGGCTCCTGGACTCTCAGAGAAACCTATCCTTCCTGGGGTCGTTATCTATTGCGGGCACGAGACATTGAAACGGGACATAGCACAGGTAAAGTATTTTACATGGACTGGCCGGGTTGGGCAGGGCGCGGACAACGGGAACAGGGTGGCGGAAGCGCTTCCATGCTTTCATTTTCTTCTGATAAGGAAAAATATCTTGTTGGGGAAGAAGTTGTACTCAACATTCCTACGAGTGAAAACAGTCGTGCCTTAATCAGTATTGAATCCGGAACGAAGATTCTAAAAAGCGCCTGGCTTATAGGTAAAAAGGGTGAAAGCCAATATCGGTTTACCGTCACATCTGAAATGACACCCAACATATATGTTTATGCTACGCTTCTGCAGCCTCATGCACAAGCCATGAACGATTTGCCGATAAGGTTATACGGTGTAATTCCTCTACTAATTGAAAATCCGGGGACACACATTCAACCCATTCTATCTTTACCTTCTGTTTTAAAACCGGAAGAATCTTTCAAAGTGAGTGTACGGGAACAGAAAGGCAATGAAATGGTATACACTCTTGCTATGGTTGATGATGGTCTGTTAGATCTCACAAGATTCAAAACTCCTGATGCCTGGAGCAGCTTCTATGCACGAGAAGCATTGGGCGTTAAGTCGTGGGATTTATACGACAACGTTATGGGTGCCTGGGGAGGAAGACTGGAAAGAATACTAAGCATTGGCGGTGACGAAGGTTTGTCAAAACCAAAAGATGGAAAAAAAGCGAATCGCTTCAAACCTGTTGTGAAATTTCTTGGTCCTTTCCATTTGAAAAAAGGTGAGACAGCTTCACACACAATTGAAATGCCGCAATACGTCGGTTCAGTTAGAGTAATGGTTATTGCAGGAAAAAATGGCGCATATGGACTTGCAGAGAAATCTGTTCCTGTGAAAAAACCACTGATGATTCTCGCAACATTACCGCGTGTGCTTGGCCCGGGAGAAACTGCCGAATTACCCGTTACGGTTTTTGCTCTCGAAAATCAGGTGAAAGATGTTAAAGTAGAAATCATTCCCAATGGAATTTTTTCGGCAGAGAAAGGACTTGTGAAAAATATTCACTTTAATCTTCCGGGAGATGATCTGGTTAATTTCAGGCTTAAAGTAAAATCCATGATTGGTATTGGAAGTGTTAAAATAATTGCAACTTCCGGAAAAGAGAGAGCTGAAACCAATGTTGAACTAAATGTACTGAACAGGAACCCGCGTATGGTCACTGTAATTGATACTGTGCTTGACGCCGGTCAAAACTGGAATGGTATTTATAAAGCAGTCGGAGTCGCGGGAACAAATAATGTAATGCTGGAGCTTTCATCCGTGCCGCCCATCAATCTAGGTAAACGTCTGGATTATCTTATTCATTATCCATACGGATGCATTGAACAAACGACCTCTTCTGTTTTTCCTCAATTGTATCTTGCCGATATCATGGATCTTTCTCCTCAGAAAAAACAAGAAACCGAAAAAAATATAAAAGCGGGAATTGAAAGACTCAAGTTATTTTTGCTTCCTTCCGGCGGACTGAGTTACTGGCCGGGAGAAACAAAAGAAGATGATTATGCAACAAATTACGGCGGACATTTTTTAATAGAAGCCGAACAAAAGGGTTTTTCTCTTCCGGCAGGAATGATGGAACAGTGGAAAAAATATCAAAGGAACAGAGCAACATCATGGACATATACAGATGACCAATCGGCTATACTTACACAAACATATCGTCTATACACTTTGGCATTGATCAAATCGCCAGAGCTTGGAAGTATGAACAGACTCAGGGAAAAGAAAAGTCTGCCTAATGTTGCTAAGTGGAGTCTGGCAGCTGCTTATCAAATGGCCGGACAGAGTGCAGCAGCCGCAGAACTTATTGCCGGATTGCCTTTAACTTTTAAAAACTATTCTGAAATGTCAGGCAGCTATGGCTCCGATGAAAGAGATGAAGCGATAATACTTGAAACGCTTAGTCTGATGAACAAGCGAAGCGAAGCATTGCCTGTGTTGAAAGCTTTGTCAGAGGCTTTATGCAGTAATCAATGGATGAGTACGCATACAACAGCATATGCACTTCTTGCAATTGCAAAGTACACCAAGAGTTCACGCCTGAGTACTTCTCTTGAATTTGTCTATAAATTAAATAGTACAAAAGAACAGCCGGTAAATACGCAAGCTGTTATGAAACAAATCGAATTAAAATTGAGCGATGCTGCCAATGGAAATTATTCGGTTACCAACAAGGGGAAAAATCCGATTTTTGCTCGGTTGATTTTATCAGGTGTTCCATCAACGGATGATCAAACTGCTTCTCAAAACGGATTGACATTGAAAATTGATTACAAATCAATCGATGGAAAAGATATTGATGTAACAAACATGAGTCAGGGAACTGATTTTTATGCTGAAGCAACCGTTACGAATACAGCTGCAAAAGTTGATTATAAAGAAATGGCACTAACACAATTATTTCCTTCGGGCTGGGAAATTATGAATTCCCGCCTCGATCAATCGGCCGGAGAAGTAAAAAACTCCGAATTCCGTTACCAGGATATACGCGACGACAGAGTCAATACTTTCTTCGATTTAAAAGCAATGGGAAAGAAGACTTTTAGGATTTATCTTAATGCAAGTTACCTCGGAAACTATTATTTGCCTGCTGTCAGCTGTGAAGCAATGTATGATGCAACAATAAGCGCACGAATACCGGGTAAATGGATTACCATTGGTACAAAAGAGCAGCCTGTTGATTTGTCAAAGAAGTAATGTTGAAAATAGTTTTTACACGCCGGCGGATTGCAATTAGTTTACTGCTTGCTTTAGCATTTATTATTTATTTATTTGTTACCTGTCTGCCGGAGCCATTATTCCGTACACCGGTTTCCATTGTTTTACTGGACAAAGAAGATAATCTATTAGGCGCATCCATTGCAGACGATGGCCAATGGAGATTTCCTGCACAGAAAAATATTTCCGGAAAATTCATACAATCGATTATCTGTTTCGAAGACAAACGATTTTATCATCACCCCGGGGTTGATCCCATTTCACTTGTTCGTGCAATAAAAGATAATATTAAAGCCGGAAAAATTAAAAGCGGTGGAAGTACAATTACAATGCAGGTAATACGATTAGCTAGAAAAGGAAAACAAAGAACCTTTACAGAAAAATTGATAGAGATATTTATGGCTTTGAGGCTGGAGTGCACCTATTCAAAGAAGGATATCATCAACCTATACGCCTCGTATGCTCCCTTTGGTGGCAATGTGGCAGGCTTAGATGCAGCAGCCTGGAGATACTATGGAAAACAACAGCAGGATATTTCATGGGGAGAAGCTGCATTGTTTGCCGTCTTACCAAACAATCCATCTATGATACGTCCCGGAAAGAATTCTGATAAACTGGTACAAAAAAGAAATCGCCTTTTAAATAAACTTTTCTTAACCGGTAAAATTGATAAAAACACCTGCCATCTTGCGCAAAACGAACCCTTGCCGGGAAAACCCTATGCGCTTCCGCGTACAGCAGGACATTTGCTAACACGAATAAGCAATGAAAAAAAGAATAGAAAAAATAATTTTCATTCCCTCGTACATTCAACATTAAACATCGAATTACAGAAAAGAGTTAATGAGATTATAGAAAAGCATCATAAGGAATTATTTGCTAATGGAATTAACAATGCAGCTGCTCTTGTGGCCGAAGTGTCAAGTGGCCATGTACTTGCTTATGTTGGCAACATAAACCATCCTGAAAACGCTGAATTGAACAGTGATGTAGATGTCATTACAGCACCGCGCAGTACAGGAAGTATATTGAAGCCGTTTTTGTTTGCTTCTATGCTTTCGGAAGGAGAGATTCTTCCCGGGACATTAGTAGCCGATATTCCTACACAAATTGCAGGATACTCACCGCAAAATTTTAACAAAGAATATGATGGTGCAGTGCCGGCACGCAGAGCACTGGAACGTTCGCTTAACATACCCGCAGTTAGAATGCTAAAGTCTTATGGCATTGGAAAGTTTAATTATCTGTTGAAGAAAATAGGAATGACAACATTAAATAAACCTGCCGATTATTACGGACTATCCATTATCCTCGGTGGAGCTGAAGGAAGTTTGTGGGATGTTGCCGGCATGTATGCAAGCATGGCAAGAGTGTTGAAAAATTTCGGGAAAAATTCCGGCCGTTACGATGCAAACGATATACATCCTCTCCTATTTACCAAAAGTGAAGATAATAAAATCAAACCATCATTTGAATTACTGAATGAAAAAGGAATACTTTCCGCCGGTTCGATATGGTCAACATTAAATGCAATGGAAGAAGTAAATCGTCCGGAACTGGAAAACAACTGGAAAGAATTTACTTCTTCGAAACGAATTGCCTGGAAGACGGGCACAAGTTTTGGCTTTCGAGATGGCTGGGCTATTGGCGTTACACAGAGATACGTAGTTGCTGTTTGGGTTGGAAATGCTGATGGTGAAGGTCGTCCCGGACTCACGGGTATAGCTACTGCTGCACCAATTCTTTTTGACATTTTTAATAATCTTCCTTCCTCTTCCTGGTTTGATCAACCTTACGATAATATGGAAAAAGTATCTATATGCTCCAAGAGTGGATACTTATCGTCAGATATATGTGAAGAGAAAGATTCGATATGGATTCCCCTTGCAGGTTTGCGGACTTCGGCTTGTCCATATCACCAGATGATTCATCTTGATCCAACAGGAAAATTCAGGGTGACCAGTGACTGTGAATCCCCTTCTAGAATGATTCATAAGTCATGGTTTGTACTACCCCCTGCACAAGAATGGTACTACAAATCAAAAAACAGTAAATACAAGGTACTACCTGAATTCATGAAAGATTGTGCTTCCCACGAAAAAAATTCAGCAATGGAATTTATCTATCCCAAAAAGTCAACACAAATATATGTTCCCATAGAGCTCGACGGAAAAACCGGAAAAACAATTTTTGAAGTAGCCCATCGCAATTCCGAAACGAAAATATACTGGCATTTAGACGATGAATATATAGGATCTACCCGACACTTTCATCAGATGGGATTAAGTCCACAACCGGGGAAACACTTTATAACAATTGTCGATGAAAATGGAGAAAGACTGGAATTACATATTGAAATTTTAGATAAGGGAATAAAATAAGGTTTTGCTTTTTATTGCTACATCACTACTTTATATCCTTCATCATTCTGAATGTAACAAATCCGAGTAAACCTATTACAACAATCAACGACATCCATATAAATCGTTTATCAGAAAATATTTTTCCAAATCCTTTTTCTTCATTACTCATTTGCATTGGTGCAATTGACTTAAGTTCTCCGGGAATGATTAAATCCAATTCCGCAGGAATAACTGACTGAAAATGTCTTAAATCGTAATTCGGTGAATTAAGTAAAGAATCACCAAAACGTAGTGTGTAATCGCCGCCCTTTTCGAGGTTAGCAATGCAATAATGGTTAATCTGAAAACATTGTACATCGGAAAATTGCAAAGGTGCATTATCTTCATTCTGAACTTCATACCACAATTCCTTTGTTCTTATTGAGCCGATTGAAAACCGAAGAGGCAATTTTGAATTAAGCGAAAACTGCTCTATATAATCACGATAATTCCTTTTTGATTTATTATTGGTGTAATATACATTCACCTGCCTAAGAAAATATTCCGGAGCATGAATATTAAATTGCACTTCATTAATTTCCAAAGTATCGTCAAGCATTAGATGCACCCATGTTGTTTTTTGCTTTGTGCTGTCCGAAACAACAAACGATGATTTTAATTGGGTAAATATTCCTTGAGTTATTTTTGCTTCATAAAAACCGACTTTTATAATATCAACAGGGGCAGAATGTTTGTCGTCAATTTCAATTTTATAGAAATCATAATTCGTAAGAGGAAAATTTACGAGTTTGATTTCTGTGACGTTTTTCTTATTACTAATTGATGAAATAAATTCATTTTCCTTAACAACAAACCATTGCTTACGGTCGTAGCTTCCCGCTAAACGCATTGATTTATTTACTTCAGCATTTCGTATAACAAGACTAATATTACTGATCCGTTCGCCGCCTTTGTTTTTTATAATAACTTGCGTAAGACTGTCCTTCAAATATTTCTTGTCGACAATTTCATGTTCCACAAAAAAAGTTGAAAGATTAACCGGTACGTCATCGCGTATAATATATGGAACTTCCTTTTGATCGCTGTCAAACAATCGTAAATCAGAATTTCCGGGACTAAGTTTTGAATAGATGCCTGGAGTAAGTTGAATTTTATAGTAGTGTGTGTTGTCTACCGGAGGTAATTTACTTTCAAAGCGAAAACTACCCGCAGTTATTCTACCGTGGATAATAAGAAAAATTAAAAGGATGGATATTTTCTTCATTTATTCCTTCTTATTAGCTTCTTCTGAATCATTACTTTGAATAGGCTGCTCATTCTTTAATATTAAGGCTTTCAATCGCTGGTACATAAAGGAAACAACTAACAATAAAACTCCAAGTGAAATAAATGCTCCAATCCTGCCACCTTCAGAAACACCTTTTATATCCGATAAAAATAATTTTAAAATGGTAATAAAAAACAGAGAAAGTGATATAATTCGCAACGATCGATCTTTCCTGCGCATTCCCTGTTGCATAAGTAGTAAAGAAATTATTCCCCATAAAACTGTATACCCTGCTTTGAATACCTGATTATTTATCTGTCTTATTGCAAAGTCCGGACGGAAACTAATCCAGGTAACTATATGGTTTAGTTCTGCGCTGCAAAGAAAGACAATTAAAAAGACCGTAATCCATTTAATCCATACCAATTTGTTTTTACTCAAAACATTATTGGCAGATCGGTAGAAAACATATATTCCTGCAGCAATTAAACCTGCAAGCAGGAAGTGTAGAATAAAAAACACACCGTTAAATCCATCAACAAGAAAATTACTTCTTACATGAATAATGGCAGAATTGTAGGTAAATAAATAAGAAATAAGAAGAACTGTTGACAAAACCATTAGAGCAAAAGGAAATACTCCCGATGTTCTTTTTCGTAAATAAATATAGGCTATTGTTAAAAAAGAAAAATTGTAAACTCCCAAAGAAATATTTCTTGCCTGAAGATCATGTCCGAAGCGGATTAGCTGGTAATTGATTTCAAGCAGGAACATAAAATACAGAATCACAACAAAAGCAATTTTTAACATGGCTTTAAAAACTGCTAAATTTGATTTTCCTGCATTATATGTATAGTCTGGCTCGCTTCTCATTAATCTACCGGATAAAAAAACAGAAGCGAAAGAAACAAAACTTGTGATGAATGCTTTATTTAAAAAAGCCGGAAGTAAATACGGCATTCCATTGAGATAATATTTAGACCAGTCCATAAACAAACTGATAAACATTAAAATATTTACGATGAAGGATGTTATCCTTATTAATTTAATTCCTGATTTCATTGAAAACCATAATAACAATACAGCTTCAGCCGACCAAAATAATGTAATGTAATTTCCTTCCAGCTGCACAGGAGCCGTCAGACTTAAGAAAGTAAGAACCAATCCTATTAAAAGATAAATCAGGTTGCGGTCAATACTTTTGTTTTTATAAAACACAAATGCAAAGCCGAAATTAAAAATTCCAAGAAGCGCCGTAAAAACACCCTGGTAAGCTGTTTGGAAATAGTAATACAAGATGCTCATTCCTGCTCCGTAAAAAAGAAAAGTATTGCTCAACAACATTCCGATTTCAAAAGCTTTAAACGCTATTTTATTTTTAAGATTGTAGACAATATTCATTAGAAAGAAGATGAGATAAAATGCTGCGCCAAAAGCGAGAGCCCCGGCATAAGGTGCATCAGGAACATTCAAGCATTTTGTTATAAGCCAGGTTCCGTAAATAAGAACTGTAAAAACATAACATAATATATTTACGAGGTTCCATTTTTTCAGATACGCAAGCACAAGCATTCCGCAATCCAATATCAATAAATACGTGAATAATATTATGTAATTGCCTTCTCCCGTGCTTAGAATAAACGGCGAAGCAAATCCGCCAATCAATGCTAATACTGCCAGTTCCACTCTGTCGTACGCTAAAGAAAGTGCAACTGCGAAACCGGTTATAACAACCATAATAGCAAATGCTGCGGCCTGACTGAAAATATGGTATTGATGAAAGGCAATGGCTATTGTAAAGTACAGAACCGATAATCCTCCGCCAACAAGAACAGAGCTAAACGCTTTATAGGTTTTATTCAACCGATGGGCAATTCCAATTAGCAGACCTCCTGCCAGTACACCTATTCCTACTCTGCCTATTTCATTGATCCAATCTTTGTCAATAGCATACTTAACAAAATATCCGATTCCAAGTACTAAAATGGCAATGCCAATTTTGTTTATGAGATTCTCGCCAATAAATTTCTCCAGGTCGGGGTGTCTTTCAAAAAATGAAGGTTTTGAAAATTCAGGCTTAGGAGTCCATTTTTCACGACCAGTCTCTTCATGAATCCTTTCTTCAACTACATACCTTTGTTTAAATATATTTTCTTCTTCCTCTGATGCTTCTTTTTCAATTACGGGACTTATTACCTCAACGACAGGAGGGGTAATTTCTTTTTCAGGTTCTGTCTGTTGGGGTTTTTCCTGAACAGTTTCGGTAGAAGCCGGTTTTTGTTGAAAAGCTTCCTTCTCCTGCTTCTGCATCTTTTGAATACTTTCCTTAAGAAAACGGATTTCATAGGAAAGCTTCCTCATCTCTTCCAATACAGAATTGCGGAACCATACCAAAACACCTAAAATTAATACAAAGAGAAATACTTCCATCAGGAGAAATTATTTTTACGAAAGATGGATATAATTTTTAATATAAGATGCATTATTGAGATAATTTGTATTTCAGAAAACCATGTTGTTAAATATTCGTTTATTTCATTCCTCGAATTAGAAAATAGAAGCGAATTCTTCGACAGAAAACCGGGTGTTAACTATAATCTTATGAAATCAATACGAATTCATAGTGAAAGTCACCCTGCACCTAAAATAGGCATTACCCAATTACATTTTCTCTTTTTTAATTTTTATCTTTGCTAAAAATAGTGCTGCGGTAATACCCCAACAAAACAAGTAAATTAAAAAGCACTATAATTGATTTAAACAATACCCATATGAAAGCACAAGGCAAAACCGTTAAAGAGATTTTATTAAACCTTCCCCAGGACAGACTTGTTCCCTTTAATAAACTGCACGATGTAATTGTAAAAAACCTGCCCAAAGGATTTGAACCCGCAATTAGCTACGGTGGTCTGGGTTATGTGGTGCCGCATAAACTTTACCCCGCAGGTTACCATTGCAAACCTGAAGAGCCACTTCCTTTTGCCGGCATAGCTTCTCAAAAAGGATCCATTAATTTTTACCACATGGGAATTTATGCTGATCCAAAATTATTAAAATGGTTTGTGAGCGAATATCCTAAACACAGCAAACAAAAACTGGATATGGGTAAGAGTTGCGTGCGTTTTAAGAATATGGATGAGATTCCCTATAAACTCATAGGTGAATTAATGAAAAAGATGAGCGCGAAAGAGTGGATTGTGATGTATGAGAAAAATTATGCGCCGAAACCGAAGAAGAAATAAAAATCGTCGTTCATGCTCTTGCAACCATATCAGATTACTGATTAAGAAATGACAAAGTTTAAAAATTTTGAGGTCCATTTTAAAGAGTCGTTTTCCATACAATAGCCTGATAAAAAGAATTTAAGATTAGATAATCAGGAGAATAAATAATTGGTTTACCTGTACAAGAAATCAGCGCTTCGGTGATTATTTTATCCTGAAAGGGCAAACGCAGGAGAATAATTCAACAAAATAATATTATTATGTTGAATTATTCTCTTATATCACTAATCAAACATTAATATAACTGATGCCCGCTAAATGTACAAAATGTAAGTCCTCCTAAAATATTTTTAGCTCCTGCAGAAGAGTGAAATACGGTTACTTTAACCTGATCTCCCGCATTCAGAGACAAATCAATCGAAATGGATTGATTAAAATCCTGTGCAAAATTGAATGTACTATAAGTGCCCCTTTTTACCACTCCATTCACTTCAAGACGCATTTGATATTGCGGCCCTGCTGTTACAGCCTGCCACATTACACTTGCGTCAAAATGATAAATTCCTGCTATAGGAGCTGTAAAAATTCCTGTTGCAGGATTGTAAGCATTGGCATCATTAAATGTTGGGGTACCATAAATTACCACCGTGTTAACGTTGTTAGGTATGGGAGTCGGTGGTTGAACGCCTGCTTCAAAAGCTACTCGGGCTGTTGATGCAGTCGGCTCCCATTGAAGTGTGCCCGAATTATATTTTAATACATCACCGTTTGCAGGAGCCGCTCCTGAAACAACAACATTTCGAATAGCTGTAACGGTGTTACTGCCAACATTGCCGGAAACATCTCCTGTGAGTAAAGGCAAATCATTTGCTTGAATGTTAGAAACAGCCCAGGTGTTTGCTCCGGAACTACGCAAATACTGACCGGAAGTTGAAGGTGATGAACTGATTCCGGTTCCGCCATTAGAGAGGGGAAGTATATTGGTGACTTTAGCAGATAAATCAATCGTATAATTTGCAATATCTCCATTCACAATGCTGCCCGATAAATTAAGTTTAGAATATGCAATAGCCGCCGCCGGACTTACATCATCATTCATGATTGTTCCGTCAAAAATGTCGGATGAAATAATAGAGTTATCCGTTATTTCACTACTTCCGATTGCTGATACGGATGAAAGATTTCCGGCTGCATCGGTCATTACCATTCCGGAAGTTGTTAAACTACGAAGGCGAGTGCTTCCATTCACGTCTAACAAAACTGTAGGCAATGTAGTGCCTACTCCAACATTGCCATTGCTTACAAGCAAACCTGCTGCACCACCGTTGCCGCTGAAAATACCTGCTGCGCCATTTCCATTTACTGTGCTTCGCAGTCCGATATTATTTATTCCGCCACTTACATCAAAATCCCCTCCAAAATTAAGATTTTGTCCGCTGTTTTTAACGATCACACCATGAGCTGAATCTGCATTTGTATTTGCTATATTAATTTCACATCCGTCAATCCTGCTTCCGGCTGACCATAAATTTCCATTGGCATTAATGATAATTCCATTGGCTGATTTCGCGGGACCGTTCATTTGCATTGTATGGCCAAAAAGTCGTGATAAAGATTCAGTACCGCTAAATGACATTTTAATTCCACCCGCAGTATCGGCTGCTTCAATTCGTGAATCCATTGCCCATCCATTACCGGATGATTTAACAACACTGTAATTGACAATTGCATCACAGGGAGCATTTACATCGCTTGAATTAATGTAATAGGCACTTCCCTTTATTGAATCTCGTGCAGACAAATGAAAATCGGACCCTAAGGCTGTCTTATAAGAAGGTAAATCACGTAATATATCTTCTGCATATGGGTCACTGCGGAATGCAACAAACCTGTCTCCTATTCCCTGTGGAATAACACTTATTCCGGAAATTTTAGCGGAATCATTTGTTCCCATCAACATTAATCTATGACCTGTAACAGATTGCGGCGCACCGAGAATGAGATCGGTTCCTGTTGTTTTCTTCCATGCATTATCTGTAGTTACAACTTTGAAACACCAGTTTTTTGTTGATGAATCACCGGCAGCGGCATTGGGGCCGGCTTTAATTCTCAATCCCATTACCTTGGTTGAATCGTTACCATTGTCTACGATTATATCAGTGCCAATTACTGAATCAATTGCATTTACCATAAGTTCAGAACCAATTGCTTTATTAAAGTTAGCGAACATTACAATCGTCTCGTCTTCTATCTCCGGCAAGAAGCCTGTAGAAAAACCTCTAAATGATTTTCCTATACCTTGTGGAATGACACGCATTCCAGTAACCTTTGTTGAATCAGTAATACCTGTTAGTGTAATTTTTTGTCCCGTTAGTAAATTTCCCGCTTTCAATCCCATTTCCGCACCGGTTGTATTTTTACGTCCTTCAATATCTGTAACTTTTAACCCTACACACCAGCTCTTGCTTAAACTAACTCCCGCTGAATTAGGGCCTGCTTTAATGCGAAGACCAATCATCTTTGTTGAGTCGCTGCCATTATGAAGTGTAATATCGGAACCAATGACAGAATCTCTTGCTCCAATATTCATTTCTGTTCCCAAAGACCACATAAACCGATCAGCAATTGCATCAAGGTTTGCTGCGTTTACTGAAAATCCGGTGAATTTTTTTCCATGACTTGCAGTAAGTGAATTGCCAATTACAATTGCTGAATCACTGCCCCCTTTCAAATTCATATTGCTGCCAATGACAGAATCTGTCGCACCAATATTAATATCTGCACCGGCAGCATAAGACCAGGTATATACCGGGTTACCTGATCCCGGATCAGAAGCTGCACCATATGCTATTAATCTTTTACCACTTCCGGTTGCCGTAACTTTGTTACCAATAATAATTGCAGAATTACTAGTTCCTAATAAATCAATATTACTCCCTGTTACCGAATCTGCAGCAGAAAGCATCATTTTAATCCCCGTATTTGTTTCAGCGGAATCAATAGCACCTTTATATTCGATACCCGTTGCATGTCTTCTTAATCTGCCGTCGTCAATCACAATGAATCCCCCATCGCCGCCATATATGAGTGGCTGGACACCAATTAAAACAGGCCCGTCAACCCTTAAACCGTTAGGCGGGGCAATTAATGCTGCAGCAGAATCACCTATGCTCATATTTCCTTTTACGGAAAGTTTGCTTCCCGGAGTAGTAGTGCCTACTCCCACATTGCCATTGTTCACATTATAAATATTTACGGACTGACTTTGGCTAACACCATTACTCGTTAAAATACGTGCCCACATATTATCCGCTGAAGAAGCACTGCTATCCGCATATAAAGCATAAGGAACGCTTAACATTTGTGTTGTGCCCATATGTATGTAATTATTGTTTCCTGTATCCAATTCCAATTTCATAAACTTTGCATTGTGGCTCCAGAAAATTGGATCAAATGGATCCACATTGCCTAGTTCTGTTGTAAACAATCCAAGGTCATTGGTAGTTACCGAATGGATCTCTTGCCATAGTTGCTGTCCATTTGCAAAACTATCGAGAATGGAGAAACGGACATTGAATGTTCCCACAAGGGGATTGCTGCTTGAATCACGCAGAACACCTTGAATCGGTATTAACTTAGGAGCTTGGGCAAAACCGTTTTGCATAACCATAAAAGCGAAAAGCAGCAGTGATGTGATGTGGTAGAATGTTTTCATTTTATTTTTGTTTTTAATTCAGAATAATATGTTTCAATTTTTATTAACAATCCATTATTTCGGTTAATAACAAATAAAAAAAGCCGCCTGACTTTCTTTCGAAAGGCAAGGCGGCTGTTACTTGGTCGTAATGCCTTTAACTCATAATTTTTAACATCCGAAACTTCCGGAAATTAATAATACATAATTAACAAAAATTTTCAAGACATACAATAAAAAGCGATAAATTTATCGGGCCAATTGGTGCGTCAGTATGTCTAACTATGAAATTTGGCCTCATAATAGCTATATTTCACATTACAACCGACATCAGAACAAACAATAATTCCCAAAAGTGAATTCTAAGTATAAATCGTATTTAAAAAAAATCGGAATAGTCGGACTATTATTTTTTATAATTAAAGGACTAATATGGCTATACTTATTCTATATTTTAAAGGAAAATTTATAAAATCGATATAAAATAATTTCAAAATGGCTGAAAAAAAATCAAAACCGGCAACAATAAAAACAAAGCCAACTTCTGCAAGCGTGGAAGATTTTATTAATTCAATTCAAGATGAACAAAAGCGTAAAGACAGCTTTGTGCTTTTGGAGATGATGAAAAAAGCATCAAAGGAAGAACCCATATTATGGAGCAGCTCTATCATCGGCTTTGGTATTAAAAGATATAAAAGTCCGGCTACAGGAAGGGAAGTTGATTGGCTTCGCATAGGTTTTTCTCCCCGCAAAGCTAATTTATCATTGTACATTAGTGTAGGAATTAAGGAACACGCTGAAGCTCTTAAAAAACTAGGTAAGCATAAAACGGGGGTTGGCTGCTTATACATTAATAAACTGGAGGAGGTGGACCTGAAAGTATTAAAGGAAATGATAATTACTTCATTAAATCATGACAAGTAGAAACAGATCTAAATGAATTTCACAAAAAGACATGTCATAATTATTTCCACAATTATTTTATTGACAATATTTCTGACTTTGTTTTTTTATTTACACGAAATCTTGCCAAAACCAATGCGGGCCATAACTGCGCTTATTGAAACGCCTGTAGCAATTGCTTCAGGCCTTTCTTATTTCTTAAAACTCGGAATTGAAGTTTATGAAACACTCTGGGCCGTTATTCTTAGCAACTTAATATTTTCCGTATTTTTGGTTTTATTGGCAGACAAATTTTTCAAAAGACGAAAACTAAAAAGAATAACGTAAATTGAAAACAAAAAACATGGAAGTAAATAATCAAATAGATGATTTTCTTTCCCGCTATGACGAACAGGTTTTCAGAAACGCTTTGTTGCTTCGCAAAATTCTATTTAAAAATCTTCCTGGCATAATAGAGCAAATTGATATTCCGGCAAAAATGATTGCTTATTGTTACGGTCAAAAATATTCAGAATTGATTTGCACAATTATACCTTCTAAAAAAGGGTTGAAACTTGGTTTTAATCGTGGGACAGAATTGTCAGACCCTGATAAAATTCTTCAAGGTAAAGGAAAAATATCGCGGTATATAGAAATCAAATCGGAAGAACAAATTAATTCAAAAGCGATAAAGGATTTACTGGTAAGTGCTTTGAGTAATTATAAGAAGTAAATGCCAACTATCTTTAATAATTTCACCCCACTTTAAAACTACATATGGATTTAGTTAAAATTACAAATAGATTAACTTTTGCTTTTGGAGAATTTTTCGTTCTAGTTTTGATTGTAGGTGTTTTGAGTACAGGAATTGAACGTTTACTTATTTTATTACAATTCTCCGGTATCCTTTTCGTTTGATTCAACATTAAACCCTGGCTCAAAATCTAAAGTAGGATTTGGTTGTCGATTTTAAATTGATTAAATAATTAACCTTAACTTGCAATTATATGAAATTCCAATCCATCTACTACATGGCAATCTTTTGCTTAACATTATTGTACTCTTGCGAGAATCGACAAAAAGAAAACAAGACTGAAACAAGGATAGAAACACCAAAAGCACTTCAAGAAGATAAATTGGAAATTAAAAGTTACAGTCGTTCAGGTGATTTGATAGATGAACTCTATCAGGAATTGGTCGACAAAAACCCGGAACTTAAAAAATTAGAAGAAGACATTGAAGCTATTCGACTTAAATCTAATGAACCAATCGAAAAATTTAATGCATATGGAGCCAGGTCAAACTCATACTATAGTTCCGCAAATTATAAAGCAACGGCTATGTCCGACAGCCTATTAAAAAATAAAATAATTGCATTTATCTCAAAAAGTGAAAATAATTATATAGAAAAAACGACTGAAATTAATTCCTTATTGAAACAGGTTTCAGAAAATAGCTCTGCGATTAATAACCATCATACTGTTTTGAAAATTGTATTGACACTTCCATTAATTGAACAATATCAAAAAGAAAACTTGCCCAACACAAAAGAATTTAAGGATATAATTAAAGAACAAGATAAGCTTATAAAACAAACAGATATCTTAACACCGGCGTATTAATCCTTAACGAAAAAAAGCATAAGCCGACGAAACTAAACACATGAAACTTCATAGATTGATAATAATTTTAATTCCGGCATTTTATTCCTGTTCTAATAATATTTCAGATAATTCCATTTATACTGATACGACTACAATTAATAAAACTGTTGTTGCCCAAACCGATATGGAGAAAGTCAGTATAAATACAAGTTTCCCCTTTGGCAGTGCAGAACTAAGAAAATACAAATACCCTCACTACTGGGAAGAAAACCATGATCGCTACGGGCCTGCTAAAAGTCCGGAGAGTAAAAAATTAGCTGATATTTCAACGTTACTATCTTAAATTAACTACGCTAAAACTATTCCTCCACCGGAAATAAAGAACATCGCATACATAGATCTGAATAAAAAATATAAAAACGATTTGTTTTATTTTGACACCCTTGCAATAATGTCTCTGGACAGCTGTGTTTATCGTTTGCCAAACTTTAAAAATTATCAATGCTATTATTACAGACAGCAAACGAAAAGAAGTAACTATGGTGATTATGGTAGCCTGCTATTACTCGACCCTGCTATCGGAATTGGCAAACTTTTAACACTTTATTTTGAATACGGCGGTGATCAAAGCGTAGGTTTACGATATTATTTTATGGATAAAGATACAATACATTTGTACGATGGGTATTGTTATGATGATGGAACAACCTTATCAGAATCATTTAAAATATTTATTAATTCGGAAGGAAAGATTGAAACAAAGGAAATCGAAAAATGAATTGCAAGATAAAACTGACACTTATTTTATCACTTATTTTTCTTGCTGTTCGTGGACAAACGACAAGTCCTTTTCTTAAACAATTTAAACAGACTAGTCTTCCGGTTTGCATTAAATATACTCATGAAGAACAGATTTATTTTGGCGCCATTTATCATACAGACACTATTGATGGAGAACTTCAGGATGTTTTCGAAAAAAACGACAATTATCAAAAGGATAGTTTATTGCTTCTATCAAAGGAATTTGTCAAAATGCATTTATTGCCCAACACAAAATATATTTACAGAATAGACGATAATAAAAAGGATACATTGGGTTCAGAACTCATTGACGATTACCTGAATTCTGATTTTTATGCCATAAGTTCAATTCCGACAGTCAATACTTTTCATATTGTAATATATGAAAGAATATTTTCAATCAGCGACATACGGAGTTCAGAAAAATTTATTTGCACGATAACAAAAAGCGGAAAATTTATATACCGAAACTTAATTGCATCCTTTACTTTTAGCGGGACCTCTATTACTAATTCCGGCGGCCGGGTTCCTTGGTTTCCACTAGAATATGGCTGTATTAATAGAGACTTGACAATAAACAAATCATCAGAGAATTATGGAGAAATAAAATATAAAATCTTACCTGACGGAAAAATAGTTATAACAAAGTGATTGTAAATTTTAATTTATTTATTAATCCGGCAAGAATGGGCTTATTTAGGACTAGAGATTTGATTCCATGTGCATCAAACAAAATTTCCCTTTTTCGGCGAGGTGTTCAAAATTATTTACCTTTGTATTAGCCATGAAGAGCCTAATTTCCCTTTTGATAGTTTGTTTTTTTTCGTTCACCGCGTGTAGGAAGGACAAAACAGATAATACTGGGAGCAACAATCAGCCAGTTCAGCTTAATTCGTATCCGCTTGCAATCGGAAACTCGTGGAAATATTATACTGAATCACACATTGCTGATTCAACAGGAGTAAATTTTCTAAATGCTTATTATGACAACTATTGGGAAGTTGTATCTGATACGATAATTAATGGCTCCGTTTGCACAAAGATTTCTCAGCTTGACAGTAACTACGATGGTTCAATTCACCTTAGTCACACATACTATACAAACAAAATCGACGGACTTTATGGTTTGGCTGTTGAGAACATCGGTGGATTGTTTTTTTTAAAAACAACAGATTTTACAGCACAAACTCAATTTAATTTTCCAGGGCCCTTTGGTAATACCATTTTAGCAACAGATACCGTTTTTATTCCTGACACTTCATTGCGGCTTTTGAGTTTTCCTTCTAACGTAAATGACATTTGGCTTTCTTATGAATACAATAAACCGGTTCCGGATATTATCAAAAGAAAATGGATTGCATACAAAACGATTACGACAAGCGCCGGAACTTTCAATTGCATTAAGTTACAAATGTTTTGGGATAGAGACAATAACAATCTCCCCGATTCCGGCTCTTCGGAAGTTTATCAATATTTTTCTACTAAAGGTTTGATTCAGGAAGAATGGAATGCTGCATTGATCAATAATGGAGGAAGTATAGATTCGTTCCATCGTATTACAAAACTTGTTCAGATTAATTTTTAATTCTGCATTGATTTTGTATTAATATTCTTCTTACTTTTATTATTATATTTACAAAACGATTATTAAACTTCTAGATTCATTCCTATGAAATCAAAATTACTTCTTATACTTCTAACTATTTATAGTCTTTCAAATGCCCAAACCCCTTCCTGGCAATGGGCTAAAAGCGCCGGGCGATATACTTCCCATGATGGTTGTAATGGCATAGCTACAGATTTTAACGGCAATAGTTATATAACAGGAAGTTTTCAGGATACCATTGATTTTGGAAATACTACTTTAATCAACACAGGCACCTATAACAGCATTATGTATTTTGCTAAATACGATTCTTTAGGAAATATTATTTGGGCAAAAAAAATAGGAGGAAATAATCGTTCTGACGGCAATGGAATTTGTACCGATAAAAACGGCAATTTCTATATAACAGGAGAATATAATGGCACAATTGATTTTGGCATTACGTCCTTTACTGCATACGGCTGGGATGACATGTTTACTGCAAAGTTTGATAGCGCAGGAAATGCTGTATGGGCTCAAAGAGCAATTTGTGGCGGCGCACACCTCGGAAAAAGCATAAATGTTTCAAATGATGGAAGTGTATATGTTACGGGATCACATGAAGACAGTGCAATTACTTTTGGAAGCTATACCTTACCGATTTTCGGTTTTATAGCCAGAGATATATTCTTGGTTAAATACGACAATTCAGGAAATGTTCTATGGGCAAAAGGAGCCGGTAATGCCAACCTGAATAATAGTGGATTTGTTTGTACCGATGAAAGCGGCAATATATATATTACAGGAGATTACAGGAATACCATTTCGTTTGACACAATAAACCTGGCCGGCTCTAATAACGGAAGTGCTTCCGTTTTTACAGCAAAATATGACCCTAATGGCAATGTGCTATGGGCTAAAAGTTCAGGAGGATTTCCCTGCTCCGGTTATGGCAGAGGAGTTAGCGCTGATGTTAAAGGAAATTGCTACGTCACAGGAATGTATAACAGTCCGATAATATATTTCGACGGCGATACCATTACAAACTTTGGAATTGATGACATTTTTGTTTTACGTTACGATGTTCATGGAAATTTAGTTTGGCTGAAAGGAATAGGAAGCGCCAATTTTGATGAAGCAAAAGCCATACGAACCGATGCTAACGGAAATAGTTTCGTTACGGGAAACTTTAGAGATGTAATTCATTTCGGCAGTACAACGCTTTATCCTTCCAGTCAGGAAATATTTGTTTCTCAATTCGATTCTTCCGGGAATATTTTATGGGCTTTGCAATCGGCAGGAAACCTTAATGAGCTTGGGAATAGCATTAGCTTAGATGGCAACAACAATATATACATTGGCGGAACATTCAGTAGTCCTACGAGTACTTTCGGCTCAACTACATTAACAAATTCCGACCAGTTTCTTGGATCGTATGATCTTGTATTAGCGAAGATAAATTCTCCTCTTATTTCTTTTGTTGAAAATAATATTTCCTTTAATACCATAAACGTATTTCCAAATCCATTTTCTGATAAAGCAACTTTTAAGTTTGAGAATGCCACAAAAGAAAAACTCGCTTTGGAAATTTACGACTCCAAAGGACAAATCATTCGAATTATTCAGAATATTTTTGGAGAGACAGTTGAAATAAACCGGGACGGATTATCGCAAGGATTATATTTCTTCCGCTTGTTTTCAACTCAAAAAACAAAAGCTAGGGGTAAGCTGGTTGTAGAGTAAAAAATAGTTTGTGCTTTCATTTTATTTCTGATGATCGCTATTCTGCAGATGCAGGAAAAAGCGAGAACAGTGTTATCCTATTCCATTCTCAAATTCCTTCTTACAGATTCTCTTACTAACATTAAAATTGTATTAATATTATCCCCTTATTATAGTATTTTCTCCCATGTTAACGCTATATTTTATAAAATAATCATAGACCCCTTTGACTATTGTAAGCGTCTTCTTACCTTTCAGACAAATTATCAGGAAAAATAATTCCTACATTCCTCTCCTTTAAGGAAATCCAATTATACCGGCCTATTTACAATAATCACAGATGAAATTTTCTATTGGAATTATTATTGCCTTTTTAAACATAACTTGTCTTAGTGCTCAGACAAATCTTGTAACCTATGCAGGAAATGGAGGGAAAGAAACTTTTTATGATGTAATGCAGATCACAGACGGAACTATACTTGTCTGCGGTTATGCCGATGATCTGAATTGGATTCCATCGGGCGTTTTAAAAACCCAAATTGCCTTCAATGGCTTTATCCCAAATTCACTTGGCACTAATCGATTTGGCATTATTTTACATTTATCATCTGACCTAAATACAATTCTTGATGTTGTTCATTTTCCACAGGGAGCTGTGGAAGATATTCGATTCATGAAGACCAATTCACAGCCTTACACTCCTACAGGAGATTTATACATCAGCTGTAATACTACTGACTCCGACCCGAATTCAGGAGGTTACATCATTGCTAAACTTAATAATAATTTTATCAATGGAATACCGACTTCTCTTTCTTGGTTAAATGTTGTTTGGGCAAAATCAGGCCCTAAAGATTATCATCCCTGGGATGTTACAAACGATGGAAGGGTATTCTACATTTCCGGTGAAGCATATGGCTACGACTGGAGTGCTGTTTATTGTCTTAACACAGATGGTCGACGTTCCATAGTAAATAACTGGAGAACGCATTGGTTAAAGAATGGCACTGAATGGAAAGGAACACCGGCTTCTGCAAATCCTTTGGGAGTTATTGATTCTGTGGATTACAGTGCTATCGTTTTAAAAACATGGGGACGATGCGATTTGCGCTCCTGGACAATTACGGATTACAATACTACGCTTGCTGATGAAAATGGTGGTTTTAAAAAAGGAATGTGGCCTGTTGATGTTTTATTTGACGGACCTTGTGATCCAAACAATCCAACTGCCGTTAGTCCGGGTTATACGGGTTACTCTGCAGCTTCCTGTTGCCCGGTATACGGTGGAGAATCCATTAGCATTGATAAAAGAAACAACAATGTATATATAGGAATGAATTTTAAAAGTGTTGCCGCAAACGGAAGTCCCGATTTTGAGCCGGCAGTAATTGCAATGAATTCATCAGGCTTACTGAGCTGGTGGAGCCGATTGTACCATGAAATAACTCCGGCGGGTGATACCGTTAATTCAATTCCCGACCAATATATAGATGCTTTAGCAGTAGATTATGCAAATAATAAATTAGTTGTTGGTGCCCGATGCCATGGAAACAATGTTGAAAATTTCTGGGAAGGTAATACTATTGCCTCAGATTCGAATGCTTATGGATTTCAAAATAATTTTACGGGAACCAATGGCAATATTCACATTTCCTGGCTTGGCAAGTTTGATTTAAACAATGGTTCACTTTCTAATGCCACGTATATGGCAGAACTTGCTGAAGGAACAAGTTCCTTAGGAAGTCCTCATCCTGATCCCAATTTAGATGGCTGGCCCAATCCGAATACAGGATGGCCTGATGTAAATACAACACGAATAGCGAAGAATAGTATAAAAGTTACCAGTAACGGTGATGTTTGCGTACTTGCTGTCGGCCGGAGAACGATTACAACATCAAATGCATATCAGAAAATGGTGAAGCCTAACAATGGAGGATTAAGTTGCTGGAATAGTTTCGTAAGAGTGTATGATTCGCAATTTCATGTTCCGAAATATTCCTCTTTACTGGTTGGTGCATGGGATACGCTTACACAAGCGGGAGGTAGTAATACAGAACTTTTTGGTGTCTATAAAACTAAACTTGGAGTCATATGTGTAGGTCGTCAAAATGCTGACACCAATGGAATTCCATTTGGGAATGCTATTCCTGTAAATGGAGTTACAACATGGGGAAGTTCTTCACCACAAAACGAAAGCGCTATTCTGGCTTATTACCAGACATCTAATCTATACAATCCAAATGACAGTATATTACCCACAGTAATTTCAGAATACGATTTACAGCAATCAGGAGTAGAAATAATGGTTTACCCAAATCCTTCGTCAAACAGAATATCCATTTCTATAGACGGAATTAAACTAACAAGTTCTATCTGGAAATACAGGCTGTCTGATTTATTCGGAAGAATTGTTTCTGAGGATAATTTATCCAATGGAGCAATTGATATAAATAATATCGCTGAAGGAATTTATGAATTACAAATATTCAGCAGTAGAAGCAGCTATACGAAGAAAATTATTGTTTGCAGATAATTTATTTCTGACTTCAAATCAATAAAAATAAAATAATTTAAACCGAAGCATTCGCTTTTCGAAAACCTATTAACTTAAATGAAATTGAATTTCCCTGCCCTCTTCCTCCTATCATTCTTTTTCCTCCCATCTGCTATTGCTCAAAAGAGCAGTGTAAAAGGCAGAGTAACTGATCAAGCCACAAACATTCCGATTCCATTTGCCAATGTATTTATTGCAAATATTTCATTGGGAGCAGTTACGGATACGAATGGTTATTATTCTATAACGAATGTTCCACCCGGCACCTACAATATTACATGCAGTTCTGTTGGCTACAAAAACCAAACGGTCAATGAGCTTCCGGTTACTTCAGTAAAACCTTCCGTTGTTGATTTTATTTTGGAAGCGAATTTAACTTTAAATGAAGTAACGGTAACTTCATCGCCCTTTAACAAAACAGAAGAAAGTCCTTTAAGCTTGCGGACGATTGGAAGTGCTGAAATCAATAGAAGTCCCGGCGGGAACAGAGATATTTCAAAAGTAATTCAATCACTTCCCGGAGTTGGTTCATCCGTTTCTTTCAGAAATGACATTTTTGTAAGAGGCGGTGCGCCCAATGAAAACCGTTTCTATATTGATGGCATTGAAGTTCCCAACATAAACCATTTTGCAACGCAGGGATCTTCAGGGGGGCCTGTCGGAATGATTAATGTTAATTTCATCAGAGAGGTTGATTTTTATTCAGGAGCTTTTCCCGCTAACAGAGGAAATGCTTTAAGTTCTGTTTTGGATTTTAAGCAGATAAATGGTAATGAAGAAAAATATACGGGTACAGCTATGCTGGGCTCCAGTGATGTCGGCTTAACACTTGAAGGATTTACAGGTAAAAAATCTAACTTTATTGTTTCCATAAGAAGATCCTATTTGCAATTACTTTTTAAAGCGCTTGGTCTTCCTTTTTTGCCTACCTATAATGATATGCAGTTAAAAGAGACAATTAAATTTAATAACAACAATACCCTCTCCTTTTTCGGCTTGGGTGCCATAGATGATTTTGTACTTAATAAATCCGTAAATGATGGAGTTACTGATACAACAATTCTTCAAAGGAATGATTATTTCCTGAATAATATTCCTGTGAACAATCAATGGAACTATACAATAGGCGCTCAATACAAAATTTTCTCTAAGCATGGATTCAGCACTTTCGTTGTAAGCAGAAATCATCTGAATAATAAATCTAATAAATACAGGAATAATACAGACAATCCGAATGACTTAATCCTGGATTATAATTCAGCCGAAATTGAAAATAAATTGAGAATCGAAAAAACAATTTTTAAAGAAACCTGGAAATTTAATTACGGACTTGGATATGAGTATGCTCTTTATACTAATTCAACATTCAGGAAAATTGAATTCAACGGCTCTCCTATTACGAACTCATTCTCTTCGAAGCTTCGTTTAAATAATTATTCACTATTCGCTCAGGCCGGCAAAAAATTATTGAACGAAAAGCTTGTGCTATCGTTGGGAATAAGAACAGACTTCAGTGATTATTCTGCTTCCATGTCAAATCCGCTTGAACAGCTTTCGCCCCGATTTTCACTTACATATTCCTTAACAGAAAAATTATTTTTGAACTTCAATACGGGACGTTATTTTCAACGGCCTCCTTACACTGTTCTCGGATACAGAGATTCTTTAAACACATTAATAAATAAGACGAACAAAATAACCTACATTGAATGCAATCACATTATTGCCGGTTTGGAATATAATCCGACAGCATTATCCAAAATAACAGTAGAAGGTTTTTATAAAAGATATTCCAAATATCCCTTCTTAACAAAAGACAGTATTTCATTGGCCAATCTGGGAGGTGATTTTGGAGTTATAGGCAATGAAGCTGCTACATCCGAATCCAATGGACAGAGTTATGGCATTGAGTTTTTTGCCCAGCAAAAGCTCAGCAGCAGCTTTTATGGAATTCTTTCCTATACATTTTTTCGAAGTGAATTCAAGGACAAGGATGGAAAATATCGTTCCTCATCCTGGGATAACAGGCATATATTAAACCTGACGGCAGGAAAAAAATTAAAAAAGAATTGGGAGGTCGGTGCAAAATTCAGAATGCTTGGCGGGGCACCTTACACTCCATATAATTTATCACTTTCTTCAAAAAAAGAAATTTGGAATATAACAAACCAGGGCCTTTTCGACTGGAACAGGCTTAATGAGGAAAGGTTTTCATTGTCGCACCGGCTGGATATACGAATAGATAAAAAATGGTTCCTTAAAAAAACCTCTATAAACGTTTATCTTGACATTCAAAATATCTATAATTTTAAATCGGAAGGTCAGGCATATTTGAATGTCAAAAAAGATTCACAAGGCCAGCCACTAACAGACCCTGCAGATCCATCCTCCTACCAAACCTACCTAATTACCAATGAAGACGGCAATATACTGCCCTCTATAGGCGTTATGATTGAATTTTAAGGAGCTCAATGAATATAAAATAAAATTTTATTTGTAACTTGACGGCAAAAGGAGAAATAATAAATCTCTAATAAAATTCTCCTTGTAAAGAATGCCTTTGATGAAAATTCTTATACTTCTTAGCTTATTATTATCGGAATTAATTACGCTGTCGCAGCCCGTCATTCTTTCCACAGACATGGCTCCATTCGGCTCATCGTATAATTACAAAGGGCTTTCTACATTTACCGCTATTGATACTACGCAACAAGGTGCCAATCAGACCTGGGATTTCAGCACACTAATTCCGGATGCAAATCCAATTTCAACACGTACTATTTTTAATCCTGTTCAAACAATATATGCTGATTCATTTCCTACGGCCAATTACGGAATTTTATTTTTACCGAATACCACTTATAGGTTTTATGAACTGAATTCCACTCAACTGAATGCAACAGGATTATATGAAACCGGATTAGGCTATTCCTATTATTTAAATCCCGAAACGCAATTTGTTTTTCCAATGTCAATTGGTGTAAATAATTATGACACATCGTTCCAAACGGGAACTACAGGCGATATTGGCTACTTTATTAATTGTATTGGCTGGGGAACACTTCTGGCACCCGGTCATACTTATACGAATGTTATTATGATGCACTATACTTACTATGCATCGTCCGGACCTATTGTTAAAGGTTATGACTGGTATGATTCGAGTAATGGCATGCTTGTCTTTTCATATACTGCTTCACCACCTCCGGCCTCTGTTGAAAGCGCCTTCTATCTTTATAATATCTCCAGTACAATTAATGAAAACAACTTTGGCTCTTCACTTTTTTACAATAGTCCATTTCATTCTTCATTGAATATAAAATTGTTCAATGAGAAAACTGAATACATTTCTTATGAGCTAATGAATTCCATAGGAGAAATAATCAAAACGGGCCAGACCGTTTGCGAAGGATCTATGGAAATAAATTTTGAATTAGAAAATGAACCGGCAGGATTGTATATGCTTGCTTTAAAAGATCCCGTAAATCCTTTACGCAGTCGCCTGCTAAAACTGATTAAGCAATAAATTATTTTTATTGATTCAATATTCAATCAACTGATAGAAGGCAGAACAGAACTTACTTTTGGGTTTACAGAATCATTAAGCAAAGCAGGGTCCGAAGCATTGCAGCAAGCTTTTGCAAGGATGAATCCGGAATAATATTATTACCATCTATCACATTAAATTAATAAAAATCTTGAATTATTCCTATTATTTGGGCTCAAACTTTCTCTAATTTGGTTCCGGAAGGCCTTTAAATAGGGCAGTTTAAAGATTTTCGCCCCTCCCTGCCACTTTGTAATTTTGATTCATCAAAATATAGAACAAAAAAATGTGTTGTTAATGTACAAAATTTCTTCAAAAATCAATTTATCTATTTAGAATTTGGATTGAAAATGAATTTCCGGCATTAGGATCCGGCAAAAAGAAATTAAGAGACACTTGTTAATTTTATTAATTTCAAGCCTTTGCGTCTGCCGTATTTATTTCTTTCCTTCGATATAGCCTAAAAGGCTTCATTTAAATAAAAAGAGGTTTTTACTTTATTAAGTCAAAAATGTAATCTGAATTGAAAAATAATTACCTTTGAAATAGTAAGATTAAATAGCTATAAAATTTTCTGGTATAAAATTTTAACAGCGATTTTTTTTAAGATCTAACTAGCCCAAAGTGAAGTAGTATTATGTTTTTGAAAAAAAATCTAAATATTGGTTTCGATAAGATAATAAAATGTCTTGTTCTTATTATTTTCGTTTTTTCTTCACACAAATCTTATTCACAATCCGTTGCCTGGACTCGGGCCAGCCAACTACACGATGGCATGAACTATTGCTATCTGGATGAGTATTGGCTGGGAAATCCTTCAATCAATTATTCCGACTACCTCAACCTTGGCTACCTCCCTACAGTTAAGACACAATTGCAGCTTATAAGTTCCATGGGTTTTGAAACTATTCGTCTGCCTGTAACCTTTGATAAATGGGAAGATCGCATTGCTCCATACAGTATCGATAGCGTAAATTATTTTAAAGCAATAGATAGCATAATTACCTGGTGTAATCAATACAACCTGTTTTTGGTCATTGATTATCATTATGGAAATTTATACGATTTCAATTACAACTCAGAATTACCGCGTGTAGTTGATATCTGGAAAGAGATTGCAATTCGATTAGCAGGAACGAATCCTAACAAGGTTTTCTTTGAATTATACAATGAACCTAATGCTATTTCTGATTTGAATTGGCGAAATGCAGCAATTGCCATGATTAATACCATGCGCCCTATTCTTCCTAATCATACATTTATTGTAGGCGCCAACGATTATAATAGCCTTTACCAGCTTTTTAGCATGGGTGTTCTTCCTGATGCAAATATTATTTATACTTTTCATTTTTATGAGCCCATGGTTTTCACTCACCAGGGTGCCACATGGGTGAGCAATGCTGTAAGCACTACCGGCGTTCCTTTTCCGTATGATCCTGCAACAATGCCTCAGGCAAATCCACTTGTTAATCCTACCCTGCCATATACAAATTACAGCATTTACGATTATGCTTACGATGGAACATGTGCTGCTTTATACAATTCCCTGCTCGTAGCAAGAAGTTTTTCTTCTATGTATAATGTTCCAATCTGGTGCGGTGAGTTTGGAAGCTATAAGGTTTATGCTCCTGCCGACGACAGCCGTTGCCGCTATACTGAATGTGTAAAAAATAATTTAGACGCTCTTTATATTCCTTATGCTTATTGGGAATGGGATGCTACTTTTTCCATATTTAACGGTTATCCTTCTTTAGCTAACCTGCCGTTATGTATGCAAAATGCTTTTGATATTATTGCTTCTCCATTACCTGTTGAACTTGTCTATTTCGGCGGATACAATGAAGAAGAAAATAACTTTCTGCAATGGACAACGGCCTCTGAAGTTAACAACTATTATTTCGAAGTTGAACGAAGTCTCGATTTAAAAACTTTCAATAAAATTGGCAAAATTCTTGGAAGCGGAACAACAAGTTTCCAGCATACTTATGCATTCACCGATATAAATGCACCTGCAGGAATTGCTTATTACCGTATTAAACAATTTGATTTTAATGGTGATTTTGAATACACCTATATTATTTCTATAGAAAGAAGAACAAATGCTTTAACAGCAAAAATTTTCCCTAATCCCGCCAATAATTTAATCAGTATTGTTGCTGATGAAAAGTTAAACTGGGAAATTAGTTCACTCGCTCTGGGGAATATTTTAATTCGTCAGGACAATACATTAGAAGTTGACATTTCTTCCCTCCCGGAAGGTATTTATGTTGTCAAACTTTTCAATTCAATGAATGAGTTTTTATCGTCACAGAAATTTGTTAAAGAATAAATAAAATTTATTTATTTCAAACACCTTTTCCTGTTTTCTTTATTTTCCCGTTCGAAATTCAGCTCAATGCATTCCGATAAAAATGTAATTCTTTTTCGTAATATTATACTCCTTTTGAAAAACATTGCTTATTAAGATTTAAAACTCCCTCATGTACCGGTTTAAATCCAATCCCGATCTCTTTAAAGAGATTAAAAGAAAATGGTTATTAAAAATGGTTCCGCTACTTTTCATTGCTTCTATTGTTGGAATATCAATTTCAATAATTAACTCAAACAATAGCAAAGCAAGCAAAGATGCAATACCAATTTCAGCTGCAATAATTTTTTCATTTGTTGGTATTGGAATTTTCCTGGCGATTAGAAGAAAAAATAAATTATTTAATAGCTACATTTTAACGATTGAAAACAATGAAATAAAACGAGAGCAATTATTTACTCCGACCATTTCAATAGCTTTTGATGATATTGTTGAAATTTCCAAAAACACTATTGGAAGTTTTATAATTAAAGGAAGAAAGAACGATGATATCATCATTGTCCCTAAGCAAATTGAAAATTATTTACAACTTGAATCCATATTGCAAAACATAAAACCAATTACCTTAAAGAAAAATGAAAATCTAATACATAAATATCAAAGTGCACCGGGTTTTCTTGCCGTAGGACTTATCTTTTGTGTTTATACTGCAAGCAATAAAATAATTGTAGGATTATCAGGTGGACTATTAATCGCTCTAATGGTCTGGAGTTTTATTAAAATTCGCAAAAGTAAAAATGTCGATAATAAGACTAAAAGGATTGTTTGGTGGGTGTTGATTGTTATTGGGGCTGTTGTTTTTGCTATGGTAAAAAAACTAATTTAGATTTTAGGTGGAATCCCGCTGAGTTCACGATTCTCCGCTTTATGGGATTTGCAATCCTGCACCCATGTGGTTATTATTTTAAAAATAATTTTTTTATAACAATAGAGTTGTCTTTTAATAGCACTTTCATGATAATGAAATCCGGAAAAGAAAACGTATCTAAATTAATAGAAGTAGTTTTGTTATCGGCAGCATAGATCTTTCTTCCCGTCAAATCAAAAGTTTCAATATTTGAAATTATTTGGTCGCAAACAATTTGAATTTCCGACCTATCAATTGAAGTTTTAATTGAGATATGTGATTTATCATCTGGTATTTTTATATTAGTAGGCAACCAACTACAATAAAGACTCAGACCTAGAAAATTCATATATAATAATGCTGTATCCTTTTTCATGCAAATAAAACGATAATTAGTCAAACCAATCATAAACGGATCAGTTAACCATCCAATACCTTCGACTATATAATCGCCACAATTAAAATTCTGCCTGAGACGGTACTGATTATTAATAAGAACAGAATCTAAACTATGCAATGTTAGAATTGAATCACAACCAATAACAAATGGAGGTTTTAAATAAGGATTATGTAATGTGTCATTTACTTGAAGAGAAAAATCATAAATTAATTGTTCGTTAATCGAATCTCTTGGAACAAGATAACATTTTTTTAACACTGTATCCTGTCTGAAAGCGTGTAGATATCCATTAATTGGGTAGCCACAACCATGTATACCGGCACTATTTTGAATTAATATATTGTTTTCTGCATAAACTTTTTTGTAATTCGTTCCGTTTATTGAGGTGTCTCCGGCAATCCTGTAATTAAATAAATTCGTTTCTTCACATACACCTTGATCATAATAATCATGATACATTACCCATCTCACAGTAGAATCCTCAGGAATGGGTATATAATTATGCGCTTTTAAAATAATGCTATTAAATAAAAATGAGATCAGAATAGTCGAGATAATTTTAGAATGATTGTTCATTTTAATAGAAATGTTTAATCAAAGATAATGTTTATTATTACACTTGCTAATTATTACAAAAAAATTAACACCTATTGAATATTTCTACAAAAGGTAAAGAATCTCCGTTGTTCGGAGATTAGCAATCCTGCAGTCAATTTCTGCTGATTTGAAAACACTACTGTTCCCAACATCGTTAACCTTAAAAAATAACGTCTGAACCTTGAAAGAAAGGATTGAAGGATTGCCTTGAAGGAGTACAATTAATTTGAAACTGAAGAGCGTCTCAATTTCATTTTTTTGTAGGCACATTGCATTATTTCAATTCATGTTAATCCTTTAATCCTTCCTTTCATGGTTCAGACAATAGAAATAATTTCTAAAGAACCATAAATTAGGTAATAAGGTTGATGTATGGGGGAATCGTTATTATACTAAGGTAATGAGGTTGCTCATTCCGCTGTATCACCTTTCAGTGGGCCAATGCAGTCAAACGAATAAAGTGGCGATGAAATAATTTATTTTATTATTTTCAACAGAATTCGCTGAGCTAGGGTAAAACCTAATTACCTAAGTAGAAAAACAGTCTGGCAAAAACATAACCTTATTACCTCATTTATAAATTTTATTAATTTCTATCAGATGCCTATTAGAAATAATTTCTAAATAACCATAAATGAGGTAATAAGGTTAATGTATAGGAGAATCCCAATTCTACTAAGGTTGTAAGGTTGCTCGTTACGCTGTATCACCTTTCAGTGGGCCAATGCAATCAAACGAATAAAGTGGCGATGAAATAATTTAATTTATTATTTCCAACAGAATTCGCTGAGCTAGGGTAAAACCTAATTACCTAAGTAGAAAAATATTCCGCCCAAAACATAACCTTATTACCTCATTTAAAAATTTTTATCAGTACAAAATTTGAAATAATTACCAAGTAACCGTATATGATGTAATAAGGCAAAAGGATGGGGAAACTTCTTTTACTAATGAGGTTGTTCTACTGTGACTGTATAAAATAAATGGATAATACTTAAAATATCCTTACCACATCCCCAATTCCAACCTCGCCTCTTCACTCATCATATCTTTCTCCCACGGCGGATCAAATGTGATTTCTACTTTTGCATTGTTTACATCGGGCATTTGTTTAATCTTTTGCTCAACTTCTACCGGTAAGGTTTCAGCAACGGGACAAGCAGGCGAAGTCAAAGTCATTTTTACATAGATGTCGTTTCCTTCGTCAACACGAATTTCGTAAATCAATCCAAGTTCATAGATGTCTACAGGAATTTCAGGGTCATAACAAGTTTTTAGCGTATCAACAACACGCTCGCGAAGTGGTTTAATAAATTCTGCCTGTTGCAGGCTGTTGGTTTGAACGTCTGTCATGCCGACTGTTTCGATTGAATACCTAATGCAATTAATTTCATTTGTTTGATCATGGATGCAAGTCCGTTTGCTCTGGTCACTGCAATGTGTTGTCGCAAACCTATTGTATCGATAAATTTTAGATCCGTTTTTACTATATCCTCAGGCTTTTGTCCGGATAGAGCACGCATTAACAATGCTATTTCACCTTTTACAAAAACAGAATCACTATCAGCTTCAAAAAATAATTTCCCTTCGCTTTCAAAATAATTCAGCCAGACGCTGCTCTGACAACCTTTAATCCTGTTTTCGTCAATTTTATATTTTGAATCCAGTGGAGATAGTTTTTGTCCAATCTCTATGATGTATTGATATTTGTCTGACCATTCGTCAAACAATTCAAACTCTTCGATAATCTCTTTTTCTATTTCCTCGATTCTCATTTCTTCCCTTTCAGAAAACTAATTGCTTTTTTTACCCCGTCTAAAAACACATCTATCTCTTCCTTTGTATTGTAAAATAAAAATGAAGCACGAATAGTTCCCGGTATTCCAAAACGTTTCATTACAGGCTCTGTACAATGATGTCCGGTGCGTACTGCAATTCCAAGGGTGTCTAAATACATGCCTGCATCCAGTGCATTTATTCCTTCAATGACAAATGAAATTACAGATGCCTTTTCTTTAGCGCTGCCTATAATTCTTACTCCTGATATTTGTTTCAATCCTTCACCGGCATATTCCAAAAGCATTTGTTCCTGCTGGAATGCTTTTTCCCTGTCCATATTGATCAGGTAATCAATAGCTGCTCCCATTCCAATTACACCTGCAATATCAGGCGTGCCTGCTTCAAACCGGAATGGTATTTCATTATAGGTTGTTTTTTCAAAGGATACAGAACTGATCATTTCACCTCCACCCTGATAAGGCGGCATACCTTCTAAAATATTTTCCTTTCCGTAAAGTACACCAATACCTGTCGGACCGAGCATTTTGTGCGCAGAGAATACAAGGAAATCGCAATCGAGTTCCTGAACGTCAATCATAGAATGAATGACTGCTTGTGCAGCATCAATTAAAACAGGAATGTTAAACTCATGCGCCTTTCGAATGATTTCCTTTACAGGATTCACTGTTCCGAGCGAATTCGATATATAAGTTATGCTGATGAATTTTACTTTAGGCGAGAGCATGGAAATAAATTCCTCCAACATGAACTCGCCATTGTCATTCATTGGAACGACTTTCAATACAGCCTTCTTATCTTCACAGAGCATTTGCCAGGGAACAATATTGCTGTGATGCTCCATTGCAGAAATGATAATCTCATCACCTGCATTGATATTTTTTCTGCCATAAGTAGCAGCAACAAGGTTTATCGCTTCCGTAGTTCCTCTGACAAAAATAATTTCGCGTTCTGATTTTGCACCAATGAATTTTTGTACTTTAACCCGCGTTTCATCAAATTGCTGCGAAGCTTTTTGTCCGAGAAAATGAACTGCACGATGGATATTGGCATTCGTTTCCGAATAATAATTGCTTATCGATTGAATTAAAGAAAACGGTTTCTGAGATGTTGCTGCATTATCAAAATAAACCAAAGGCTTACCATAAACCTTTTGAGAAAGAATTGGAAAATCTTTTCTGATCTTTTCAATTTCAGAAGTTGTATAAGTAACCGGCTGATGGAGTACCTTTTCCATTATTATTCTGCTTTGGTGAGTTTGTCGTGAATCAAACTCTTTAACATTTCTCGGGTTTGAGTAATTGTAATTTTATCAAGAATTTCCTCAGCAAAAGCATTTGTAAGCAATGCACGAGCAGTTGTCTCACCAATTCCCCGAGAGCGGAAATAAAACATAGCTTCAGGATCTAGTTGTCCTGTTGTTGCTCCGTGACTGCATTTTACATCGTCAGCATATATTTCAAGCTGCGGTTTTGAATTCATGGTTGCATCGTCGGATAACAACATGCTTTTATTGGATTGATAAGCATTTGTTTTTTGAGCATCCTTGCGAACAAATATTTTACCGTTAAATACACCGCGTGCCTTTTCATCCAATACCCCTTTGTATAATTCATTGCTGTAACAATCAGGACTTGCATGATCGACGAATGAATGGTTGTCGACATGGCTTTCGCCGGAAATAACGGACAAACCATTCAGGTAAGCCGAACAATTTCTCTCCTGAAGTTCTATTCGCAGATTATTCCTGACCATTCCTCCGCCTGAAGTAATGGTATTTATTAAAAGTTTTGAATTTTTACGTTGGAAAATCCCTGTATAGTCGATATGAAAATCGTTTTTGTTTTCTGCTTCGTTTTTACATATTTCTATTGAAGCGTTTTCGCCAATGAATACTTCAGAAACAGAATTACAAAAAGCCGGATTAATGGCATTAACAGAATAATAATTTTCCGAAATCTTTAAAGAGGCAGACTGTTCTGCAACATAAAGATTGCGAGGATAACAAACCGAAGGGTTTATCCGTGCATCGTTAATAAAGAGCAGCTGAATGACAAATTCAGAATTAAAATTTTTCTCTGCATAAACAAAAGCTCCCTGATGAAAAAGTGCTGTATTTAATGCGACAAAGCTTTCGTTATTATCGACAGCGATTTTACCAAGATGGTTTTTTACTGCATCATGATTAAAATTGCTTTGAAGAGTGCCAGCAATTAATCCTTTGGGTAATTCTGATATTTGTGAAAGTCCTTTATTAAAAACACCATTTTCAAAAACCAAAACAATTTGCTTTTCATCAACAGGGAGAAAGGACTTTATATCTGCAGCAGTAAGTTTGAGTTCTTTTCCGGCAGGAATAAAATTATTTTTTAATAGGCCCGATACATCAGTATATTTCCACTCTTCGCTTTTTTTAGTAGGAAAGCCAAGTTCTTCGAATCGTTTAATGGCATTCACTTTTAACTCCGACATTTCAGGCTTAAATGATTTTACTGAATCATTGTATTGATTGATGTAACCGGAAACAGGTATGTTCGTTATTTCTTTCATACCGCTCATCAATTATGTGTTGTAATAGGAGTTTGTTCTTTAATCCAATCGTATCCTTTTTCCTCCAGTTCGAAAGCCAATTCTTTAGTGCCTGATTTTACTATGCGTCCATTGTATAAAACGTGAACGAAATCCGGAACGATGTAGTCAAGCAATCGCTGGTAATGTGTAATTACTACGAATGACCGTTCTTTATTGCGAAGCGAATTGACACCGTTGGCAACAATTCTCAAAGCATCAATATCCAAACCTGAATCTGTTTCATCTAAAACGGCAAGTTCAGGTTCAAGCATGGCCATCTGAAAAATTTCATTTCTCTTTTTTTCGCCTCCGCTGAAACCTTCATTTACGGAACGCTGCGTCATGGCTTTATCGATTTCCACGAGTTTCATTTTCTCTTTCATCAATAATAAAAAATCTTTTGAATCGAGCGGTGCCAGGTTTTTCGATTTACGTACTTCATTTAATGCTGTCTTCAAAAAATTTGCATTCGTAACACCCGGAATTTCTACAGGATATTGAAAAGCGAGAAACAATCCTTTACGTGCTCTATCTTCCGGAGATAATTCAAGAATGTCTGTGCCTTTAAATAATACCTCTCCTCCTGTCACTTCATATTCTTCTCTACCTGCAAGTACAGAAGCCAATGTGCTTTTTCCGGAACCGTTTGGTCCCATAATAGCATGCACTTCACCGGGTTTTATTGTAAGCGAAAGTCCTTTTAAGATTTCTTTGCCTTCAATGGAGGCTTTTAAGTTTTTTATTTCGAGTAAGTTCATTTTTATTAATTATTTTCTTTCTGTCTCTTCAATTCAAAAAGAATTTTTTATCATTTTTATCCAACACTACCTTCCAAAGAAATTGCAAGAAGCTTTTGTGCTTCAACAGCAAATTCCATTGGTAGTTGATTAAATACTTCTTTGCAATATCCATTCACAATAAGGCCGACAGCATCTTCCGTTGATATACCTCGCTGGTTACAATAAAATATCTGATCTTCGCCAACTTTCGATGTAGTTGCTTCGTGCTCGACAATGGCTGATTTATTGCTTACTTCAAGGTATGGAAAGGTATGTGCTCCGCATTTATCACCAAGCAAAAGAGAATCGCATTGAGAAAAGTTACGTGCATTTTCTGCTTTTTTGGAAATGCGTACAAGTCCGCGGTAACTATTATTACTAAATCCTCCGGAAATTCCTTTGGATATAATTGTGCTTTTTGTGTTTTTGCCGAGGTGAATCATCTTTGTTCCTGTATCGGCCTGCTGATAATTGTTTGTAACGGCAACACTGTAAAATTCACCAATGGAGTTATCGCCTTTTAAAATTACACTGGGATATTTCCAGGTAATAGCGGAACCGGTTTCTACCTGCGTCCAGGAAATTTTTGAATTCTCTTCTGCACAAATGCCGCGTTTAGTTACAAAATTATAAATGCCGCCCTTGCCTTCTTTGTTTCCCGGATACCAGTTTTGTACGGTAGAGTATTTTACCTGAGCATTTTTGTGAGAATATATTTCAACTACAGCGGCATGCAATTGATTCTCATCTCTCATAGGTGCAGTGCAACCTTCAAGATAGCTAACATATGATCCTTCGTCGGCAATGATAAGTGTGCGTTCGAACTGTCCGGTTCCTGCAGAGTTAATTCGGAAGTATGTTGATAATTCCATCGGACAACGAACGCCTTTCGGAATATAGCAGAAAGATCCGTCGCTGAATACAGCACTATTCAAAGCTGCATAAAAATTATCCGTAGGAGGAACAACAGAGCCAAGATATTTTTTAATGAGCTCAGGATGTTCGTGAACAGCTTCGCTGAAGGAACAGAAGATTATACCCAGTTCTCCAAGTGCTTCACGAAAGGTTGTCTTAACGGATACGCTGTCAATAACTGCATCGACAGCAACATTTGCTAAACGCTTTTGTTCTTCAAGTGAGATGCCGAGTTTATCGAATGTCAATTTAATTTCAGGATCCAACTCATCCAGACTATTCAAAACAATTTTTTGTTTTGGCGCAGAATAATAAATGATATTTTGAAAATCTATTTTCGGATAATGAATGTGTGCCCAGGCCGGCTCTGTCATGGTAAGCCAGTGACGATATGCTTTCAAACGCCATTCAAGAAGCCATTCGGGTTCCTTCTTTTTTAGAGAAATAAAACGAACAATATCTTCGCTCAAACCCATGGGAGCATTATCCGATTCGAAATTGCTTACGAAGCCGTATTTGTACTCATTCTGGGAAATATCGTCTAATAATTTGAGGTCTTCGCTCATGATTTTTTATTCAAAATTGATTATATAATATTGATATTCAATTATTTAATCCTTATTTATACTCATTCTAAAGAGCAAAAATTGGGAAAAAAAATATCAGACAGAAAAGCTCTCTCCGCATCCACAAGTTCTGGAAGCATTAGGATTTTGGAAAAGAAAGCCTTTTCCATTAAGTCCATCGCTGAAATCCAATTCCGTTCCAATTAAATAAAGGAAGCTTTTCTTATCACAAACAATCTTAATACCCTTATCTTCAAATACTTTGTCGTCCGGTTTTTGTACATTATCAAACTCCAGCTTGTAAGTTAAACCCGAACATCCGCCGCCTTCTACACCAACGCGAATAAATGAATCGCCTGGTTTATGCTCTTTTTCGATTAATTCAAGGGCTTTTTCCTTTGCCCGATCTGTTACAGTAATCATTTTTATTCCTTTCTGCTTTATTATCAGCTACAAAGGTAGTTCTTTTGGTTACTTATTGCAAGAGTTGTTGGGGAAGAGTGGGGGTGGTACCGATATTTTGTCCCTACGGGACTAATTATGGCATTAATGAATTAAGAATTAACGATTGGATAGATATATGACCCGATAGCTATATTATCCGATAGTTATATGATCCGATAGTTATCGGATTAACTAATTTATAAAGATCTTAGCGCTATGTTTGAAAATAGAAATAATCGTACTGAGTTGAGTTCGCTAGGAGAATTTGCTTTGATTGACAGAATTGCTGAAGCGATTGAGTTGAAAAACCCTGACAGCATTAAAGGTATTGGTGACGATGCTGCTGTAATTGCCAATGGCGAACAGATGACTGTTGTGACAACAGATATGCTTGTTGAAGGTGTTCATTTTGATTTGATGTTTCATCCATTGAAGCATTTAGGTTATAAAGCTGTAGCAGTTAATTTAAGTGACATCTATGCAATGAATGCCACACCAAAACAGATACTGGTTAGCATAGCATTGTCGAATCGGTTTTCTATGGAAGCTGTGGAAGAGTTGTATGCAGGAATTAATCTTGCCTGCGAACGATACAATGTTGATCTTGTTGGTGGAGATACAACATCGTCAACTTCCGGACTCATACTTTCCGTTACAGCCATTGGAGTTTCTACAAAAGATGAACTCGTTTACAGAAGCGGCGCAAAAGAAAATGACTTATTGTGTGTTTCCGGAGATCTTGGTGGTGCTTATGTTGGTTTGCAATTACTGGAGAGAGAGAAGAAAATATTTTTAGACAATCCGAAGATTCAACCCGATTTAAGTTCGAATGAATACATTCTGGAAAGACAATTAAAACCTGAAGCAAGAAAAGATATTATAGACAAGTTACGCGAAGTTGGTGTGAAGCCCACATCGATGATTGATATTTCTGATGGACTTTCCTCTGAAACACTTCATTTATGCAAACATTCAAAACTAGGCTGTACTATTTACGAAGATAAAATCCCCATCGATCCGCAAACCTTCGATCGCGCCCGTGAATTCAACCTGGATCCTACTGTTTGTGCTTTGAATGGCGGCGAAGATTACGAACTTCTATTTACTGTCAGGCAGGAAGATTATGAAAAACTGCGTTCACATATTGATGTATCCATTATCGGCCACATGACAGATGCTGCATCGGGAGTAAATTTAATTGATAAATCGGGGAATGTAGTAAAGCTTATTGCTCAGGGATGGGATGGATTAAAGAGGGGAAATTAAACTCCTCTTTTGAAAAAATTTTCCAATCAATAGAATTAATCCCGCCCTGTGAAATCAACGTCCATTCAGCAGTAATATTTTTCCGAAAAAGTAATTTTCTTCATTATTGATTACAAAATAATAAAGCCCATTTTCCATACGGGAGCAATCAATAGTAACATCCTGCTGCTTTTCATAATTTCTCCGGAGAACAAGTTGACCTGTTGAATTAAACAGTTCAATTTTCAGTGAAGCGAAAAAATGATTAAAGTGAATATTAAAATTATTTATTGCAGGATTTGGGAAAACACTAAAGCTCTCATTTTGAGTTTCAAAAATATTAGTCGGCAGTAAATTGCAATCACTTACATAACAATCTACCAAGGTAAAATTTGTATTATTCAGCTCGATAAAATAATCCAGGCTGTCAACTAATCCATCGCCTGTTAAGTCAGTTATTACATAGCCTGTGTCCTGAAAATAAATAGAGTTTTCCATATCAGCCATATCTTGTCCTTCCATAATACCATCATAAAAACCAAGACCTAAAGCAGCACTTGAAATTTCGCCACTTGCAGCCATAGCTACTCCCTGAAATACAACAGGATTCCCACAACAATTTAACGGATCAGTTAGGTCAACAAACACCGGTTGTCCATTAATCAACTTAGAAGTGTTGCTATATAAATGCAATGTGTTTCTGTATTTAAGTCCTACGATAAATGACCTTCCATTCATTGTGGAAGGAATGGTGCAAACTCCATATCCATCGGTATTAATAACAACCCTTGCACAATATTCGGTTAAAAAACTTGTATCGTTTAACAAAGCTATATCTGCAGTATCACATATTAACGGACTATTTACCGGGTCAACAACAGCTACCATTTTTCCTGTGGCAGGTCGATAAAATCCTTCGGCAAAACTGCGTACAGTTAATTGTGTTTGTGCATTTGAAACAAATGCAAAAAATAATAAATAAATTATATAGAGTACAGGCCTTTGAAACATGGCCAAATATAGTAAAATCAAGCCATCTGAGCCATCCTGTAAATAAATATTTTTTTATTTCCTTAAGCTTGTATACAGGCGATTAAAATATGCTGGTCTTTTTAATATTAGGAGCCCAAGGGCAGAGTATTTATTCTCACGCGCCCAAAGGATTTGTATTGTACGTTGTTTTCCCAACTGAAAATGAAATTAAAAAATCACTCCGTTTGTAGTATAATGATGCTATTTATTTGTCTGAATATTAATTTTTGACCGTTAATTCTCCATAATAAAAGGTGGTTATTAGATTAAAGGAACAGCAAAATCATAAATTATTGATAATAATCTTTCTTTTCCTTTGCAAAAACACATAATTGAAAAATAATTAAGAAAATAGTATTGCAAAATGGAGTTTAGATTTCTTATGTCCGATAAATTTAAAAATAAATATAGTACAGAATCTATGCGTTTACAAGGCTGGGATTATGGCAGCAATGGCGGGTATTTCATCACTATATGCACTAAAAACCGTGAACATTTCTTTGGAGAAAAAATGTGCCCAACCTTTTTGATGAATCTTTTATTAAACCCAGAGGTGAATTTGCCGGTAATAAAAACCCAATGTTAAATGATAACATTTCTCGCATTATTCGATGGTATAAGTGGAGATGTACTTTTGAGATTAAAAAAATCAATCCCCTGTTTAAATGGCAGTCTCTTTTCCATGATATCATAATCAGAGATGAGAAAGCTTTAAAAAATATTCAGAATTATATAGCAAACAACCCCAAGAAATGGAAAGAGGATAAATTCAGTAAATAATGTTTAGGATTGATCGCGCAATAAAAAGTTCATAATAATGAACATCAAAATGTAAATAGAGTTAATCCTCCTTTTCGCTGAGCTTTTCCTTCATTCTTTCCCATTCACCGGCTGATAAAACAGATTTCTTAATGATCTTTTTTCCTTTAATATATTGAACAATATTTTCGGCTCTTTCTTTTGATTCAGGGTGGGTGCTTATCCAATAAACCTGATTGGGAATATTTTTTTCTTCATCTCCTAACCGATAGAGGATATCAGCAAAAGGAGCAGGATCAATGTCAGCTTTTATCATATAATCAACAGAGGCAATGTCTGCTTCGCTTTCGAGTTTTCTGTCGTATGCTGACGATGATAATAATTTAGCAAGCTGCCGAGCTGCTTCGGGACTACCTTTGCCTGATGTCATGGAAACTAAAACAGAAAGTCCAACTTCTTTTAGAAGTTTTTTCATCACATGATTTTTCTCCATGTGAGCCATTTCATGTCCTAATACCCCACAAAGTTCTGCTTCGTTTTCAGACGATTCTATCAATCCGGAAAAGACAACAATGTGTCGGTTGGGAAGTGTAAAAGCATTTATATCTTGCTTCCGCAATAAATGCAATTTAATGGTTGATCTGTCTATATTATTTTCTTTGCATATATGACTGACCAATGAATCCAAGGATTTATTGACGGAAGTAGATTTAATTTCTGTTTCTGTTTTGCTGAAAAATTCCCAAAAGGTATCTCCGAGTTTCTCTTCGGTAGATTTTGTAAGCTGTTCAATTTTGAATAACGACATCCAATCGATGCGCCCCAAAGCAAACCAGAGAGAGAAAAATAAAGCAATAAAAATTAATATTTCAATAAATAATTTTCTCATTTCAAGGTCTGCAAACAATATTAGTTAAATTTCCATAAAGCCACCATTGAACATGAATTCCCTTTCGGGTTTGAATGGCTGTGTAAATGGTAGCAATGAATTCCGTCAGATTGAAAATGAAAATAGTAATCATATAAGCAATGTAATGAGTAGTGACTCTTTCATCACTGAATATGATGGAAATTGTCCACCAAAAACCGGTACTGTTCATTAACAACAATGAAAATTGCGAAAGCAGAGCCTGTGTACAATGCCAGCGAACAAAGTATGTCGATTTTCTGTTCGCCAGGTAAAAAATTACGGTTGCCAGCAGGTTAATAATTGGCAAAGGTAATCCTGCGATCACAGCAATTAATGACATAAGGTAGCTGTTAGAAGCCTTCTCTGCTTCATGCTCTCCCGGAGTATAAACAAAATTACCGTTTGAATTCATAGTCCTTTATAAATATTCCACATCCAATTTGTGAGTACAAGTAAAACAGCGGGAATGGCAAATTGTTTTCGCCTAATTACTTTTTCAGCCTTTAAATAAAAATGAAAGAGAGATTCTTTATTCCTAAAATAATCGATGGCAATCCAGACAGGAGCGGATATCATAATTATCAATAGAATTATTCCAATAGGATTATAAAACATTGCATCCTTGAAATCTCCATTTACAAATAGAATAATGGACCTTGTTGCTCCACAGGAAGGACAGGGCAATCCGGTGACCTGTTTAATAAGACAAATGCTTTTATCATTGTTTGACAAATCAGCCGAATGAAAAGAAATGGCAAGCCAGCTAAATCCTGCCAGACAAGCAACCAATAATAATATATATAGTTTTTGTTTATTCAAGTTAACGATCAGACAAGAAACGGTTGAAGTTTTATCATGTTTTTCTCTCTTGTTGCGCCCATAATCATGAACCAGTCAATAATGGCCCATATGCCAAGTCCACCGCAGGTAAGCAGCTTTCCTACACCAAGGCCTGTATCACCTATTAAAAATCTGTCAATGCCAAGACTTCCGCCAAGTAATGAAACAATAAGACTTGTTGTTGGGTCTTTAAACTGAATCGTTTGAATCATACTCCATTTGGCATCTTCAATCTGCAGCAGTCTGTCTCTGATTTGCATGACATGGTGACTTTCGAAAAATTTACTGTTGGCCATAATAAACATATCAACTTTTTGTGTGTCCATTTTATTTTTTGATTTATTTTTTTCCTACTCGTCAGGCTTTTCGGTACCGCCTCGTTTTTTAAAGTGTTAACTGAACTACACTATTGTGAAAATCAAGTGTACAATATTATTAATTTCTTATCAATAAAAAAGTTTTAAATTATTTTAGATACTTAGATTTAGCTTAAATTTAGCCTTTATCTTAATTGTCCTTATTATATTACTTTTGCCTGCCGATTTATTGATTAAAATTTATTGTGTTAAACCTCCTTCGAAAATCATACAGTGGCCTTTCCCGCGAAACCTGGATTCTGGCTTTGGTCACACTTGTGAACCGAAGCGGTATGATGGTATTACCTTTTATGACATTGTACCTAACAACAGACAGAAACTTTACTGTTTCGCAAGCGGGAATTGTTGCTGCCTTTTTTGGCTTAGGAAGCATGATTGGTTCTTTGAGTGGCGGTTGGCTAAGTGATCGCTTTGGGTATTTTGGTGTTCAACTTTTCAGTTTAATCATGGGAGGAATTTCATGTGTTTGTCTTGTCTGGTTAAACAGTTTTGAAGCAATATGCATAGGTATGCTTGTTACCAGTACACTTTTAGATTTGTTACGCCCTGCTATGTCGTCAGCGATTAGTTCATTCGCCAAGCCCGAAAGTATGACACGATCTTTTTCATTAATACGAATGGCAGTAAATCTGGGTGCCGGAATAGGCCCGGCCGTAGCAGGTATATTGGTTGGCTATTCCTTTCGCTTAATATTCATTGGTGATGGACTTACTAGTATAGCAGCAGGAATAGTATTGTACTTTTATTTCCATGCTAAAATCAAATCAACAACGTTCACTAAAAAAGCTCCATCTTCTTCTGCATCTCCCTTAAGAAGTCCCGTCTTTATGCTTTATATTATGCTTTGTATGTTTTATGCAATTATTTTCTTCCAGCTTTTTTGCACGTTACCATTGTTTTACGATCAGGTACATCATCTTCCCAAAAAGGATACCGGCTATCTTTTAGCGCTTAACGGACTTATCGTTTTTATTTTTGAAATGATGCTTGTTTTCAAACTTGAAAACACTGTTCATCCGAAAAAAATTATCATATCGGGTGTAATGCTTGGCGGATTGGGTTTGGTGATGTTGAATTTTTTCAGTTCGCCGGTTATCCTCATTGTTTCAATGATAGTCCTTAGTTTTTCGGAAATCTTTGCCATGCCATTTATGATGACGGTTGCTGTTTCAAAAGCAAATGAAACCAATCGCGGAGTTATTACAGGAATGTATTCAACAGCATGGTCGGCAGCTTTTATTCTTGCTCCAATCATTGGAACAGGAATTGTGACCCGGTGGGGTTTTGATATGCTTTGGTGGACAATGGGGGCCTTTTCTTTGATTACTTTGACCGGATTTTGGCTTGTAGTACCGAAAATCATACCTGTTAGCAGCAGTTAATTTTTCATAATCTAAAAAAAACAATATATTTGAAAATCATTAAATGCTTCATTATGTTTAGAAATATTACAACACTGTTCCTTATTTTTATTCTTCCACAGTTTTTAAATGCACAGAGTAATCTTGATAAGGATTCACTTGTTAAAAGTTTGTTGAGTGATCAGACTACCCCTGATGTTGATCAGGGCGTACAACTTATTCAAACCGGGAATTTCAGCGAAGCCAATAAATTTTTCAGTAGTGAAATTAGTAAAGACGAATCCGATCGCAAAGCATATTTCAGAAGAGGCGTTGCAAACTGGGCTCTGAGTGATACGCTGAGTGCCTGCCGCGACTGGAGTGCTGTTTTAGCACTTGGTGATACAGAAATGTTCAACATTCTTGACGGTCATTGTCATGGAGCTATGACAATCACTGATTATACTATTTCGTCAAAAGAATACCATAAAATGTTCGGGCAAAGCAAAAGTGCAGATGCTTCAGCACAACAAAATGCAAAAACCGTTGTTGAAGTTATGCCGGCATTTCCCGGTGGTGAACAAAAATTATTTGAATATTTATCGGCAAATCTAAAACGCCCTCCCGGAAATTTAAAAGGCACTGTTTATGTCAACTTTTTAATTAGTCCAAAAGGAAAAGTATTATTTCCTTATGTTTCACGTGGTGTTGGAAATGCCTGCGATAAAGAAGCCGTTCGTTTAGTCAGAAACATGCCTGCATGGTCTCCCGGTAAACAAAAAGGTAAAGCTGTGTTTGTAAGGAGTAATTTGCCTATTCGGTTTTAAATAATTTTTAGTTGACTCTTTAAATAAATATTTTGCATTCAAAATGTTTTTTAAATGGTTATTGAAGGGTTATCCAGTTTTGCAACAAGCCTTCATTTTGAAAAACCTCTCCATTACAATTCAGTGGACTACTATTCCTATCCTCTTCGGAAATTATCATGTCGTTTCGATTTGCAATTCCTTTCAGTTGAAAATTGTTAAAAAGTGAATCACTCATTAATTGAAAGATTGAAAACAAACGAAGCCCCGGTTGAGAAATCGAGTCAGCTTTTGGACCGTTTACAGAAGTATTAACCTTTACGGCAATATCTGACATAGTCATGTTTCCTATATGATATCCCAGGAGTTGTCCCGGCTGTACGTCTACGTTTTCCTGAACAGATGGAAATGAATTCACATGAAACAATATGAAAGTAAATGCAGGGAAATCGGTGCTTCGTATTTGAATTTGGTTTCCCGCCCATTCAGAAAACATCCTCACTATTTTTCCATTTACAGGCGAAAAAATACGAATGGTATCGTTCGAGTAAATACCGGGATCAAAATAATGCTTCATGCTTCTGCAAAATTCAAAATCGTCAGAGTAATCGTGGCCAATCCCGGAACGGAAACGACTGATTCTTGTGATTTTATTCAAATCTATGTAAGAAACATTTACAAATCTCGGCGCGGAATCAGCGGGAAGATCAAAATAATTATTATTTTGAATGATGACTGAATCACTATCACTTTGTTGGGAGTATATATTCTCGCTTTGCGTTTCCTTCTTACAAGAATTTAAGCTGTAAATAAAAACAAGAATCAACAAAATCCTCATATCTATTTTACAGAAGAGGTCGAAATAAGTTCAGTAAAAATCAAAGAAATTTCATGTTTTTCTTACAATCTTTAAAATCAATATTTTCTGACTTCGCCAATAATCTGAATCTAAAAAAAATATTATAGAAAGAAATAAAATCTCTACATCTATCTTCCTTTAAAGATTGAAAGTTCTTTCTACTTCTTTACCCTGCAATAATTAATATAATCTGTAGATGGAATATCTGCAACTTCAAGCTGTCTTAACATAGTAACAATTTGTCCCCGATGATACGTGCTGTGATTCATACAATGCAAAACAGACTCCCAAACAGGATTGGTAAAAGGTTTCCCTTCGATATTATGATATGTAAAAGGCAAAGACAATTGCTCATCATCTGAATTTTCCATAAAATGAATAAATTCTTTATCCCGAGCCAGAATTTTTTCTTTTGCTTCCGAAAATGTTCCGTTAAAAGATTTGCTTGGCCAATCATTTAAGGACTCACCTTTTAATCTTTTTATCCAGATAAATTCTGCATCCCAAAGGTGATAAACGGTTTTGCGCAAAGAAGGAAAGCTGCTCACTATTTCCTTATCAAGCTTGGCATTGCTTATTTTATTTTCGATTAATTTAAGCAGAAGTTCATTTGCCCAGTAATTGTAATCGGTATAGCGAAGTAATGTGGCTTTAAGCATAGAAAAAATGTTTATTAATTAATAATGCTTCGGCAAAATATATTGCCCCGGTAATATTTTTTCAAGAAAGCATTCAATAAAAAATTGCACATTTAATGAACAGCGACATTCTGCTTTGCCATTAATTCTTCAATCTCATCGGCTTCAATGGGAATGTGTGCCATTAAATCTACAGGACCTTTTTCAGTAATCAGTATATCGTTTTCTATGCGAATACCCAGACCTTCTTCTGGAATGTAAATGCCCGGCTCACAGGTAAAGATCATTCCTGCCTGCATAGGCTGATAACGGTTTCCAATATCGTGAACGTCGAGACCAAGAAAATGGGACGTGCCGTGCATGAAATATTTTTTGTACAACGGTAGTTTTGGATCTTGTTTTTCAACTTCCGATTTATTCAATAAACCAAGGCCAATCAACTCCTGCTCCATGATTTTGCCGACCTCTTCATGATATTTGGGAATGGTATTTCCAATAACGAGCATCTTAATGGCAGCACGCATAACACGCAGCACAGCATTGTAAACATCTTTTTGACGTTTGGTAAAGCGGCCGCTAACAGGTATGCAACGCGTAAGATCAGCAGCGTAGTTGGCATATTCAGCACCAAAATCCATTAAAATGACTTCGCCATCCTTGCATTCTTTGTTATTGTCGTTGTAGTGAAGAACACAAGCGCTGGCTCCGCTGGCTATAATCGGATAATAGGCATGACCATTGGCGCGATTAGCGGTGAATGTATGAATGATTTCAGCTTCGATTTCATATTCCATAATACCCGGTCTTGTCTTTTGTAAAACTTTTCGAAAAGCTTTATCGGTAATGTCACAAGCGCGGCTGATTAATTTTACTTCTGCTTCCGATTTTATACAGCGTAATTTAGCCATGATTGGTCCGGAACGCTCATAGTGGTGGTTGGGATATTTGCTTTTAAGTTCATTAGCAAAACGCTCGTCGCGATAAACAACCTCTGTTGTGAAACGATCGTTTTCATTGAGATTGATATATACATTCGAAGAATGATGCATGAGCAGTGGAAGAATTGCTTTCAGATCGTCGGTCCAATAAATGTTTTGGATTCCGCTGGCTTCTCTTGCTTCTTCTTTAGTGTATTTATGTCCTTCCCAAACAGCGATGTGTTCATTGGTTTTGCGAAGAAAAAGCACCTCCCTATATTCAGCTATAGGATGGTTTGGAGCCAATATCAATACCGTTTGCTCCTGGTCAATTCCGCTCAGCCAGAACAGATCTGGCTGTTGACGGAAAGGAAAATTCTGATCACCGCTCCTGGGCATTTCATCGTTGGAATGAAAAATGGCTATTGAGTCTGTCAGAAGGTGGGATTTAAATTTTTTTCTGTTTTCAATAAACAGGTTCTTGTCTATGGGTAGGTATTTCATAAATTTCTATTATCCTGTAAAAATAAAAAATACTGTGAATGATACGAATATTTATTGATAATTTGTTTTATCAGAACTGACAAGGATTTTCGGCACCCTCCAATAATTTTCCAATCCTGAAAAATCAATGGGTTTGCCAAGGCTATCCAGGGCAATACCTTCTGCATTCTTGAAAATGATCATCATTTTACCTGATAAAACGGCATTTTTAACAATCATTCTTAAGTTGTCGTTACTTACTTTCCTATTGCTGCGTCCTAAGGTAATACCAACGTTATTATTATAAAGATCCATTTCAGAGGAAACGGAATCGGGGCGGCTGCCTTCTTCGTCGGCAATACCTTTTTTGTATTTTTTAAAACTTCCTTTTTCATGAGCTTTTCCGAGACGTAATGCTTTTTTCCAGCAAATATTTTTGGACAATAAAGCCATCCAATACCCATGACGGAAAGCATCGACTTGTCCGCCGGAAGCGTCGCCATCAAGAGCGGAGTCCTTTTTCATTTCATTGGATACTGATACTGCTTCGTTTGTTAACTTACGCGTTTTACTGGCTATAAAGGGATGTAAAACCACCCACATTTTTTCCGGGCAGGTAAGTTTTGAGAAAGAGATTGTGGGCTTCTGTGCTTGGGCAAAAGTTGTAGTTAAGAATAAATAAATAATGAAAATACGCATTGAAGTAAGTTGGGACAAAGATAGGGTTTCTTTGTGGTGGGGTTGGGTGGGTATTAGTAGTTGTCGGATTTTTACCGCAAAGTTCGCAAAGATTTTCGCAAAGATTCGCAAAGAAAAAATTGCATCTTTCTCACTAATTGCTTCTGTGAACTTTGCGGTTAAAAAAAATCTATCAAAAAGCACCCAACACAGAAATTAAAACCACCTGTTTTCTTATTGCATTTTAAATTAACTTTGCAACACTATGTTAAAAAAACACCTCCTTCTTCTCCTCCTCATCGGTATTGTCTCCTGCAAAAGTACGAGCTACCTTCCCGTCAGCGACGAACAACTTAAAAAAAATCTCAAAGAGCATATATCAACGCTGGCCTCCGACGCTTTTGAAGGAAGAGAAACCGGAACTCCCGGAGAGAAAAAAGCGAATGAATACATCCAAAAAGCATTTAAAAAAGCAGGACTCAAACCAAAAGGAGAAGATAAATTTCTTCAGGAGTTTCCTTTCACAGCAGGCGCAGAAAACGGTCCTGGCACACAGCTAATTGTAAACTCAAACATATATACACCCGGTGTTGATTTCTACCCTTTACCATATTCTTCCAACGGATCAATAACCGGCTATGTAGCCAGAGTCGGATATGGTATTAACGATATTAAAAATAAACGCGAAGACTATAAAGGCAAACTAAACATTGCAAAAAAAATATTCATTATTGAAACCGGAACACCCGATGGTAACGATCCTCATGGTAAGTTCGGTGACTGGACAGACCTGCGAAAGAAAATTGACGAAGCAGTAACGCGTGGTGCATCAGCCGTAATTTTCATTAACAGCGATACATCCCTTGCTGACCCTGTTGCCGATTGGAAGAACAGGACAACACCTGCATCCATACCTGTAATTTTTGCAAATAAAAAAGCTGCAAGAGTTTTAAAAGACAGCGTAGTCACCAATTGCACTTTGGGAACGGATATTATTAAAATCGAAAAAAAGGGAAATAATGTAATCGGCTACATTGACAATCGTTCTTCCAAAACAGTTGTAATCGGAGCACACTACGATCATTTGGGTTATGGTGATGACGGTTCACTATATCGCGGACCGCGTGCAATTCATAACGGTGCCGACGACAATGCCAGCGGAACAGCTGCATTAATTGAACTTGCTAAATATGTAAAGTCTACTTCGCTGAAAAAAAGCAACTACCTTTTCATTGCTTTCAGTGGAGAAGAGAAGGGATTGCTTGGCTCTAATTATTTCGTTAAGCATCCGACCATCGATCTCAAGAATGTAAACTACATGATAAACATGGACATGCTTGGCAGACTCAAGCCCGATGAAAAAACGCTTATTATAAATGGCACAGGAACTACGAATAGCTGGAAAGCCGTTCTCGACTCAGCGAAAGGAAATTATTTTAACATAAAAGAAACCGATTCAGGCATAGGACCCAGCGACCATACTTCTTTTTACCTGCAGAATATTCCTGTCCTGCATTTTTTCAGCGGCAGTCATGCGGACTATCATAAACCCAGCGACGATGAAGATAAAATAAATTACGAAGGCGCTGTAATGATTGTTAAGATGATTGAAAATGTTCTTCTCCGACTCGATAATTCAGACAAGCTTCCATTTTTACAGACGAAAAGCGACAGCTCTGATGAAGTACCAAGATTTAAAGTTACCCTTGGCGTCATACCCGACTACGCTTTTGAAGGCGAAGGCATGCGCATTGACGGAGTCTCCGACGGAAAACCGGCTTCCAAAGCAGGACTGCTTCCCGGAGACATCGTAATTCAACTAGGCGAAAACAAAGTAGTCGATATGATGAGTTATATGAAAGCACTGGGGAAATTCAGTCACGGGGATAGTACGAAGGTGAGGGTGAAGAGGGGGAAAGAGGTGGTGGAGAAAGAGGTTACGTTTTAGTGAGGAAGATTGGGTATTAAAGCATTTTAATAATTGACATATATTATTTAAAGTATTTCCTTAAACATGAGGCATTGCATAAAGTCAAAATTGTTTGAAATGAAAGCAGGGTGAGGGAGAAAACAAATATATACGCAAGAAATATGCACAAGCAGTTGCACATATCCATTTATATTGGTGGATATGCGGAATTGGTTGCGTATATAAATTGTTACAAGCAATGCTAAAATAAAAACCATGGGAAAACATTTTCTTAGCATCTTACTTTTATTATTATTATTCAGAATAGGTTATGGTCAAACTTCATTGTACCGATCTTTTCCTTCAAACTATGGTACTTGGAATTACCAGTATTTCGATGATTTCGGTCAACCGACTTCGAATTTTAATTTATATATATTGAATGGGGATTCTCTTATTTCAGGTGTGGCATATAGCAAAATATATTTCAATAATTTATATGTAGGAGGAATTAGAGAAAGCAATAAGATAGTATATTTTTATCCGGATACATCCTCAACTGAATATGAGTTATACAATTTTAATTTGAATTTAGGAGACATTATTGTCCATCCATTTGGCGGTTCGGTGTGTTTGAATGATACAGTCACAGTTGTTGGTGTTGATTCAGTTTTGACCGTCGATGGTTATCGAAGGCAATTACACTTTGATTCATGGACTGTTTGGATTGAAGGAGTTGGAAGTTTGAATTATCTCTTGAAGCCCTTAGAACTGGCATGTGTTTCAGGAAACGATCAATTATCCTGTATGGTTGGAGATACCTCAACAGTATATAATCCACCGTTCTCATCTTGCATTACTACTTTGACAGATATAAATCATTTGACAGGAGTTGATGTTTTTCCAAATCCAACAAAATTTCAAGTAAATTTTAAACTTAAGGACTTTTCAGATAAGAAAGATTTACTGATGGTCTTTGACGTTCAAGGAGTTTTGATCTTCAAATCTAGTTTCAATAATAATGAATTAATATTGAGTTGCAGTTCTTTCCCGAAAGGTGTTTACTTTTATAAAATAGTAGCGGAAAAATCATATGACTATGGTACGTTTGTGGTTGAATAAAGCACTGCTTGTAACATCGCATTGCCCAAACATTATTTTTTGACTCTTTTTATTTTTATATTTCGGTAAAAAAATAATGCTTCGGCAATGCTATACGTTGTTATGCAATGAAAGTACACCTGAACGATTTGCATGAAAACATATTTAAAAATGACTAAAAATAGTTCGACACCAAAGAGAAAAAGATTGAACGAAAAAGCAAGATTGAAATGTGGACCTGACTGGATAAATAGTTTCCGTGGGAAAAGCATTGTTTTGGGGTATGCAAGATGGTTTGGTGTTGACAAAATATGTGCAATTAATGAGTTAAGGAAACTGAACGTAATAATTCCGGAGGACATTGAAACTCAAATTAGAAGGTCGATTAAAATACAAATCGAATTTAAAGCCAACAGAAAAAAACACATAGAACTTAAAAGTCTTGGAGATAATGACTCGGACGAAAACTTTGCTTTTATTGCTGGTTATACATCAGGCGGAATGCCTTACGGTTTGAAACACAGTGAATCGGAAGCAATAAGAAATGAAAATATGCACAACACCTAACATCGTATAACCACAACACTATTTTTTCCTGCTGCGACGTACTTGTTTCCTATCTCAGCCAAAAGCACTGCCACGCTTCGACGGACATTTCCGCCAACTGGCGGATTGTTTTTGAGCTGTGCAATATTCATCCACTTTAGAAGCTCATCCTCTTTCAAATTAGTACCTAATTATCCAGGAAGCAATCAAATATTTAAAAAATTCCTACTTGACACAAGTAGTAACAGGAGGGTTCAGACAACCCAGCTGTGACAGACTTCTTACTCTAACTTTGCCTCCCTTCATCATTCAAATAAAACAAAACCAACGAAGCATCTATGGTTCCGATAATTATAGAGACCGTTGAAGTCTGCCGATTACTAGTCGGCGATAAGCAAGCAAAGCGCAACTGGTAACCGGAAACCTATCTTGAGTAACAATGAAATCCATTGAATTAATTATACTGAAGATAAGTTATTCCAAAAGGTTTTACTAATTTTTAGGAAATGACTAAAAAACAAATAATTTGATTGGATCAAGCGTTTCAATCCAAAGCTGTCTTAGTAATAATAGCGCAAAACATGGGGTATTAAGCTACAACCCGGACAAATCACTTTCCCATTTAATTTGGAGTATATACTTTTAATACATACCTTTGTTGAAAAATTCAAATGAAGACACTATCACTGAAACTTGACGACAAGATTTTTGACGAAGCCGAAGAAATAACATCAAAGTTGAAGCTTGCCAGAAATCGTTATATTAACGAAGCTGTTAACATTTATAATCTTTATAATAAAAGACGACTTTTAAAAAAACAACTGACAAAAGAATCAAAATTGACTGCCCTTGACTCCTTAGCCATATTGCATGAATTTGAAAAATTAATTGATGAAAATTAAGCAATACGAAATTTGGCTTGCAGACCTTAATCCGACTAGAGGAACGAAACCCGGAAAAACAAGACCGGTTGTAATTGTTCAAACTGACCTACTAAATGAATCACACCCGTCGACCTTAATTTGTCCAATTACTTCAAAAGTAAATGCAGACATTCAATTACTTCGAGTACATTTAAAAAAGGTACAACTTGACAAACCCAGCGATGTTCTTGTTGATCAGGTTCGTGCAATTGACAATAAACGATTTATTAAAAAGTTGAGCAAACTGTCCAAGGAACAGGTACAGACTCTAAAGACAAATATTAGAATAGTGCTGGATTTATAATGCAAACCCAAAAAAAAGTAGGCGACCAACTGTGACGGACTTGTTCCCCAACGTTTTTTCCCTTCATCTTTCAAATATAAAATAACCCACGACGCTTCTACGGTTCCCTGCTGCGACACACTTGTTTCCTATCTCAACCAAAAAAAATAATTCAGAAAAAATACTATCTTTGTATTTGTGAAGCTTATTACATTAAATATCGACAGCATAAAAGCACTTTGCGATAAGCATAACGTTAGGACATTATTTGCTTTTGGGTCTATGACAAGAGACGAACTTAAACCAGAGAGTGATATTGATTTCGTTGTTGATATAGACAGTAATGATCCTTTATTGTATTCTGAAAATTATTTTAACTTAAAATTCCAACTCCAGCATTTACTAAAAAGACACATAGACCTTTTAGAATCAAAAGCAATAAAAAATCAATATTTAAAAGAAAATATTGACAACTCTAAAGTGTTGGTGTATGGAAAAGGAAATTAAGGCCTGGCATTCTGACATTAGACAAGCAATTTCTGAGATTAACCAATTTCTTCCTGAAAAGAAAATATTTGAAGACTTTCAAAAAGATCTCATTCAAGAAAAATAGTCGACACAAGAAACAGAATCTCTCATGGTTACGACAGTGTCTCTGATGACATAATTTGGGCAATAGTTATTCGGGACATACCACATCTTAAAGTTGAAATTGATACTCCTTTAGTAATAAAATAATTTGGTGCATCCACCACAACCAGCTGTTTTTTTAATGAAATTATGTAGTAAAATATGTCTACATTTCTGAACCAAGGTAATGAAAAAACATTTTTTTCTTAACTCCACCAGCTTTCTCTTTATCTGGTTGCAACCAATCGAACATGTCCAGCAAACATCAGCAAACTCTTAATTAAATTTAAGCAGCATTTATTAAAACAGAAAGCGACTTAATACAATGACTGCCAAAATAAACAATTTGTTCAAAAATATAATGCCATCACTTTCAGAGAATACTTTTTTGCGCTATTTTAATTTTATTGCCTTGTATTTTGCACAGGGTGTACCCGAAGGAATGCTTACCTTCGGAATACCTGCATGGATGGCAATGAATGGCAAAACACCGGGTGAAATAGCCGGGTTTGCCGTGGTTACAGTATTGCCCTGGAGTCTTAAGTTTGTAGTGGCACCACTAATGGATCGCTACACTTATTTGCCTATGGGCCGAAAAAGACCTTGGATACTTTTAGGTCAATTAGGCTTAGTCGTAAGTTGTATTTATATGGCTTATATACCGGATCCTTTAAATAATCTGAAACAATTGATGATTGCAGGTTTTATTGTTTCGTTTTTTGGAGCATTTCAAGATGTGGCAACTGATGGTATGGCAGTTGATATTATTCCGGCCGACCAACAAGCAAAAGCGAATGGATTTATGTGGGGTTCAAAAGTTATTGGCATGTCTCTTTCTTTAGCAATAGGAAGTTGGCTGTTAAACCAATACAATTTTACAACTGCAATATTAATGCTGGCAGTTGTTATTGGTATTATTATGTTGGTGCCATTATTTTTAAGAGAACGGCAAGGCGAGAAAATAGCACCTTGGACTTCAGGTAAAGCGTCACCGGAGACAAAAAATTTGCAATTAGAAAGTTGGCGACACATTTTCAAATCTTTATACAGCGTATTTAGATTACGAAACTCATTAGTAATTGCTTTGATTTTATTTATTAGCCAAGGCGGCTTTAAATATGTTTCCACATTGCTACCCATTTTTACAGTAAAGGAATTAGGTTGGACAAATTTGGATTACTCAAATTACTACGCTACTGCAAAACTATTCGGCGGTATTGTAGGTATGCTCATTGGCGGTATTTTGATTGATAAATTCGGAAAAAAGCGAATGATGAATTTATACTTTTTGGGTTCGATGTTTTTCATTACTGTTTTGGCTTTTTCAAATACATATTGGGGTAACAGGAATATTATATATGCATTCATGGTTATACAAAATATACTATACACTTTTGCTTGTATCGGCATTTTTGCTATTGCAATGCACTGTTGCTGGAAAAAAGTTTCGGCAAGTCAATTTACATTATATATGACAATTGCAAACCTTGGGCAAATGTCGTTTGCGGCTTTGATTGGTCCAATAAGAGAAAACTTCAGCTGGCAAATTTCGCTTTTCGCCTTTGCTGTCTTTATTGCACTGGCTTGGCTGGTGTTACAGTTTTTAAATATTGATAAGCATATAGAAAGGGTCGCTGAGTTAGAAAAAAAGGATTTAGAAAGTAAAATTTTTGAAATGTCGGCAAATTAAAAACCTTACTGAATTAACTCCTGCTGCGACGTACTTGTTTCCTATCTCAGCCAAAAGCACTGCCACGCTTCGACGGACATTTCCGCCAACTGGCGGATTGTTTTGAACTGTGTAATATTCCTGCCTGCATTGCATTTCGGCAGGCAGGCATCCACTATTATTTGCTCATCATGCTTAATAACCTTTAATATTTGTTAAAAGGCAATTAAGGATTAAAGAAATTATTACTTGACGAAGCAATAAACGGTGGAGCCAAACAGTAAATCTCCTGAACATTCTGGAAAATTAGTACAGGAATAAAACAACCGGTTATTACCCATTCTCCACATCCGACTATGGAATTTTTTATAGGCGATGAGGTTTGAAAAGTGGATAAATTCACACAGCACAAAAACAGTCCGCCAGCCGGCGGAAATGGTCGTCGAAGCATCATTGGTTTTGTTATATTTGAAAGATGAAGGCAAGTAAAGTTGGGGGGGCAAGGTCGTCACAGCCAGGTTTTTTAGCTCATCTTACTTTTTCAAAAACCGCATTTGAATCACGTGGAAAACTGATACCGTATCGGCCTTAATTCGCCGGAAATGAATTTTCACAATGCGATTTTAGATTTTACATGAAAAAATCACTTGTACATCAATTCAAATAGTGATAAATATCATACTCGCCTTATTGCTATTTACCCACCTTTGTAAATAAAAAAAATAATAAATTAATATTTTATTCTGATAGTGTTTTCATAAAATACAATGTTATTGTTGAACTCCCCCGGCAGCATGGTCTTATTCAACCCAACAGGCTTCCTCCTTCTTAATACTCAGTTACTATTTTTAAGAGTTCAACCTGTATATATCCCGGTTCAAGACCTTTCTTTTTTAATAAACACTTTTTACAGGCATCTTTGCGGGAAAATAGGAATAATCATTTCAAACAAAAGTCTCAATAAAGAAAATTATTTAAAATCCGCAACATCATGAAAATAACTGTACTTAATTTATTTTTGATTTCTACACTACTAATAACATCAGAAGCACAAACATTAAATCCCAACTGGAAATATCTCAGAACAACAAACACAGGCATAGGCGGAGACTATTCATTTGTGACCGAAGTCGATCGTTGTGGCAATTTATGGACAGGCGGCTACCTTCCTTTTCATGCGCAAGGAAGCGTTGTTCGGTTTAATGATACAACATGGACCTGCTGGAGTAATTTTGAAGGATACATTCCGGGTTCCATTGTAACGGCCATTGCTTTCGACAACAATGATGGAGTATGGGTGGGTTGTGATGAAAACCAAAACTATGGATTGCATGGAGGCGTGGCACATTATGACGGAACTAACTGGACCAAATGGGATTCAACAAATTCTCCGCTGACAATTGATTATGTGCATGGTATAGTAGTGGATCACAACAACAATGTTTGGATTACTTTTTATGACAATCAATGGGGCACCGGTGGTGTCGCTAAATATGATGGAGCAAACTGGACAATTTATAACCCATCCAATTCAAATCTGCCGGCAAATGAAGTAAAAGATATTGATGTAGATGCGCAAAATAATATCTGGATTGGTTGTAATCTGGGATTGATAAAATTTGATGGACTTACCTGGACACTATTCACATCAGCTAATTCAGGTCTATCAACTAATAACGGTGTTAAAGATGTGGAAGTGGATGAAGTCACAAATAAAGTATATGCCGTTACTGTAACTTCGGTTGATATATATGATAATGGAACATGGAGTCATATCAACAGCTCAAATTCTCCAGTTGGAAATGCTCCTTTGGCTGAGGTTGATGCACACGGTGATACAGTGATAATTGGTTCTCTTGGCAGCACATCAGCATGCTTTATTTACAATGGTACATCCTGGACCACACACATTGCGCCAAGCTTTGTATACGATGTACGAATTGATAATAGAGGAAGATATTGGTCATGCGGAATTGGTTTTGTAGAAAGATTTGATGGTGTTAGCTGGACAACATACGATAAAATGAATACGGGTGTGCCTGCTATGCAAAACAACGATGTATTTATCGATAGCAGAAACCGCGCATGGTTTGCAAGCAATCTCAATGGCGGAATCAGTATGTTCGATTGTCCGAATTGGGAAAGCTATAGTCCCTATAATCGCAATCATTATCCTATGCCTATTACTTACACAGGTTCCGGTGTTGGCGTTACTGAAGATAGTTATGGAGATATCTGGATGCTCTATGATGGCTCACCGGGAGGTGTTGTTCAAATACCTAATGGCGATGTACATAATTCGGCAGCCTGGGTTGTTTGGGATAATGTTACTGCCGGAATACCTATGGGATCTACCACCAGGATTTGCGCAGATAAAACCGGAAATGTTTGGGTGGGTTACAGATATGCCACAACGGTATCAAAATATAGTCATGCTACCAACTCGTGGACAAACAATTTTAACATCTCACAGATTGGCGGTGTCGGTGAAATCACTTCCATTCGTGTAGATGATTCCAATAATGTCTGGGTATGTGGTATGGCAGGACTTGCAAAATACGACCAAAACAATTGGACATTTTTTACTTCACTTAATACGCCTATGCAAGCCGGCAATGTACTGGATATTGCTTTTGATAGCTTAGGCAACAAATGGATTGCCACAGAACATGGCTTATATAAATTCGACAATACAAGCTGGACATTATTCGACCACAACAATACTCCCATGTTTGGTGACTGGGTAAGTACGCTGGTCTTTGATGCAAACGGTATATTATATATTCATGCCGAAGACGCTGTATTCCCCACTGTTCCTCAAGGAGTACTTTCCTTCGATGGAACTTCGTGGGTAACGTATACTACAACTAATTCAGGATTACCGGAAAAGCAAGTAAGTCGTATGGCATTGGATACGTTTGGCAACATATGGATTAATACGATGGGCAATGGAGCTGCAATATTTAATCCTAATGGTGTGGTTGGTTATAGTTGTTTGGATAAAAGTTTGAGTGTTTGTACTACACCTACTTCAATAAAGGAAAGCACTTATACAAATGAAAATAATTTGTTGGTTTATCCTAATCCCTTTTCTTCTACAGCTGTTTTAGAATTTTATTTATCAGAAATAAAAAACGCTTCACTTTCAATCGTTGATTTGACGGGAAGAGAAGTAAAATCCATAGCTGTCAAAAATATTAAATTAGGGGAAAATAAAATCACAATTGATTTGTCTCAATTGAATAAAGGAATTTATTTCTGTAAGTTATTGTCAGCCGGAAAAACACAAACTACGAAGCTTGTGAAACAATGACTTGTTGATCCCTTTTGCAGTATCATGGGAAATAATCGGTTCTTCAAACTCTTGTTGGATCATCATGCCTTTGTGCTCCTCCGGAAAAATGAATGTTATTGGTAGTATAGTTATTGATACTCATGTTTCGATCTTGTCCAGCTGTGAAGGACTACTTATCCCCACTTTGTTTCTTTCCATCCATCAAATAAAACAAAACCCACGACGCTTAGACGGTCCTCGATAGCTTTCGGGATCCGTCCGTTGTTTTTGTTATAATTTGACAATTTGCATTTTGACAATTGACTCAATTGTTAAATTCTCTTCTTTTCAAATTGTCAGAATATCCGTTCATGGATTCTATTCGTACACATGACATCCCAAAATAACAACTTCGCAAATAAATTTATTTCCGAGTAAACTGAATATTAAAATAGTCCTGATGGTTAATTATACTTTCAAGCAGTTTATTTGCAATCAAACCATTTGCCTTCTTATTGGGGTGAAAATCCAAATTTGATAAAACCAAGTCCTTTTTTTCATATCCGTCAAAAACTCCCGTTAAGCTGATTTTTTTCATGTCATATTTACTACAAATATCTTCCACAAAAAGGCTATCGCTTTTCAGGTTCTTATCCTTTATTGCCGGCAAATAGACAGCGACAGGCGTGGTATTATTTCTGTGGGCTATCTCACTTATGTTTCTTAAAGCATAATAATTAATTGAATCAGCATATTCTCCGAGCTTCTCTCTTATTACATCACCATTATCTTCTTTAGTGATTTTTCTCATTTCAATAATGTTTTTCAAATAAGGATCGTTAATGGAATAACCCTGATATACTAAACGATTAACATAACTGGAAATACGATGATGATAGTTAGTATGAATAAAAACGAAAACTGCATCAGGATTCCAATAACGCGCTTTATCCTTATATTGATATAAACGCTGAAATAGTCTGTACCCGTTTGAAGAAAAATTTATTAGTTCAATGTGTATCGGTTTATTATTAATCGTAGCGCGATATTTATCATTCAATTCCGTTTCAACGAGACTAATAAAATCTTCACCATCGTTCATTCCATTTCCACACTCAAAGGAACCTCCTAAAATGATAATTCTATAGCAGGAATCGGGTTTTATTTTTGAATATTCTTTATCACGCAAACCATCTTTATTTAACGTGTATACTATGCCATTGTATTTTACAGAAGCCAATGGAATATTTTCCGTTAACATTAAATCATTACTGGACCTTGTAGTCATTTTTGTAATATTTTTTGACCAGTTCCCGGAAATATCGTAATCATTGGCCCAAATCTGAGAGCAATAATTATTAGTGCTTATCAGGTTCGTATAATAGCCATTATCAATTGAAATTAAATCGGCTCGATTAAGATGTTCCCTTAACAATGGTGCAACAGATGCTTTATTAAACAATTTACCGCCATAATTCCGTTCCGGTTGGCTTGTGACAAGAAGGAAGAGGCAAAATAAAACAAAACCTATGTATGAAAACCCGGAAATGATTTTTTTGAATGCAATGGATCGATTGTTTTTTTCCTTTTCTGAAAAATGATATACAGCAGCGATACCAATATAAATAACAGAAAACAAAACGATATGCTTAACTTGATAGTAATCTATATTTGTACATGCTTTAATAATTGTCCACCAATTTAGCAACGAATTACAGGTCCAAATGCTCCATAAAACAGACATAACAAAAAGGACTATCAAACCGGAAAACGCCTGCTTAATAATTGTAAGAACATTCTCCTTCTTTGTAACAGACCGGTCCAGATCTCTCTGTTGCAAAAGTGTGTTAACAGACACCAATATTCCAAAAGAACCCCAAAAGATAGCGTCTTTCAATTCAAGAGGGAATGTCCCTTTTAACCAAAACCATTGATAGGTATGCAATATCCATGTTATAATAAAGCAGATAAATGTGGAAATAAACAATGCCGGATAAATACCGATTTTTTTTATTTTAAAATAAATCGGGTAATAAAATATTTTAATCATAAAATTCCGCCAGTACATATTCGTTCTTCTCCACAAATTGCTAAATCCCGTAGAAAAAAAGATGTTGTTAAAAATATCCGGAATATTATACCCCGTAAGAATAACCAGACCAATGGCAATATGAAAAGCAGCGATCACGCGCAGCACTATCAGGAAATTTGCTATCAGGAAAGTCAATACCTGCAAAGCAGTATGGATTTCATCAAAAGGAATTATGATTTTATGATAAATAAAACGGTAAATTATCATCTGCACCAAACCACGGCAAATTAATAATGAACTTCTTCTTAGCGTGTTTGGGGTTATCCCTTCGTATGAAGAAATAAAAGATTTATAATCAACAATTGGGAATAAGGGCATTGATAAATTTGGCGGCAAAAGAAAATAATTGACCTTGTCCAACAAAGGAATCTCGCGCTTCATAAATTTGATTTCATGAAGAAAGCTAATGCTTCTAAACATAAATAAACTACCAATTACAAATGGTATATACTTATAGTCTGAAAACGCTTCCCGGTTGATAATGTATATTCCGGCCAATACTATAGAAATAGCTATTGTGATAATTTTTTTAATCAATAGTGTGTAATTGGCCAACAGCACAACCAATAACAATAGTATAACGGAAATTAAAATGGCAAAAGTGTAGAACTTAAATTGATACAATCCATCCTCAATACTTAAGCCATACATTACAAATAATGATACTACAAATAAAACAGGAAGTGTTTTTCTCGGGTCAATTTTTAAAATAAAACAGAAAAAGCTAAAAGTAATACTTAGCAAATAAATCGAAAGTAAATTAAAACTCTTCTCTATTTGAAATTTATAAATTACATAACCAATAAAAGCGAATAATAAAAAATAAAAATAATTTTTGTATTTCAGGATCATGGATGTTTTCTAATACCGGCTCTGTTTGATGCTGTCATAAAGATTTATATTCCAATCAATCCCAAGCATATTACTATTTTGGAAAATCCTATTTAATAATGGCTATTCTTTTTGTTTCAATAAAATCATCTGTTTTAATTTGCATTAAATAAATTCCGGGAGATTGATCAAGAACATTATTCCCTACCCTGTACGTATTTTCAGCCGAGTTATCGATTCTTACCGGAATGATTTTTCCTGTTAGATCATATAAAGAAATTTCCAAATTTCTGTGCATTCCATTCAATTCAATAATTAGTTGATCTCTTGCAGGATTTGGATAAACAGATACCCTATTGCCATTTACAGATGGTTCAATTCCATTAATTAAATTATCCAGTTTGGCAATTAAAATTTCCGGAAATCCGGTTGTAACTGTATTTGCCACAGAGAATGTTCCAAAGGATATAGATGCGCTTGAAAACCATCCTGTCAAATATATTTTTCCGGTTGAACTAATAGCAAGCGACTGACCGTAATCTGCATTTGTTCCGCCAATTGCTTTTGCCCAAACAAAATTGCCGGAAGAATCCAATTTGGAAATAAAAATATCATCGTTACCGTTAGAAGTAATATTTACAATTCCAGATCCCGGGTCAAAGTCGACCGTAGTTGAGAAATAACCTGTAGTGTATACATCTCCGCTACCTGCAATATCAATTGCTATTGAATATGCAGTTGCAAATCCGTTTCCTCCCATTGACTTAGCCCAAACAAAATTGCCGGAGCTGTCCAATTTGGAAATGAAAATTGAATTGCTTCCTGTAGAAGTTAAATCAAAATAGCCGGGCCCCGGGTCAAAATCGACTATTCCTGAGTAATAACCTGTTGTATAAATATTACCAAAATTATCAAGGGCGATTGAATACCCCCAATCGGGATTTGTTTTACCAATTGATTTTGCCCATACATAATTTCCTGAGTTGTCCAATTTGGAAATATATATGTCGCTGCCTCCTGCAGAAGTAAGATTAACCGTTCCGGCTCCCGGATCAAAGTCAGCAGTTTGAACAAAATAACCTGAGATAAAAACATTTCCGGAAGCATCAAGTATTAAATCAAGACATTCGTCCCCTCCTGTTCCACCCATTGCTTTTGCCCATACAAAGTTTCCCTGATTATCAAGTTTGGAAATAAATATGTCTTTCCCACCGGCAGTAGTCAAATTAAAACTATTTGCTGAATCAGGATTAAAATCTGCAGTTGCTGAAAAATAGCCTGCTGCATAAACATATCCGGAAGAATCGATTGCTATTGACTTACCTTCATCAATACCGGATCCGCCCATTCGTTTTGCCCAAATAAAATTACCGGAACCATCCAGTTTAGAAATGAAAACATCAAACACTCCCGCAGAAGTCATATTATAGGTTCCCGGACCAGGATCAAAATCAACTGTGCCTTGAAAATATCCCGTAGTGTAAATATTTCCGGAAGCATCAACAGTTATCGATAAGCCCTCATCCGTATTAATTCCTTCAAATGCTTTTGCCCATAAATAATTACCTGATGCATCCAACTTAGAAATGAATATATCCAGGTCTCCGCCTGATGTAATATAATTTACGGCTAAGCCCGGATCAAAATCAACTTGTCCTTTGAATGATCCTGTAGTATACACATTTCCAAAAGCATCGGTAGCTATTGCTTGTCCTTTATCGCTGCTTGAACCACCTATTTTATTAGCCCAAAGCCAATCCGGTGATTGTGCCATTGATTTTTCGAAAACTAAAATAAGAAGCGTGAACGAAGCGACAACAAAAACGAGTTTAATGTTCATGAGTGATTTCATTTTAGATGTTAAATTAATAAATGCAAAGCTGAGTATTAATTTTCAAAAAATATTCGTACCGGAATATTTATTTACCATATTGAATACAACGTTCATGAAAAAAGATTCACGTGCCTAAAATGGATAATTTTCTCAACTAGATGCTTACACCAACCGGCTTCCTGTTATTAATCTTCACATAAGGTCGCTGAGTATATCCCGTATAAATTTGTCTCGGTCTGGCAATTGGCTCCCCACCTTCTCTCATTTCTTTCCATTGAGCAATCCAGCCCGGCATTCTTCCCATGGCAAACATAACGGTGAACATATCTGTAGGAATACCTATAGCACGATACAGGATTCCGGAGTAGAAGTCAACGTTAGGATACAATTTTTTTTCTATGAAATAATTATCCGTTAAAGCAACTTCCTCCAACGATTTGGCAATATCAAGTAAAGGATCCTGAATGCCCAGCTCTTTTAAAACATCATCGCATGCTTTCTTAATTATTTTTGCCCGCGGATCAAAATTTTTATAAACGCGGTGACCAAAACCCATCAGACGAAATTTGCTGTTTTTATCCTTTGCTTTTTCAACCCAAGAGTCAACGCTGCTTCCTCCCTGATGAATCATTTCAAGCATTTCTATCACGGCCTGATTTGCTCCTCCGTGAGAAGGCCCCCATAATGCACATATTCCCGAAGATATTGCAGCATATAAACTGGCCTGAGATGATCCTGCAAGCCTTACCGTAGAGGTTGAACAATTCTGCTCATGGTCGGCGTGGAGAATTAGTAATATGTCTAGCGCTTTCTTTACTGTATCGTTTAATGGAAATTCTTCAGTAGGCTGAGCAAACATCATGTAAAGAAAATTCTCACAATAGCTCAACTTATTCTTCGGATACATCGTCGGAAAACCCTGAGATTTTTTATAAGACCAGGCTGCAATAGTAGAACATTTAGCGATTAACCGCTGAATGGTGAGATCAATCTCCAGTTTACTCATATCCGTCTTTTGAGCTTCAGGATAAAAAGTTGACAAAGCACACATCATTGATGCCAGTACACCCATAGGATGTGCCTTGCCGGGAAACCCTTCGTAAAATTTTTTCATGTCTTCATGAATCAGGCTGTGGTGTGTTATACCGGTAATGAATTTTTCTAATTCATCTTTCGTTGGCAATTCACCATAGATAAGAAGATATGCTACCTCCAGAAAAGTTGATTGATCAGCCAATTGCTCAATAGGATATCCCCTGTATCTTAAAATCCCCTTTTCTCCATCCAGAAAAGTAATGGCACTCTGTGTTGCTCCTGTATTTTTATAACCTGTATCCAACGTTATGTATCCGGTCTGACTGCGCAGATTGGAAATATCAATTGCCATTTCATTTTCTGTTCCGGTTATCACCGGGATTTCATAAATCTTGTTGTCTAATTCAACTTTAGCTGATTTCATTGCTCGTTTTTAATTTTTAACAATAACACAATATAAGGATATAGTTTATTACAACAAGCTTACTTATTATTTCACTTATAAGCAGTCTAACGAGCATAAATGTTAATTAGTTTTAGCTAAAGAATCAGGCTTAAGATATTGGTTCTTATTAACTGCTAAATAAAAAACCAACGCTGCTAATAAAGATTTTAAAATCAATATTAGCAGCGTTGGTTTTATTATTGGGAATACCTATATCCGTCTCAGCGGAGCCCTTTAATTTATTTTTATTTTTTAATTACAGGAAAACCACGTTTACGCATTAAAGCATCGCTGCTTGCATCTCTTCCTTTGAATTTCTTATATCCATCCTGTGGGTCAATGGTATTCCCGACTGAAAAAATGTATTTAATTAAACGATCTGCAACAGTTTTGCTATACGGACCACCGCCTTCTGTAAATGCTTCATAAGCATCTGCCGTCAATACATCAGACCATAAATAACTGTAATAGCCCGCCGAATAATCATCCGAACTAAAAATATGAGCGAACTGAGGTAAACGATGACGCATGACAAGCTCTTTGGGCATTCCTAATTTTTCAAGAGTTTCGCGCTCGAACGCTTTCGGATCAATGATTTCAGCTTTTGACAAGTGTATTTTCATATCTACCAGGGCACTTGAAAGATATTCCGTAGTAGTAAAACCTTTATTGAATTTAGATGCCTTTTCGATTCTCTCCACAAGTGATTTTGGAATAGCCTGACCTGTCTTATAATGGATAGCAAATTGCGAAAGTACTTCCGGTGTCGACAGCCAATGTTCTAGAAGCTGTGAAGGAAATTCAACATAATCTCTTACCACATTTGTTCCTGAAAGGGTAGGATATACAACATTGGAAGCAAGTCCGTGTAATGCATGTCCAAATTCATGAAACAATGTTGTAGCATCATCCCAGGAAATTAAAACAGGCTCACCTTCTTTGCCTTTAATAAAATTTGAATTGTTAGAAACGATCGTTGTAATTTCATTGTCCACACGCTGCTGATTTCTATAAGCATTCATCCATGCACCGGAACGCTTTCCTTTTCTGGCATAAGCATCGAAATACCAAAGGCCGATTAATTTTCCCGATGTTTTATCTTTTACCTGCCATACACGAACATCAGGATGATAAACAGTAACATCTTTAACAGGGGTAAAACTGAAATTGAATAATTCACCCGCAACCCAAAACATTCCTTCGCGTAATTTCTCAAGCTGCAAATATTGCTTCACTTCATTTTGATCAAGATCGTAGCGATCTTTTCTTACTTTCTCTGCATAATACCGATAATCCCAGGGCTCAATGGTAATATTTGCTTTTTCTTTATTTGCCATTTCCTGCATACTCTTTACTTCTTCTTTTACTCTTTCAATAGCAGGAGGCCAGACACTTTCCATAAGTTCTATGGCTTTTTCCGGAGTTTTTGCCATTGTGTTTTCTACACGCCAGTGAGCATGGCTTGCAAAGCCGAGAAGTTTTGCTCTATCGGCACGAAGTCTAAGTATGGTTGTAATAATAGAATTATTATCATGTTCTCCCCCATTGTCACCACGACTGATAAACATCTTCCAAACTTTCTCGCGAAGATTTCTATTATCGGAATAGGTCAAAAAAGGATCAACGGAAGAACGTGTATTTGTTATTACCCATGAACCGTTGAGTTTCCTCTGTGTAGCAGCATTGGAAGCTGCGTCTTTTAAAGATTGGGGCAATCCGGAAAGTTCTGCTTCTGTTTTTATCTCAACATATAATTCTGATTCGTCTGACATTAAGTTCTGACTGAATTTTGTAAAAAGCCCGGCAAGTTCCTGATTGATCCCGGAAAGTTTCTCTTTTGTTGTTGCATCGAGTTTAGCTCCTGCCCTTACGAAATTTGTATAGTATAACCAAACTAATCGCTGTTGCTCGTCATTTAAGGTTTTCTTTTCGGTTGAGTTATAAACTGTTTCTATTCTTCTGAATAATTTTTCATTCTGAGTTATCTTATCAGAGAATTCCGCAAGCTTGGGAGACATCTCTGTCTCTATTTCCTGAAATTCCGGAACATTCATATTAGAACTCCATATTCCAAAAAGCGTTTGAACCCTATCCATGGTTTTACCGGAACGCTCCATTGCTTTAATGGTATTTTCAAATGTTGGCGGAGCAGTATTTGTTGCTATTGCTTCGATTTCTTTTAAGTTCTCACTCATCGCTGCTTCAAGAGCAGGCTTGAAATAAGAAATTTCAACTTTATCGAAAGGTGGTATGCCGCCATAGGGGCCGCTCCATGGCTGCTGTACAGGATTTATATCCGGAGCAACCAAGGATTCTGTGTTTGATTCTGTTTTGATAGCCTGTTCAATTTTTATTTTAGAAGTAATTGGTGGCCTTCCTATAACGGGCAGAGAAAATAAGACGCAAAGTAATGCAGTAGTAGTACGCATAGTGTTAAATTTTAGATTAATCTTGCAAAAATAGAATAATGATTGGTTTTTCGATAAAATTCAGTATGTTTATTAAAACTAATTGGTCCGATGCCCAATTAACAAAGGGTTATAGCTTATTTTCTAACTTTCGGTTAAATGTTCTATCAAAAAAAGAAAACACTTTTACTCTTTGGATATATTGTTTTCTTTATTTCGCTTTTGTATTCCAATAAGATTACGGCTCAAACCGCATGGCCTTCTCAGTCATGGAGTAGTGCTGTAAATCTTACTTCTATTTTGAATCCTTCCGGTATAATTGAGTTAAGCGGATTATTCTGGAATGATGTTACAAAAAGACTTTATACTATTTCAAATATTGGACAGTTAAAAGTATTGCAGTATAATTCAGTTACAAATAGTTTTTCATTGATTGCCGCCAATTCTGTTTCCGGAGGACCGGAAGGAATTACACAAGCAAATCTGAATGCCAATGAATTTTATGATATTGATGAGAATAATTATCTAATAAGAAAATATACCCATCCGTCTGATTTTTCCACTCTGACATTAGCGAAATCCTGGAACATACTTGCAGCACCTTCTCCTATGACAAACACCGGAAATACCGGGCCGGAAGGTATTACCTTTATTCCCGATAGTTTTTTGTCAGCAATAGGTTTTATCAGCCAGTCAACGGGAGCACTTTATACTTCTGTAAAAGGTATGGGAGGATTGATTTTCATTTCACACCAGGATCAGGGGTATATATGGGTCTTTGACCTTAATCCAAATGTGAGCAATGATTTTGTCTATGTTGGAAAATATCAGACAAATAAAACAGAAAGTTGTGATCTTGCTTTTGATCAAACCACCGGATTGCTCTATATACTTCATAATACTTCAGGCAATTCACTGGAAGTTACCAACCTTACAACTACAACGGTTTCCGGAAGTATAAAAAAGTTCGTCACTAAAGCAGAATATGCAATTTCTAATCCTTCGGGCACGAATGTAAATATTGAAGGATTTGCCATTTCAAGAAGATGCCCGGATAGCACCCATGTGAGCGCCTGGCTTTGCAGAGATGTTTCCAGTTCAGAAGCGCTCAGTTACCAACAGGATTGTTTGCGGTGGTTTAAACCGTTTACAGCTCCGGGATCCTGTGTAAATTATTTGTCATTGACATTAAATGTTCAAATGTATTTACAGGGTTTTTATTTAGGTGCCGGAATAATGAAGCCTTCAATTAATGCCGTGCTTTACCCTTTGCTTTGCGATACAGTTGTTGTAGAGTTACATTTACCCGGTGCAAATCATGTATTGGCCTATAGTTCTAAAAGCACGATTAGTACAGCCGGCACCGGCAATTTCACATTCCCTCAGATTGTGGCCGGGAGCTATTACATTGTCGTCAAGCATAGAAATTCCATAGAAACCTGGAGCTCATTACCGGTTATGCTAAGCAGTGCCTTTGCTAATTATTCATTTACCAATCTGGCCTCAAAAGCATATCAAAACCAATTAAAAGATATGGGTGGTGGAGTTTTCGCTCTTTATAGCGGTGATGTAAATCAAAATGGAGTTATTGATTCAATAGATGTTTCCGTTTTATCATCGAAAGCAATAGTATTCTTTACAGGCTACTTAAACGCTGATTTGACAGGCGATAGTTTTATTGAATCTTCTGATTTCAGTCTTGTGGAAAATAATGCAAAGCTTGTGATAACTGTTGCACATCCCTGAATGGAATAAAGTAAAAATCCCTAACTGAAAAGCTTTCCCATCGGAAGACTTTAATTTTCAAGTTGTTCTAATTAAAATTTATCCTTACTTTTGTAAATTGTAAAAATTAAGCCAACCTATGAAAGCCAGCCTATTCATTACTGCATGCGTTCTTTTATTAATTTGTAATTACACGGTAGCCCAAGAAACCAAAGGCGGTCTGGTTTGGTACACCGATATGATGAAAGCCGATGAGATTTCAAAAAAATCCGGTAAACCTATTTTTGCCTTCTTTACCGGCAGCGACTGGTGTGGATGGTGTCATAAATTGCAGAATGATGTTTTCTCAAAACAAAGCTTTATAGATTGGGCTAAAAAAAGTGTGGTTTTAGTCGAGCTTGATTTCCCCAGAAATAAACAACTCCCTGCTGAGCTAGCACAGCAGAATAAAGGCCTGCAACAGGCACTTCAGGTTCAGGGTTATCCTACTGTATGGCTGCTTTACCTAAAAAAGAATAAAGACGATAAGAGTTTTAATCTTTCAACACTGGGCTCACTTGGTTATCCGCGCGGAGCTGTGCAGGGTAAGGAAGAACTTACTTTTTTGCAAGAAGCTAATTCCATTTTGAAGAAAGGGAAATAACAATCTGATTGCTTTATTTTATACGTGCAATCTTCTGAATAAATATCTCTGCTAATAGTATAGAAAAAAATACTTTCATAGCTGAATATTTCTCCCATAATAATTTTCGGAATTTTTATAAATAATTAAAGCCCTATAGGACCGACGGCTGAATTCTAAACTAATTGATTTTACCATGAAAATAATTCTAATAATAACTCTGATACTTATCGGAATAATAATATTAGTTCAAGGATATACGATTATGTCAACCAATAAAACAGAAGAGCAAAATTATACTGTAGTACAAAGAGAAAACGATTTTGAAATCCGTTTCTATCCTTCTGCGACGATGGCAACCATTCGTTCAAAGGCAAAAACTTATAAGGAATTATCCGGTCCGGGATTTCGCCGACTGGCCGGGTATATCTTTGGAGGAAATGAATCGGAAGTAAAAATTTCCATGACGGCACCGGTACACATGGATATTAATGATTCCGTCTCGACCATGAGCTTTGTAATGCCTTCTGCTTACAATGAAGGTAATTTACCCAAACCCAATGATCCCGAAGTAATTATTAAAAAAACGAAAGAAGAATATGTCGCGGCCATTCAATTCGGCGGCTTTGCTTCTCAGGAAGATATCAAAATCTATTCAGAAAAACTCATGCTTCTTTTAAAAGAAAAAAATATTAAACCTTACGGCCATTATCGTTTTTTAGGATACAATCCTCCCTATCAGCTTTTCGGAAGAAGAAATGAAATTATTGTTTCCGTAGAATGGAAAGAAAAATAATTCCCGGTAATTGAATTAAATACAAAGCACAGGCTTTCCTAACCTATTCAGTAAAATATTTTCCATGTCGGCATTGTCAAAGTTTTTAATTCCTTCCGATTCATGGAAAACTAAAACGAGCACTTCAATATCTTCAATGTCGGCATACTGAATAATTGATCTTGAATAACTGCTTGTATACACACTTGTTTCTTCCATTTGAACATGTGTATTAAAACCCATAGTCCTGAACCTTGCAGCCTGATCGTTTGTTTTTTGGGTAAAAGTTTGTTCCATTTCCTTTACATAAAAACCCAGGAGGTGAAGGTTTGATTTAAAAAGGGAAGAAAATTGTTCAACAGGTTTTTCCAGAATTTTTGGATCAGCTGTTTCAAGCATGGGTACTAACATATTTAAATAACCTTCCTGCGGAGTTTGACTATGACCCTGAATAATTAATGCCGGTGTAGAAATTAACCTAATTAATTTAACAATATTTGAACTTACAAAGTTTTGCTTTATTCCTTTGATACCGTGGGTTCCGATTACAATTAAATCGCAATCAAGTTTTTCTATACTATTCGCTATTATTTCGAAAAAATTACCATAATCAATTTGAATGGCAAAAGAAACGCCCTCATCTTCCAGATGAGAGGCAAACTCTCTAATCTGGTTTTTTAATTCTTTCTCATCTTTTCTTTTACTTTCGTCGGCTATGTGAAGTAACGTAACAAGACAAATGCTTTGACGGGCAATTATTGCAGTATGTTCTAATGCCAATTGAGAAACTCCCGTAAAATCTATTAGTGAAATTATTTTCCTGATAGGCATTTTATAAAATTTTATTGTTTTCTTTTTAATGCTTTAATAATCGAATCAAACAATCGCTCTAAAATTCTTCTGTCTTCGGTGATAATTTCTGCATCTCCACCCATTTCCGGAGTATAGTTCAATAATTGTTTCTGGGAAGACATCATGCCGTTAGGCATTGAAATTTCAACTCTGTACTCATTTGTATTAGGGAATAGCGCAATGTTACTGACCCTTCCCTTCAGTATGCCGTATTCATAGTAGGGATAATTCTGAAGGAGAATATTTACATCCTGTCCGACTTTAACTTTTCCATATCCACCGGCAGGAACGGTTGCCACTCCCATATACGTTCCTCCGGGTTCAGTAATTGCCATAAGTTCTTCCCCGCCCTTAAGAAAATTTCCGGCCTGGATGCGCTGCAAAAAATTCACTCTTCCTGCCTTTATTGCAATAAGATTGTATTTTTGCTGCCAACCGTAAACATAAGTTCGTATGTCTTTGCTCAGGCCCTTTATAGCATCGAGGTTGGTTCTTCCTTTATTATACTTACTATATTCTGCCTGTTTAAATTGCAATACAAGTGCATCCAAAACATTCTTTTGACTTAACCGGCTTTGATACAATTGTTCCAGGGACAACTCTTTCGACCTAAAGGCAGATTCCGATTGAAGAAACTCCATCTTAGAAATAAATGACTCTTTGTAAAGTTTTTCATCCGCTTCCAGTTTCAATTTCGAATCTTGAACATCCTTCTTAGTAATTGAAATTATTCTTTCATTTACTGCAATCATTTCATTTTGGTTCGTAATTTTATTCTTTATGCTGTTTATCTCCGCATCGTCCATTTTTAACGTAGATGAAATGTTGTAAACAAGCAGTTCTTTCATTAATGAATTCACTACACTCTGCAAATCTCCCAAGGAAACCAACATAGTATCAGGCAAGGGTAATTCGTCAGCATTCCGTTCAATAGCTTTTTCTAATTTTACTAAATAGTTCTGAAGGTAATTAGCTGCACCGGCCGATAAAGGGTTTTCAATTTCGGCAAGGACTTTTCCTGCCTCGGCAAAATCGCCATCCTTTACATATAACTTTGAGATAACACCGCTCGACTGGCTAACTAACTTGACCGGTTCTACGGTAGTGGTTAGAATAAATTTTCCTCTTATTATTTCAGGATATTTAATAAACCAGGATAAAAACATGCCAAATAATATCAGAAGAAAAATTCCGGAAAGTCCATGACTGATGAGCCTGTTAGGAACCCTGCTCATGATGTCCTGAACCTCTTCACTACGAATGCCAATATCTTCTTTTAACTTAGCCATTTGCTATTCTTTTTCATCCAGTTTATCAAGATCCAGTTGATTTCTTACAAGACCAAAATAAAGTCCTTTCATTGCAATTAATTCTTCATGTGTTCCCTCTTCTGACACCCTTCCTTTTTCCAACACAACTATTTTATCTGCATTACGAACCGTACTTAAGCGGTGAGCCACAACGATAACAGTTTTTCCCTGAAACCACCTTGAAAAATTTTCCATTATTATTTTTTCATTCCGCGCATCTAAAGCAGAAGTTGCTTCATCGAATAAAAGATAATCAGGGTTTTTATAAACCGCTCGTGCAATAAGTATTCTTTGTTTTTGTCCGCCGGAAATTCCTACACCATTCTGTCCAATTTTTGTATTGTAACCTAAAGGTAAATCTTCAATGAATTCCCTGATGTTTGCAATCTCCACAGCCTCCTGCAGTCTTTCCTGGTTAATATTATCTGTTCCTACTGCTATATTGTGAGCAATAGTGTCATTAAAAATAAAACCTTCCTGCATTACCACACCACATTTTTCACGCCATGCAGATTGTGAAATATTATTTAAATTATAGGTATTTAATCTTATTTCTCCTCTTACGGGTTCATAAAATTTCAGCAAAAGCTTCAATAAAGTGGTTTTACCACTGCCACTGCTTCCAACAATGGCTGTAATTTTATTGTAGGGTATTGTTAAATTCATATTACGAATTACCCAGCTGGATTCAGGACCTGAATATTGAAAGGATACTTTATCCAGAAACAACGAGCCCTCCTTTGGTAATTCATTAATCTTTTCCGCTCCCTGGGGTTCTTCATCTTCCCTGTTATGAATTTCTGCCATACGCTCCATACTCAAACGGGCATCCTGTATGTCATGCATAAAGCTAACCAACTCACTAACCGGTCCGTTGAGCTGGCCTATGATATAGGATATGGACATCATTACACCCACCGTAATCTCGCCTTTTATTACGAGGCTTGCCGACAAAAATGATATCAGAATGTTTTTTACTTCATTTATGGCACCGGCTCCATAAGTCTGACTTTGATTGAGCGCCAATTGTTTTAAATTTAATTTGAATAAACGAGCTTGTAAATGCTCCCAGCCCCATCGTTTATACCGCTCAGCATTGTTAAGTTTTATTTCCTGCATTCCATTTACCAATTCCAAAACCTTGTCCTGATTTTTTGATTGCAGGTCAAAAGAGCGGTAATCCATAACTGCTCGCCTCTTAAGGAAAAAAGTAATCCAGCCTACATACATTGCGCTGCCTGCTACAAAAACGAGGAAAATCCGGATATCATAAAATGCCAGAATAAAACCAAAAAAGATCAGATTAATCAAGGAGAATAAAACACTTAAAGAGCTTCCCGTAAGTAAGTGTTCAATACGTCTATTGTCTGAGATACGTTGTAAAATATCTCCACTCATTTTCGAATCGAAATAAGAAATTGGGAGACGCATTAGTTTAGTGAAAAAATCTGATACCAGAGAAATGCTAATCCGGGTACTCAAATGAATAAGCAGCCAACCCCTGATTACATCAATGGCAGTACGCCCGAAGAATAGAAATAACTGGGCGATGAGTACCAGATAAATAAAATTAAGATCATTGTTTCGAATACCGATATCAACAACAGCCTGGGTGAGGAAAGGAAAAATAAGTGATAATATACTTCCGGCAAGCAGGCCTAATAATATTTGTACTAAATAGCGTTTATGAGGAAACAAGTACGGAAGCATTATTGAAAGCCCTTTTTTCTTTGGACCTTTATCCTCTTCCATCGTAAAAAACTCAGCAGTTGTCTCCAGCATCAAAACGATACCTTCCTTTTTGTCAACACCTGCACCGACTCCTATCCAATGTTCAATAAACTCTTCTTTGGAATAAGAAACCAATCCCAAAGCCGGGTCGGATACATAAACCTTATTGTTTTTTACATTGTATACTACTACAAAGTGATTTTGATTCCAATGCACAATACAGGGAAGAGGAGCATCTTCCGTAAGCTGTTTAAAATCAATTTTTGCACTAAGTGAACGAAATCCAATAGACTCCGCTGCAGCTGCTAACTGTGACAAACTGGAGCCTTCACGATTGGTGTAACTTTTCTTTCGTAACGATTCCAACGAGTGATTTCGGCCATAGAAACGGGCAATGATTCGCAGGCTGGTCGGACCACAATCCATAGCATCAGCCCCCTGAATAGCAGGAAAGAAAATGCGCTTTTTATTTTTAAAAAATTTCAGAATAATTGTATTTAAAATTCAATAATACAACTTTTAAGTTAGTATTAAAAAAAAAGCGGGGTTGGTTATATGAACCAACCCCGCTTTAATTACTAAATTTGTTTTTTACCTCCATTTGCGTCAATTATTATAGAATAATCTAACTACAAAATGAGGTCTAAGAATTAATATGCAATAGTAAACGTTTTAGCTACACCGGTAGTTCTGTTAGTAATTACCGCATATTTATAATGCTTCATTTTTGCATCATTTAAAGCTGCATTTTTGTCATCCGGGCTATCCGCTGTGTAATAACCGGTACCATTGCTTTCGCTGGTTAATACGAATCCGCCTTTAACATTTTGGCCATCTACTTCTTGTTCTTTCAAGCTGTCGATAGATCTTTTTGGGTTTGTTTCCATTGTGGTTTTGTTTTTTGTTGACCTCTTGTACCTTAAGTCCTTGGTTTTTGAAAAAAAATTGATTAACTATTTAACTATTAAAAATAAAATCTTTCAATTAAAGAACGTTAGTGTTCCATAATCTTATATCAAATCTAATATTAAAATTATTAACTAGCAAGTGTTTTCAAAAAATTGTTGTTTCATCTTTGAAATTATTGTTTTTCTAAAATTTCTTTAAACATGCACTATTTCAATATAAAATCGTTCAATAATGATTTTAATTGTTTGATTATCAATATTTTAAAATAAAATGAAGTAAGAATGGCTTTTACTAAGGGGGAACTTAATCAATAATAAATGTTGTGGATTTGCCGCTAACTTTATCCGTTAAAGTTGCCTTCTTAAATCCATGATGTCTTGCATCATCAAGAGCATTGTGCATGGCACGATCAAAATTAACTACATGGTAGTGGCCGGCATTATCTTCGTTGCGAATTAAGCTGAAACCACCCTTTACATTTTGACCATCTACTTCCTGACCTTTCAAACTTTCAAATGATTTTATTGGATTCTTTTCCATTGTGATTAGTTTTTTATGACCTCTTGTACCTTTGGTCTTTGGTGTAATTAAAAATGTAAAAACAAATTACGACATAATTAAATAACAGAAGGTTTCTTAAATTAATACTAAACTAAAAATTTCTTAATCAAACTTACTATATGATTTGATCATTGTCAAGTATTTGAAAAATAATTTTATAACAAAACAAAAAAATGAAGTTAAAACTTAGTTAAATGCCCCAATTAATGACGGACCCGGGGCTTATATAAGAATTTAAGCACACCATTCAACTATTTGACTTTAAAATATGCAAGGGCTGATTATTTAAGGCAAAAATAGAACTATATATATTAAAAAATAAATCTTTTAAAGTCAATTTACTCCATTTGTCTTAACGACTTTAATCGTCTTACTACCATTTGCCGTCACAACCTGGAGGAAATAAACTCCTGCCGAAACAACAGGTTGGATGATGGCACTTGTTGAATTCGTCCGCTTGCTGAATACGATATTGCCCAGTACATCAAACATATTTATTGTGAAATTATTTTCTGATATCAGAATGGTAATTTCATCGCTAAACGGATTAGGAAATACTAATAAAGAGGATTGAAGGGGTGCGCTATTAATATAAGAACATAAATCAAACGTTACATTGATGTCATCATTCGCTGTGCATCCAAAAGCATTGGTGCCGGTTACACTATAGGATACTGTCCCCAATCCATGGCCTGCGCTATCAGCAATTATGCTTTGCGAAGTTTCACCTGTTGACCACAGGTAAGAACTTAATCCGCTTCCCGCATCGAGTTGAATGGAATTGAAATCACAAATCGTCGTATCAATACCCAGTGAAATAGTTGGATTAACATTTACTAAAATAGTAGAAGCCGACTGACCGGAGCATCCGGAACTATTCGTAACAGAATACGTGACAGTGTGTGTTCCCACTCCTGCTGTTGCAGGATCGAAAGAACCGGAACTTACTCCCGGTCCTGTGTAGCTTCCTCCTGATGGTGTTCCGCCGCTTAATACAATTGGTGAAGCATTCAGGCAAGTACTGCTAAATGCATTTAATGCAACATTCGGAATAGCATCTACCAATATGGTTGAGGTAGATTGACCGGAACATCCGGAACTATTTGTTACAGAATAGGTGACTGTATGTGACCCTGCACCGGCAGCTGCAGGATTAAACGACCCTCCGCTAATTCCCTGTCCGCTGTATGTGCCTCCTGATGGTGTTCCGCCGCTTAATACAATCGGTGAAGCACTCAGACAAATATTGCTAAATGCATTTAAAGAAACATTAGGATTAGCATTTACTAAAATGGTTGACGTAGATTGACCGGAACATCCGGAACTATTAGTAACAGAATAAGTGACTGTATGTGACCCTGCACCGGCAGTTGCAGGATTAAACGATCCTCCGCTAATTCCCGGTCCGCTGTATGTGCCTCCTGATGGTGTTCCGCCGCTTAATACAATCGGTGAAGCACCCAGACAAATATTGCTATATGCATTTAAAGAAACATTAGGATTAGCATTTACTACAATGGTTGACGTAGATTGACCGGAACATCCGGAACTATTTGTAACAGAATAAGTGACTGTATGTAACCCTGCACCGGCAGTTGCAGGATTAAATGATCCTCCGCTAATTCCCGGTCCGCTGTATGTGCCTCCTGATGGTGTTCCGCCGTTTAATAAAAATGCAGACGAGTTTAAACACACGCTGTTAAATGCACTTAATGCTACGTTTGGAAGTGCGAGTACTTTTAGCTGTGCAGAAGCAGAATCGCTGCAGCCATAAGTGTTTGTGTAACGATATTTAATTGTATGATTCCCGACACCTGCAGCTGATATGTTAAATGAACCTGAAGAAACGTTCGTTCCAGAATACACGCCGCCCGCCGGAGAGCCGCCGGTTAAAGTAACCTGATTAGATGATAAACATACATCTGAAAAATTATTAAGCGTAACTGTTGGCCGGGGGTTCACTGTGATTTTAATTTTGGATATGGCCTGACATCCATTGCCATCCGTAGCAATAACAGTATAGGTAAGGGTATTGTTTGGACTAGCGGTTACTGTAGCTCCTGTTAAAGATGATAAACCGGTAGAAGGTGACCATTGGTAAGTTACTCCTCCCCCCGCCGTTATTACTGTAGAGGATCCCTGGCAAATTGTATTTGAAATAGCTGCTGTATAAGCGGTAAAAGATGCGGCTATCGTATTTCCTGTTAGGTAACTTGTAGTATAATAATCGCTGGTATTGGAGCTTCCATTAAATTCTATTATGGCAAAATAATATGTTTCTCCGGCGGTAAGTCCGGTAACAGTACAGGAATTACCACTTCCGGAATAAACTACAAAGTTACCTCCTCCAAGATTTGAACCATTACCAAAAATGGCATCAGCAACGTATCCCTGAAGATCCAGAGGTAAAGCATTAACAGCCGAAGCTGCTCTGGCTATAACTAATCTTGAGGAACCATTTCCGGAAAACCAGCTTAAATCAATGTCTGTACAACCCGTGATTGTAGCTGAATAATTCGATGAAGCAAGATTGGGTTGAGTAGCAGATGAGGGAGTGAAATAAGCCGTTACAGTCGTGTCTCCGTTTGGAACCCAGTTAAAGGGTAAAATATTTCCTCCGCCTGATGTCCATCCTGCAAAAACATAACCCGGATTTGCTATTGCTTTTAGTGTAACCGGATATCCGTCAAAATAAACCAGACGGCAAGGATTGGAAGGAACTTTGAATGTGTCAATAACAACAATTCCGCCTTGAGGGGGATTTTTCACTAACGATAGATGAGAAGTATCTCCGATTGAGAATTGTTGCATGATGAATTTACGCATGTAATTTGCCCTGTTGTCATAAAATAATTTAATCGTGTCAACTTCCTTATTCCATTGGTTAAGACTATGGTAATAACCTGCAGTATAATAGTCGAGCGTATCGTTAGAATACTCCCATCTTGCTATGTGTGCAGGCATTTCATTCTGGAGTCTGTTTCTAAAAACATTCAGTACAGAATCCGTTCGGCTCGGACAAAAGGTAAAATTAATATGATGAGCGAATTGCGTAATGAATTGCGATTTGAATTCTGAATTTAGCAGTAAATTATTAATTAGGAACTGAGACCATGGGGGGTTTGAGCTGCTGGTAGTTGCCCAGGCAAGAGTATTGTGGTTTACATTGCAGGGATGATTAGCATTTGTTGTAAGTAAGGTTGACCGGTCAGTATCCCACATAATCCATCTCCATTTCATGCTCTGGTCTTTGGGGCGCCAGAAATAAAGATTTTTATATGGCCAGTCTGTAGAAGCATAGTAAATTCGGGATTCATAATAATTGATGTATTCCGGTATGTCTATTTGGTTCTTTATGAAGTTATAGTTTGATTGCTGCGTCATGGAATTATTTGCTATGTAGTTAATCATAGCATTGTAACTATTGGCATCACCATTGGCAACTTGTGCATTACTGAATAATAAATCCACACTGTCTTTATCTATAGCCGGAAAATGCGCATTCAGATAATCTTCATCGATCTTTTCTGTCATTTGAATTAACCCCCAGTACGCTCCGTTAATATACAGAATAACGGGCCGGAAAGACTGGTGATCAACATCCATTGCTCCTTCGAGAAGTGTGTGGTTAAAAGCATCCCTTATACCTGTACTGCTCCAGTCAGATCCTCCGTTGCGCACTTTAAAAGACTTATACTCTGTAATTGGCAACTGAGGAAAAATCTGGTAAGAAATATTTTTCTTCCCGAGTGCATCCTCTGATTCAAAATTGAGCGACTTTTGTGCATAGGCGCGGCTGGTATTGCCGCTAATGGAAAGTTTTAAATTCTGGCTGATTACTTCTCCTCCCGATGTTTCGAATAATTCAATGTGTGCAGGTTTTTTCCAGTCCTCCCAAAAATTAGCCCCGCTGTAAGGATAAGAGTGATCGTAATCGTCTACACCAAAACAATAAATTCCCGTATTCTCATCCCATAGATTTAATGAATCAGTTACCACTGAAAGTATGGGCAGATCGTGAGGTCTGTTGATGAAATAGGTACTTGTTGTTACTTCTCCGGGAATATAATTTGCTTTAAATACACGCGCTCGCATAGCAGTAGTTGTATTTACGGTAATGGGACCGGTATACAATATTCCGCGCGTGGGTGATGGTTCATTTCCATTTATTGAATAGTAGATTGAAGCTGTCGGATCCGGATAAGTAAGTTCAACCTGTATGGTTGAAGGATAAAATCCGGCGAACTGAACAAAATTCGCTTTACCTGTTATCTCTAAATAACCCCCGCCTGAATTATTATTGTCGGGAGTAGGTACAGGAAAGTAGCTCCAAGAGGAACTGCCATCCGTCGTGCGTCCAAGGGTAACATCATATGTAATTGCACCAAAGGAAATAGAATCGATTATAGTAACTCCATCGGAAGCCACGAGTGCAATACGTTCACCGGTATTGCTCAGTTTGAAATTGGTATGTGTCGGACCTTTATACTGTTCTTCATCCAGCCAAAAAATTAAATGATCGTGAGAAGCTATTGTGGTAGCGGATGAATTGTTAGCAGGAATTTGAAATTTTGTGAGATTGGCGAAATTATCCGTCAGATACATTCCGGCCATATTAATACTGGAATTTCCTGCATTGTAAAATTCTACCCAGTCACCCCTTTCGTCATAGGAATCCTCGAAAGAAATGTAATTACTTGGGCAAATTTCATTAATCTTAATGTTCTGTGCAACTGAAGAAGACAGAAACAAAAACATGACAACTAATAAACTTTGTATAAATCGAATCATGAAGGATTAAGGTTTTATTATGTATATTTAACTTAGATACTATACCGTGAGGACTCGTTATCTATAACATATTTTCTAAAGCCGAATTCTGTTATATTTTAAGATTAACTATTTTTAAATTTAATCAATAACAACAGAAAAGTACATTAAATATTGGTTAAATATTATCGGATCAAAAAAACGCACTTTTTAAATAAGAAAAAGCGCTTTTTTTGTCAGAGTTTTAAAATTTTTGGGTGAATAGAAAATAATTTTTTATTGCTTTTTTATCCCCTCTACATTAAGCAAATCCAAAAATCCTGATTTACGGATAAAAATAAATACCTTTAAAATGTAAATTTGAAAAGGTTTTCAACACTACATGTAAGTGTTATTTGAGCAGGCCTTTTGTTTGATTCAACGAATTGACTTACTTAACATACCATATAATTTTTATCTTTGCCCGACTATTAAATTCTCAAAATAAAATGGACCCGATTAAACTATCTTTTAATGTTCCCAAACCTAAAAAAATTAGTACTGTCTACATTATTGAAGACAACCTTTTTGAGCGCAGTATGCTTATTGATTTTTTTGGAAAATACCCGCATCTTGTCGTAAAAGGTTTTAACAATGGAGATGAATGTATTAAGGATATAATCGTTTCTAAAGCTACTCCCAACCTGATTTTACTTGATTTCTTTTTAGATTCTACCGTAGCATCTTCCAAAGACGGTCTTGAAGTACTTACGAAGCTTAAAGAGATAAGTCCATATTCTGATTTTATCATGTTTACCTCCATTGACAATGAAAGGATAATGGAACTTGCAAGGAAAAAAGGAGTAATCGGTTATGTAATCAAAGGAGAATCCAGTTATGAAAAGTTAGATTCTGTTCTTCGGTCGAATTTTTCCTTAGATATTCCTTCCGCCGAAAATTAATTTTTTTACAGTACTGTTGATTTACAATAAGCCGTGCTCTTTCAGAATTTTATTCAGCCAGCGAACCATTAAGAGAATAATTACAGATGTAATCAGAGCAAGTATAAAATTCACAAGAAAGAAATTCGCTTTGTGTTCGTAGCCATCCCAAAGTGAAGCAAGTACGCCGCTTAATTTATTTCCAATGGAGGTAGATAAAAACCATCCGCCCATCATCAAGGCTGTTAACCGGGGCGGACTTAATTTTGACACCAGCGACAGGGCCATAGGACTGAGACACAATTCACCTATCGTAATGACAAAATAAGAAGATATCAGCCACATCATGGAACTTTTTACCATTCCATTATCAGAAAAAATTGCTGCTCCAACCATTACAAGGGTTGACAATGCCGTTATGAATAGTCCGTAAAATATCTTCCACGGTGTTGATGGTTCTTTTCCCCTTCTCTTTAGAAATGAAAAGAAAGCAACTACAAGCGGAGTAAGCGTTACTACCCAAAAAGGATTTACTGACTGGAAAAGTTCTGTGGATAGAAGTTTTAACGACTCCCCTTCTGCCGGTCGTCCTTCTTCAGGAAGGTTTTTAAAATACAAGGGATGATCGAATGTGCGCAATACTTTCCCTTCTGCACTGCGTGTTATTCTGAATTGTTCATCAGATAATGGAACAGAATCCTTTGTCATCTTAGCTTCCTGCACCATTCCCAGCGCATTTGCCGGCTTTACAAGAGCGGCCGGAAGTTCTCTGTCAGTATAGTTTTCCGCCCAGGTAGTTAATGCTGTACCGTTTTGCTTGAAGATAGCCCAGAAAATTATTGCTACTGCAAAAACAGACAGGAGTGCAGCTATGGGACGCTTGTCTTCAGCACGCGCACGCACAAAAAGGGAGAAATAAAATCCTATTACCGGCAATGCACCAAAAATAAAAGCATCGGTTGAATCACTGCCAAAGATATTGCCGGGAATTATCCATCCAATATATCCTGCTATTACTGCAGGTAAAAGAACAATGCTGAATATTTTTGGCAAGGACATGTCTTCGGCCTGAACGGGTTTACGCACATCGGCATCCTTATAGTGCCTATTCCCCAGCCAGAAAATAATTACGCCAACAAACATGCCCACGCCTGCAGCTAAGAAAGCATGCCCCCATGAAAAATTATTTCTCAGATACGATCCAAAAAAATTACAGATAAAAGCTCCGAGATTAATTCCAAGGTAAAAAATATTGTAACCCGAATCCTTATGCGTCTTATATTCTTCCCTATTGTATACATTGCCGAGAAGCGTTGAAATATTCGGTTTAAAAAATCCATTGCCAATAATGATTAACAACATGGCAATATAAAACGCAGGCATCCCCGGCAAAGCAAGCGTACAATAACCGGCTCCCATAAGAATTCCTCCGATGGTAATTGACACCCTGTAACCGAGTACACGGTCTGCAAGTAATCCGCCGATAAAAGGTGTAAGAAAAACAAGAGCGATAAATGTTCCGAATATATCCGATGCTTCCTTTCGATCAATGGCCATACCACCCTTTTGTGTATCGGTCATATAAAGAAAAAATATGCCGAGCATCAGGTAGTAGCCGAATCGTTCCCACATTTCAGAAAGGAAAAGATACGGTAAGGCCTTGGGGTGTTTTTTGAACATTACTTTGGGGATTTCGAGTTAACAAATATTATAAATATTATACCTTGAACAAAATTTATTATTGTTTTAATGCATATTTAATGTAAGCGGACTTCCATTCAGCAATTAAAGAATACTATAAAATAGTACTATTTACGGTAGTTTCTGCATGTGAAATTTTTTAACTATATTTGAATTATCAATACTCCCAATCCTCTGCTATTTAATTGAAACGAATGAAAAATCTATTTCTCCTGTTTGCCTTAGTTACTTTTTCCAATGCATTTGCACAGGAAACGCTTCTCCATTGTTTTACTACGGAAAAATTCAAAGCGGATATTTTGAAAAATCCGGAATATGAAAAAAATCTAGCAGACCTGGAAGATTTTACCACCCAATATAAAAATAATGCCCGGGTGCAGCATACAGGAACACGACAAATCTATGTTATTCCTGTAGTGTTTCATATTCTACATCAATACGGACCGGAAAATATTTCTGATGCTCAGGTAATTGATGCTGTAAATATTATGACACGCGATTTTCGCAAATTGAATGACGACACGGTTGACATTGTTCCCGCTTTCAAATCAATTGCTGCCGATTGTGAAATTGAATTTCGTCTGGCTACCATCGATCCAAATGGAAATTGTACGAATGGAATAGAACGAATTTATACTGACAAAACGTACAATGCTGATGACGATTCTAAACTAAATCCCTGGCCCAATAACAAATACCTGAATATCTGGACTGCCTATAGCCTGGGCTTGTCAGGAGCTGCAGCGTATGCTCAATATCCCGGTGGATGGAGCCTTACTGACGGAGTTATGTCTCTTGCAAATTACGTGGGAAGTATTGGCTATAGCAGCCTCTTTCATTCCAGAGTACTTACTCATGAAGTTGGTCATTATTTAAACCTTTCCCATGTATGGGGAAGTAATAATTCCCCGGGTGTAGCTTGCGGCGATGATAATGTTTCTGATACCCCTATTAGTATTGGATGGAATCAATGCATCCTTACAGGTGCTTATTGCAATCCACCAATAGTTGAAAATGTTCAGAATTATATGGAATATTCTTATTGCGATAAGATGTTTACCCAAGGGCAAAAAACACGTATGCTTGCAACACTAAATTCACCAATTGGCGGAAGAAATAATTTATGGACTTCAACAAATCTTATTGCTACAGGAACTGATGGATCAACAGCAGCTATATGCATTCCTACTGCTGATTTTACAGTGGCCAATTTTTACAGTTGTGCCGGTTCTCCTATTCAGTATATTGACCAAAGCTGGAATGCTCCGGTTACTTCATGGAACTGGAGCTTTCCGGGTGGAAATCCGGCTACAAGTATTGACAGTGCTCCTTTGGTTTATTATTCAGCCGCCGGTATTTATAATGCAACACTGGTTGTTACGAGTGCAGGCGGAACAGATTCTATTACTAAGAATTCAACCGTTCGAATAACCGCTGCACCTATGAGAACAATGCCGTTTACCGAAGATTTCGAAGACTCTGCTTCTTTTCCCGGCATAGATGGCTGGGTAGATAATCCGGATAACTCAATAAGCGGAACATGGACGAGAGTATCCAATGCCAATACAACTGCAGGCGGCAATCATTCAATTAAAATAAATAACTATAACAATACTGCAGGAGAAGTTGATTCGTGGATAACTCCTTCCATTGATTTTAGCAATGTAAGTTACCCGATAAATGTATCATTTAAAGTTGCAAATGCACAACGGAACAATTCATCAACTGATGAATTGAGACTTTACTATTCTATAAATTGCGGACAAACATGGTCGTCTACAGGTTTTAATAAATCAGGAGCAGTCTTGTCAACTTCAGGAATATTAACTTCGAATTTTACTCCTGTCAATGCCGGTCAATGGAGATTAGAAAATGTAAATACAAATCCGGTGCAGAACAAAGCAAATGTGCGTTTCAAATTTCAGAATACCAGTGATCGAGGCAACAACATCTACATAGATGATATAAATATTACCGGCAATATCGTCGGAATTGATGAAGCAGATGAACTGCAAACCGGTTTTGCCCTTTTTCCCAATCCTTCCTATGGAACATCTACGGTAAGTTTTGCTCTTAATAAAAACGGTACTGTAATTATAGATGTAAAAAATATTTTAGGACAAACCCTAGTGACTATACCGGACAAAAACCTTTCTTCCGGAATCCATGAATATACTTTGCCTGTTTTAACTCCCGGTATTTACCTGGTAGAAGTGACGGTGAATAATAAACGGTTTGTTCGGAGGCTTGTTGTTTCATAAAGACGATTCAAATCATAAGGGGGAATTTACAATGCACAAAAACAAAGGATCATTCCATTAACTTTTTTTTACATTAATTATTTACCTATATAAATGATTGTTCATTCAATTCCTGAAAATAGCGAAATTAGTTTAGAAATTGCAAAACGGTATTGATAAACAGACCTGGGGTGAAAATCATTAATAGTTTCGCATAAATAATATCACCCTTGATAAATATTGCATACAAATTACCTTATTACAAACTTATTGTATTCGCTTCTGTCATCATAAAATAAAGAAATAAAATAAACTCCCCGCTTTAGAGAATTTAGATCAATTTTAGTTCCGGGCCAATTGTTCTTTTTAATACATATTCTTCCTTGAAGGTCAGTGATCGTCAGTAAACAAGTTCCAATAAAATTAGTTGTGATGTTTATTTCACTTTCAGCCGGGTTTGGAAATATTTTTAAAATAGATGTGCGCGACTCTTTCTCCTCAGAAGATGCTGCATTGCAATAATCTGTTAATATTTGCGGTGTATACGTAAGCTGTGCTCCATTAACAGGTGAAAAAGTAGTGCTTGAATATTGTTGCGTATAACTGCCTCCCAAAAAATGATTGCCCTGTGCAAGTTGTAAATTCTGTGCATTAAGGCATGGGTTATTTAATAATGTATCAAAATGTATTTCCGTGCCATTGTATGAACAAACCAATTCATTGTTTTCAAACTTTAGAGAATTAACGTTACTTCCGGAAAGATTTGTCCACAGATTTGAAACTAACAAATTGCCTGAAGAAGAAACTTTAATTCCGGCAACTCCGGATATTCCGTTTTGATAATAATCGCAAATCAAATAAATATTTCCTGAACTATCAGTGTTCATTACGAGCTCTCTTAAACCATCGGTAAAAGTTGCTCCTGTAATGATGAAATCTCTTCGCCATAAAATTGTACCAAGGACATCAATTTTAGTCAATGCAGGATATGAATCTCCCATACCGGCTCCTGAAGGTCGATGATTTACACATATTATATAATTTGAATCCGGTAAAATTTTCAATTCCCTCATCGTTGCAACAGATCCATACCAAAATCCAAGATTGACCCCTGCTTGTCCTAAACTATCAAAATACAATGCATTTCCATAATGCGTAAATCCCGGAGCATAATCATCCAATAACCAAACGCCATTTGTAAGTGAAGGAAATATATCAATTACATTATAACTTCCGCCCGGTTGAACAGAAGCATTAACGATAAAAAGCACATTACCCAATGTGTCTAATTTAATTATGGCAGGATTATACGTATGAGGAGGACCCGAACCATTATCGACTCCTTGTATCTCCAGAACATACAAGTATTTTCCATCGAAAGCAGAACCAATTAATTGGTTAGAATATGTTGAGGGTACAATATATCCCGAAAAATCTCTAACCCACACAGTGTTTCCTGTCGAATCAAGTTTAAAAACCGTTGTAGCCGATTGCCAGCTTGTACGGCGAATTCCATAAGGTGCATATTTACCATCAATAGTATTTGCGAATTTAAAAGATTGACTTTGCACCTTTTCAATTTGCAGTAATAAAACAAATAAACATAGAACAAAAAAATATTTTTTCATGGCTTTTGATGTTAATAATATTAAAGTTAGGAATTATTAACTTCTACCATGAAATTATTGGTCAATTACAACTATTATTATGTGAATGTTGAATTTATAGTCTTTACTTTTGAATTAATACCTGAATAAAAAAAGAGTGCACCCTTTCGAATGCACTCTTACCAACAATATAAACTATTTAGATACTAAAAATTTTACTGTCTGTACAGTTTGTTCATTGTTCGACAATATTGCAAAATATACTCCTGCATTAAAATCTGACAAGTCAACAGGTACTTCAAATGTTCCTTCTGTTTTATTTTCATTTAAAGGTGTAGCAATAATTCGTCCATTGATATCATAAATCTTAATGGAGACCTTTGCATTTTCCATAAGTTTCACTTTAAAGGTTGTTTTATCAGAAGCGGGATTAGGATAATTCATCATCACACTCACGGGAGTTCCTAAATTTAATCCAAGATTCATCGGTGCAATAGTACTTGCCATCTTGTAATAACCTGTCGGACCACACTTGCACCCACTGTAACCATTCCACGGAGTTTGTACGTAAGGAAATTGTGTTTGAAACGCTGTATCGTTTTCTTCCACACCGGTTTTATAACCCAATACTCCCAGAAGTGCCGGTGTAACAGGGTTAGGACCACCTGCTGTATAATCATCATACCATAATCCAATCGCTGCAAGTACTGCGCCGCTCACAGCCTGCAGCTCAATTCTCGTTACATCATCTTCAAGTCTTCTGCCATTCGGAAATCCATCCATGTTAGGAATAAATTGCAAACTTGCATTTTGATTGTAAGCTGGATCGGTTAGTCCAAGAACAGCTGCATATATTAATCCCAGCGAGTTAAAATTTGGATCATTTCTGTCTGTTACCGGTACGGCCATATTCAACCGCAACATGTCACCATTGGTAGGAAGAAAATTATTAATAAAAGGTTTTCCGGCCGCTAAAGGATTTCCATTTTTTCCTGTGGCCAATTGATATGGAGGAAGGTTTGGAACGCCCATCATAAAAATTGGGAGAATATCTACCGAACGCGGATTATTAGCTCTAAGTAAATAATTTCCGAAGATTGAAGGATCCAATGCAGTATTTGTAACTGCAGGTGAACCTAACAATGAGAATAATCCGTTTTTAGTATTCCTAAAATCAAAGGCCTGCAATGAGTTGGTTTGAATTCTCAATGAACTAAATGCAGGTACTGCTCCACCAAACTGACTGTTGTCCATGTATAAAGCAAGCTCCGGATTCATAAAGTATTTTTCAAAAGCGACTTCATTGTATGGTGTTTGTGCATTCCAATAATCTTTGTCTCCAATTGGAATAACAACTTCATTTGTTAAAGGCATTCCAATTCTTGATACCTGAATCCATTTTCCTGAAGTTTTTGGGGATCCACCATTGTCGTCGAGCATGGTGATCTTTTGTCTGCTTGCACTTGCCCAAACTCCTATAATATAATCTTTATCCAAAATATTCTGAGCCATGGTAACATTTTTACCATCCTTTTGCAAGGTGGAAATTGGAATATTCAAACAAATGGAGTGAACGTTTTTACATGCCAGAGCATCGCGTGGACTATCCACGCCTGTACCACCGTCTCTTGATTGACCTAAATCAAATATACCGCCTAAATCCACAAAGAAAGGATCATCAGAAGGTCCACAGAAAATTTGTTCTCCCGTTGAAGCTTGCTTAAGTGCATTGGTGCGTAAAGTAGCATAAGGCGTGTTTAAACCAACAGGTCCGTCAATTGAACGAGGACCAATGTTATTAGGAGGAACTATTCCATTGGTTGCAATTGTTTGAAATGACTTTCCTCCATTCATACTCCGTTCACAGGTATAGGTCGTCTTCAGGTTTTGTTTGCCCAATCGAATGTTAAAAAAAGTGGTTGGATCTTCGTTTACCTGCTTGAAAGTGAAACGATAAACGATGTCGTCTTCATTCATTTTCTTGGAATGACCATTTTTAACATGGACTTCATACCTTACATTTTCGCCGAAAGAATAATAATTGGGTCCGCCCTGTGGTAATTCAGCCGGCACATAATTCGCAATAATTACAATTTTATTGGTATCGTTGGGATTACGAAATGCATATAAATCGGTATTATCAGCCAAAGGATCATTAGCAATTAGTGGTGCTTCCCTATGGCTTGAAGCGGTTAAATCAATAATGTTTGTAGCAATTAATCCAAAGAGAATTCCTCCAAACAATACTGCAGAAATTACAAATTTCATACTAGTTATTTTTTTCATAAAAGTTAATTTTAAATTGTAAATAAATATGGATGTGAATGGGTACCTTTCAAAATCAACATACGGGGTAAACAGTCTTCTGGATTTAAGGGATTGAAAAATATTTTAGGTTCAATCAGGATAGTAATAGAATAATGACAGTTTTGATGACTCCCCCCTTTTCTGTCTTCTTATGATTTTGAAAAAAGATCTTGAATATTGGTACAGTTTTTATGGTCGGAGAAAAATAACCTTTTTTTAGGACGAGTCAACCGCAGCGAAGCGGCGGTACGCGGCGGTTGCGCGGCAGTGATTTTCTCCGACGCTTATTGAAGTAATATGCTTATTTTAAACATACTAATATAAAAATAGCTTATTAATAGCCCGGAGCAAATACAAAAATAAGTAATCATAGATAAATAAAAGTACCAGGAAGATTTTTCTAAAAATTGGTGTTGAGCAACAACACCAAAGTGTTGACAAAGTCAATTCAAAAGACGTCGTGAAGTTCTCATAAGCGCTAAAAGAATATTTGCGAAATCCATTTTTTGAACTTCTTTATTAATTATAAGTGTCTCCACCGATTTTTCAATATTTAGAAAAAGCCACGCAGCAATAACTTCCAGAGAATCATTTTCCGTAAATGTCAAGAACATTTTAACACTCTGACGAAAACCTACAGACCGATTTAAGTGATCTTCCCGAATAATTATAAAAGCATTGGTTTCGGGAATTTTGAATTTTTCACCGCGCTGCAACCATCGATACTGGGTTCCAAACAAGTGATACACCAAATCTTTATCGCTGGTAAGCAATTCAATTTCTAAGCCATCAATACTGAATGCTGCATTTTCTTTAAGTATGTTTATTTCGCTTACCAAAGATTTTTTTGACGTGAAATGATTTTCAAGTTTGTCGCAAAGAATGTTTATTTTTTGAAATTGTTCATTCATCATTTGATTGACCGTTTCATTGCCGAGATTCTGATACACATCAGGATGATACTTTAAAAACAACTGCTTTCTTTGTTTTATAAAATCATCGTAGTCCAAATCGGATAAAGGTTTACCAAAATGTTTTAGGATTTCTTTTTTCTCCTCTTCTGAAAACTGCATCATGGTAGATTAATAATATCTAAATTTAATAATTATATTCATTAAAAGGGAGAGATTTTATGATTTGGATAAATATATATAGAATCTGGTTAATGACCGCACTTTGCTGGGCGAAGTCTAAGCGCGAACCACTAACCTTTAGTAAAAGTTTAGCCTCCAAATCGAGCGCGTGACTTCGTCCACGACATGCCAATTAAAGTGCTTACGAATTTAATGATCAATGATTTTACGTATTTATTAATGATAACAATATTAATCTCTATTATCATTTAAAGGAATTTTACTTACCGTTCTTCGTAGAGGACGAAGTCACGCGCTCGATTTGATTGCAGAGCAATAAAATAATTATGCTGCTCCCGCTTAAGACTTCGACCAGCGGGAGGAACCACACTTCGTCAGTGCTCAATAACCGCACTTCGGCTGCGCTCAGTGACCGGGATCAATTTTAATTTTGGCTTCGACTGCGCTCAGCCGAGCTTTGATCTATTTGTTAGTCTTCGAATGAATTTCTTTGACTTGAAGTATAAAAAGAATAAATATTAACCGTTCCAACTTATTTTATCAAACTCACCTTCCCTACAAATTGATGAAAATTTCTTTGGAAGTCATACAACTTGACAAGCCAAACATAGGTGTCTTCGGGTGCTGTCTTTGATCCATTTGAGACTTTCCCTGTCCAGCCTTCACCAAGTCTTGAGGTTTTGAAAATTTCTCTTCCCCATCGATCAAATATTGAAAATTCATATTCGCTTTTGTTAATTCCTGTTCCCAAGGGTAGAAAGACTTCATTTATTCCGTCATTATTGGGAGTAAAAGCATTCGGTGCATAGAATTCCAATTCCATTTCTACACATATCTGAGAATTTATTGTGTCGGCACAACCGTTGAGATTCATGACGGCAAGCTGCAAATCATAACATCCTGTATCTGCATAAACATGAACAGGATTTTTCTCTTGTGACGTATTATTAACATTGTCGCCAAAGGACCAATGCCATGAAATAGCATCGGTTGATTGATCTGTAAAACCAACCGCCGGATCAATAATTAAAACCGGATTGGGCAAATATGAAAATGCAGGAATTGGTTTAGAAAATACAGTGATGTAATTGCTTCTCCTTCCCGTTCCAATACAACCTGCCGTGCTTGTTTTTGTATTGGCAACAGTATATGTACCGGGTTTAGTAAAACAATGTATTAAATTGCTGCAAGAAATTGTATCGGCACCATCACCAAAAGTCCATGTCGCTGTTGAGCATGTTGCCGATGAAGTATCTGTAAAAGCAACACATAGCGGCACACAACCCGATAAAACATTTGCAGAAATCAAAGGAGTTGGCTGTGGTTCAACGGAGACAGAAATGGCAGTTGAAATTGGAGGTGTGCCGCAATCATCTGACAACGTTAAAATGTATGACGTACTAATTGCGGGAGTTGCAATGGGATTAGAAATTGTTGTATCACTAAGTCCGGATGAAGGAGACCACATGTAACTGTAGTTTCCATTACCTCCGCCGGCCAATGCTGAAAGTGTTGTTGATGCATTTTCGCATATCGATATTGCATTCGTAGTTTGAACCGTCAACGGCGGATTAACATTGATTGTAACAGATTTCGGCAATGAATTGCATCCATTTGCATCGGAAGCTATTACGGTGTATGTTGTAGTTACTGTCGGACTTACATTTACATTCATGGGAGTTGATCCCGTTGTCCATGAATAATTATAACCGGAAGCACCACCGGTAGCATTTGCTGTTAATGAAACCGATTGTCCAATGCAAATCGTTGTTGACGGCATTGTAACAACAGATGGTTGACCATCATTAACTGTAACAGTTAAACTGTCTGTAGTGCACAATCCGGGATAGGTAATCAAACAAGAATAATCTCCGGGCGCTAAATTTGTTATGGTAGATGAAGTTTGTCCACCGGGGAACCATAAATAGTTTGATGGACCGGAATAATTATAGACCAATACAGTGGCAGTACCATTATTTATGCATGCATCGGTTGCAGCTATGGTTGGATTTGGTGCAGTACTGCACGTAAAAGTATTTCCCTGAATAAAAACACCTGAATCGTATCTTCCATTTAAGGCATCTACAATAGCAATTTTAAGGTGATAAGAAACGCATGGGGTTACAGCTACTGTCGAAGTAATTGGAATTGTATAACCATCGTAAACAATGTCTGTATTGGGATTTGTATAATTATCTACATAATACGCGAGGTTAGCAGCTCCGGAGCCAAGGGGCCAGCCGCCATTGATGGTAAATATTGAAACAGGTGTTGTTCCATTGGGCAATGTCGCTATGTTATGAGAAGAATAATTTCCTCCGGCAGGATTCGGACCGGTGAGAAACATTGCAAAAACATCGTTGTATTGATTGATGTATTGTGGATATTCCTCTGAACCGAAAACGTAGGTAATGTTAAGTGTATCACAAACAGGTATAAAATCAAACTCCAGGAAACAGGCATCGTAGCGTGCTTGGGAACTGATAGCAATTACATTGGGATCGCTTAAATTATTTCCATTTTGAACACTGCTGAAATACGTTCCCGGATTTGAAACATCAGAAGCAAGTCCACTGGTTAATAAAACTCCATTGGGCAATCCGAGACTTGACCCGGTATAGGTAAATGTTGCAGTTGAATTAACTCCACAGTCAATCATAGCATTGCTGACAGTGATTCCATTCCCTACAATGGTTTGCGCCAATGATGTAGCAGAGGCATTATTTGTAATAACAAGCTGAGAAAATCCTGACATCGGAAAGGCGAAGCAAAGCAGTAAAAGGTTGCAGTTTCTCATTTTAATGGAGGGGGCATTGTTGCAAAGATGCAGGACAACAAATGTAACTAATTTATGCTTAGTCCGGTTGGATTGTCAATGCCAGAAAAGCCATATTTCAATGGCTAAACCCTTGTAATAATAAAACAGAAGAGATTAATAAAGTGTTGGCACCTAAATTCGTGTATTTTGCATATTTCATTTAAATAATACCCTTTTTAAAACGCCGGAAATAATTAACAATAGCTTTACGTATCATTGAAGGCAATTGCTTTTATTTACAGTAAGATTTATTTCCCATCAGTTAATTTAAATTTATGAAACAAATTTCTTTCAAAACTTATCTATTATTCCTGATTTTGATAGCAGGTATTTTAATGCATAATAATGTTTTTTCACAGATTAGCCGTACATGGGATTATTCCTATAGCCCAAACGGGAATTACGAATCATCGGGGAAGAGCATTACAGTTCTGCCTTCGGGGAAAACCGTTACAAGCGGTATTTACCAAAGCGTTTCAGGCAGAAACAAGAATGCACTGCTTTTCATTGATGAATCAGCAGCTTTTCTCGATATTGATACTTCCAATCCCGGACCGGGCTATGTTAAAGTTAAGCAAGATAACCATGGAAATATTTTTGCCGCCGCTACACTTTACAACGATTCACTGCCTATAAGTAAAATAGTTGTGGCTCGTTTTGATACTACTTTTGCTGTCAGGCACTTTTATGTACCGGACAGCAGTACAACTTTTCCAGGTTACGATGTTTTAGATATGGAAATTCTAAGTAATTCAAGTTTCGTTGTTGCATCTCATTGGGATGCCTTCCCACTTGTATGCTTGTCGCTGCTATGCATGGACTCGGCCGGGACTGTCCTTTGGGAACGAGTAGATTCTTCCTTTGGGTTTTCGTATGACGTTAAGTTGCTGGCGGATTCATCAGGCGGATTATTTGCTGCAGGATCAGGGAGAGATACAACTACATCTTTAAATTTTATTTTTGTATCTCATTATACTTCAAACGGTGTTCGTGATTGGACATTGAAACAATATTCTACTCAATCCTTTGCTGACTTGAATGACATGATAATTGATGTCAACAAAAATATTTATGTCTCCGGCATACTTATGGATACCATTGGACAAGTTGGTATACTCATGAAATTGGATACAACAGGAAATTTACTTTGGAAAAAGTCTATTCTACCTCTGTCCTATTTAAGATTACTCTCCGATAATCATGGGAACATTTATGGATCTAAGGTTCCTCAAAATGGCCTGGATGTTTTAAGTATTGAAAAATTAGATTCATCAGGAGCATTGATTGACAGTTCAAGTTTTCAACTTACTGCATATTTTACCTCTGAACTTGGAGATATCCGCATGCTCGACAATGGAATAATAGGCGCAACAGGAAGCCTTTTTGTTCTATCCTTCCCTAAGTCTGATTTATTCTTTGCCGCTTTTGATACTTCACTTAACCTTCTTGGATATGATATCTTCGATTCCCTGAACCTCTTAGGAGAAAACGGAAAATCGATAACTGAAGGAGTCGATGGCAGCGTTTATGTTTGCGGTAGGTTTAATTATGAAAATAATTTAGAGACTTCGAATATCGGCGTGGCTAAGTATGATTTGTCCGGCATCTTTAATGAAATAAAAAATTATAAAACCAATAGCTTTATGATTTTTCCAAATCCATCTTCAGGAAACATAACCATGAAATGGCCGACCGATCAAGAAAGCAATAAGTATTTCTATGTTTTAAATAGTTTAGGTAAGGAAGAATTCAGAGATGTCTTGCCCGGATCTTTGAGACAGGTCGAGTATAATTTAAATCTAAAGCCGGGACTTTATCAGGTAGTTATTGTAACATCGAACAGCAGACTGGTTACAAAAATTTCAATTGCCTATTAAAAACTGGGGATCCTCTTTTCTATATTTGTATTTCACAAAACCTTCTATGAGAATTACATCCTTTTTGTTATTATCAATCCAACTATAATCTGATTCGAAAAAATATAGAAACGATTTGATCCTTGTGTTTCATTCTTGTCTATTTGGACGATAGCACTCAACATTTACAAAAAAAAAATGTAATAAATTAATAATTACTTTAATACTCCAATTGCTATTGGAATCATTAAACCATCCTTTGAAATAAAAAAAAGTTATTTCTTATGACAACATTCATCCAACCTGGAATAGGCTGCAGAATCAGCCTTTACAGAATCTGCATCATATCCATACATTGAAATTGCTTGCCTGATTGCTTCCGGTGAAGTTTTCTTTGGATTATAAGTTATTGTAATTGTCATCTTTACTTCATCGAGCTCGACCAATTGTATTCCTTTAGAAAAACCCAGGTCTTTAATAATTTTACCGCCGCAACTACTGCATACTTTGCAGTGGTCGCAATAAATGTTAGTCTTTACAACTATTGTTTCAGAATTTTTAGAAGTAAATGAAATTAGCATTATCAATGAAAATGCCATTACGCCAGAATAGATTGATTTTTTAATTGTTGATTTCATAAGAAGATATCTAAAGTTATTATTTTATTTTTAGTAAATAAAATATTCGAGGATTTTCAATAGTTTAATATTCTTATACTATTGAATAGCTATTTTTTTATTGATAATAGTCTCCCCATTATCAAATTCCAGAAAATAAGTTCCTTTAATTATATTACTTAATTCAATATTCGATTTTGCATTTGAAATTGTTGATTGATAGATTAATTTCCCCTGAAAATCAAGAATCCTTAATTTACAATTTTGATTAAGCAGTGAATTATCAATTACAAATTGAAATTTCCCATCGGAAGGGTTTGGATAAGCAGATGTAAGATTAATTAATGAAAAATCGTTTTGTATTCCGGCTACAGAGGAAACAATAAAACTACCGGTTTCACCATGCGGTGTAGCTGGATGACAATCATAATTATAAGTCCCTATAACAGTTACAACATATTCAAAAGATTGATTGTTGACATCAATAGGAGCAATAAACATTGCCGCACCGCCGGGTATATAAGAGGGATCAATCGGGCCAACAATATGATTTCCTGCTACCCATGTCCATTGAATGGTGTCTCCAACCTCGCAGGCAAATGTTTCGGGTAGAAAATGTACGGGGTTATTCTGGCAGGTAACAATATGAATGTTGGCATCAACTGTATATGAAATTAATGCAAATGAAATTAAAGAGATTAGGTACTTCATGATTTATCGATTGTTATTAAATATTAAAATGTTAGAATTTTTTAGTACTGTTAAACCTTAAATAATACACTCCATTTTCTACTTCTAATATGTAATTGTAAGGTTTTTCAGGCAATTTACCTAAATATTTCTACCCAACCTTTTAATGCATGATACTATCTTATAGTTCAAAGCACGTTTCGTAGTAAATGAAATTTAAAAACAACGATTGAAGTGTATTGATTATCCATTCTTTATTCAAATAAACTAAAAAAAACAAAAAGAAATGAAAATCCACAAAATTGCATTTATTGCATTATCCTTATTTATTAGCTCTTGCAGCAAAGAAAACAGTACTGCAACCGAACAGGACCTAGCAGTTAACCAGGTACCCGAAAGAATCGTTAGTTATGTAGAGAACAATTATCCTGATGCTTTTATTGCCAGTGCTGTTTCAATAACTAATAATACAGCAAAAACAATTGTAACGCTTAATACCACTGAAGAACTCGCTTTCAACACTAGTGATAATTATCTTGGACAAGGCGAGATTTTTCATTTAGGTCATGGTCACCAGGGTGGTCATGGACATGGTGGAGGTAATGGACACCATGGAGGACATGGAAACGGCGGAGGTCATTGTCATGGTTTTGAGCACGGCAACTTTGATGAAATTCCTCTTGATTCCCTTTCTTCAACTGTTACCGGCTACATTTCAACTAACTATCCGGGTTACCAGATTTTACATGCAGAAAAAGATTCTTCCTGTTCAGCAGGCAATATAATTGAAGTAATTATCCGCACAACAGGCGTTGAACCTGTTAAATTGATATTTGATGCAGCAGGAAATTATCTCATGAGTGCTTCAAGAATTGAATACTCAACTACACCGGCTGCAGTGCAAGCGACTATTACAGCAAATTATCCCGGTTATACACCCAGACATAAAAGTCAAAAATACACTCTGGCAAACGGACAAATTCAATATGGAGTTTACCTTTTCAATGGAACAACACATAAAAGAGTTCTTTTAGCGGATGACGGAACTGTTATTTGTGAACAGTAAGATCACTTTATCCTGTTTTCTAAAATCCTGCAGTGTGTCTGCAGGATTTTTTGCTTCCTTTATTTAATCCTATGTTTCATTGCCTTTTTTCAAGGTACTTCTTGGGTTGTTCAAATATGCTTAACGATTTTTGTCGATTGTTATCCTTGAATAAATTTAGGCTATTGAAGTAAATTTTCTATTGAAATTGCATTAGACATTTAAAGCAGATGAATATGCAAAGCCCCAACACAAAGGATGATTCCGATGGCTATAGCCGGCTAAATTCGAAGTTATATAGGAAGGCGGGCGTTGACTAACTTTTCCATGTTTGCCGGTAAATTAAATTAAAAAATAAAATGCATTCAATATAAAATTTCAAGAGAAAATACTACCTTTCCTTATTAAATTATATCTTATGGATACAATTAATACGACTCCTATGACTCATTATCATTTCAGTCAGGCTAATTCAGCTTTTGATTTACTTCAGGAAAGATTTAAAAAACATTTCTATGAAATCTTTTTGGATGACATGGCTGAAAAAACAGTAGTTATTATTCCCAGCCTTACGCTTGACCAGGAAATTATAAAATCCATAAAAGGTGTTTTTCATTATGAAGAAAGAATGCTATGCATGCTTATGTTATTGCGTATGCCTCGAACGCAGGTTATTTACATTACCAGTGTGCCGATAGACAACAGCATTATCGATTATTACCTTCATCTATTGCCCGGCATAACCGGTTATCATGCACGCCAGCGGTTAACGATTTTGAGCTGCTACGATGCATCTTCCAGATCCCTTACCGAAAAAATTCTTGAACGTCCGCGCTTAATCAAAAGAATTAGACAAGCCATTAAATTTCCCCAACTGGCTCACATGGCTTCTTTCAATGTTACTGAATACGAAAAACAACTTTCGCTTGCTTTGAATATTCCAATTTTTGGGTGCGACCCCAAACTTTTATATCTGGGTACAAAAAAAGGAAGTCGTGAAATATTTAAAAGATTAAACATTCCATTAGCGGTCGGTTTTGAATCGCTGCAAAACGAAAACGATATCGCTCTTGCCCTGGCACAATTAAAAATAAACAATCCAATATTGCGCAAAGCAGTTGTAAAGATGAATGACGGATTTTCCGGAGAAGGAAATGCCATATTTAATTATTCTATCGTTGACGGATCACAAAATAATTTAGCTGCTGAAATTCTAAAAAAATTACCCGGTAACTTATTAATTATCGCAAATCAATTAAGCTATGAGATATTTATTGAAAAGTTTACCAGCATGGGTGGCATTGTAGAAGAGTTTATCGAAGGCGAATACAAAGAATCACCTTCCGTGCAATGCAGGATAAATCCGCTTGGCGAACCTGAAATTATATCGACACACGATCAACTGCTGGGCGGCGAAAGCGGACAAGTCTTTCTTGGAGCTACTTTTCCGGCCAACATAAGATATAATACAGAAATTGCAATGATGGCTCAAGCCATTTCCTTTGAAATGCAACGCTTAGGTGTATTAGGCAGGTTCAGTATTGACTTTTTATCGGTTAAACAACCGGTAGGCTGGAAACATTATGCTATTGAAATTAATTTACGAAAAGGCGGCACTACACATCCTTTTATTATGCTTAAGTTTTTAACGGATGGCGATTTTAACTGGAAGGAAGGAATTTATAAAATGTCCAACGGAGAAAAGCGCTGCTATTTTGCTTCAGATAATTTAGTGAATGAAAAATATATTGGACTTACACCGCAAGATTTAATCGACATTGCCATCTGCAATCACATTCTATACGATAGTTCGAAACAAACCGGCGTAATGTTTCACATGATTGGTGCATTGTCACAATATGGAAAACTAGGAGTTGTTTGCATTGGCAAAACAGTGGAAGAAGCTCATGAATTTTATATAAGGACTGTACAAGTGCTGGATAAAGAATGTAACATTAATTAATAATAAGCCTTTACTAAATTCCTAAGCTAAATACCTGAAAGCTCACCGGCCTTCCGATGAAGCCAGTTTTCCAAAGGATAATTGTAATTTTTATTTATAGTATGGATTGAATATGCCTGTCTTGATTTGTTGCCGGTATTAGGTAAACTATAATGAGGCAGCAATCCATCAAGTACTATGCAAGCTCCCTTTTTAACTTCCAGTGCTTTCATATTCTCTATTGATATTGATTCATTATTTAATGTAACATTCTCCGTTCCGCCGCCTTCTTTTCTCCGGAACCATGAACGCAATGCTGTCCGATGTCCTCCCGGCATAGCCCACAAACAGCCATTTTCCCTTGTTGCATCTTCTAAAGCAAACCAAAATCCAATGCAGGATTGTGGTTCAGTATATAAAAAACTTGCATCTTGATGTACGTCCACTTTTCCACCAATTCCGGCATGTTTAAAAATGTACATGCTTTGTATAACTACTGCATCGCTTAAGTTAAGATCAGAGGCTAATTTTTTCATTTGAACAGATCTTGAGAACCGGTTAAATACAGGATCTATATCATGCAAAGCATGTCCGATTTTATTAAGGGAGTGGAATAAATCATTCTTAAGATTTCCCTTTGAATCAAAAGCGTTCTTTTCAAAAAAGAATGAAATGCGATCACCGGAGTTAAGAAAATACTCATCGGACGTTTTTGTCTGATCATCTGTTTGAAAAACGGATGGGTGACCGTCATAATTAAAGCCGGCTACTAATTTAGCAGCTTGTTTCATTAAATCGTCACACTCCCGGTCGGTATTAAATCCATCAAGAATTAAATACCCATCCTTTTTAAATTGCTCTATTCTATTAGTCATTTTTATTAATAGCTGATTTATTGCAACAAATTACGTAATTCAACAATATAATTTTCATCGATTGGCTGTCCGCTTTCTTTAATATATAGAGCGTCGTTGAGTGCATTTTGATAATCTTTCCTGGCTTTATAAACCTTAGAGCGATAAAAATACACACCGAAATAATTCTTCCTAATTTTTAATGCAGCATTGAAATCATTCAATGCAGCATCAAATTCTTGCTTTCTAAAATAGGTCTTGCCCCGATTATAAAATGCTTCGGCATAATCAGGCTTCAATTGAATTGCTTTTGTATAGTCTATGATAGCGGAGTCGAGCATACCTTTCATGTCATACAAGTTACCGCGATCGCAATAGGTACTTGAAAAATTAGGATCGAGTAAAGCTGCTTTGTTGAAATCCATCATTGCATCATCAAGCCTGGAAGTCATGCAATACACAATGCCGCGATTTACATAAGCTCCATTGTATTTAGGATTCACATTAATAGCCCTGTTACAATCGGCTAGAGATAGTTCCAGTTGTCCACGAAGTCGGTAGATCTCTGCACGATTAATAAGTGTTTCCACATGATCGGGATTAATTTGTAATGCCCTGTCAAAATCTGCAAATGCCAAATCCTCCTTATCCTTTGCTTTGTAATAATTGCCGCGATCGCATAAAGCGATAACAACTCTTGGAAATTGGTTGAGCACATCTGTCCACAAGGTTTCACTGTTCTTCCACACTTTATTTCTGGCAACTGTATTCACTGAAAGGAAAATTGCAAACAGGAATATTCCGCCGGCAAATAAATATTTATACTTCGATTCGTTTTTGACTTTTGAATACCAAACTTTGTCAAATAAATATCCGATAATAAAGAAGAGCCCTATATATGCCAGGTAAGTATATCTTTCAGATAGTATAGAGGAACCAACGGGAAGTATTTGCAACAGAAGGATGATATTAAGAATAAAAAAAACAAATCCAAAAACAAACGATTTATTTTTACTGAAATACTTAACTACAATAAATATTAAACCCAATAACAAAATTGGAGCTATATAAAAAATTGTCGGAAAAGAATTTCCTGTTTTTTCGGGATACGGATAGTACGTTGATAAATTAAACGGTAAGAATAATTTATATACATATATAATAAATGCATATGAGGCAAACAGAAATCTTTCGTAAAGATTAATTGCCGGCATTTCTGCAATAGCGCCCGACATCTTCTGAGCCTTCAAAGCTATTACACCCATAACTATGGCTATCAGGAAAAAAGGAAGTTTCTCCAAAATTAATTTCTTACTTAATTTTCTCTCTTTAAAATAATCGATCAATAATAAAACCAATGGTAAGGTGACAGCCTGTGCCTTTGAAAGTAAAGAGAAAATGAAAAAGATAACTGTCAATGAATAATAAATAGTCTGATTCCTCTGTGTTCTCAACATGAATAGCCATGTACATAGCGAAGCGAGATACCACAATACGTATAAAACATCCTTTCGCTCAGAGATCCAGGAAACTGATTCGACATGCATGGGATGGATTCCAAAAAACAATGCCACAATAAATGCAATAAGCATTCGTCCGGTTAACATCCGTACAAATACAAAAGCGAGAATTACATTAAGAAGATGAAACAACAAATTCGAAAAATGATATCCGAAAGGATTTAGCTGATTTACCTTGTAGTCTAGCGCCAGTGATAATATGGTTAGCGGATGATAATTTCCCTGTACCGGTGTTTTAAACATTTCTTTGATATTGCCGGATGACAAACTCTTTACTAGAGGATTATCGATTACATATCCGGGATCATCCCAATTGGTAAAATCATTGTTCAGGGAATTGGAAAAACATATAATTGTTACTAAAACCAGAATAATGATTGGAATCAGATTGTTCTTTCTCTCTTCCTTATTTGCCGGTTGATTTGAAGCAACAGGTTTCTTCGGCGAAATATTCCTATTACTTTTTTTTTGCATAAGCGGAAATTGATTTGAGAAAGTTAGACAAAAATATAATAATATTGCTGTTAAGAGTGATCTATTTTTTTCTTCCAACAAATCTTATCACAGAACCCTTCCCATTATGATATTTTCCTTCATTCAAAAGAATTTCCTCTTCTTCTAACATTAAGATTTCATAATTTTCAAAATTTGAAAATTCAATGCTTTGAGTAAAATTATTTCAATAGTAATAATATTTTCCAGATTTATTTTTCCTAAGAGCTCAGGTTATAAATTGTTAAAAGCGGTTTCATATATATTTATATTTTGGAAATGCTTACGCTCTGGAAGATTAGTAAAAGTATCAAGGATTGATTTAAATTTACATATTATCCACAAAATACATGTCCAGATCGTTTTTGTTTTTTATCTGAACCTTTCCGCGGTAAGAAAATTTAAATTTATCTTTTACCAATTCATATGTGCTGCCGGAAACATTTACTTTCCCCGGCTCGCTGCTGCTTTCCATGCGTTTAGCTACGTTGACAGTATCGCCCCAAATGTCATAAGCATATTTCTTGACACCAACAATTCCGGCTACAACGGGCCCCGTATGAAGGCCAATTCTAATTTCAAAAAATATTTGACCTGTTTTTTGCCTGATTTCCTTTTCTTTTAAAACAAAATTCCTGATTTCCAATGCAGCCATAATTGTATCCTGAGGGTTGGTTTTATTTTCAACAGGAAGTCCGCCGGCACACATGTAACTGTCTCCAATCGTTTTTATTTTTTCAATTGCATATTTGGAAATTATACTATCGAATGCGCTGTAATAATAATTGATCTGGCTGACCAATTGCTGCGCATTGCTTTGTTCTGTCAACTGAGTGAAATTCCTAAAATCAGTAAATAATACTGTTACTTCTTCAAATTCCTTCGGCAATGCAGTTCCTGTTACTTTCAGTTCTTCGGCTATTTCATGGGGTAAAATATTTAATAGTAGACTTTCTGCTCTTTCATTTTCCTTCTTTAATTCAGAAGTACGGAGAGCAACCTTCTCTTCCAGTATTTCTTTTTCTCTTTTCAAATCAAATAATCGCCATCTTATGTAACCGATAAATAGTGCTAAAAATATAACTACATACATTGTATAGGCCCACCAGGTACGATACCATGGGGGCAGAATAATGAAACTATAACTTATATCATCGCTCCATATCCCTTCGGGACTTTTGGCTCTTAATTTAAAAGTATAAGCACCTTCAAACAAATTACCGAAACTTGCATGGGTTCTATCCGTTACCGGGTTCCAGGTTTTATCAAATCCTACAAGCATGAACTGATATCTCACAAGAAACGGTCTGGCAGGTTCAATAGCTGCATAATCAAACGTAATGTTATTATCAATGCAGGGTAAAACCAGATTTATCGGTAAATAGTAAAAACGGCTAATACTATCAAACAAAACCCCATCAAATGTCTTACGCATGGAATCGCGTTTAGCATTACTTAAAGAGCTGCCAAAAACAATTGCCTCTTCCGTAATATTTGGAGGAAAGGTTAAACTGTCCAATTCAAAACTTTCATTCTTTCCTTTTGAACGCTCCAAATCATACCAGCTGATGTTTTGGTTATTTAATTTAATGTTTTGAATTACAACAGTAGGCTTTGAATTTGGCTTAAGAATAGAGTTAAAATCAAAACGTATTAATTTATCACCGGTACCTGCCCAGATAATTCCTATAGAATCCATATAAAGGGCATTAATATTTATGTCTTTTATAGGATAACCTGTTTTTTGATTCAAGTAAGTAATCCCTTTTTTTGCAGCTGTTTTTTTTATAGAATCATAACCACCATTAAGAACTGTAAAGCCTTCATTGGTACCAATAATTACATCACCCTGTTTATTTTCAACGATATCATATACGACATCATTTGCCAGGCCGTCTTCAGTGGTAAAATTTTTAAATATCTGATCCCTTTGCTCAAACTTGTCTAAACCTCTATTTTCATAAGAAGTAAGCTTATTAAGTATGTCAACACTTAAAATACTAATGCCACCTCCTGCAGTACCGAACCATAAGTTTCCGGTTTGATCTTTAGTAATGCAGTAAATTGAATTATTGGCTAGACCCTGTTTTGTAGTAAAATTTGTAAATGTTTTGCCATTAAAATAGCATACACCGCCGCCATCTGTTCCAAACCATATATTTCCAAAATTATCGGGAGTAATACACCGGATTTTATTGTTAGAAAGACCTGTATTTGTATTGTAATTCGTGAAAACTCCGTTTTTATACTTCGAGACACCCCCGTTAGTACCCATCCAGATATTATTTGACAAATCTTTAGTAATAACCCACACAGTATTATCCACTAATCCATTGTCAGTAGTGAATGTAGTAAAGCATTTTCCATCATAGCTGCTTACACCCCTTCCATAAGTGCCAAACCACAAAAGGCCTGCACTGTCTTCGGCAATACTTAAAACACGGTTGTCTGCAAGCCCTTGAGAGATTGAATATGATGTAAAAATTTTTCCGTCATTCCTGGTTACGCCTCCGTCAGTTCCAAACCATATATTTCCTGCTTTGTCTTCGATAATATTATTGACAACATTTCCGGCAAGGTTATTTGAGGTAGTACAACCGGAATTGGAATACAAAAATAAACCGCCACCATACGTACCAAACCATAAATTTCCCGAATTATCCTCTGTGATGCAGTATACTTCGCTGTTCAATAGATTTTCATTAGTTGCAATTGTTTTGAATGAGTGACCATCATATTTGTTTATACCTCCTGAATTGCCTACCCAGATATTTTGCTGATTATCCTTATGAATACAATTGATATTATTGTCTCTCAATCCTTCCTTTGTAGTAATAGTCGAAAACAATTTATCTTTATACTTCACAAGACCCGATTCGCAACCCAGCCAGATTATAGAACTATCCTGAATAATACTTCTCACATTATTATCGGCTAGTCCATTGTTGGCGGTGAAATGAATACAACTATCCCCGGTAAACTTAAAAGCACCATGTTCATTTGTGCCAAACCAAATTGTCCCATTTGAATCCTCCGTCATGCAATCCACTTCACAACTATCCAATTCAGTTGAAGCATTAAACCTAATGAAAGATTTACCATCATAAATACTCACACCTTTTTCCGTACCAATCCATAGTCTGTTATCTTTCGTTTCGATTAAGGAGTGAACAGCATTGCTTGAAAGGCCTTGAGCGACAGTAAAAGTGACAAATGATTTTCCATCATATTTACTTAAACCTCCACCATTGGTACCGAACCAGATGTTGCCCTTTTTATCTTCATGAATACAGTAAACAGAATTGTGACCAAGTCCATGTCCCAAAGTAAAATTGGTAAATGATTTACCATCGTACCTGCTTACACCGCCGCCATCGGTTCCAAACCAGAGGTTGCCGTTACGATCCTTGCAAGAACTAAGAACGGAACTAAGAGCCAGGCCTTTGTCTGTGTTAAAATTTTGAAGGGCAATGGAAAAATCAACAGGTTTTTTAATGGGCTGTAATAACTTTATAAATTTGGTAACGCCTGCAATCTTTGTGGGATAATTGAATGGTTTTTCCGGTATAACAATACAACGAGGAGGTGGACACGTATCGGTTTTTATAACAACAGGTTTTCCGGCGACAATTCGTACAGGCGGGACGATAGAATCTGTCTTTGATGTGTATACAGAAGATTGTTGATGATCAGGAGAACAACAAACAATAAATAATAAAAAATAAATTCCAATAAAATGTCGACTAAAATATTTTTGCATTTAATTTTTCTGATAGATAAAAGGGGGTTTAACATTCATGCAAGAATGAAACTGCCGATGGTCAGCAAAAATAGCAGAATATTTTATGTTATGACTAAATGAAAATAATATTTGACCTTTTTAATTAAATGGTACAGACGTTTCTCGCCAGGTGTTAAGATTCCTGCCATTAGCATCTACTCCAACCAAGATTATTCTTATTTTATATGTGCTCTTTACTCTGTCATATGCATAATAATAACGAATTCCCTGACATGGTGGATCACCTGGCTTATCCTTATTACCAAATATATCCAAAAGCGATGTATTGTAAATAAAATATCCTACGTAATTGTCAGTGCATTTTTGTAATTCCCGGGTAAAAATTGTTTTCAGCTTAAAAGCTGCCCTAACTGCAGGAAGGTCAATCCCATTAAATTCTTGGCTTTTCTGCCAATCTGACAAAGGTCTTGTTGCATCAGGGTAAGGTCTGCTTTCGCCATCTCTTTGTACACAATCAACCGAACTTGAAGAGTTGCACCTTGTCTTTGGAAAAGTCAAATCTCCTCCGGTAAAATAAAAAGGTACAACATTTTCAAAATCCATCAGTCTGTTATTAATACAATATGCATTTTGAAAAACTAAAAAAAAATCGCTAGCGCCACTTTTGGGAGAACAAAAATGAAACTTAAATGCACGAGAGCCGCCTTGCGGAAGGTGCTTGCTATCAAATCCCTTTTCGAAGTAGTCTTTTACTCCAAAAATAGTTCCGCCATATGTAGTTATATTAAACCTGGTATTAAAGACAGCAATCAGGGGTACCGATTCGCTTGCACTAAAATGATGATCTTGATTAGGGTCGCAAACTTCGCAGGGATTATCCGGAATAACAATAAAAAATATAGCTGCTGTAATTACAGAAGCGATTAATAAAAATAACCAGCGCTTTTTGTGAGTTCTCATTTAAAAAATGTTTTAGTAAAATAAAATTTCAAAAATACGCTTTGTCAAATTTATGAAATTATATCTTGAAAGCAAATTAGGCAACTTTTTAAGTAAGTTATCGGATTTAAATACTAAAACATGCTTTTACCACAAATACCTTCTGTGGTAAGTTTACTTCAATTACTTTAACACGTGTCAACGAAAGCCAAAAGTATATTCAGGTTCAAAATATTTGTAAAAACATTTGGACTTTAAAACTATATGATTATTTTTGTTTGAGTTTCATTGTCTCTTTATTTGTAACACAAAATTTAAACTTTAAAAATTATGAAAAATTTATTTAGATTACTATTGTTTACTCTTGTTTTTTATAGCTGCAATCAAAAACCTAACGATAGCAGTGGGAATATTACCGACAGTTCTGCATCTGGCAATCTGCGGGACTCTTCTAATGAAAATTATAAACCGGTTGGAACTGTGGCTGATCCATGCATTTATTGCGACCCAGTTAAAGAACCTGATCATACATATTCTGCTGAAGACGCTGCTCAACTAATAATGGATTTTCAAATAGAATTTAATGGTAAAATAAAATATTTTGGTGGAACTATATATGGGGATATAGATTATTTCACGTTAAAAATGGCTGATTTGGTATCATATAATGCTATAAAATTTCATTTATGTGGTACTTCAGATAAAGGGACCGTAGTCTGCCCTCCTTCCGATAATTCGACAGTAAACTTTTTTCTCGCTTTAGACAATGATGTCTGTAATTCTGGTGTGGGAACCCCCGGTGTACGAGCTTTAAATTGTAAGAAATCGAGTAATAACAATATGTTTGACCGTTTTCAAAATATTACCACATTAGATCAATATATTAGTAAGCTTGTGACTCATCGTAAAATAAATGGTGGAGGAAATCAGGATATTATATATAATAATCCAGGTAATAATCTTATTACATTATCAAAAGATTACCTCAAATGCAGAAATATTTTTAATATTAACTGTTCCAATTATGAGTCTTACTTTAGCAGAAACAATACAGTTGAACAGATCTTTTCAGATCCAGATTGCAAGGGCATCCGATATTATTATGGTCTAGACCGAAAGGACACAAATTCAACTATTAAAATAATTTTGGTTGGAGTAAATAATAACGGAGCAAATTTATATCGTTATAGAGAGACATCAAGGCCTCATTCTTAATCTCTCTTGTTTGACTAAGTCTTTTGCACAAACGTCTATCTATAATCAGAGTGGTATGCCATCCTTAAACGCATGACTTCGCCCAACGATGGAAAAAAGATTGATTGGGATAATTAAGACCTAACAATAAATAGAACTTGCTTGCTGGATCAAACCGGCTAATGTGGTAATAGACTTCAGGTACCTGGCTGTCGCCGGATCTTCTTTTGGGACCCAGCTCGACGGAACAGCTTAAAAATACTTTCTTTCACAATTAGTATTATTTTAATTTTTTAAACTTGAAAGGTTCAGGTTATGTGAATACAGATTATCTCGCAATGACAACTATTTTAATAAAAGAACCGGCTTATATGCAATTGTTAAGCTGAAAGGGAAAAATAATCTTTGACTATTTAAAAACATCATTGTTATTGCTGGTAATGATGAAATGTGCGGCAGGGTAAGAGGGAAAACCGTACGAACAACAGGCGCAAGCCTTTTTTTTCATACTTAAGCTTGTTTACAGGCGATTAAATATGCTGGTCTTTTTACTTTAAAGAGCCCAAGGGCAGAGTATTTATTCTCATGCGCCCAAAGGATTTATATTGTACGTTGTTTTCCCACCTGAAATTGAAATAACAAAACCACACCGATTGTAGAATAATTATAAGGAAACCCCGTACAGCCAGGGAATCTGGCAATTTTGTATTTAAGGTGAATTGATCAAAAAAAAGGATTTATACTTAAATTTAGGTGATCATTTTTTTTCTGCAATTTATTTTTGTTAGCAGTGCTTTATTTTTTTCTCCCAACAAATCTTATCACAGAACCCTTTCCATTATGATATTTTCCTTCATTTAAAAGAATTTCTTCTTCTTCTAACATTAAGACTTCATAATTACCAAAATCCGCAATTATTTCTTCTTTGGAGTACAGCATATTAATATCATCGGGGCCACCTACTTGAGGATTGAGTTTTTTATACTGTATTTGCTTCTTACTGAAAGCCTCAAAAATAATTACCCCTCCGGGTTTGAGAAAGCTATTTAATTTCAGGTGGAAGGTAGATTTCTTGTCTGCTGAAAAATGCGCATACACAAGTCCTATGACATCAAATGTTTTTTGTTCAAACTCGAGTTGTTCTAAATCCCCAACAATATATTCGATAGTTACATTATTCTCTTTGGCCAATTGTAAAGCTTTTGATTTTCCTTCTTTGCTTAGATCAAAAGACGTTACTTTCCACCCAAGCCGTGCAGCAAATACCCCATTGCGGCCTTCTCCATCGGCAGGCATTAATATTTCCCCGGGTTCAAGTTTCGAAATCCACTCTTTGAAAAAAACATTAGGTTCTTTACCGTAAGCAAATTCATGCTCCTTATACCGTTCATCCCATTTCTGATTCATATTGATTCTTTAATGTTTAATGTTTTTCAAAGTTTCCCGAATTAATTCTATCAAGCCTTATTATTTATCAGTTTTAGAGTTTTTGGAAAAAGTACTATTCAAAACGGCGATAATTGTCTGCAAGATTAAGAATAAGTCGGGTATTCGCTGAATATAACATTGAATAATGTAATGTACCCTAAACTTTTTTATCTCCATCCTTTTTTATCTACTATAAAGCAATCTCGCAAAGCCCAATGAGGCATGAATGTGCTTTATTTAAGTTACTTTTGGGTATTACAATCAATTATTCCATATTAAAGTTGATATTCTGAAAATACTCAAGAAATAATAATACGCTATTTATATATGACCTCACATATTGTACTTGTAAAAAATATGGTTTGTCATCGCTGTGTTCTGGCCGTAGAAGAAATCCTAAACAGAGAAAAGATCCCTTTTCAAAAAGTTCTTTTTAGTGAGATTCATTTAATGGATGAATTAAATGAAAAACAGAAAACTGCCCTTTCAAGAAATCTTAATGGTATTGGCTTTGAATTAATCGACAGTCATATGAGCGGACTGATTGAAAAAATCAAACAGCTTGCAATTAAGAAAGCCCGGTTCGAAGTTGATTCTAAAGAAAAAAAAATAAACCTTTCAAACTACCTTTCTGAAAAACTGCATTATGAGTACACACATCTTAGCAGTTTATTCTCATCAGTCGAAGGAAGAACTATAGAAAATTTTTATATTGAACAAAGAATTGAAAAAGCTAAAGAGTTACTCATTTATGGAGAAAAGACTCTCTCTGAAATTGCTTTTGAACTTGATTATAGCAGTACAGCGCATCTTTCCAGTCAATTCAAGAAAATCACCGGACTTACACCCTCTTACTTTAAAAAAGTTGGGACGGTAAAGCGTAAAGCGCTTGATAAAGTATAACCGCTCATTTAGTCTGTTTCCTTTTTATTAACTATTCGCCTATTATCCGGGTGGAATGCTTTTGCTTATAAAAGGCAATAAACCTTCCTTTTAAGGAAACCCAAAATTCTATAATTCATTCCCAAAGTAATATAACGCTCACGGTGCATGCTTGCCATACATTTGTAGTGTAAATTTTAATTCAAAAAAGTCATGAAAACAAACTTAAAAAAGAGCCAAGGTGCTCAAAGCAGTATGAAAAATTCTGCCAATTCAAAATGCACATGTCAACCTTGTGTCTGTGAAAACTGCACTTGCGGTACATCTTGCAAATGTGAAAAATGTAACTGCAGTAATTCCTGCAATTGCTAATTCAAAGCCGCCCACTCCGGGCGACTTTTTTAACGAAAAATAATCTATAAAAACTAAAATAAAATTAATCATCATGAAATCCGAATCAAAAATAGTAGAATACAATTTTGAAGCAAGTGCTTTTAATTGGGAAATTGCTCCGGGAAAAACCGTTGAAGCCTGGGGATTTAACAAACAGCTTCCCGGCCCTGTATTAAGAGCAAACGTGGGCGATACACTTATTGTCCGGTTAACGAATAACCTGAATGAGCCAACAACCATTCACTGGCATGGCATATGCCTTCCTGCAGCAATGGATGGAACAGACGGCGTTCAGAAACCTGTTGCTCCCGGCGAAACCTTTGAATACCGTTTTGTTGTTCCTGATGCAGGTACATTCTGGTACCATTCACATGCCAATGAAACCGTTCAGATGGAAAGAGGTATGTATGGCGCTTTGATTGTCGAAGACGAAACGGATGTTGTTACAGATGGCGAAAGAATTTTTATGATTGATGACATGAAACTCAACATTGTCAATGAATTTACAAAACCCGGTTGGTTTATTCCAAGAGTCGTAGAAAGGCACGATGGCCGACAAGGCAATACCCTACTATTAAATGGAAAAGAAAATACTATAGTCAATGTGAATGGTTCCCAAACCGAAAGATGGCGTTTCATAAATTCATCAAGTGCCCGCTATTTTCTTCTACATCTGGAGGGCAAAGAGTTTAAAATAATCGGCACTGACGGCGGACTCTTAGAACATCCGCGTACTGTTACGGAAGTATTGATTACTCCCGGTGAACGGATAGATATCACTGTTGGTCCCTTTACAGCAGGTGAGACTTTTGCTATAGAATCTCTTCCCTATAACCGTGTAACTTTTCTCAAAGCAAAACGGGAAAAATTTGCAACGGTTCAGGTAGGAGAAAACAAACCTTCCGTAGCCTTCATTCCTGAAACTCTTAGGAAAATCAAACCCCTTGCTTCGAAGAATGCTGTTGCTACAAGAAAGATAAAATTTTCTGTCGGACCCAGTCTGAAGAACGGAATGAATTTCCTGGTTAATGACAACATGCATGTCAATGATAAACCGGTAAACATCGAAGAATTACAGATATGGGAAATTTCAAACGTTAGTATGATGGATCACCCATTTCATCTCCATGGCTTCTTTTTCCAGGTATTAGAAGAGAATGGCAAAGCTCCGGAATTCAGAGCGTGGAAAGACACCTATAATTTAACGCCAAGGAGCAAGATAAAAATAGCGTGGATGCCGGATAACCGCACAGGAACCTGGATGTATCATTGCCATATTCTTGAACACCACGCTGCCGGTATGATGGCAAACTTTGACCTCATTGATCCCACTTTGTCCTACGAAGAAAAAGAAATGATGCATACGAATCACCATTAATATTGATTTTATCTGCTTTCTTTAAAACTTCGTCAACCGACGGAGTTTTTTTTACGCTTAATGCAAGTATCCCAAAATTCTATAATCCTTTCCCAAAGTAATATAATAATGGCATGTGATGAAGGATATACATTTGTCATATCAAAATCAAAAAACACTAACCACTAAAGAAAACAACAAAAAATGAAAAAACTACTTCCAATATTTTTAATCATATTAATAACTTCTTGTAAAAAAGAAGATGTAAACCCCGGCCTGATAAAGGAGTTTTCAATCCAATCAACTTCAACAAATGCAAACTATAAAATTAAAATTGCTTTGCCTGACAATTACGATTCCTCCATTCAGAAATATGCAACTGTATATGTTTTAGATGGGGAGGAGAATTTCAACTTTGTTACAAATAATTGCAAAGAGATTTGCAGTAATTATTCAACTTCAAATGTTCTGGTAGTTAGTATTGGTTACGGAAATGACAGAGCTATAGATTACACACCTTCCAATACCGGTGAAGGCGGCGGAGGTGCAGAAAAGTTTATGCAGTTTGTGAAATACGAATTAATACCTAAAATAGAGAATGACTTTGGGGCTGACACGTTACGAAAAAACAGAACTATTCTAGGACATTCATTTGGTGGTTTGCTTGCTGCTTACGCCTTTACAAATTTCAATGATGTATTCGGCAATTACCTTATGTTAAGTCCTTCGATATGGTATGACAATGAAATAATGCTTCGATTCGAAAAAGAAAACAGGAATATCAACATGAATAATCATCAATTGGTATTCATGGGTTTGGGCGGACTGGAGAATAGTGGAAGAATGCCGGCTCCTTATGAAGCATTTCATCAACGTTTACAAAACAATTATCCTGACATTAAAATTACCAGTCACCTCCAACCACATCTTGACCATATGGGATCCCGGAACCCAAACATAGTTGATGGTTTAACTTTTTATTTCGAAAACAGATAATTCTAACATACATCAAATCCATATTTCTAAAAAAATAAATAATTATGAAACTCATACAAACCTTATCTATCACTTTATTGCTTTTAAATTTTTCATTTGCTTATGGTCAATTGGATTCTTCTAAAATTTCCAGGAAGAATATCACGGATCGTCAATTAACAATTGAAATGGGAATCGGGATAAAATTATATCCCATGCCGGCTTTGCTTTTGAGCAACCTTACGCAATGGAATATTCTTAAACGTCTTAGCATTGTTTCGCATACTTCCTTTTCATACAACAATGCCTTTCTCAGAGATTTTAATTACATTAAAACAAACTACGATTATTCATTAAGTCAAAAATTCGGGATTGGAACTTCTTTTTCCGGGAAACACACTTCTCACACATTTTCCCTTATTGCAGGAATAAAATACGATACCTTCAAAGAAACATTAAACAATCCCGAATTTGAAAAAGTGTCAGTAGTTGTAAGTTCTTCTAGTCCTGACTTGGGATTAATGTATAATATTAAAGTTGGAACGAAGAAGTACTTTTTCAGCTATAGAATGTATTTGCCTCTATACCCTTATCCTTTTAAAAGCTCAGACATTAATTCCGTCGATGGGAACCTGGCAAATCTATCTTTAGAATTTGGAGTAGGAATTCGATTGAAATAAAAAAAGCCATAAGTTCCTATCATTTTTATACAGCAATGAATAAACGGTTTTCTTTTTTACGGAAGGGAAACCGTTTTCATTTTATTTCCTATTGAAATTTTACTTACTGCTTGATATAAACTTCGTATTTGCACTCCCCTATTTAAAACAAATTTCAGAAAATAAATTTTTACCACATTCGTCACTGTTTAAGTTCCCGCTTAATACATGCTCACAGGTACACAGCATAAATTATCCTTCTTTCATTGGGTTGTATTTTGAGACTTTTGACAACAACTTTGCAGAATAAACCTTTTAAAAATCATTATTATGAAAAAACAAAATCTACTTATTTTCGGAACAGCAATCTTTATCGCAGGAATATTTAGTTCTTGTTACAAAGAACAGAAAGTCATTGCCTTTGATCAGGACAATATTGCTAAGCATCTCAAATTCGTCGAAGTGAAGGATAGAATTAAAGAAATAACAAACTCCGTCAGAGGAGAAATAGTCATTGTGAGCTGGGATAAATGGGGAAGGACCAGCAGGGACTGTAGAGGTTTTGGCCTTTGTAAACCCGTTTGGTGGCCGCAACCTGAACACACAGTCCCTAACGTGAATCCTATAGATGGATGTGCTACTATTCTGGAGCTCGATCCAAACACTAGTAAATATTATTTTGATATTTTACTTGCTGCAAAACCTCAGGGATCGATACCATTAAATGAATTAAATTTGGCAGTAGATAATGATATTGTATTGGATACGCATTCTGCAATTGGAAATGATCTTAACATTAAACATGGTTTGTATTCCTACGACAATTCAATGGGTGCTTATGGTGGATACAGAATATATCTTGAGACCATTTAATTAAATATAATTGGCAAAATCGAAAAAATAATTCTTGTTTTTCAATCAAAAAACAAAGAATATAGCTATTTGTAATAAAGTTTAATTAATAAAAAAACGAGAATTTATGCTCTAATCCAGGGATTTATTTTTTTTTCTGCAATTTATTAACGAAATTGGATCCCCTTTATGAATTCCACACGTATTGCCTATTATTTATTTTCAAAACGAATTGCTGTTTTCATAATGGCTTTTCTATTCATTTATTCTTTTAATTCTGCCGCACAAAACATTCGGGATAAATCAAAAGACGCAGCAGTCTTTTTCAAAGAAAAGCCATCTGTTTCGGACCAAATCAAATCAAACAAAATTCCCGCTGCAACTTTGGATGCAATCCGCACTCAAAATGAATTAATTATTCAGCAAGGCAGAAAATTATCCGTACACTCTTATTCGAGGCAATCATCCTCCTCTGCATGTGGTACTTGTTACAATATGGGTGCTGAAAATGGTTGGGATGTTTGGCAGGCTGAAGAAGGTAAAAATTATGATTCACTTGGATTAATTTTGACATCTGCAGTTCCGGCTCCAATCAGATTTAATATTACCACCGGCCCGGGAATAGATCCATTGACTCCGGGCGTGAAACCGGGAGATCCGCCTATTACACTTGTTGCACCTCCCGGTTTTGGTATGAGTTCGATCCAACTTGGACAACCTATGACCGATGGACAGGGTGGTGGTTGTTCCTTACCAATTAATCCATTTGCCGCCGGTTGTGCAGAGCGATTGACATATTGTTTTACAGTTGGGGCAGCTGATACAAATTTTATCTACTCTTATGCATTTGTGATGGAAAATCCGGGCGATTCAACACATACGATTGATAACATGCCCTATGTTGAGTTTATGATTCTCGATCCGAATGGAGATACCATTCCCTGTGCATATCAGCGTTACATAGCCAGTGAATCATTCCCCGGTCAATATACATGTAACCGTGCCCGTACTGGTGGTGGCGGTGGAGGTGGAGGCGGCGGCGGCTTTATGCGCGACACTGCTATTTATAAGCCCTGGACAATTGAAGGCGTTAATTTGTCTAACTATATCGGACAAACTTTAACTGTTGTTATTACCAATGCTGATTGTCGTTTAGGCGGACATTTTGCTCATTCCTACTGGGATTTTGCATGCGGATCATCATCAGTAATTTTAAAACCGAACTGTTATACAAATGCTCCTGATACATTGGTTGCTCCCTCATCACCTGATTTAATTAATAGTTATTCCTATGAATGGTTTCTCAATAAGGATACGATTCCGTTTGCCACTACACAAACCGTTACTTCTTATGCACAACCGGGAGATACGTTTACCGTGAAAGTTTCTTTACCTTCCGGATGCAATTGGTCGGCACGTTATGTTCCGCAACATTTTTCAGTGTCTGCTAATTATATATATACAACGCATTGCGGTTATGTTGATTTCACTTCTCAATGTATTTCGCCTACGCCACAGGATCCGATTAAATACTGGCAATGGAATTTCAACGGCGGTTCTCCTGCAACATCGAATGTATCAAACCCTGATTCAATAATCTTTCCTTCGGGAACTCATTCCGTCACGTTAATTTCCGGCACCTATTCGCCCGGCTGCATCGATACGATACAATATACCTTTAATGTGCCGCAGAATCCCGCTGCTTCTTTTACCGCTCCAAATGTTTGTACAGATTATCCGTTGACCATTACCAATACTTCAACGATTGGCGTGGGTGATACAATCAGTTCTTACTCCTGGAATATTGCCGGTGGAAATCCCGCTGCTTCTTCAGCGATAAATCCGGTTGTAACCTTTTCAAATTCCGGCTCGTCACAAATTACACTTATTGTTAACACTGCCAATGGCTGCCCTGATACCGTTCAGCAAACAATAAATATTTTTGAAACACCTGTTGCCTCCTTCTCGGCTCAATCTTTTTGTTTCGGCGAACAACTTTCTTTAGCGAATACATCAACACTTTCTCCTTCCGGAGGTCCATTATCTTATTCCTGGTCGTTTACCGGCGGTAACCCTTCCAGTTCCGCTATGGTGACACCCGCAGTAAGCTATGCGAATCCCGGTAATTCAACCATACAATTAATTGCATCATCAACAGGCGGATGTAAAGACACCATTGATAAAGTTATTTCCATTTATCCTTTACCTCAAGCTGATTTTAATGCGCCGATAAACTGTGCGGGCACGCCATATAGTATTACTAATTTATCTACTGCCTTCCCGGGAGATACTCTTGCAACCTATGCATGGAATTTTGAAAACGCTGTTCCTGCTGCCTCTTCGCAAACACATCCGGTGATTACATTTCAAACTGTTGACACATCTCTTGTGGAGTTAATCACAACAACCATCCACGGTTGTTCTGACACGATTGCAAAACAAGTTATTGTTTCAGCTAATCCTCATGCTGATTTCTCCTTACCGGATATATGCGCCGGTTCGGAAATAATCTTTTCGAATAATTCTTCCGTTCAACCTGCCGGTGCAAACATTACCTATTCATGGATTATTCCCGGTGGTTCTATGACTTCCTCTACTGCAGCAAATCCTGTTGTTACATTTTCTACTCCCGGGTCCTATACCGTTAATCTTATTGCCAGTGCTAACGGAGGTTGTGTTGATACAGCAGCATTTACACTTAATGTTTTCCCATTACCATTATCTTCATTTGTTTCTCCAACACTTTGTAAAAACAGTACCGTTACCCTGGTTAATCAATCATCCGTTAGTAATGGGGCCAGATTAGATTATCATTGGTCTGTTCCTTATGGGCAACCTGATTCTTCGCAATTAGAAAATCCTATTATCCGTTTTGACACGACAGGTACATTCCCAATAACATTAATTGCAGAGACACAAAAAGGCTGTAGAGATACTTCCAACGGAACAGCTACAGTCTATAAGCTTCCCGAAATTCAGATTAATAGTCCGGATACCGGCTGTATTCCTTTTTGTCATACGTTTATTGATCTTTCAACTTCTGCAGATGGCTCCATTGTTCAATGGGGATGGAATTTCCCGGGTGGAAGTCCGAGTATTTCTTTTTCTCAAAATCCCGACGAGGTCTGTTACAACACTCCCGGGTATTATGATGCATCGATTACTGTTGTTAACGATTTAGGTTGTTCCGCTTATAAATATTTTGATAATATTATTAAAGTCTATTCAAACCCTGTTGCAGATTTTAGCATAAGCACTGATTTAGCCGGAAATTATCCGCCGACGCTTACATTCCTGGATCAGTCTTCTTCTAATGTTGTTCATTGGACATGGGATTTTGGTGATAGTTCAAGTATTGTACATGGCGGTCCTGTTGAAAAGCATTTCTATTCATCAGCATCAGGAAACGACTTTTACAAATTTTACACTACACTAATCGTAACCACAGAGTATGGATGTAAAGACACCATTGTTAAACCTAATGAAATCAATCCAAACTTCACCTTCTTTGTTCCTAATGCATTCACACCAAATGGAGATTCCGAAAACAATCTCTTTTACGCTAAAGGAATGGGTATTAAAAATTACGACTTCTGGATTTATGATCGTTGGGGATTGAAAATCTGGTCATGTCACGAGGAAGGTTCTAATGTTCCTTACGATACCTATGGCAATGAAGGAATGTCCTCTTCTTGTCAGTGGAATGGAACCATCAACGGCAATCCTGTACAACAGGATGTTTATGTTTGGAGAGCAAAGGTGACAGACGTTTTTGGGAAAACACATGTTTATCTTGGTTCTGTTACAGTCTTTTATTAATTTCTTGCGAATAAACCTACTTCCTCCGAAATCCTTTGCTTTACCAAACTCCATGATACCGGCTTAACTGTAACAGGGTCCGGTTCCTGTTCAGCGTCGTCGAAATAAACCAGACTTTTAAGTACGATCAGTTGAGAGGAAAAATCATATTTGGAATTATAAAAAGTAATCAGCTCCTGTAATGTGAAATGATTCAGCAATTCATAAATATCATAAAAATCCTTTTTGGCACCGCGGTTCATGGTACTATTGAGTTTCATGGCTGCTATATCTTCAACGGAAGCCATTTTAATTTCATCTGCTTTTACGAATGGTTTTAATATGGGATAATTATGTCTGATGAAATCCGTTTTGACAGAGCGAAGATCCAATGTCAATGAGTTTTTGGCTTGCGACAAAACACGAACAGAAAACTTCTCTTTGAGTGTATCAATCAGAGAACTCGTATCAAATTCTTTCTCAGTAAAAAAATCCAGATCAACAGAAATTCGATGCCCATACCGCAAAGCGAGTGCCGTACCTCCAACAAGATAAAAATCATTCAGGATCGGAAGGCCCTGAACTTCTCTTAATAATTCCAGTGCTTCGGGACTGACTGCTGAAAAGAATAACATCGAAATTTTTCTTTAGGGACATTCAAAATCAAACTAAAATAATTCAGCGTTTTGTGATCCAGATGACGTGCTAGTATAAGTTCTGATTTGATCCTATCTAAACCATACTTTTCTTTTAGCAATAGCCAATCGTTCCAGGTGCCTAACATGCACACGCGCCGGATGATAAAACCTGCATGATCCACTTCAGAAAGCGTTTGTTTATCGATATCCCAAAAAAGTGAGGGTGTGAGTTGGCTAACCATTGGTGCGAATATACGAATTTCGACAATGATTACGGTTTACTAAAAATGTCTTTCATTCTCACTCCTCCTTCACCATTCGCTTCACCTGATTACCTACTCGTAAAAAATAAATTCCTTTAGCCAGCGACGGCAATTTAATTTCTCCATTCATCGTGTATTGTTCACTCACTACGTTTCCAAGTACATTCAGGAATTCAACTTTTACTTTTTCATCAATGCCTTGCAATACCAATCGATCGGTAAATGGATTGGGATAGACAGACCATTCTTTGCCATTCATAGGATATATGCCTGTTGTTGTGTTGCCATCATCGAAATGAATAACTAAAGCAGATTGTAAGCCGGCTACTCCGGATGTTAACGAGTCAAAAATAGCCTCGCCAAGTATTGTTGCCACTACATATCCTTTGTCGACTCCGCTCATCCATAGGTCTTGCGGATAATTTGAATTCATGCCGCCCCCTAATTTTAATGACAGCACTTGTCCTCCACCGGTCAATTTCAAGATTCCTAAATTATACGTCGCCGGTATACCGCTGTTCACTACCAACGACGGTGTAAAATGAATGGTCCCTTGCATGGTTCCTGTTACATAAATATTTTCATCTGCATCAACATCAAAAAAATGTCCACTTCCTACATCGAAATATCCTGTGTCGTTCAACGGCAAACCATATCCCCATAAAAAATTAGCATTGCTGTCGACTCTTGTCAGGAAAAAACTGGTTCCGAAAAAATTATTGGGGAAATTAATCGAGCCCCAAGTTGTCGAATCAAAATTATTTCCACCGAGAATAGCATCTCCCGCTGGCAGTGCAACTACCTGAGGAGTTTGAAAAGTGATATCGAATGCCAATCTTATCCACGATGTTTGTCCTGCATTGTTGATGCGCGACACAAACATCATATACGATTCCGGAACCAATTCCGTTAGACCATTAATGCTGATGATTCCATTCTCTGTGGATCCGGCCAGGTATAAATTATTATTAGCATCAAAACTGATGCTATTGCATAAGCGAGTATCGGATGTTGTATACGTTGTTAACTCATTGCCATTGCTATCCAGTTTCGTAATCTGATGCTCAAAGGAGGTTAAGCGCTGCATAACATACCACACCGATCCATTGGCATCTTTTGCCAACGTTGTGATATCATAAATATTATTGTTGGTCAGCGACAAATTTTTCTTCCATCGTAAAACCCCTTGAGGAGAAAAGCTCATCAGAAAATAATTTTTATCAAAGCCGGAACCAGTATTTAGCATCGTATCAGAGCTATTAATGAACAAAGTATCCATATAGTCGCCGCCCAAATAAATATTCTCTGCACCGTCAACTGCCAAAGCAGCAACTTTCACTTTCCCATATATCATCATTCGCCACAACAAAGATCCGGTGCTATCTAAATTATCCAGAGCATAATCGCCTAATATTTCATTGCCAAACAACTGATTCGAAGAGCTGAGTTTCGCCACGACTGCTCCCTGACTTGTAGCTGCCAGCTTGTGCACCGGCAACTGCGGATTGGAATTGTAACCAAGTGTGTCGCTTTGCAACCAGGCGACATGTTGCGCTAATGCCACATTACTGCATGTAAGCAAAATTAGAAGTTGTAAAATTTTTGTCATCGGTTTCTAAATTAAAAATTATACAGTGAAGAAAATGATTTTCCGCGAAACTGCAAAGCTAAACCTCTTATATGTAGTAAACTTAATTTAAGGAAGGGTGAAGTTATTTAATTAATGGAGGAAAAGTAGATGCGAATAAATGTGAATCCCTTCAAGGCCGGAGTGTAAAGCCGGCGAAGTTAATAATAGCAAATTAATTTCCACAAGGAGGTCCGGCGATTAGGAAATAATTAAAATACACCCTTGTTTTTTGAAGGTCTGCAACTCAATAAAGCAGCTTAACCAAAAAGTAAATTACAGGAGTTGAATTAAGTCGTCCTTACATACGTTTAATAAATTTCCCATGAAAGCATTTTACCTTTTTTTGTTTTTAGCCTGTAGTTATTCATTAGATGCACAAATCGTTTCAGTATCTCCCAATCATACCCGCCGATATACGGTTCTAACTACTACCATTACTCCATACGGGGCTGTTATGACTATAAGTTCCGGTATAGGTTCTCAATATCAATTTTGGCTTCAAAAAGGAAGTGAAATTATTAATGGCAGCAGTACATATACATTCTCCTCTTCCGGTTTAGGGTTTGCAAATTCAGTAAATGAGACCTTTTACATTCCATACACAGCGACTCCGGGATTTTATGATCTCCATGTTAATAATCCAACGTCCTATGGCTGGAACAATAGTATTTTTCCTAATGCCGTTGAAATTCAGGAGACAATGATATCAGGTAAAGTCTTCTTCGATACTAATCAAAATGGGACAATCGATTCGAATGAAAATGGCGTTTCTAACCAAAGCGTAAAGTTCCTTCCATCAAACACCACACTTTCTACCGGGTTGGGAGGATCATATAATGCAGTGATGGATGTGGGATCTTATACCGGTAGTATTATGGTTCCTCCGGGTTTTACTTTAACAACTCCCGCTTCAATCTCATTAACCGTTCCACCTGATACATTTGGAAACAACTTCGGAATATATACCCCTCCTGTTGCAGGCGTCCTGCTGCATGATTTTTACTCTTCATGCAATCCGATTAGATGTAACAGGCCATCCAATGCCTTTTGGTCAATTACAAGTTATTCAAACAGTATAGAGAAGGGGTCCATTTCAATGAAAATATATAGTGGGGTAATTTTTCTGAATTCTTCAATTACGCCTGATTTTGTATCGAATGATTCTATTCGGTGGACATATACTCTACAGCCGTTTCAGACACTAACTAATACCATGCAAATTCAAGGCGCTATGACAAATAGTATTTCTAATTATGTTTTAACTGATAGTCTCTCTGATTCAACCGGAACATTTTATGCAGTATATTCCAATACCATTCGCGAAAATATCCTTTGCTCACATGATCCAAATGATATGACAGCATATCCTCTTGGCACAGATAGTATACATCATTATACAGACAAGGATTCAACAATGACCTATAGAATCCGCTTTCAAAATTGCGGAACGGACACAGCATTTGATGTATCAATATTGAACTGGATAGATCCTGATCTTAATTTAAATTCGTTTCACTTGGTGTACTCCAGTAATCCTGTCAGCATTCAATATGAAAATAACAGAACATTAAGGTTTTTGTTTAAAAATATTATTTTGCCCGACAGTAATGTAGATGAACTAAACAGTCATGCCATGCTTGTTTATACTATTAAACCCAATTCCAATCTTCCAAACAATACAGTAGCTACTAATAATGCCTATATATACTTTGACCTGAATCCAGCCGTTGTGACTAATTTAGTTTACAACACATTCATCGACTCTTCTTTTATTACAGGAATCAAAATTATTGATTCAGAAAAAGTACTTATCTATCCTGTTCCTTTACAAGATAATTCAGTCCTCATTTTGCCTGATGATCTTCAATACAACCTGATCGTTTACGATTTCTCCGGTAGTCAAATTCTCAACGTATCGGTCAAAGAAAAGTACATTTTACATTCCTCACTTTTTTCATCGGGCTTGTATTTATATAAGTTGGTGAATAAAACCAACTCAACTATATATAGCGGGAAATTTGTTGTTACGGATTGAAATACTCTGTTCAGGATTTCTTTAGGTTTTTATAAAAAACAATTTGATTCATGTTTTTTCAATTTTTAAAAACGGGAGTTCGGTTAATCATATACACTGCAACAATTCCCAAAATTCCTCCGGCTATCGTATGGGGAAGCATAGGCTCGTTTAACAGGAGCCACGATGAAACTTCTGCTGCAAAAGGAACCAGGAAGATAAAGCTGCTTGCCTTTTCAGGCCCCACCTTTGTCGTAGCGAAAAAGAAAAATGTCGTAGCTAAAGCGGTAACAATAGATGCACTAAAGATCATGTTAAACCAAAAGACAGAATCCCGGATAGCGATTACAGAAATGAATTCATTTACCTGAATGAATGGGAGCATGCAAAGCAAACTGACAATGTATTGCCAGAATGAAAAGCCAAACGACGTTCCGAATTTTTTCGCTTTGGAAGTGAATACACTCATAACAGCCCAGGTAAATGAAGCTGCGAGAAAAAACAGATTGCCACTGTCTAAAATTGATTGCGATTGATCCCATATTTTTAATAGAAAGCAGCCCGCCAGTAATCCGCACAAAAGTCCTGTCTGTTCAATTCTTGTGGGTGCTTTCCGTCTGATGACCATGCCTATGGAATAAGCGATAATAGGATTCAGTGTTGTTACTAGGACGCCACCGGCACCGGCCATACCTTGTTTTAGTCCACGGTAAAATAAGAAACTATAAAAAGCAAGCAGCAAACCGGAGATCAGTATATTCGGTATGCCTTTACGATTCCCGGAAAAAGGAATCTTCAGTATCAACAATAAAAAAAACATGGAAACCACTACAAGGATATACCGCCACAGAATAAAATCCACCATGGACAAATAACCCGTAAGCACTTTTGCAGAAGGCCAGCTCAATCCCCACAGAAACATGCTGAAGACGATTCCTAAACGTAAAATTTTTTCAGAATCCTTTTTTAAAACATTTAATGTGGAATTATTTGATTTCATACATCGCCGATAACGATACAGAAATCTTCTTTTGTTGCTGTAAGTCTGCCTCCATTGAATTTCCATTATAATTTCCCCGCGAAGGAGCATCGTCAACTATGAATTGATCCTGATTGGAATACATATCCAGTAATATTATATCACCTAAAGTTTTATGTACTGATGACAAAATATTCTCGGCTTTTATTCTTGAATTTTTCAAAGCGGCAATATATAGTTTTTTCTGAACTTCGTCGGGATCAACATAAAACTTTCTTAAAATTCGAAAACCAGTTAATCCTTTAAACTTGGTAGACTTCGATATTTTATTCAGGTCGGAATAGTTTTTAACTTTTAATTCATATTTTTCATTAATTAAATTGATGTTCCTACTGTTGCCATTATTTATAGTAGTTCCAATAAAAACCGGCGTTAAATCCTTTTCGGATAATCCCATATCTGTTACCCATTTTTTTAGATAGCGCTCGAGCGTATCAATTGGGAAATCTATATAAGCCGGCTGATTATAGTTGGTTGGTTGAAACATGGTTTCTTGTATTACTATTTCCAGTATATATGAACTCGGTTCAAGTAGAGTTTCAGCATACCCGGTTGTCTTTATTCTTTTCACGGTACAATATTTATCAAAGTCCTGGCTAAACAAATTGCTTGTCATCGATGTGCAGAGCAATACATAAACATAAATTAATTTCATAATAATAGTAGTTAGTTTTTTAATGAGTCATTTCGAAAGTGAAATTAAATGAGGTCGAAATTGTTTCCGTTCTTTTGATTTGATTTAACATGTCGAATTCACTGGCATAGCCTCCGCAACAGATTGTAATATTCCGAAAAGGCGATTCCATTGGATCAATGAATAAAATATTGAAACCTCCACTCGGCTTTAAATTTATCGATGTGAGTAAATCTACTGCTATATTTTTGGCATCGTTGAGAGCTTCGGAATACAATTGATTTTGAATTTCAATTTTATCTTTATCAAATAGCTTCTTAATTTTTATTTCTTGTAAACCATAAAATCGTAAACCTTTTGTTAACTTAGTCAGATCTTCATAAGTCTTAACCGGAAGAATGAATACCTCAGTAACTAATAATTCAGAATTTACATTGTTATAATTATTATTGAAAGCGGTATTTATTGAAACACTTTTAATATCATTTGAAGCAAAACCCAACTCGGTTACCTTTTCATTTAACATCAATTCGATGGAATCTATATAAATATCGATTACTTGAAATTCTGAGTTTGGTGATTTAGTAAATGATTCTGCAATAGTAATTTCCAATATGTAAGAAGTAGGCTCGACTTCAATTAGTGATTGACCCGATATAATTATATTACCTGTGTTAGTTGCAGTAATTGCCGGTTGGCAAAATGTTTTAAGAGAGAAAATTAGAGAGAAAGTAATAGTATAGAATATCAATGATTTCATAAAAAATAATTATTAAGAAAATTTTTCAAGATCTAAACTTACAAATAATTAGCAGACCTTGTCAAGGCAAATAACATATATGACTGAATTATTGCAATTGATACTATTTCTTCATCTTGTTTCAAATGCTGAAGGATTTATTAATCCAGCTGTGCCAGAATTGCTCCTGTAAGCCGATTGCGAAGGGTCAGACAGCTCTTTTCCCTGTCTTCCTTCATCTCAATTAAAACATTTATCTTACATTCAGCAAAAGATAATTCAGGACACACCTAATCCAAGCGGGGATATCTGTAACAATAATAATAAATCTTTCTCGTTTATCAATAAACAATACACTCAAAAAATATTTCAATGAAAAAGATTTGCATCGTAACTATGCTTTTGGCATTATTTATTTCTAACGTACAGGCTAAAAAATTAAAACTGTATAAGGCGACTAATGGAATTACGTATCATGCCGGAGATACCTTGTTGTTAGGGCAAGGTTCTATGCCAAATGGAGATTTCAAATATTTACAACAGGCCGGTCTTGCTGCATCAATGTTACATGATTCGGAAAAAGGGAATGATCAGTTTAACATGGGACGCGAATATTCAGGCCGGGCAGTGATCATCAAAGGTATTTACAGCGAAACTTACAATGGTACTTCTCAGGTAACATTTATTGTAAAAGGTCAGGAGCTTTCCGGACTTCAGTTATATATCAATGATGCTATTAAGTCATGTGAAATTAAGGACTGTAAATAAAACTCGATAAAATTTTTTTACAAGTTCAAACCCCGCTAGGAGTAGTCTTAGCGCGAGTAGTTCGTTTGATAAAATGAACAGACATCTATTCGCGCGGACTACGACTTACATTTACAATACTATCAACTGTAAAACAACCCGCTAGGAGTAGTCCTAGCGGGTTCTAATTTAATTTTTGTATATTGCTATCAACAAATTGTTATAAACAATAAGATAAATGAAATAATAAAATGCACTTGAGACTTAAAATATTTTACGCTTTTGCTTTTTCATTACTTCCACTGTTGACATTTTCGCAATCTTTTAATCTAACATGGGAAAACATTATAGATGGTTATAAGGTTAATTCAGAAATGACAATCGCTGATTTAGAATCCGATATAAATGGAGATTTTATTATCGCTGGTTATAAGGATACTGCGGTTAATCGTACAATGTTTTTAAAAAAATTGCATCCCGACGGAAGCGAGGATTTTAATATTACCGATTCAACGATATTCCCGATTTCTATTACTACCGATATTCAGGGAAATATTTATGTTGGGGGCAGAAAGGAAGATATTTCACAGTATCAATTCGTCATAAACAAGTATGACAGCGCCGGGAATTTTCAATGGATGATGCTACACCCGACGTATTCCAGTTTCTTTAACGAAGTATTATTGAGTTCTGATTCGTCGGGAAATGTTTATTTCGGAATTAACTATGGACCGGGCTCTGGAATACTTTTAGGGAAAGTCGATTCAAGCGGAAATCTTATCCATTCAATCACACCTCCTTCAACTACTTCATTGCAATTTTTAAAAGTAATATCTAATCAACAATTTTTGACCGTGTATTCTCAGATGGGTATTGTACAGGCTAGCTTGTATGATTCTGCCTCTGCAATTATCTCCTTTCATCTGGAACAAAACATGGATGTTGAATGTAATGCCGCAATGGACGACAATGGAAACCTTTTTCTAGTTGGGAAAAATGCAATTTTTGATTCAGCAAGCGTAATAAAACTCGACGCTTCATTGAATGTTGTCTGGCGCAAATCAAATCAACATGGTAACTGGTCTTCGAAACCTTTAGTCAACTATTCTGTGAATGGTTTTTACGTATTGTTCTTCGAGAACCCCGCGATATTAATTTGTTTCAATAACTCCGGTAATGTCTCATGGCAAAATTCCACCAACACCAATGCCTTAAGAGCCAGTCTACGTTGTGATAAATTTGGTTATGCTTATTTGGGAATGGATACAATTGATTTTAATTCAAATACTAAATATGTCAATTTCCAGCAGTATGATTCCACCGGAACGTTGAGATTAAACAAAATGTTGAATAGATATTTTGGAAGTTTTTCCGATGTAAACTCTTTCGGTAAGTATGTAATTGCATTCGAATCTCAGGAACCCAATATGTATGGTTATCGGTTGTTCGGCTGTGATTCATCTGTCACAGACACGTTCTCGGTTGTATATGAAAATTATCAAAGCAAAGACGATCGGGGCCAATTTATCAGGAGAGATTACAATGGAGATATAATTAGTGTTTGTCAAGTAACCGATACAGCGGAATTTCCGAGTATTACTTATGTCAATTGTATTGAAATATTTAAGCATGATATTAATGGAAACCTGATATGGCGCACAAGGGTTCGTCCGACACTGAATGCTTTTGTTGAAGATGTGCACATCGACTATTTAAATAATATTTATTTATGCGGTACTGCCGACTCCATAACGTTTAATATAACGTATGCTATTTATGCTTTAAAAATAAGCTCATCGGGCCAGAAAATGTGGACTGATTTTCTGTATGATCAGGTTAATAACGGCACTAGTTTTGGGAATTCTATTACGACTGACACAGCTCTGAATGTTTATTATAGTGGAACATATGATACCACTCACAGCAATCAGGATGGAATCGTCTGTAAATTGGATTCATCTGGTAATAGGCAATGGATAAAATATTTTGCATCGCCTACTAATGGCGGGGATGGCGTTTATTCGCTTATTCATCGCAATAATCATATATATGCGCTCGCGAATATGTATACTAGCATAAATGAATTTTATATTTATGATTTGGATACAGCCAGTAACACAATCCGTCAACTATCATATAACTATGGACAAAATGCTACTGTTAACCAACTGTTTATCGATAGCAACAATAACTTTTATTGTTTTGGGTATAGTAGTTTTCCTGTAATTTCTTTGTATGTCACCAAGTTTGATTCTGCAGGAGTGGTAACCTGTGAATTTCGTGATACTGTTTTAGGAAATTTTGATCTGATCCCGATTGATGCAAGTATTTCCGGGAATGGAGATATGTACATTACAGGTGTCCGTTTTCACAATGGTCAATCCACTTATTTTACACTGCAACTAGATCAAAACTGCAATTTAAGCTGGATAGATTCTGTCCAAAACAATCGAGGCTCAAATATTGATTATAATAACGGAATTATTTATGCTACCTCATTGGGTACACAAAACGATAGTGGATTTGTGGTTGCATACGACACATCAGGAACCATTTTATTTAAATCCAACTTGCCGAATAATCAAGGAAATTACTTTAATTTCGATGTACTCGCAGATACCAATGCGTTTTATTTACTGGGGACTATTAAATCGTTTAATACAGCAGATGATATTTTATTAAGAAAATATAACGAGAGCGTTTTAGGAGTAAACGAAAATATTTTGTCGAGTAACGAGAATATATTCCCAAATCCTTCAGTAAATCTTTTTAATATTTCTTTTCCAAAAGTATGCGATAATTTAGTGATATATGATTCAATGGGGAGAGTGATTGAGTCCATTGGCATTAATGACAATGAACATTCCATTCAAATTAATTTAGAATGGAAAACTAAGGGAGTATATCCTTATGTTCTTCTTTTTGAAGGTGAAAAAATATATTGCGGGAAACTGGTAAAAATGTAAGTTTACCTTAGTTTTATATTAAGAAAATATTCAGCTTCAACCAACTTGCTTATCGAACAGAAATAATATTCAAATGATCTGCGAAAGACTTTTATAGTTACTTGAGAACGTCAAAACTTTACTGTTTATGAGTAAGTAATAAGAAAATCTCGCACACTTATAACCCGCTAGGAGTAGACTTTGCGCGAGTAGTTCGTCTGATTAAATGAACAGACACCCCGCTGTGAAGTATTTTCAATTTGGCAATAAAATTGAAAAACAGATATATTCCCAAAAAATTGTCGGCTGTGCCGAAACCGTATAGGCTTTCAGGATTCCCTTAATTAAATAACCTTACTTTAATGGTTGTATAAACTTCGATAGCCCCCGATATTTGCATAATGAAAATAAACATTGAAATTATTTATACTAAGGCGAAAGAACTTCGAGAACTAATACATGAAGCTGTTAATTCATCTGCCTATGAAGATACTTATTTGAGAGAAAAGCTGCTTAAGTTAAGCCGACAGATTCCATTTCAAATTGGCCTGAGTTTGAATATAAACTCAATTGAAAGCATACGCTTCCACTTGAAAAAAGCACAAAGAAAGTTAATAGAGCTGCAAATAATAGTTGATCTAAGTACTTCAGAATATTTTAATATCGATTTACAAAAATTAGACTCTTTATTGGAAGAATTCCCTGAATTATTTTATACTACTCTTAAAAAAGCTGAAGAGAATGAAGAAAAAAGGATTGAGGAATTTATGAAAGAGTTTATGGTGTAAGTAAAGAGCTCCGACCCTGAGAAGAATTCATATAACGTCAGACATAAAAACAACTTTTTAAAACTAAATGTCAAAAAGCTTATTAACGTCTTTACCTTTGAGAAATGTTTTCACCCAAACACACCCCTGCTTTCGATCTCGCCTGGCATTTCGTTGCTGAAACGAGCGACCATATTTTCCTAACCGGTAAGGCCGGAACGGGAAAGACGACATTTCTTAAATACCTGCGCGAACACGAACCCAAACGAATGGCTGTAGCAGCGCCTACAGGAGTAGCTGCCATTAATGCCGGCGGAGTCACGCTGCATTCCATGTTTCATCTCCCTTTCGGACCATTCATTCCTGACAAGCCGGTTAATGGCGCATACGACAGAAAAACGCTCCTCTCACAGCTGCGCTACAACCACGACAAGGTCGTATTCTTTCAAACACTGGAGCTTCTCGTCATCGATGAGGTCAGCATGGTTTCCTCTTATCTGCTCGATGCCATAGACACAATCCTCCGCTGGGTGAGACATCGCAGCGACCTTCCTTTCGGCGGTGTCCAGCTATTATTCATCGGAGACCTCTACCAGCTTCAGCCTGTTGTAAAGCCCGATGAATGGCAGATTCTTAAGAATCATTATTCTTCCATCTTCTTCTTCGACAGTCACGTACTTCGCAACAATTTGCCGGTTATCATTGAGCTGAAAGAAATTTTCCGTCAGCACGATGATTCCTTTATTGAAATACTCAATGGCATCCGTGATAACAACATCTCGAAGGAAAATCTTGCAAAACTCAACCGGCGGCTCAATACAAATTTCAAGTCTGTAGAGGGCGACGGTTACATCACCCTGACTACGCATAACAATCAGGCGGATTCGATTAATCAATTGCGTCTAAGAACGCTGCCATCCAAATCCGAAAAATATATAGCCGAAACAAAAGGAGATTTCCCCGAACACATGTTTCCCGCCGAGAAAGAACTAGTGCTTAAAGAAGGTGCTCAGGTAATGTTCATCCGCAACGATACGGAAACAAAAAAATATTTCAACGGGAAAATTGGTGTTGTCTCCGATTTAACGGATGAAGAAATTGTTGTTCGATGCGACGGCGAAGATATTACTGTTCACAGGCATGAATGGGAGAATACACGTTATACAACAGATTCACGGACAAAAGAAATCAAGCAGGAAATTTTAGGAACATTCAGTCAATATCCTTTGCGCCTCGCCTGGGCAATTACAATTCATAAAAGCCAGGGACTCACATTCAATAAACTCATAGTCGATGCAGAGAATGCATTCGTGAAAGGTCAGGTGTATGTTGCTCTCAGTCGTGCTACAGCCATTGAGGGGCTCGTCTTGTCGACGCCCGTTAACGATCATTTCCTCGGTGCTCACGAAAGTCTGTCGACGCTTTATGAAAAGCAGCTGGATGAAAATTCGCTTCAACAATTGTTCGAAAAATCGAAACAGAAAAACATGGAATCTCAGTTGCTGACTACTTTCTATTTTGATCCGATTCATTATGCATTAACCAATCTGAAGAAACCAATTCTCGAATTGGAACTCGTTGAAATCTCACAAGACTGGATGAACCAGCTCAAGGGAAAAGTACAAACACTCCGTGACGTGGCATCAAAGTTTGAGGTGGAAATACGAAATCACTTAAAAGATAATTCTGCTCTCGAAGAAAATGAAAAATTACAACAACGGATTGTTGAGGCATCCAGGTATTTTTCAAACAGCCTGCATGAGCTGACGGGTATCTTTCTCGATCATCCATTCAAAACAAATAACCGGAGTGTTGCAAAAAAACTTGACAAATATCTGAAGCAAGTGGCTGACGTAATGAAGGAAGCTTCCGCAAAAATTGATTGCTGTGTAACAGGTTTCAGGATGATTGAATTTCTCAAGTGGAAAAAGAGATTTACGGAAATTGAATTAAGCCCACGTACTTGTTATTCAGATCAACTGCGGAAAAAAGAAGAAACGCCGCATCTTGAATTGAGTGACCGATTGAAAGAACTTCGGAATACGATAGCGGATTCCGAAAACGTTCCTGTCTACATGATATATAGCAACACCGCCATTCGAAACTGCTGCGAAATGTTGCCGGGTGATAAGGACTCACTTCTTGAGGTCAGCGGATTCGGGAAAAAGAAAGTGGAACAATTCGGCAAAGAGGTAATTGAAATTGTTCTTGAATATTGTAAAGAGAAAGCACTAATTCCAAAAATTATTCCCAAGGATGAGAAAAAAAGTAATGATATTCTCCGAAAAGCCGTTTCACTTTCTCCAACAGTCCTTGAAACAATAGAACTTTTTCGATCCGGTAAAAACGTCGATGAAATTGTCGCTGCACGAAAACTCGTTACATCAACCATAGAAGGACACCTTGCCGTCGGTATACGAAACAATATGGTAGATATTCACAATATCTTAAAGCAGGAAGAAATCGATGAAATGAAAATGCTGTTCGACCTTTCATCCGGTCACCTCGAACTGGCATTGGCACGCGAAAAATCGAATTCGAAATTTTCTTACGGAAAGCTGAAGATGGTTCAATCGTGGCTTGTGTTGCAATTGGCTTAGCTATGCGCGAATAAAAATATGCAAGAAGGATGGAATTTTTCCTTGCACGCTCAATACCTTTAGCTCTTAACCTAAAGCACCAGCAAGGCGGTTTGCAGCCTGCTACTGTAAGCCGATTGCGAAGGGTCAGACTGATTTTAGTTTCTGTCTTCCTTCATCTCAATTAAAACATTTATCTTTCATACAACAAAAGATAATTCAGGACACACTCCGGTGCAGCAGGGGACATACGCTTATTGTTACATAATAATTTAATAAGTTATCATAATTCCCACTATTCTTTCACTGATATTTTTCGAATCAGAATCAGGTAATATTTTCAAAGTGTGAATCATGTAAAATAATTTAAAAATTATGTATCTCTTTTCTTATATACGATACTCATCTTTGTCAAACGGTTAATCCGAAAAAAATAATTATTACAGTTTAGGGGGAGATAATCACAATGGTTTGGAAGAAGATAAGGCAGGATGAATGGATCTGAACGAAAATAAAAGTTTACTATCAGAAGCTGTTGCCAAACTACTTTTTCAAACCCTTAAAGGAGAAAAACAATACGGCATGTTGCAATAAAAATATATTATACCAATAAAGATTATTAAATTCTTAATAGAAATTAGAAGATAAAACCGGTATAATTTTTCTTCCTTTCTTAACCAAATCAAAAATTAAATACCATGAAAAAATTTACTATTGCATTACTTTACCTCGGATTTATTTGTGCATTTTCAATTTATGCACAACCCGGTTTTACATCCAACCTCTTATTTGTCGCAAAGCTTGTGGGAGAAGAGGAAGTGCCTTCGGTTGTCACTAATGCAATCGGCGAGGCCAACTTATTCCTTAATGAAAATCGCGACAGCCTTTGCATAAACATAACTGTAAAAGGGCTAAGTGGCCCAATTACAGGAGCGCACATTCATGAAGGTCCGTATGGTGGTATTGGAAACGTTGCTATTAATTTTACCAATAACGTAAGTGGAAATCGCATTTCTACAATTATCACAGCTCCGGTTCTTGACAATTTATTTATCGCAAATCTTTTCAGTGGATCCTTTTATATAAATGTTCATACCGCCAATAATCCAAATGGAGAAATACGAGGGCAGATTGAACTTGAGTCGGACTTGCCGTTTATGGCAAAGCTTGATGGTGCTCAGGAAACGCCTGCAGTTTCAACAAATGCATCCGGCCTCGCAGTATTTGATCTTTCCAGAAGCATGATAAGCTTGAAAATAAAAGCACTCTTCGAAAATCTTTCCGGCTCTATCACGGGATGTCACTTACATTCAGGATTACCCGGCATTTCCGGTTCGGTGGTAGCTGACCTTATGCCAGGAATAAATGGGAACCGTCTCGATATTTCGATTGCTCCCGATTCATTTTTAACTTTATTAATGCATGGGGATATTTATATTAACGTGCATACTGCTGCAAATCCTAATGGAGAAATACGCGGCCAGCTTAATCGGCAGAGATCAATGTCTTTCGATGCTAACCTCAATGGAACACAGGAAACTCCACCTGTAACAACGAGTGGAAATGGCCTTGGACTAATTTCATTTAATTCCACAGAAGATACTGTCTGGTATGATTTCGTTACTGCAGGTTTATCAGCTGTACCTACAGCAGCACACTTTCACAACGGACCTCCGGGAGTTAGTGGAGCCGTTTCAATTAATGTTTCATCTTCCCTCAGTGGAAATCAGTTGCATGGAACCATAGTCGGTTCCAATATTCCTTCGGGATTTATTGATAATTGCCTTAAGGGAAATGTTTACCTAAACTTTCATACAACGGCTCATTCCGGTGGTGAGGTACGCGGACAGCTCAAGCGATTTATTCGCGAAGGCTTTACTTATTCAATCGATGCAGCACAGGAAACAGGTGTTTCCACTTCCTCCGCCACCGGTTCCGGAATGGCGTCGATCGATCGCGATGCGGAAGATTTACATTTCCGTATGATCATCGTCGGTTTGACTGATACAATCGTTGCAGCACATTTTCACAATGCACCGGCAGGAATTCAGGGAGCTACTATTTTTGATATAAATCCTTATTTTACACATTCATCAATTGATGACGGAGCCTTTAACTATTGGAAAAGCATCGATGGTTTTGATTCTTCGAAAATAGCTTTGTTCCTGAATAATTCTGTGTACGTTAATATTCACACTACACAATATCCTGACGGCGAAGTTAGAGGTCAAATCATTCATGGCAGTGTTTGCAGCGTGCTTAATATTGGTGTGGCGGAAATCCCATATACAATGGATTTTAAGGTTTACCCAAATCCAATCTCCACTGAAGCTTTGAATATTTCTTTTGATGGACTAATTCAGGGAACAGGAAAAATATTAATCTATGATATAAGCGGAAGGATAGTCTATTCCAATACAGTTTTAATCGAAAGAGGCTATAATTATATTTCTAAAAATATAAATCTTCAACCGGGAATGTATATGGTAAAATTGCAAGTTGAAAATGTAAATCAATTTGTTGTGCCTTTAATTAAATATTAAAAACTTCTTCCTATTACGATTTAAATTTACAAGCCGGGATATTTTAAAAATATCCCGGCTTGTTTTTTAACGCTTTCAGCGCCGATTAAAGGTTTTACCATTCTGAGAAGAGTTACTCCGGCTGTGACGGACTTGTTGCCCAAGACTTGTTTTTTTTATCTTTCGGATAACAAAACTAACTTCGCTTTGACAGACAATTCTGCCAGCTGGCGGAAATGTCCGTCGAAACGTGGTAGTGCTTATGGCTGAACTAGGAAACAAGTAAGGCGCAGCAGGGGTAGACAAACCTGGTTTAAGTATATGTCTTTCATTCGCAAACTCATTATACTTTATTATTTGTTCTTATACTCTTATTTCGGCTCTCTTGCAGAGAGAAAATGTATAGAATAAATATTAGGATAACACCATTCCTAAATTTATCTTTGAATAATGGTGAAACTATTTTTCTCTTTAGCCTTTTTGCTTATCACAATTAACTATACCTCTTTTGCACAACAATTTTTCATTAAGGGATATGAAGATTTAGGTACAAGTCCTTCTGCACATCCATACTCCTTTTCTTTAGCTATAGATGGAAATTACTATATAGCAGCAACAGGCTATGATTATAGTTCAACCTATGAAGGATTGTTTATAATAAAAACCGATCCATTGGGCGACACCTTATGGAGTAAATTATTTCAATTACCTCAAAATATACATATTCCACGAACTATTCTTGCTACCCCGGATTCAGGTTGTATTGTCGGTGGCGATGGTTTTATTTTCAAAATGGATAAAGATGGAAATAGTCAGTGGGTAAAGTATAATTTTAATAAGTCGATAATATCTATTGCTAAAACACCGGCCGGATATCTTGTTGGTGCTGTAGATTTACCAGTAAATATCTCAGGTAGTTGTTGTTCATATATTCTGAAATTTTCAGATGGAGGTTACATGTATAATGCATATTCCAGAACGGTTAATGGTCCAACCGGAAACGGTCAATCATGGTTATATCAATTGAATACCTTACGAAATGGAGATTACCTTATTTCCTCTGCTAGTTATGGGCATACTTCACCTGTAGCAGATACCTATTTAACTGATACAACACTGAAATGTTACGCAACCATCTCTGGTGAAGGCTCAACTACCAGAAGCATTCAGGCAAGTGATGGCTCAGTTGTCATGCTATATAAAAGTGGATACGGACCACAGATTGTCAAATTCGATACAACCGGACATAAGTATTGGGAGAAGAATTTTCGAAATGATTTCCAGCCAATGAGCATAGACACAATTGCAAAAGGAGGAGTTATTATTGCCGGAAAAATGTTTGGTACTTCACAAACATTCATTTCTAAAATTGATAGTAATGGCATGTTGTTGAATACCTACCTGACATGTTGTATAGACACACCAGTGGTCCGTTCCACAAATGATGGCGGTTTTGCTTCAATAGGAATGGATAGTTTAAATTATGGTAGAATTCTACTAAATAAAGCGGATTCAATCGGAGGATGCCTGCAAATATTTTCAGATACATTAAATACCATAATTCAAACTCCAACCAACTATTGGCCTTTTATTTATCTCCCTTTTGGTGTAGGTGGGTATCCTCTTACAATGGCAGATACAATTGGTTCTTTTATTAACGGCGGATCAACTATTGATGTTTGTTATTCATTAGGAACCAAAACAAACTTACTACATTCTAGTTTCAAAATTTATCCAAATCCAGCCAATACTAATCTCAATATTGAATTTATAACTTTACCGGTAAAAAATAACGAGCTTATTATATCAGATATCTCGGGGAAAGTGATTTTAATATTTAATAGTCTCTTAAGTAAAAACAGTATTGATATTTCAAAGCTTCCCAGTGGAATTTATGTGGTTAAGATTATAACTTCGGGATCTGTGCAATTCCAAAAATTTGTGAAAAAATAAACGTGCCATTAAAGAATAGAAATTCAAATACAACATTCGCAAAGACAAAACTTATTTCATAACGATGACAGTCGTTGATTGGATCGATCTTTTTACTCGTGTAAACGAAAAACAACTCATCCGAAATCCAGTCGTAGATAAAATTGTTTACAATGATCACGATTATCTTCCCGATAATTATCGGGACAGCTCGGCTCACAACTATAACGGAATTCTAAATGTTCTGGAATTTGATTGTCTGACACCGCCGGTTACTACTGTGTCGAGCAGGAATTTTTTTAATATATGATTGCTACTACCAAATTTGGTCCAAATTAGTATGACTACGAGCTTCTAATGAGAATGAATATCGCACAGCTAAAAAAAATGCCAGCTGGCGGAAATGGTCGTCGAAGCGTGGAAGTGCTTTTGGCTGAGATAGGAAACAAGTGCGTCGCAGCAGGGCTGTCATGAAAAGATTTCACCTCAAACAGATACACCGTATCAGAATTTACATCGTAAGCTGCGATGTCAATTTCCGGTCTGGGGGTTGATGGCTTCTTTATCGTTCGTTTTTCATTTGGAGATAAATTTATCTTTACTGAAAGTCTGACCCAGTACTTTTCCTCTTCCAGAAGCTGACCGATAATAAGTTCAAATGCGTCCATAACTTTTTTGTACGAGAGTACATGGCCGGATTCGTTGCAACAAACAGAGGAAGGAGAATGGAATAATTGTTATCGAGTGTCAATTGTTAGTAAGACAAATATGGAAGTTAAATGATCCTTATTGTCAACCCTATCTATGTGATTTTCTTTATCTTTCTGATAAATTTCCTCTATGTCAGACATTAATTTTCTCGAAAAAACAGAAAAGAGAAAAATTATTTATACATGGCGGGTATGTACCGGATTTTAGTAATAATACTTTTCAAGAATTCGTTTCTGATGCTGTCAGACTTAATATTTATGCAGATGATTGTTTAGATGAATTAGGCGGTAGTTCAAAAGGAAAACGACTGAAAATCTTTTAAGCAAAATAATCCAATCTTGTCGCTGGCTTCATACCCTTATGGATCAAAAGTCCGGTAGCCATCATAATTTATTGATGAATAGATTTTCATAAACCAAATATAAAATATTTTTGCCAGAACATTTCCTTGTTAATATTCAATGTATTGACATTTCCGTCTTTTGTATTGTCTCCGTTTTGCTTCACGGTCTTTGGACATGTGAATTAAATAACTATTTTCAAAAATTATGTAACATTTTAGAACTAAATATCTGGCAAATTTACGTATGAAATACTTCCATTATTAAAACCAAGAAAATGCTGGAAATAAAAAAGGAAAAACAAATGAAATAATAATGACAATTGATGACGATGATGATTTCATTCGGCAGCAAAATGAAGTTGATGGGCATCTTAATAAAAGTACACGAAATTATATTGGTGAATCTAATGATAAGCCATAAACCGAAATTTAATAATAGAAAAAAATAAATCTGAATTGAAATCAATAAAACAAAATCATGGAAGAATCTAAAATATCGATTGAAAAAACTGCGCTTAAGGCGGGGTTAATAATTTGCGCTTCGCTTATTATTTATTTTATGTTAATGAGATTTCTAAATCTCACAAATAGTGCAATCGCCTGGAGTTTTAATTTTATAATACTCTTCACTGGAATTACACTTACTTATCGTTACTACCGGACTAAAACAAAACTGAACATTGAATATCTTCCTGGAATGATGTTAGGATGTATAACAACAGGTGTAGCCGCAATTTCATTTACTTTTTTTGTCTACACTTATTTTTCGTCTCTTGATCCTTCACTTCTTCAATTGTTAAAGGATAACATATTATTCATGGGGCAACAGATAACTCCCTTACGGGTTGCGGGAGCTACAATAATAGAGGGAATTTGCTCTGGAGTAATCATTTCATTTATGATGATGCAATATTATAAATCCGGCTTTAAAAGAACTATGAATGATACAATTGTTCAAGGTTAAAAACTATAATTACCCTGCTACGACGGACATTTCCGCCAGTTGACGGATTGTTTTAAGCCGTGGATATTTATCCACTGTTCAAGGCTCATCGACTTTGTATACTATTCAAATTTCATGCGAAGCAATCTTTAATAGTTTAAAGCTGAATTTAAATTCACTTCCCTTATTAAATGCTGGAAGTTATAAGTACTAAAAAGTAAAATACATATTTCTTTGGACATTTCCCCATTATTTTCGTCAATACATTTTTCAGTATGGGAAGAGGACTTCATTACAATATTCGCAAAGACAAAACTTATTTCATGACGATGACAGTCGTTGATTGGATCGATCTTTTTACTCGAGTAAACCAAAAACAACTCATCGTTGACTCATTGAAATATTGCCAGGAGAATAAAGGGCTGAATATTTTCGGCTGGTGTCCAATGCCCAGTCATCTGCACCAGATCGCCAACACTAAAATACCATTCGATCTCGACCATGCCCGTTAGGAGTAGTCTTAGCGCGAGTAGTTCGTTTGATTAAATGAACAGACATCTATTCGCGCGGACTACGACTTACATTTCCAATACTATCAACTGTAAAACAAGGAATGCAATTCAATAAGTGAAACTTTGACAGGCCCCTTC
>JANOVM010000056.1:0-48513 GCA_031417395.1 Bacteroidota bacterium | reverse complement strand
TTTCTCGATGCTTCTTCAGAGGTTCATTTGCATTCATCTCTTTTATACTCACCTAATCCGCTTCAAGCGGACTTTTTCTTTGCACGCTCAGCACCTTTAGCTCTTAACCTAAAGCACCTGCAAAGCGGTTTGCAACCTGCTTCTGTAAGCCGATTGCGAAGGGTCAGATAGATTTTCATTTCCTATCTTCCTTCATCTCATTTAAAACATTTATCTTTCATTCAACAAAAGATAATTCAGGACACACCTACTCCTAGCGGGGGATTATTTTATTTGTTAAAAGAAGGGGGTAAATGAAGTCCGTCGCTGCAGGGACATCTTTTAAAGGTAAGTGATGAGGAAATCCTGAACAGCTTATATAAATAAATTTTTATTTGTTATAATATTTTTTACCTTTATAATAAGTAATAAGTAAGATCTTAATTTTTTAAACTATGAGAAAATTTCTAATTATTGTTTCGCTTATTCTTTCGCAAAATTCTTTTGCCCAATTTACTATTACATCCCAACAATTTCTTTCTGATGGCGACTCCATTTATGAGTCACTGCTGGATACAACAAATTTTAATTTCGGCAATAGTGGGATGAATGTCTTGTGGGATTACTCGAGTGTTAACGTAAATTTTTATAACAATAGGCTGTTTCTTTATGGTAACATAAGTAATCCCCCAATTGCTAATTTATCAGGTGCGCAGGCAAATACCATTGGAGCTTTTTATTCAAACTATTACCATGTTGATAGTGCAAATTTCAATTACGTTGGTTATAATACTTACGATATGCATTTATGGGGAAGCAGTGAATCGTTTACCGATAATAGGTTAATGCTGAAGTCACCATTTCAATACCAGGATAGTTTTACAGATAGTTTTTCCGGAACCTACCAGTATAACAATTCGGGTGGTAACGGTAGTGGAAATATTTATGGAATTATAACAAAGACATATGACGCTTATGGCGAATTGAGATTGCCATGGGCAAATTATTCGAATGTTGCACGATTGCAGGTAACTACTGTATATACAGATAATATAGGAAACCCCAATAAGGTAATCTCTGGATATGAATGGTATGAAGAAAACACACATGCCTTTATCTTATCGTATACCTATAACGCTGCAACCAATTCCGGAAAATCACTTATAGCACAATCAAAAAATCCTATTAATGGAATTGAAACTCCCCATCAAGTAAACCTACTTACTATTTATCCCAATCCATCGAATGGAAAATTTCAAATTGAAATTCCGGAAAAATTATCTAATGAAAAAAATATTTTTATTAAATTTTTTGATGCTATGGGAAAATGTATTTTAAATAAGGCCTTTGATTCACAAAACAATTCTGCTTTGATTAATACAAGCTTTTCAAATGGAATTTATACAGTTGTTTTAGGAAATGAAAATGTTTTATTTAAGAATAAACTTGTTGTTTACTGAAAGTAAAAAAAAACATTGACTCTTCTTAAGGGAACCTCAGCGTGTTGCTGAAATGATTTTATAATCAATTGTTCTTATTCTCTTTTACTTTTTAAGTCCGAAATTAATTTTTGATTATTAATTTACTGTCAGAATCCATGCCGTTTGATAGTATAAGAATGTAGGATCCTAACGGAAGAGATTCCGCTTGAGAATAGGTGAAATAATTAATGCCTTTCTCCGCGAGAACGTTCCGGCTTGCAAATTCCTCACCCTTATTACTAAATAATTTAATATTTAAATTTGATTCGCTGCTGTTCAGAGAATACCTGATAGTGAAACTATCCTTGAAAGGAATCGGAAATACTGACTCTATTGAAATAACTTTATCTGTATTGCTTAATTTCTCTTGAATGCTTCTTGCTGATTTTATTGATGAATAAGAAAACTTTCCGTCAAAATCGGTTTGCTTCAAACGGTAATAGAAGGTACCGCTTAATGGAAGAAAGTCATAAATAGAATAATCAATATTCCTAGTGCTATTACCCGCTCCTTTTACAATACAAATTGAATTAAAATTTATGCCATCGGAAGATCGTTCAACGGTAAAATAATCGTTATTAATTTCTGAAGCTGTTTCCCAAAGTACTTTTACAGAATGATCTTCCTGATGCAAAGTAAAGTTGATTAATTCTATCGGCAAAGGATTCGCACTTCCTGATGTAATACCGAAATGACCAAGTAGGTTCATCCCTACCCTGTTCACTACGGGTGCACTGTTTGATCCCGTACCTGCACTATGAGTTCCATTCGACGACCAGGACGAACCACTGCTAGCTCTCCTGAACAAATGTAATTTTGTATAGTCGTAAATGTTAGGATAACCATTGCAATAGAGGTTTACATCGTAAACCCCGCCGGCAAAACCACTTCGGGCACTGAACGACCAATACCCAAAAGCGATATTTTTACAACTATCCCCTGAATCATATACCGGCAAGCCATTCGTTCCCGGACTTGATACTAGATAAGTACTCAATATATTTCCTGCTGAAGGTGCTGTAGTAAAACTATATACTGCAGGATTGTAATAGCTCATTGAACCCAAAGGAAATAAAATATTTGAAGTTACAGCAGCAGCAATCCACCTTCTAAAATAACCGTAAACATGTCCGCTCGTTCTTGAGAGTGTTCCAAGATTGGATGTGCTCGTTCCCAATGAAAGGGTATCACTCGTTGCTATCCAGATGCCCGTTGTAAATCTCATGGTTCCGGATACAGAAACGGAATTGGTAAGTGTGCAATTACTGGAATTATTCAAGGTAAGATCTCTGACTTGGGAAGGCAAACCGTCACCCGTAACCTGACCGCTGGCTCCATTGTACGTATAATCTGCACCTGTACTGTATGACCGGGAATTGCTGCATTGTACATTTCCCAAATTTGACGATTGTGTTATACCATCCGGAGAACCTATTAAGAGAGCCCCTCCGCTTTGTAAGGTAAAATCATACCCAAGAAGAACACTCGTTCCTAAATCTAAAATCGCTCCGCTTGCTACTATAAAATTTACCTTTCCAACAACAGAATTACCGGAAGCTGTGAAAGTCTGCAGTCCCGCTTTGTTGAATAAAACATAAGTTCTTGCATTTGACTGTAAACTCATTGTTAGCGTACCTCCTGTGTGTGTCCAGTTCCCCATTATTATCAATGAATCCTTGTTGTTTGAATTTACTGTAGATAACGTCCCGCCGGTTTGAATGTAGTTACCGGCAATGTTTACTGTACAACTGGCAGTTGAAAATCTTAATTGACCGGAACCTGAATTTGAAAGGATGAAATCTCCATTAATGGTAGTTAATGTACCATTCAGGTCAATGCTTCCTGTTTGAGAAGGACAATTCCATTTGAAATTATAAAATGCCTGCATGCCGGTCGGCGGGGACGTATTGCTGGTATACCCAATTATTTCACACGTTGAGCCGGTATTCCAGGTAGCGGTTGGAATGACTCCTGCAGTAGTTGTAAAATTATGCTGATACAAGCCCTGATTCTGAAAAACTATTTCTGCTCCTGAATTTATGGTAATCGTCCCTGCACTTTTTAATGTACCAAATACTTCAATATCTGTACCCGTTCCATTGGAAGCAGTAAGTGTTACACCACTGTTGAGAATCATTATTCCTCCATTTTGAATCTGGACCTGATCAACAGTAACTCCGGAAACAATGGTAACTGTATGGCCATTTCCAATTGATACAATTCCATCCGTTGCGCTTGGAGTCCACGTAGCATTTACCCAATTCGTTCCATCAAAAAATTCCCAAGTAGAGGTACTGTTCCAATTTCCGGATGTTTTTGTCCGGAAATCCCCATTGGCTGCTGAATAAACTTTTTTTGTGGGAACGAAATAAAAAACGGCAACAGTAATAAGCATCAAGCTCACTAAAATTGATTGGTAATAGGTATAACGCAGCTTTTGTTTTAGGTGCAGTTTCATATTTCTACTCAGACTTCGAAATAGTATTTAATTATATTGAAAGAGCTAAAATCAATGCTCATATTTTATGTTACCAATTTTGCATGAAAAAGTTTCGCGCCATTTTTTAATAAACTAAAACTGTAAGAAAAGGGGAGAAAATCATGTTTTACTTAAGACTAGTATCTATTTGCCGGAAGTAAATTTCCCAGGGCTAATTATTTACGATCTTATTCTCCTGAATTTGCAAACCCTATTAACTACTGCTTTTTGTCTTCCATAAAAACAAAAAAGTCAAATTAAGTTTAATCCTCTTGAAAGAAACTGAATGATTAAAGGTCGATTAACCTTGCTGCTACGGAGTCGTAGTCCGCGCGAATTGATGTCTGTTCATTTAATCAAAGTTGGTGCTCGCGCTTAGTACTCCTAACGGGTTTCCTTCATCTCTCAAATATAATAAAATTAACGAGTTGTCTAATCGTTGTCTTTTCATTTCTCCACAGAATAATAATATGAGCTCTAACAAATAATCCTTTAGTTTATATATATTTGTCTTTGCCCATAATATTGTTTTTATATGAAAAGATTTTTGACTTTCAAACTTTTAGTAATTTGCTTACACTCTTCAGCAACGATATATACTGTTACAGATACCGGTATTACTGGAGTATACCAGTTTATGAATTTTGTCAACCAGGCTAATGCTGCTAACAATTTAGATACAATTTATTTTAACGTTGTCGGTTTACCGCCCTACAACATTGATCTGAACGGGGTGACTTTCCCCTCAATAGATTCACCAATATTCATTGATGGTTTTAGTCAATAAGGCAATGATTCTATTATATATTCCATCAGGATACATACCAATTGGGGAATAACATTAAACTCCCCGAATTGCAAAATCCAGGGTTTGTTTTTCCAAGGTGATCAATCTACAGGATGCAGGGCAATAAATGTTGATGTTCCTTCATATGATTCCATTTACAATATAAGTTTAAATCATAATTATTTTACCTGGTTTGATGATGCTGTGCTGTTTTCATCTTATGGAAACAGTGACAGTAAAAATATTGATTTTGAATCAAACATATGGAACGATAACTATATATGCTTGGAAATAGGTAATAAATTTAATAATATAAAAATAGTCAATAATAAGTTTATCAACTCATCGGAAACTCGCTTATTATTGGGATCAGCGGCGCCCGACAGTATTTATTTTATTGGGAATGTATTTGACGGAACAGGTTTATGGCTTTATGGAAATCTTAGAAAGGTCAATTTGCATGATAATGTTTTCAGCAATCTCGCTTCGTTAAATATGCTTTCTTCTCCTGTAGACAGTGTAACGATTCATTCAAATATTTTCACTAAAAATTCGAGGGTCCTTCTCGATTTAGGCGATATAAATAATAATTTAATTTTTTCAAAAAATGTTTTGGATTCATTGAGTTCTTTTGAGGTATCTCTTCAATCTGCTTCCGGGGCACAAACATTAAAAAATGTTTTTATTACCGAAAACAATTTCATTGATTTTAGCAGCGTGAATATTAACTTTGGAGGAACATCAGGCACAAGAAGTATCTCCAACTTACAACTTTCACGAAATATTTTTAGTATTAGCCCGGGAAATAATTCCAATCCTTTAGTTATTAGTTTATCCGGAACTTCAGGAAGTACAATTGTAGACTCGCTTTTAGTGGATTCCAATCTGTTTCAACGGTCATATATTTATTACTCTCAGTCAGGCACCGGTGGTGTATATGCCGGATCCAATATAAATATTAGGAATAACATTATTGATAGCGCAGGGTCTAATCCGGGAATTCAGATAGACATGAAAAAAACTATTTTAACGGGTGTTTCCATCATCAATAATGAAATAGCTAACTGCCGGGAAGGAATAAGTATTTCCAATAGGACAGCATTCGGTTATTCAGCAACTTTGCAACATACGATTATTACCGGAAATAATATACATGATAATGACAGTTCCGGAATTCTAATTGAGAATATTCCATATTCATCAAACGCCAGACTCTCTGATTTATTAATTGCAAATAATGTTATTGAAAGGAATTTTGCCGATGGAATCAAAATGACCTGCAGTATGGATGCTGGGGGAACCATTAATACAATTTCTGATTTTAATATAGCCCAAAATCAAATTGCCAATAATCGAGGTAATGGAATCCATTTTATTGAGTACGGTACGGCATTAAGTAATTATATTTCTCCGGCCATTTCACATATTCAATATTCAAGGAATTCCATTGTTGACAATACTCTGAAAGGAATCTGGATTGAAAACATAGACGATCCGTATAATCTACCTTCTCCAGTATATCCGTTTCCAGAAATTATTCATGTTAATTCATTCGCCGGCCTGTCTGATGTCAGTGGTTATATTCAGGGAGAGCCTCTCACGAATTATAAAATTGAAATATTCGGTAATTTTAATGCCGATTCATCGGGTTATGGTGAAGGAGAAACATATCTGGATTCACTGATCCTTTCAACTGATAATACCGGTATGGCAGTTTTTCAATTTAATGGTCTTGCACCATTTCCATTTTATACCAGTACGGCAACTAATGTATCCACGGGAAATACTTCGGTTTTCAGCAATGCAGGAGATTCAACAACGTCTATACAAAAGCCTTCAATTGCATCAATGGAAATATTTCCAAATCCTGTTAGAAATACTCTTTACATTAAAAAGAAAAATGGCGAAATTGTTAAAACAATAAATGTTTTCAATATAATTGGACAAAGGCAAGAAAAAATCTTTTCCCTGCCAATCAATAGTGACGAATTTGTGGCTATTAATTTTTCCAATCTTCAGGCCGGAAATTATTTCATAGAATTGGTTACGGACAAAAGTATTCTGTACAGAAAAATAGTTAAGGAGTAAAATCAATTCTTTTATAAAGAATTCAAACCCCAGCTGTGATGGACTTGTTACCCAGCTGCGACGGACTTGTCAGCCATTTGTTGTTAATTTTCATATCTCATTGCTAATAAATTTTGCGCTGCGTCGGCGGTCCCGATTGCAATTGGGACCGTCGAAGCAACGCCATGCTATTAAGAAAATTATACGCAAATCCGGCGAAGCAGGATAGTTTGGCATCGAAACAAATATTACTGTCTGGCATTTCAACTCCCTTTACGCAGGGAAGTCCTAAAGGCCCCGTATACTGATTGGACCAAATAATTTTTCCTGTATCGTTGACAGCAGTGACGACATTAAATGCGCTGCCGGAGCTACTCACGCCTTCAGAAAAACAAATGAATCCGCCTGCTTTCCTGCGGACCAGATTACAGGGAATATCATTTTTTGAAAATGAATATTGTTTAATAATCCTTTACTAGAGCATTCAACGGTATATTGAGAAACTCATTGAGGTTCCTAATCATCTCAAGAGTCAATTTCCGTTTCCGGTTAAGAATTTTAGAAACTTTATCCTTACCGCCTAAATATTTTGCAAGATCCTTTTGTTTTAGATTCTGCTGTTCCATCCTGTATTTAATAGCCTCGATGGGGTCGGAAACATTTATCTGGTAATGCTCATTCTCGTATTGTCCAATGAGCATTGCCAGAATATCAGCATCGTCACTTTCCTTTGTTCCTTTTTTAGCAAGAAATATTTTCTCAAACATTGCCAATGCTTTGTTATAATCTCTTTCAGTTTTTATTACTTTGAATTCCATGATAAATATTTTTTGTTTTTAATAAACTTCTATCGTCGCTGCATCTATTTTATCATATTCTGCATGTGTTCCAATAAACTTTATGAATAACCATCCTTTCTGATAATTGATACTTGCAACAAGCCTATATTTATTTCCTTTGATATTAAATACAACTCTGTCATTCTTGATGATATCTGCTGTTGCAAAATCGACGATTACATCATTGGGCTTACTCCAGTTTTTTGATCCCACATCATTGTACCACAATTCGAGAGGCTTTTTGGAATCAGCATGCTTTTTCCAGAATTTTATTAAAGTCCCCCGGTTATGGATATTCATTGAGCTCCTTTTACGGTGCTAATATACGACAAAGTTGCCAAATTGGCAACTTTTTATCAAAGTTTTTTTATTCGGTTTTTTATGTAAAAATGAAACAAGTTATTAATATTAGAAAAATTAGATGGTTCAAATAAAATTATTCTTTAACGAACTTCTGAGTCGAAATGAATTCGCCCGTGTCATTGAAAAGCCTTACGACATACATGCCCCGTGGAAGTCCGGAAACATCGACCTTGTTTACATTCTTCTCATTCATTACTTCAGTACCAATGTCGGCTGAATAAATCAGCCAGTTCAGATTTTCATTCGAACTTGAATGAATGAAACTACTCGACGGGTTAGGATAAATTCTCGTAATGCCGGAAAGTTTCCTGCTCATGGAAATTACTGTTGAATATTGTGCATCTCCGTTGTAATCGACTTGCTTCAGACGATAATAAGATATTCCGGCGGCAGATTCTTCATCAGCAAAAATATAATAATTCTGAACACTCGTCGTTCCGTTTCCATTTACTTGTCCGATCGATTCGAAATTAGTTGCATCGAAAGAGCGTTCAACTATGAAATAACTGTTGTTGACCTCAGAAGCAGTGATCCACTTCAGAATATTCCTGTCGTTGTCGTTGTAGCCGTTGAAATAAGTAAGCTTAACCGGAAGCGAAACCTGAATCAAATCCATAGCATTCTGCATACAGGTATTTAGGTTTGCCCACGACGGAGGGCCGTCGAAAATGGAAAACCATCCATCCCAATCCCATAGTGCATAAGGAATGCCGAGTGAATCAAGGTTGTCTTTGACACATTCCGTATACCGGCAACGACTGCCGTCAGGCGGATCGTACAAATTGATACTACCGAACTCACCACACCAAATTGGAACGTTATTCAGCAATGACCAGTTTTTCACTATTACAAGTGAATTCCGTAAAGCCTGACATGTGCCTTGAGTAGAATAGTTGTAGTAGTCATAAGGATGCCAACCAACCGTTTGGATTGCAAGGGGATTTATCGGCGGCATGGTTGCCGAATTATACGGAAATGGAACATTAGTCGTACTCGTGGTTGGATCGCTCCAATAAGCCCCTTGATGCGTAAAGATCATCGGTTCATAAAAATGGAAATTGTAAATAATGTTTGTGTCAGAAAATGTGCCCATGGGATTTAATTCATACAAGCCATTGTAATTATTCGCTCCGATGATCAATGTATGATTTGGTACAATCGGGCGAATGCTGTCGATAAACATATCAGCTGCGGCTCTCCAGTTTAGATTGGAAATATTATACGGTTCATTGTAAAATTCAAAGAACACTTTAGCCGGATCAGTTGTAGCATATCTGGCAGCGATTTGTTTCCACAGCTGTATTACTCTTGGAAGTTCACTTGAGTAATTCCAGTCGTACAGATTTCCATGATGATAGTCGATTACCAGGTACATGTTATATAAATAGCACCAACTCAAAATAGAGTCAATTGCATAGAAATATCGTGTGCTATCAATCGTATAGGGCGGTACACCATCTTCCCAAGCGTTGAATGCAACAGGAAGTCGAAGTGTTTCATAGCCCATCGACTGCATTAATTGCATTTGATTTTTAACATTCGGCAGCAAGGAGAAATTCAGGTAGTCCATATTATTAATCGCCGGAGTTCCTAACCAGTATTGATCGAGATAAGAATAATTAATTCCGTCTTTTAATAGATTTGCTCTCTGCCAGGCTATGGATTGTGCATTGGATAAATCAAGAGAAAAAAAGTAAAGAAGAAAAATTAAAAGATAATTCTTTGAACGAAATAACTTACCGAAATAAAATAATTTAGACTCTGGCATGGGGATGAGAAATTCTTGAAAATTGTTATCGACCTCCTGAATAACCCATCAAACGTAGGTTTTAAATGACTGCAGAAAATACACTTGTGAAACAAAATCCAAGTGATGCAAAGTTATATATTCTAAAAAATGGATATGGGAGCGTAAATGAAGAGTAGCTTGTTAAATTAACATGTAGTATTAGCCCTTACTTTCAATTAATTATGGAGTTGACTACCTTTTTTCAACAGGTTTTTTTAACTTCATCAAGGTTATTTTATGGTCGCAATGAGTCTGGATACTATCAGCATATATTACCATCGTTACGAGATTGGTTCTGTAATATTCCAAGCAACTATCTCGAAAACCCATGTTGCGAAGGACTTGATAACTTAACATTGCTTTCCTTCATCTCACAAATATAACAAAACAACGAAGCTTCGACGGACATTCGTCCGTTGTTTTTTCTGTGGATATTCATCCACCGTTCAGGGCTCATCGTCTTTGTGTAAATACATCAGTTCATGCGAAGCAATCAGTGTACTATTGATTTTATCCTGGGAAGAGGGCTCCTCTACAACATTCGCAAAGACAAAACTTATTTCATGACGATGACAGTCGTTGATGGGATCGATCTTCTTACTCGCGTAAACCAAAAACAACTCATCGTTGACTCATTGAAATATTGACAGGAAAATAAAGGGCTGAATATTTTTGGACGGTGCTTTATGCCAAGTCACCTGCACCTTATGGCTAACACTAAAATACCGTTCGATCTCGACCATGTAGTAAAGGATTTTAAACGGCACACATCTAAAAATGCAGTTCTTCTAATTGAGAACGAAGCGGAGAGTCGCCGGGAATGCCTGCCTGCCTTGCGGCTGGAGGCAGGGTTACTGGATAAATTCGCTTATGCCGGCAAAATACATCTCAAAAACAAGAACCATAAAGCTTGGCAGGATAAAAATCATGCGATTGAACTTTTTACGGAAAGGGTGACCTCGCAGAAATTGAATTATTTCCGATAATTATCGGAACAGCTAGGCTCGCAACTATTACGGACTTCCAAATGTTCCGGAAATCGATGGCCTAACACCACCTGTTACTAGTGTGTCGAGCAAGAATTTCTTTAATACATGATTACTTCCTAGCAAATTTGATTGCAATTTGTAAGTGGATGAGCTTTGAAAAGTGGATGCCTGCCTGCGGTCTTGCTGGAATATCCACGGCTTGGTTGTTGAGCGAAGTCGAAGTACAAAAGCAACGGACGAATCCCAATAGCTATCGGGGCCGTCGAAGCATCGCTGTGCCATTAATAAAATTATTACCATATCCTGCACAGCTGCGGGGTAAAGGAAAATTCAAAATTCAAATACCCTATTCATTTGTATGCTTCCCGGGAGGTATAAAAAACTCAATTGGTTTTTTACGAAAATACAGGTTAATGGCATTTAATACACTTCGCATTCGGGAAACATGTAAGCTTCGCGAACGAACTGCTACATAAATTGAAAGCCCGAAACTTACAAACAGATTGATAAATCCGATTAATAAAATTGAGGCCGATACCTCAATTAGTAAATGTAAGGGCAAATAATGCTCGCTACTTTGCAAAGCCAATCCCAAATTTCCTGTGCTTAATGTTACATGGCGTACTTCAATAGGCAAACCGAAAAATTTACCCAACATGGGTGCAGCTCCAAGGAAAATACCAAGAAAAATATTTCCCATTATTATACCCGTATTTAATTCCATATACTCAGAAATCTTTTTTAAACTCTTTGGAGAAAATATTTTATTTAAAAACGGATGTTGTTCTATGCGCTCAGGAATTCTTCCATAAACTACTTTATTATCGTAAAAACCTGCAACAATTCCACTGGACATCAGCAATACACCGGTTATACCTGCATAAAATAGAGAACCCGTAAACCAGGGGTGCAGACTCATTATCATCTCATGCGCTTCTGTCGCAGAAATAATATTATACCCATTAACATACAAGTATGCCATTCCTATAAAATAAGAAGCAGGAAGAACAATAATTATATTTCCGACTAAAGAAATAATTTGTGCTCTCGAAATTTCAGCAATCAGTCGAACAGTACTCAACATTTGCTTATCCTTCTTTTCTGACTGATCGATTGATGCAGCAATGGTGTTTGCCGTCATCGCAGGTTGCTTAGTGGCCAGCGTAAAGTGAAGAAAATGTATGGTAATAAACCCTAATGAGTAAACCAAACTATTCATAAATGCTTCACCGAATGGAGGCAAATTAAAATGGTGCGCATATATTTTTAGCACTACAATAAGGGCAACAATTAACCCGCCACCCATAGCCGATTTAAATAAACTAAAATACTCGCCTCGTGTTGCAGCCCGGTAATGCTCTCCTATGCGCGATGAATTCTCTGTTATTTTATAGGCTATCAAACTCAAATTATCGTTCAGATGCTTTTTTACACTGTACTTTTTATTTTCAGCATAAACAACTTCTGACATAAAACCTAAAATGGTTTCATTAAATGTTGACTTCTCTTTCGACTGAATTAATTTTAGAATCGTGCTGAGTCTCAAAACATGCTGCTCTAACCGAAGCATAAGGTATGCAAGATGAATACTTATTCCAATTCTTTCCTTGTGCTTGTGCAATTCACTTATGCTCTCTTTACATTGAGTACACATTACTAAAATCTGTTGATAATCCATTTCATTTGAATGAACGTAGGCTATATCAAGTTTGAAAGAATCTACATAATGTTCGACTTCCCTGTATAAACCAAAAAAGGGAGATTGTAAGTCATCAATCTCCGGTAGTTTATCAACTACTTCCGGCTCAAGTCCAATTGCAGTTATACGCTGAGATAAAACCATAAGTGCATTAAGAAGATAATTGAGGTTTTGTTGCTTCCAATTAACAACATCAATATCGATGTTTATTGCATCAAAAAGTTTCAACCAAATTGCTTCTTCAATATTTGCGATTCTGATGTTATCATTGCTTTTGCAGAATATTTTCCTGATAAGATATTGCGTATGCGAAGCATTCTGCAGCGGAGGTAGAATTTTATACTTTAATCTTTTATATGCTTCAGCGAAAAATCCATGTCCGGGCAAAATTCCGGCATCGGTATAAAGTGTAAATGAATCATAAGAACTATATAAATTAATCAAGTAAGTCCTAAATGCTTGTGCATAATCGGGACGACTATTAAGTAACAATGTTAAATCCTGAATTTTTCCGGTAACATAATTTTCATTATTCTTTGAATGGATACCTGTTTCATTTATTATTGCTATAAGATAGGAGTCGGCTGAAGGGTTACTTTCAGATTTAATATGTTCCAAAATTTCTAAAAAGGTCATAAATGCTTTTTTTTAAGGTAAAATCAGTCCTAAAAAATTAGGCACCAATTAGCCAATGTAGTTATTTTTCCTTTGGGATTTTCAAGAAATGCTAAAAGGAAAAACAGAAAACGATTTAGGCGGGTGTGGATGAAATTGTATTAAATTGCATCATGAAACAACTAATTTTCTCGTTAACATTTTCTTTACTGATTTATTATTCAGAAAACACAAAATCGCAAACTCTCCCTTCACTTCCAAATACAGATTCTGTGATCACCTGTTTTCCTGATACGTCGGGCTATACAAGAATTACTGTCGGGCCGGTCGGACGAGATTATTCAGATCTGCAAATAGCAATTGATGTTGCAAACCCCGGATCAGTAATTGTCATTGATGCAGGAGAAACATTTTATGGTGGATTTACATTGCCGGATAAATCCGGTGCAGGGTGGATTTTGATAATATCTTCACGGATGGATTTATTACCTGTTGAAGAAACACGAATTGATCCATTTGCATCAACCGGTGATTTTTCATTTCCGACTCAGTCAGATGCAATGCCAAAAATTATCACTAATAATACATCCGGTATTCCGTGTATTATTACAAATGCAAACGCACATCATTATCGATTGGTTGGATTAGAAATTACAGCAGCTACAACTGTTATAAATAGTTATGGACTTATTAATTTTGGCGATGGCAGTACAGCACAAAATTCGTTGTCATTGGTGCCGCATCATTTAACTATTGATCGATGTTATATTCACGGGCATTCGAATGCTCAGATTATGAAATTCGGAGTACGGCTCGATTGTGAAAATGCAGCAATCATAGATTCCTATATTTCAGAATTTCATAGTATTGGTTTTGATGCACAGGCCATTTGTGGTATAAACGGTCCGGGAAAATTTAAGATCATCAACAATTATCTGGAAGCTTCAGGAGAAAATATTATGTTTGGTGGTGCGGCTCCTGCTATCCCGGGTCTGGTACCATCGGATATTGAGATTAGACAAAATTATTTTTACAAACCCTTTTTCTGGAGGGTTGGAGATCCAACGTATGCCGGCAATCACTGGACGGTTAAAAATCTTTTTGAATTGAAAACCGGAATGCGTGTATTGCTTGACGGAAATATCATGGAAAATTCATGGGCAGATTTACCAATTGGACAAAGTGGTTATGCAATACTCCTTACCATAAGAACAGAAAGTGGTGCAGCTCCTCAGGCAGACGTAAGCGATGTAACGATTTCGAATAACATCATCCGTCACTGCGGTGCAGGAATTACACTTTCAGGATCAGATGGAGGAGCAGGTATTAGATCTAAGAGAATACATATTTATAATAATCTTTTCGATGATATAAATGGTCCGGTTTATGGTGATTTAAATATTGCCGGCCCGAATGACGGAACATTTTTAAAGATCGGCGAACCCCGGGATGTTATTATCAACCACAATACAATCTTTCAATCAGGGCCTGTGACATGGGCTTATGATACTACTTCTGGTTTTGTATTTACCAATAACATGATTAACAGTTTTACTTCTGCCGGTGGTTATCAGGGAGTTTATGGTCCGGGGAATATACAAGGTAATAATTTGATTGCTCATTATTTTCCCGATGTGTCAGATTCAAATATGCACTTTACAAAGAATGTGATGATAGGAGGAGATAGCAGCAAATATTCGAACTACACTAATTTTAGCAGAAATTATTTTCCATCAACATCTACTAACATTGGGTTTATAAATTTCCCCAATGGTCAAATTGATTATCATGGGTATGAATTAAGCAATTCAAGTATTTATCTGAATGCCGGGACCGATATTGAAAATATTGGAGCTAATTTTCCACGACTTGATTCCGCTTTAAATGTTACAAGGGATTGTCCGTTACAGACTGCTATTCTTGAAACCGATAATAAAAACGTATTCAGTATCTTTCCTAATCCTATAAATGATTTTATTGTTCTTGATAAAATCTACTCTCCTTCCCTTCTATCAATAATAGATCTTTCGGGAAAAATTATTTTCACTTCCGTAATTGAATCAGGTGAATCTCAGGTTATCAAATTGCCGGGGCTGAAAAGAGGGGTATATGCTGCAAGGATTGTGAATGAACAATTTTCATATGTGACGAAGATTGTTGTGGCTAATTGAAATTCGATTACAATGTCCCCGGCTGCGACGAACTTGTCAACCATTTGTCGTTAATTTTCATATACCAAGGCTAATAAATTTTTCGCTGCTTCGACGGTCCCGATAGCTATCGGGATTGTCCGTTGTTTTGTACTTCGCGCAGCAATCCGGCTGCCACGGACTTGCATAAAATTTATTTCAAATTTTTATACCCAAAAATTAAAAAACTTTCCGACGCTTCGATGGTTCCGATAGCTATCGGAATCGTCCGTTGTATTTGTCTTGTGGATATTCATCCACCGTTCAGGGCTCATCGTCTTTGTATACATATCAAAAACAATCCGCCAGCTGGCGGAAATGTCCGTCGAAGCGCGGCAGAGCCTTTGGCAGAGGCAGGAAATAAGTACGTCGCAGCAGGAGTCATGCTCGTCATGCCTTCATACAGGCATTCCAACACACCATTGTATTGCGGATTCGCCGATCTGAATCGTCAGTCTTCAGTAAACATATTACTTAGGCCTTGATATTTCAATATTAGCACTATCAATGGAAATATTCACATTGTTTTTTTTCTCGCCATCTTTACTTTCAATGCTGACTCCATCATTATTTACTTTAATGGTTGTGCCGTCTTTTTGTTTAGATGATTCTATTGGACTTGACGTGTTTTCTTGCTTTTCGTCTTTCGTTTCGGATTTATTGTCGGATTTATTGTCGGAATTAGTGCAGGCTGCCATCCCGAAAAAGGCAAACATGCAAAATACAAGCATAGATTTTTTCATATGTTTTTTTTAAGTGAAAGAATTAGAATAAAAAATGTTACCCTTTGAGTTAGCATCATTATTATTCAAATAAAATTTTTAGTTTTTTTGTATTTTTAAAATCGATATCCTAAAGCCAAACCAAAACCGGTATTTTTATTTTCCATTTTAGTTGAAGTGGTTGAATTAATATTTATCAAGCCCAACTGAGCGTTAAACAATACATTTATCCCATTTTCCATCTCGTATCCCACAAAGAAATTTGCCCCCATATCCATTCTTTTAAAATAGATCAGATTGTTTTCATCACTGGAAGGAGCTGTTTTTTCAAATTTAATGTCAGTATCGGGAGGTGCAGTTGCTCCTTCATATTTGGTAATTCCTCCAATGGCATATCCAACATAAGGTCCAAATCCCAGGATCATGTGACCTGTTCCCAATAAAGGTTTGTAAACTAAATTAATTGGCATCTCCAAATAGCTCATTTTTATTTCGCGGGTAATTGAATGAGTTTCTGAATTTCCTGTATAACGAACCGGCCCCTTTGTTCCCTTCGTTATAAACTGTAGTCCTGGTTGAAAATAAAATTCAGGAGCAATAGGGATTTCGTAGTTGATTCCAATATTAAATCTTGTTACTAAAGAATTGCTGAGTTTATTTCCATTGTCGTCCTTACCGTTTATATTTTGAAAGTCAATACCTCCAAATATTCCAAATGAAGATTCTCCTGTTGGCGATGAGACCAAAGCATTACCTTGTGCATTTGCATGCAGTCCTGACATTACAAGGATAATTAATATGTAAAATTTGCTTTTCATTTTTATTCCGGTTTATGTTTGTATTAATTTCCTGATTCTTTTTTTGCTTCTTCACGCATCTTGGAATTGGCTGTTATTAAAAATTCAACACGTCTGTTCTGGGCTCTGCTGTCTTCATTGTCATTGTTGTAATTTGGTGCCGATTCACCGTATCCCTTTGTACTCATTCGACGTGAAGAAATTCCTTGATTAGCCAAATACTGCGATACAGTTGATGCGCGTCGTTTTGATAAAGACATATTGTAATCGTCAGCTCCTGTATTATCAGTATGTCCCTGAACCTCGATGTTTGTATCCGGGTATTTATTTAGGGTGGTTACCAAATTATTCAAATTGCCTTTGGAGTTCTCATTCAAATCTGATTTATCAAATCCAAATAATATTTTATCATTGAATTCTACAATGATGCCTTCTCCAACCCGGTAAACTTTTGCACCCGGAACTGTGCTTTCGATTTCTTTGGCCTGCTTATCCATTTTATGACCGATAATCGCACCGGTAGCCCCGCCGACTGTCGCACCAATTAATGCACCAAGAGCAGTATTGCCGGCAGCTCGTCCAACAACAGCACCAATCACCGCACCTCCACCTACTCCTATGACTGCTCCTTTTTGGGTTTTGTTCATCCTACAACCTGTGGTTAGCATAGAGAAAATAGCCAGTATCATCAGACCTAATGTTATTTTTCTGCTTGTTATCATATTTATTCTATTTTTGATTTAATTGAAAGCTCAAAACTAATAACCCTAAAAATATTTATTGTTACATCATATCAAGAGATAATTACACAATTCACACTTTTGATTAATTATTTAAATAATAAATTATTGAAAGTAGAATTCCATCACGCATGATTTCACCTGAGTCTGCGTCTAACAGGAACATGTTTCTCCAAAAAAAAATCTCCTTTATTTCGTTCTCTTGAATTTTCCGCGCTCGGCGGAATCTTTGAGGGCTTGGTTTTGCGAGAGGGAATTCCGTCCGACGTAATGTATTTTCATATTCCATTTTCGCTCTAAGCAGGAAGCCGCCTATTTTCTGACTCTCGCAACTGTAGTGTATGTCGATGTTATTATGAAGGACGTGAATAAATATGTGCTTTGCGATAGCTTGAATTATTGTATCGACAAAAAGGGACTTGAAATATTTTGCTATGTACTTATGTCAACTAACATGCACATAACAGCAAGAGCCAAGAACTACAACCTGAGTGATTTTGTAAGAGATTTCAAGAAATTTACCAGTGGAAAACTAATTAATGAAATCAGGTTTGGCAATGACGAGAAGAAGGATAGCGTGCTGAACTCCTTCTCTACTGGAGGAAAAAAGCAGAAGAACAAATCAAACAACCAGTTGTGGTAGTATAATAATCATGCAGAAGAAGTATATAGTCCGCAGTTTACCTTACCAGCTGCGACGGACTTATCAACCATTTGTCGTTACTTTTCATATCTCAAAGCATATAAATTTTGTCATGCTTCGACGGACGATTCCGATAGAAATCGGAACCATCGAAGCTGGGTTAATGGGTGACAATAACTTTTGCAATCCGCTGGTCCTCATGCGTTTTTAAGACCACAAAATAAGTTCCTTCAGTTAATCTTTCTGTGTCAACCTGATACTGATAATGACCTTTTTGTTTTAATGCCGTATCAATAATCTTAATCCTTTTGCCATTATTATCGAGCAAAATAATTAATGCATGGGTATATTTTTCCAGAATAATATCTACAGTTAAACTTTTATCTACGGGATTTGGATTACAATTTAAAAATGCATACTGAGGCACCTCTAAAGCTGCAGGTGTTATTCCTGTAGCCGTTGAAATATATTTCCAGATTTCAAAACCAGCTGCAAATAAAAGCGTGTCATTGACTTTGATTAGGCGGTTCATTCCAACACAAACAGAATTTGTATCCCATGTAATGCCTCCATCGTTCGTTTCAAATGTAACAAAACCCCAACCACCTGTCCATCCTTTCAGCGAATCAATAAATCCGATTCCCTGCAGATCCTGATTCGTTGTCGAATCTACCATTATCACATTCCATGTCATTCCGCCGTCTATTGACTTTAAAATTCGTGAAGGAGTAGTTGAAAATTGTGCCTCTTCGACAGACGCAAAATAAATCTGGTCGCTGAGATGCTGAATCTTCCAGCACCATTCCGATGCAATGTTATTCTGAAATTTATAAGTCCACGTTTGTCCCCCATCTGTTGTATAAAGAATAACTGCCGTCGCTAAAGGAAGAGGCCCGGTGCCGGTTGCAAAGCCGGTGTCCTTATTCAGAAAATACATGTCAATCAGATGTGTTGCATAAGGTTGCATATCAATAAAGCTCCATGTATTTCCTCCGTCGACTGATTTAATTATGTAAGCCGAGTCTCTATAATAATTTCCGCATCCATAAATTGTATTTGAATCCGGTATAGCCAGCCCACATATTCCTCCTTTAACAATAGTGTTCATCAGCGGTGTAAGATCTGTCCAGGTAGTCCCACCATCTAGCGTTTTAAAAAGAATGCGACTATATGGTGGTGAATAGTCAAGGCCACCGACAAATCCCTTCTGTGCATTTATGAATTCAACCGAGCGGTAAAAACTACTGTCGTCCTTAATAAGTAACCAGTTGTTTCCGCCGTCAGTTGTTTTAATAATTTCACCACCGATTGTGACGGCATAACCGGTTTGTGTATCTACCATATACATATCATCAATCCGCCCATCTAAAGGTGGCGTATTACAAATCGTCCATCCGCCATAAGCGAATACGTGGAGGCTTAATGCAATAAAAGCTGTGGTTATTATTGAAAATTTTATCATATGACTTTATTTTCTGAAGTTAAAATTAAATTTTGACATTAATATTAATAGAGTTAAGTTTAACTCATCACATCATAAATAAACATCACATCGAATTCAAATTTCTCAACTGATCCCATTAACTCAATTTCGATTCGCATCGGAAATTCATTCAACTTAGCCGGTTTCAACATAATGTCAATAGGTATTTTTAGTGGCTTAGCAAGGTTGAATTTGGGTTCATAATACATCGGGTTATTGAATATCATCAAGGGATAAGAGTCCGTAAATGTTCCACCTTTACTCTTATACCCTGTTATTCTAAACGATAAGCCATGATCAATTAATTTCTTTGACCAATCATCCGGCTTTTCCCATTTGAACAATGGAGATAAAATAATTTTATAAATCTCAATGTATGAGTTATGTTTTTCAAATGTGAATTCTTTTTTTCGTGTTGTATCAGTAAGTTGAAACATCAAGCCGGTTTTTAATTCGCTTTGGTTTTCTACTACATAATTTGTTCCGGGGCCAACGCTATATTTCGAAATTATTTTATTTTCTACCAGGGTGTTAAGTATTCTTTTTATTGTTGGCAATGGAATATTTAACTTCTTTGCGATTTCACTCGACTTAGTTCCAGGGTGACTCTCAATAAATCCAAGTATATTTTTTTCTTTCTGTGATAATGGCGAAGTACTTTCCTTTGTCTTTAACTTTTCCATTAATAAATCTTGTATTTTCATCAGGCAATCCAAAAAGAAGACCACCCATTCATCAACTATTTCTCCCGGTCGTTGTCTTTGGATCTGCATCAATACTTTGTAATACACCGCTTTTCTGCTTTCAATTTCGTGTTCAAAACTCATGTATTGAATCCATGTGTAACCTTGCTTCAATAATAATAGAGTTCCGAGTAATCTACTCAGTCGGCCATTCCCATCTTGGAATGGATGTATGCTAAGAAATTCATAAACGAAAATGGCAGACTTTACAAGAGGTAGTGTTTCAAGATCGGACTGATACCATTCGATCAACCTTTTCATTGCCTCTTCTGTTTCAATTCCGGGTTCAGTAGTTTTAAAAATAATTTGTTTACTTCCATCTGGAAGATTCGCTTCTACTGCATTTGAAACTTGTTTGTAGTCGCCCCGATGCCATGCGTCTTTTTCACTATGGCCCAGCAATGCTTTGTGGAGATTTTTTAGATTGCCTTCGGTAACATCAATATCATTAAAGGACTCCCCTATTATATTGAGTGTGTCAAAATATCCGGCGACTTCTTGTTCATCCCGTTCTTCCAGTGTTGATACCTTTAATTTATCTATAAGAACTTCTACTTCAGCATCCGTCATTTTAGAGCCTTCGATCCGTGTTGAAGCTCCAACACTGCGCACGGTTGCAATTGCTTTTAGCTGCTTTAAACTTTGCCCTTCTCTTTTTTCTATGGCACTCCATGCTGCATCGAAACGATCAATCTTGCTGATGTCCTTTACCAGTGACATGGTTAAATCAAGAGAAAATGTATGTACTTTTTGTCCCATTTGATACGATATGATTCGCAAATATACGATAAACTATACTGTAAATCAAAATAAAATGATACGATACGATGCGTAAATATCCGATAAGTGATGTGATAATAATAATTAAAAATGCCGAATAAATTAAAAAATAGCCTTTCCGTCTATGGGTAGAAGAAACTTACGTCACAATAAGTGAAACAATGTATAAACGAACCGCAGATTGAAAAAAGAGCAAAACTGCTCGTCTCCGGGTGGATTCCGCCGTGAGAGTACACTCTCAAACGGTGGGACCGTTTCCCGTCAGTTGAAGTAGAAATATTTTAAAAAGGATAAGGCTGGGGTTGAGAGATATCAACACGTCTTGATAATTAATTCTTTCATACTTGTATTCGTTTTTCTTTCTTACAGATCAAAACTAATACAATGACAGACTTTGGTCGAACATGGTGGGGACAGCAATGGCTTCAATCACTCAATCGAATTGATTTTAGTAACCGCCTCGATAGAGGTAAACGATACGCAAAAAACAATTCTATTAAATCCATAGATATAAGAGGCAATCTTATTGAAGCAAAAGTTCAGGGAAGTCAGCGGAAACCATATTCAATTTCAATTGTTGTACCACCTTTCTTTGAGAAAGAGAAAGAGGTTTTCATTTCGGCAATCAGCAATAATTCATTGTTGCTTTCGAAGTTATTTAACCGGGAATTACCGGAAGAGCTATTACAAATCGGCGAAAATAATAAAATCAAAATATTTCCTCAAAGCTGGCAGGATATAAAACTAAATTGTAGTTGTCCGGATTGGGCAGTGCCCTGCAAACATCTGGCAGCAGTAATTTATACGATTGCAAATGAAATCGATCAAAATCCCTTTATCGTTTTTAAGCTTCACAACTTTGATATTGCAGTAGAACTTTCAAAGATGAAGATTGATATAGGTTCGCTTGAAAAAGAAAAAATATTTACACTCAATGATTGCATCGAAGCTTCTTCCGTAAAAAGAAAAAAAAACAATCAGGAATCGAAACGCGAGATTCCGGACTTTTCCACAATAGAAAATTTATTACCATCGCTTCCTAATTTGTTTCCGGCGGCTTCATTATTTTTTTCAAACAATTTTAAGGAAATCATCCAAAACAGTTATAAGCGAACTTCCAAAGCCGAACAAGCAGATTTGACAAATAAAAAGAAGAGCGAAACAAGTGTGTATTCGGAATTACGCTACGATGAATTTAATTTCACAATTAACAATAAAAACCGGTTTGAACTTATAGTAAAAAATTCCAATAAAAAATCAGAAATCGACTTTAACGATTTTTTAATATTGCTTGCTCAGACGGAATCGAAACATCTCGAAAATTATTCTGATTCATTCGTTGCATTTTACCGTGTATTTCGTTTTTGCAATATTCTTGTTGAACGCGGTGCCTATCTGCCCAGATTGATGCATGACAATAACGATATTTATCAGATGCTTTGGATTCCTGCATTATTTAATGAAAGTGTAAATCATGTTTTTAATAAACTCATATTTTGGTTGCCTGAAAATTCTGTTAGTATAAAAGCAAACCGGCAAATTCTAAAAAATAAAATAAAGAATTCAAATAAAGATTTTCTCCTTGTAAGAAAAGAAGAATCACTTCAGCTATTGTGTTCACTTTTTATCACCAATTCAATAAGAAATTATTATCATCAGAGTCTTTTACCAAAAAAATATTCTTCTACCGATCAGAAAGTAATGCAATTATTTTTCAGTGGCACTTCACAGGAATTTTCGGGGTTCAGTGAAAAGGAAATCCCAAATTCTATCCAATTATGGCTACAACGGTTTTATGTAACAGACAGAAACTTTAGTCCCCTGCTTCAGGTATATGAAATGGAAGAAGGAGGTTTTCAAGTTGAAGTATTGGTGAAAATAAATGACAGATCAATTGGGAACATTGAGAGCTTAAATTCATTCATGCAAAATAATAAACATGATAATAAATTGCAGGTAATGAAAACCCTGAATTCGCTGAGTGAATATTATCCGGATCTGAATAAGATCATCGAATCCAATGGTAAAGAAAATTTATTCTATAAGTCTCAGAAGTTTTCGGATGTATTGATCCGTATTTTACCCGCTTTGAATCTCTTTGGAATAAAAGCGCTTTTGCCGAAAAGCTTACAAAATCTTATTCGCCCCAAAGTCTCACTTAGTCTTTCAACAAATAAAAAAAACACCAAATACTTTTCATTAAACGAATTGATAAGCTACGACTGGCAGATTGCAATAGGAGAAAATCATATTTCACCCAAAGAATTTCTCAAGTTGTCAAAATCCACTTCAGGCTTAGTTTGGATACGTGACCAATATGTGATGATGACAGAGGAAGATGTTTCGAAAATAATCAGGCAGCTTGAAAAACCGGAGGTGTTGAGTAAAAACCAGTTGCTTCAGGCAGCGCTAAGCGCTGACTATGAAACCGCATTTGTGAAAATCGATGACAAGTTGAGAAAACAACTAAAAGAAATTACTTCTGAAGACAAAATAAACTTGCCTTCCGGATTGAACGCAACGCTAAGACCTTATCAGCAAAGGGGATTTAACTGGATTTATAAAAATTCAAAACTTGGTCTTGGTTCGCTATTGGCTGATGATATGGGATTAGGGAAAACTTTACAGGTAATTACTGCATTGTTAAAATTCAAGGAGGAAGGAATGCTTGAAAAGAAACCTGCTTTAGTAATAGTTCCAACCACGCTCATCACTAACTGGCTGAATGAAATAAAGCGTTTCGCCCCCGGATTACGCACACACTTATTCCATGGCACAGGAAGAACATTCACTACAAAAAATGTGGATGTAATTATAACCACCTTCGGAATTGCACGTACTGAAAATGAAACGTTTTGTAAACAATCATGGCATGTGATGGTAGTCGATGAAGCACAGAATATAAAGAACCCGGAAATCACACAGACGAAATTGATTAAGAAAATTAAAGCAAATATAAAAATTGCCATGAGTGGAACTCCTGTAGAAAACCGTCTGAATGAATACTGGAGCATTTTCGATTTTGCCAATCCGGATTATCTGGGAAATGTAAACTGGTTTAATTCAGAATACGGAAAGCCAATCGAAATAAACCAGGACCAGCATAAGTTAACTAAATTCAAGCTGATCACTTCTCCGTTTATCATGAGAAGAGTAAAAACGGATAAAAGTATTATCAATGATCTGCCGGACAAAGTTGAAAACAATCAATACTGTTCTCTTACAAAAGAGCAGGCGGCATTGTACCAAAACCTTACACATGATTTATTGGAGATGGTTGAGAGCGCTGAAGGAATAAACAGGCGCGGATTAATTCTGAAATTACTTTTAGTGTTGAAACAAGTTTGTAACCATCCTGCACAATATCTGAAAAACGATAATCATATCCCTGAATTGTCCGGCAAGATGATGATGCTCTTACAATTGCTGGAAACTATTTATGAAAACAATGAGAAAGTGTTGATATTCTCACAGTACCGCGAGATGGGGGAAATACTCCGAAAAATTATTTATAATCATTTCGGTAAAAAAGCATTGCAATTACATGGTGGAAATTCCCGCAAAGAACGTGATGAAATGGTGGATGCATTCCAGAATTCGAAACAGGCAGATACTTTTATATTAAGCATAAAAGCCGGTGGAACCGGATTGAATTTAACTGCCGCGGCAAATGTTATTCATTATGATCTTTGGTGGAATCCTGCAGTTGAATCACAGGCAACCGACCGTGCTTTTCGTATAGGACAAAAACAAAATGTGATGGTACACAGGATGATTACCAAAGGTACTCTGGAAGAGAAGATTGATGCAATGATAAAGAGCAAAAAAAAATTGGCAAATCTCACAGTGGCAAATGGAGAAAAATGGATAGGTGATTTGTCTGATAAGGAGTTGATGAATTTGGTTGCATTAGGAAGTTGAAAAGAGAAAAATGAAGAGCGGGTATGTGGTTCATAAAAACCTGCAGTTTTGCACACGCCGCCGGATTTTTCCTGAGCATAACACAGACATTTTCTGATAAGATATTTATACGTGTGTTTGTTTCGCACCGGTTTGGGCACTTAAGTTTGTTTAATAAATTAAATTTATTGTAGCTGTTCGTATTTTTGATTAATACGTTCTTTATATTTTGTTTTAAACTCATCATTCAGAAAACTAATATCAATGAATTCAATCCACTTCGGAATTGCCTTTTCGAATTTCTTAAAAATATTTTCCTGAACTTTTTCCTCTAATTTTGCTGCTGAGAATGCTATTTTAAAATCACTTCTTTTAATTTTACTCTTCCTTGCATTTAGTGTTAATGCCAGTTCTTCTTTATCAGCAGGATTTACTAATGCCGTTGCAACCATATCATACGCCGGTGACAGACTGTATCCTATATTTGGTAAACTAATAAGCGAAAAATTTTTTAAGTGCATATCAGCATTGCCGGTAAGAAATGAAAATAACACTTGTTCATAGAAATTTATAACATCCAACCCGGGATTTACAGAATAGTTCATTATCTTTTTTGCAATTTGCTCATGTGATCCTTTATACTTATTTTCTGTTAGTCTTTCTGTTAGTTGGCACATATCTTCCATGTGTAACTTTTTCTTTTTAATTCTATCAATTCTCCTTGTTATATAAGCTAAATTTCCGGATGTTAATCTAATTAAACTGTGTGGGACAGTCTTTATATCTGCGATGGATGCTAAGTGCATTGTTAGATCTTCAACTTCAGGCGTATGTGGATATAGTGTTGTAGGTGGTTTTAAAATATAACCACCCCACAAACCAACAATTGTAAATCGATAAACACTGTTACCGTTATTCGTTTTTGCTATTTCAAGTGAAAGCTTTGGTTGTACTCCAGTAACTGCACTTTGTGTCCGAATGATTTTACTTGCCATTTCCTCCATTTGTGATTCATTGATTTCAATTTCTGGTGGTTTCGGTTTCCCAAATATCTTTTTACTGCAAGCCTGATGAAAATCATTTTCCTCTAAGTTTAATAATTGATAACAGTATAGACAGCGCATTATTTTTCCTCTATATTAATCGGATATACACTTACTGCACCTATGCAATCTTTACAACATACAAGTAGAAGCCCCATTCTATCCCGCGGATTTAACTTCCAGTTTTTTTCTGCTATTTCCAGTAACCAGCCTTCAGGAATTAACCCGTCAAAGAATGGGAAGAGTACATTGCTTACAAATGGTTTTTCCTGAAGTGGTAATGTAAGACTAACTGGTTGTTGACTTTCTTCTTTTAGATATTTGCTATCATAAGCAAAATTATAACCATTATGATCTTCGGTTAATATTCCGGCAATGCGATCGTTGTATTTTATTTCAGCTTTTCTCATTTGTTAATGCTTCTCTGTTTATCACAACTGGACTTAATTCGTATCCAAATAATTTTAAAACTTGATTTACTTTATCAATCCTTAAGGATTCCTTTCCCTGTTCCATTTCTCTTATAAACCTCAGTCCAACTCCTGCTTTTTCAGCAAGTTCAGATTGGGTTAGATTAGATCGTTTTCTTTTGTCTTTTAAGAAGGTGGCTAATTTCATAGTTTATTATACCCTAACGGGTATAAAGGTAATAAATTTTTATGATTTTATACCCGTTAGGGTATAATTTTAACGATTAATGTCATTTTTATACCCTATAGGGTATAATTTTATATAAAATAACCCTATTTATACCCTAAAGGGTATAAAATTGAAGACAATAAAAAATTATAGGACTTATATTTACTGAACTTTCAAATAGACATTTCCTGGCAAGGAATTATTTGTTGTTATAAATTAACGTTTGTTTTGTACTGGAACCATCGATCGGTCCTTTACCCAAACTAAATCATAATAACATTCATTGAGCCATAGTTGGAGGCGAATCTGGATATGGTGCTCGTCCGATGAAATAGGAATGGGTACTGGATATTAAGAAACAATGTGAAAAATCAGAAGTTCTCTTCTTCTTTAAGCAATGGGGAAGACCTGAATTCAATGTCAATCCTGATGACCCTACGATCGATGCTGAACATCCACAACATGCAAAAGGCGGATGCCAGTTACGAGGTAAAATTTACAGGGAGATTCCTGAAAGGACAACCTCAGTTCATTTTAATAGAGCTCATCATGCTTAAGTCCTCAGGATTAAAAGTAATGTACTTTTGACAATTATCGCTATATTTGTTAATATGCCAAATTTGAATGAATTTTGAAAAAATACATAAACTTCTAAAATCAAATACGACAGTTAGACTCATTACTGCCGACAATGCCCCATTGATTATTGGCTTCCTTTTTAAGTCTTTTAAGCAAATTCAAAGCAGTACTATTTCAAACACAATTATTGAGAGGGATCTTATCATTCTTTTAACTGATTACCTTTTCATGGTTAATAGAGAAGAAGTCCTTTACCCACGATCACCGAAAGATTATTTAACCGACTGGACAAATGCAGGTTTTCTTAGAAAATATCCAAGCAATACAGATGAGTTCATTTTTGAGTTAACACCTGCAACTGAAAATGGCTTCAAATGGATTGACAGTTTGGAAAAACCGGAATTTGTTGGCACAGATTCAAGATTAAGGAATTTGTTTGAAAAGCTTAAAGAACTTTCAACTAAAACTACAAGGGATTATGCCACAAGGTTTGAAGAACTTGAAAAGAAAAGAAAAGGTGTAGAACAAGAAATTGAAGATTTGAAAAACGGAAAATTTGATATGCTCGATGACAGGCAAATCAAGGAACGGTATTTATTTATTGAAGAAACTGCCAAGAATTTGCTTGCTGATTTTCGACAGGTTGAAGATAATTTCAGAACCATGGATAGAAATTTCAGAAAGAAAATAATCACTACAAGCCAAACGAAAGGAAAAGTTTTAGAAGAATTGTTTCAGCAACAGGATTTTTTACTTGAAACCGATCAAGGAAAAAGTTTCATTGCATTTTGGGAATTTCTTTTATCCCAATCCAGGATGGACGAGTTTGAAACATTGGTTGAAGAAGTATTAAGTATTCCAGTTGTTCAACAAATGCAAAGGGAAAGTTTCACTATTGACAATATAAAAAACAACCTGATTGATGCGGGAGATAAGACAAAGAAAACGACGAATTCATTATTGGAACAATTGAGGAAGTATTTAGAACATAAATCCTTTTTTGAAAACAAGCGAATTCATGACAACATTACAGAGATATTAAAGATTATTTCTGAAAAATCTGAAATTGATTTTAGTAAACTTGCAATGTTGGAATTAGATGAAGTTATTAAGATTGATTTGATTGTTGACCGACCTCTTTACAATCCTCCAAGTAAAATAAAATTTATAAATAAAAACCCCGAGGAAGGGGTTTCAACATCCAACAATGATTTATTATTTGAGCAATTTGAAATAAATATGGTGGAATTAAAAGGCAGAATAAAAACTGCCTTAAAGAACAAAACACAAATTTCCTTTACTGATTTTATTAAGGAATTTCAAATAGAAAAAGGAGTAGCGGAAGTAGTGGCTTATGTAGAGATTGCTTCCAAGGATCGACACAAACATCATATTGATGAAAACATACACGATATAATAGATATTAAAAATTCAAAAACCAATAAGAACTTTAAAGTAAAAGTTCCACAAATAATTTTCTGCCGATGAAAATACCATATTCAAATATATTGGTGGCCCTGTTGAAAGGAGTTGTTTATAGAGATGATAAATTTTGGGAAGAGTTGGCACCTAACGAAGCTGACATAAAAAAATATTTTGCCGATATTTATCTTGAAGTAATAATTGATAAGTCTGAGGGTTACGCTTACTTAAAACAAAGAATAAGCGAGGATGAGGAAGAGGAGTCTCCAAAACTTATTGAGAAAAGACAACTAAATTTTCACGTTTCTCTTTTATGCCTATTGCTCCGTAAGCACTTAATAGAAAATGACAGCGAAGGAGAATCGACTAAGGCATATTTAACAAGAGATGAAATTTTGAATTTGGTAAAGCCATTCTATAAAGAAACAACTAACGAAGCCAGTCAAATAAAGCTAATGGATGCTGCTATAAAAAGAGTTATTGATGAAGGCTTTTTAAGGAAGATGAAAACAGAGGATGAACAATATGAAGTCAACAGAATCATAAAAGCATTTGTTAATGCAGATGTTGTAAAGGATTCTCTTGAAAAATTAAGAACCTATGCCAGCCAAACAGAAGAATGAACGAACTTGAATTCAATAACGACAACTCTCAAATAGGTTTCCGGTTACAATACATGGAATTGCTTAACTGGGGAACATTCAATAAAGACATTTGGAGGATAGATCCCAATGGAAATAATTCTTTGCTCACTGGTTCAATAGGTTCAGGAAAGTCAACTTTAGTTGATGCCTTAACTTCTTTAATTGTTCCACATCATAAAATTAACTTTAATAAGGCAGCAGGTGCGGAAAAGAATGAGAGAAGTTTAAACACATACATTAAAGGAGAATACAAGAATACCAAGAATGAAGAAACAGACACGAAGGGAAAACCAGTTACACTTCGTTACAAAGATGAAAATGACACAACATTTACAGTAGTACTTGCCAATTTTAGCAATATTGGATATAAATCCAACATCACCTTAGCACAAGTATTTTGGATAGAAAATGACAAGGCACAAAAATTATTAATTATCAGTAACAAACCACTTACGGTTAAGGAACATTTCAACGATCTTGAAAATGCAAGAGAACTTAGAAAAAGAATAAAAGCACTTCCCTACATTGAATACGAAGGAGACAGTTTTCCTGAATACAGCCAGAAGTTCAGGCATTTATTCGGTATGAATTCCGACAAAGCTATTGAGTTGTTTTACCAAACTGTTTCAATGAAATCCGTAAGCAGTTTAACATCATTTGTGAGAGACCAAATGTTAGAGCGAACCGAAATTAAGACTCAATTAGAAGAATTGAAAAAACGTTTTGATGACTTGAACAAAGCTTACGCTGCTGTTCAAGAGGCAAGGAAGCAAAGGGATGTTTTGAAACCGATTGTAGATTTAAGCATTAGCTATGGCAACTTTGAAAAAGAAATTCAGGAAATTGACAATATACTTCAATCTATCCCGAGCTACTTTGCTTCAAAGAAAATTACTTTACTTGAAAAGGAAATTGAATCCTGTGAAGCAAAACTGAACCAGTTAAATAATCAACTTACAGGAATTGAAGAAGAATTAAAGTCAAAGAGAAAAGCAGAAAACCAGATAAACCAGGATATTGATAATAACGGAGGGGCAAGGTTAAAACAGATTGCTACTGAAATTGAACAGAGTGAAACGACTAAGAAGGCAAAAAAGGGGAAACACGATTCCTATTCTCAACTTACCACAGATTGTGAATTGCCTACTGCGAATGCAGACAGAACTTTCTATTCTAATCTTAAAACAGCACAACAGAAAATTTCTGACTTAGATTTAATTCAGGAAAATCATTTAGAAGAACAAGGTAAGAAAATTGCCGACCAAAGAACACTCAATGAAGAAATTGAAACCGAAGAAACCGAGTTAACATCTTTGAGAAGCAGAATTAATCAGATTCCCTCCGACTTTCTCCATATACGGCATGAATTGGCAACCGATTTAGAAATTGATGAAGAAGAACTTCCATTTGCCGGGGAGTTAATGAAAGTTCGTGATGATGAAAAAAAATGGGAAGGATCAATAGAAAGATTGCTGCGAGGATTTGGTATTAGCATGTTAGTTCCAGAAAGACTTTACAAACAGGTAAGTCAATATGTAAATGCAAGAAAACTTTCCGACAAGAACAAGAGAGGATTAAAATTGGATTATTTCCCAGTTCCTCAAAACTTCACTGCAAATAATTTCAATAATCAAATTGACAGTGATTCAGTAGTAAACAAAATAGAGATAAAATCAGGATCAGAATATTTTGAAGATTGGTTGCAAGCTGAATTAGAACAACACTTTAATTTAAGATGCGTTTCAATTGAAGAATTTCAGAGACAAAGACGAGATGTAATTACTATTGAAGGGCAATATAAGAAGGGTAAAAAACATACCAAGGATGATCGTAGAGATTTGTGGGACAAAAAGAATTTTGTGTTAGGCTGGACAAACATTGATAAAATAAAAGCAGTTGAGCAGCATTTGATTGGGTTAAGAGAAAAGAAATCAGCAATTGATATTGCTCTAATAAATTTGAAAACTGAAATCAAAAATAACAATACACTTAATACAAACTTAAACCTATTAGCTTCTTATACCAATTGGAATGAATTAAATTGGCAAGATGAAGTAAAGAAGATAAACGATTTGGAGCAGGAGAAAAATGTTTTAGAAAACAGCAATAACATTCTTAAATCATTGCAAGAACAACTCACCTTAATTATAGATGAAATATTAGAACAAGAAAAAAAGCAAAAATCGAAGTCTGAGGAAATTGGAGGTATAAAGACAAACATTGTAGATTATCAAAAGGAAATTGAAATTAGCAAGTCCACACAACAACAATTACATCAAGAGGAAATAGAAACGTATTATCCAAAAATTGATGAACTTGTAAGTGCGATAAAACTCACTTTTAAGAACGTTGATTCTACTGCAAAAGAATTGAATTCAAGATACACAGGAAAGAACGGAGTGAAAGACAAACTGAATGAGAAACTTCGTATTGCTGGAAACGGAATAACTAAAGTTATGCAGGAATTCAAGAAGGAGTTTCCCGCTGATAGTCTTGAATTAAGTGTAGAGATTGAATCAAGGGTGGAATTCATGAAAATATTTGAGAAAATTGTTTCTGATGGATTACCGGCTCATGAAGCACGTTTTAAAGAGATGTTGAATAAAAATACTATTGACGACATTAGAGTTTTTGATGCTAAGCTTGATAGTCATTCGAAACAAATTCAAAAAAAGATCGAGGAAATTAACAAACACTTAAAGGAAATAGAATTCAACAAGGGCACTTATATAAAATTACTTCACGAACGAAACCCTGATGCTCAGATCAGAGATTTCAAAAAGGAACTAAGAGATTGTTATGAGGGAATCCTGGATGCTTCGGATGCTTATACAGAAGACAGATTTGCACAGGTGAAAAAGTTCTTAGATCGTTTTATGAGCAACAAAACAGAAGACTTTGACTGGACCAAGAAAGTAACTGATGTGAGAAACTGGTTTCTCTTTAATGCAAGCGAAAAATATTTATCCGATGATACAGAAAAGGAATTTTACGCAGACACATCAGGTAAATCAGGTGGGCAAAAAGAAAAATTAGCATACACTATTTTAGCATCTGCATTGGCTTATCAATTTGGCTTGTCGTATGGAGAGCCAAAAAGTAAATCTTTCCGATTTGTAGTAATTGATGAGGCTTTTGGAAGAGGCGATGATGAAAGTACCCAATTCGGATTGGGACTTTTCAAAAAATTAAATCTACAATTGCTTATTGTAACACCATTACAAAAAATCCATGTTATTGAAAATTACATACACTCTGTGCATTATGTTTCAAATATAGAAGGAAACAACTCTCAATTACAAAACCTGACAGTTGAAGAATACAGAAGCGAAAAGCATTTACACAATTCAGTTTTACAACAAGTTCAAGTAATAGAAATAACGGGATGATAACGCCGGAGGAAATACAAGAGCAATGTTTGAAGTGGTGGAAAGATGTTTTGCTATCTTCCATTAATTCAATATCGTTTTTCCCGAAAGAAATTATTAGAATTGGAAAGGTGAGCTCTAAAGATATTTTAGACAAACTTCCCCAATACAAACAGTCTATAGAATTGCTGAAAAGCAACTCAAAAGAGAAGAAAAAGGTTGGCTACAATTTAATTTTAACTGACCGGCAGTTTGATAAAATCGGTAAGCAACCTGTTCCTGAGAAAATAACCATTGATAACCTTGAAGATTATTTAAGAGTAGCCGGAAAAGAAAAGGAGTATCTCAAATTCCAGAAAAATTACTCAATTATTGAAGCAGAATTGCCATATCTTATTGAATGGGTAAAAGTATACCCTACGAAGTTGATTGAACATAATTCTTGGAGTGAAACTATAAAGGTTTGTAAATATTTTTTGGCAACTCCTAAACCTCAATTATACATCAGACAGCTTCCCATCGACATTCATACAAAATATATTTTAGATAATAATAGTATTATTCAATCCCTTTTGGAATTTCTTATTCCTGAACATATAAACAAAAACGAATCTAAATTCGAGCTTCGCTTCAATCTTAAATATTCAGAGCATCTAATTCGCATCAGGTTTTTAGACACATCACTTTCTCCGCTTGACAATGTAACTGACATTTCTTTGACGGTTTCTGAGTTCAATAATTATCAACCTCATTGTGAAAATGTCTTTGTTACGGAAAATATTATGAATTTTCTTACGCTCCCTTCATTGAAAAAGACGATAGCCATTTGGAGTGGTGGTGGTTTTAACGTTAGTTACCTAAAAAATATTAGCTGGTTAAAAAACAAACAATTTTATTATTGGGGAGACATTGATGCACATGGATTTCAAATATTAAATCAGTTCAGAACATATTTTCCAAATACCGTTGCAGTTATGATGGACGAAGAAACTTTGTCCAGTTTCAAAAGTACAGAGGGGCAACAAACATCAAATCAAAATTTGCAACAACTTTCGGAAAGCGAAATGAAACTTTACAATCACCTAAAGGAAAATAATATCAGATTAGAACAAGAGAAAATTACACAATCATTTGCCGAAGGGAGAATAAACAAATTATTTCATGGTCAGCCAAGTTACGTGTAATTGACTTTTTAATGATGTTAAAGTAGAAAAGCAGAACAAGGTATTCTATAAATTAGTATACTTGCTAAAATGGATAGGATAAAAGAATTTAATATTTATTTATTATCTTTATTCGTTTTCAATTTCTTCATGCCATTTCTTAATAGTACTATTCCAACAACCAAAATTAAAATATTCCCAATTAACGTTCCGGTAATGTAAGCAGTAACTACAAATGCGAGTTTTTGGCAATTAAGGATGCAAGTTTTTCTGCATTGCTAATTACCGATTTTGAGCATTGTTAATTTCCGATTTGGTAAATATATTTAATTTTAATGAACCTTTTTTTCGAAGATTGTTTTTCTGTTTTCTAAGCGGAAAGATTTTCCTGATAGTTTCACAATTTCACAATTATAGAGGATTCGATCCAGAATAGCAACCGCCAGAACTTCATCATCAAGCATCTTGGCCCATTCATCCGGGCTTTTGTTTGTGGTTACAATCAATGAAGCATTCTGATGAATGTGGTTGATGAGATTAAATAATGCTACGGCTTGTTTTTTTTCAACCGGGAACATCATAATATCATCAATAACAACAAGATTAGCCTTTAGGACAGCGGAGTATTCAATAGCTGCTGATTTGATAATGTCTTTCATTTTAAGGATGTTATTGAGCTGTTCCATAGTTCGAAAGATTGCTTTGTAACCTTTCTTTATGGCATCATGGCAAAGTCCGGCAGCAATAAAAGTTTTACCTGTTCCGCTAGGCCCCATGAGAATAATATTAAAATTCTGATCGAGCCAGACACATTCACGTAATTGTGCAAGCTGTTGTTTTGCAATTCCATTTTGCCGGTTATGCTGCCAGTTATCAAGGTCATTTCCTGCCGGCAATTTTGCTGTCTTGAGCCTTTTAAAAAGGTTCTGTCTGTTACGGTGGTTGATTTCCGTTTCAAACATGTTCAGAGCAAAATCCAGGTAACTGGTTTGATCCTGTTGGGCGTGCATGAGCAGGTTGTCTACTGTAGTGCCAATGCCGGATAATTTGAGTTCTCTGACTAATGAGCGTAATGATTCTGTTTTTGTTTCCATGTTAATTAATTTAATAATTTATTATAATCTGATATGTTACTTGCTTGGGGGATTACCTGGTATTGTTCATTCTGAAGTAAATTCGTTTTGATGCTGTCCGAAGCATTCGCAATTTGTTCTTCAAGTGCAATTAAGACCGGCTCAAAATCAACAGCCCTGAAGATGTTATTTTCTATGCAGTATTGTAATGCAGCGTCTCGCTGGTGCAGGTAATATTTATCACAGACCAGCTGGATTATTTGAATCTGATCACGCACGTATCTTGGATTTTGGTCTTTGACCTTTCCCATATATTCTATTGCTTGGGCCTTATCCGTGAATTTTTCAGCAACCAGTTCGATGTAATCTCTGATTTTAATTGACGGATCACGGTAATGATTACTGTTTGATATTATTCTGCCTTTGATTAAAGAGATCTGATGCCGGGTTATTTCCTGCTTTTCATTGGTCTGGATAATAAGCATTTCATTTTCCTGTAATAAAAACAATGTTGTATCAGGACCCTGGTATGTACCGGCAGGAACCGTGTAATAATTACCTTTAAAACTAATTGTATTATCCTTTCTTACTTTGTAAGGAGCAGCACCCTGAGTGATTAAAAATGGCACGCTTAAATGTGTCAGTTGCGATTTTTCGTTCAGCCATTCAATCGAAGGAACCAATTTTGTTGACGCATGCTTTTTAGCATTGGCAGTGCGATGCAGCCATTCAAGCGCCTGGCTGTTGAGTACATGAATGTCATAAAAAATCCGGCCGCGCAGAAAATTATATTTGATGTATTTGATTATGCTTTCAACTTTTCCTTTACTCTCCGGGTCGCTTTTACGGCAAAAGCGTAAACTAAATAAACGGTGAGCATGATACGCCCGGAAAGCTTCAGTAAGTATTAAATTGCCTTTATTTTCATTTGTCAAAAACACCTTATCCTGATCATAGGCTACTTCCAGTGGGTATCCATCCATAAACACAAAAGCTTTTTCATGTGCTTCAATGGCTGTATCAGCAGTAAAGGGATGCTCGGAGAACCATACAAATTTGTATCTTGAACGTGATAATACCATGGCAAAGAAATACACCTTCTTGCGCTGGTCCTCGCAGGCAGTCATATTGAACTGGCCAAAATCAACTTGTGCTTGTTTCCCATAAGGCAGTTCAGGAACCTTCGTATATTCCCGCTTTTCAAACTCTTTTATAATGCTGAACTTTTCCCTGATATATGAAACGAAGTTGTATACCGTCTTCTCTGATACATCCGTATAATCAACATGACATTCTTTAAGCCAGTCGTGTATTTGAGCAGCAGAGGCTTGCGGACATGCATCCAGGCGCTGCCTTACAAATTCTTCATAGCGGCTGAGTTTTTTAAACCGCTGGTCTTTGTTTTTCTGGGATTCAATAAATTCTTGTTCACTCATTGATAATATTTTTTTAACTGTCCTGGTATCCATCCCTAACTCCGGTCCTATTTGAGAGGGTTTCATTCCTGTTTTTATTAATAGATGTATTTGATGGTACACAATCCAATTATTTTCAAACTTGTTCATATATCTGATTGATTTTAGGGTTATAACCCCGAAAGTCAGATATATTTCCGAGCAGCAGCCTGGAGAACTTCTATACTATTGGAAACTAACAGGAGAAATACAGCATCCTTATTTACCGATTTCTTGCATCCTTAATTACCGAAATCGTGCATGCTTATTTACCGATTTCTTGCATGCTTAATTACCGAAATTGAGCATCCTTAATTACCGAAAACGTGCATTCTTATTTACGAAAAACTTGCATTGTTATTTACCGATTACAGCGCGTGCATAGGATGCGGCATGCGGGTAGCAGCCTAATAACACCTTGTCGTTTCGGTAACCCCCGGTGAGTATCTGGGTGATGGTTCCGCTGCTCATCTGGAAACGTTCTGCAATCTCACAACGAATTTGCAACGGTAACATTTCGCGCAGTGCTTTCAACTCATCTTTTTCTTTCATTTGTTTAAGATTATTTTTATTCTTATAAACTATATATAAATGACAATGAGATTTTATCTGGTAAATCCTGAAATAATTATTAAGCGGCATGAGATCCAGGGCGATAAATTTCGAGATGGGATTTTATAAATGTCATGCCCATGACAGGGGGACAAGACGTGAGTACACCAATACACGGCTGGTACAAGACGGAAAAATACAACAGGCCGTGATGGGGCTTTGAAAAATGTTCGGGGCTTCAGGGCCTCTCTCGTCTTTGACGTCTTACAGGCGTCCTTAAAAGGTTTTAAATTTTCTTATATTTTAATACATATTATTATATAAGACATATAAGACACTTAAGACAGATAATATTATATTATATTAAGGTATGATATAAGGATTTAAAAATACCCTATATGAAAGGGGCCATTAAAGCGTCCTATCCGTCTTGGCGTCTTGTCGCGTTTTCCGCTTTGGATCTTTGAAGGGCCTGTAATGCTTTGACAGATCTATCCCTGTGGGCTGCACATGCTGTCCACGGTTGATCCGTCTGGTAAGGCTGAGCCTGACTTAGGTATTTATGTTTTTGTTCTTCGTGGATGATTTAAACGCTTCGTGAACCAATTTGGTCACCTGAAAAAGCTGGTGTCATACTGGGCAAATTGCCCAATACAAAAAAAGAACCACCTGAAACCAAACCGACACAGGTTGAATGTCCAGTATTGGACAAATTGTCCATGACATGAAAATTTAGATTTCATCTTACATTATCCTTCTATCAGGCATCTGTCTATAGATTTCTCCATCCAACATACATCCGCCCTTGGCATGATTAATATGCTTTGCATCTATTGTAGGATCACTTGCATCTGGATTAAATTCTGGCTTGCCCCATTGCTTGAAGAAGAATAACGCTCCGGATTCTTCGCACTGCTTTTTTATGTCCGTTACCCAATCATGTTTGATATGACGTGCGCCATGTCCGGATTCGCCGCCGACAATTACCCAGTCTATGTTTTTCAAATCAAGTCCCCGAAGCGGCCCAATCAATGGTTCTAAAGAGAGAAATTTAATCGCGGCATTCGTGTTTCGAAGAAAATCTATCCGGTCTTTCACTCTATCGTCTTCGACCGAAACGCCCATCCAGATATTCTCCGTCCAGTTCAATTCTTCGTGGTACTTAAAAAGAACATCGGCTCTCTTAGTCAGAATCTGATAAGTATGTTGCGGTGTGTCGTTCATCACTATGAATACATCTTTGATAAAAGAGAACGGAACTTCTTCGTGAAACAGATCGCTCATGGAATTTACAAAAACTGTTTTAGGTTTCTTCCATTTGTAAGGTGCATATAATGATTCCGGATGAACTGTAATTTCAAAACCGTTCTTGTATTTCTCCTGTCCCATCGCCTTCAGCCTACGAGACATCGTCTCTGCATAGTAGAATTTGCAGCCGGCAGAAACTTTGTTGCAGCCAGTTGTAGGGTTCCATGTGGCTTGCGTCCACTCTATTGATGATGTTTGTGCCATATTTTTTTATAACGAGAGTAGGCGTTATTCTCTTCCTCTGGCTCAGGCACAGGGGAGTTTTCCCCTTTGAAAGGCTTAACGCGATCGTAACCAAGGGGAAAAAACTCAGGCGTATTTTAGAAGTGATACAGCCGGTGACCAAATTGGTCACTTGAAAAGGCTGGTGCAGCACTGGGCAAATTGCCCACTACATAAAAAAAAACATCCTGTGTTCAAACGAACACAGGATGAAAAATATAGGGGAACAATTTGTCTTTCCCTCTTTTATTTGCTTCCAAACAATTAGTTTATTTTTTCGAAATAAACGTCTTCGGTATAAACATACTTGTTCTCGCTTAATCCAACCACCAACACACAGCGGTCCTCATACACTTGAAGCCGTGCGCTTTCTGCAATGTACCAGCTATCCTGATCCAGCACATCATCATTCCTAATTCAAAATTTCACTTCAATTAATAAATATTAATGAAGTAATTAAAAGAAATCTAATTCATAATAACCTGTTCACAATGCAAAAATACTCCTACCAACTTATTAATTCCTTCATTCCCAGAACCATTACATTTGACTCTTCTTACCGAACAAGGATTAGAACCCCCTGATCCACATTTACATTTTTCACAACCGCTTCCTTCCCAATCACAACTACCTAGACTACAAGTATACCAATTCTCACATGTGTAACACCAAGCCCCCCCATTTGGGAGTTCTTGAGAATCGTCATTCGTAAATGGAACAAACCAAAATCCTCCACTATTCGGAAATTTTATCATTCCATTTTCCATTAAGAAATTAGTATTGCCATAAAAAATAGTCTTAAAAATGTCTTCTCCCCCTACAATTTCTTGTTTTGTAATATAAGCTATATTATTCTCAATTTTTACATCCATTTGAATATAACGATTATCATCAGTCATAGATTTATAACTATACGTTTGCGCATAACTCTGTGACAAAAGAAAAAACAGAAATGATATTAATATTGATTTTTTTTTCATTGTTTTATTTTTAATATTATTTAAATAAACATATTATTCAATTTTGTTTTTATTATATTAAATCATGGAGGTTCATATTTTATATAAATCATTCTCGCTTTATTTAGTTAATAACATTTTTAGATCGTATTGGTTAAATTTGCCATTTTTATAATCTAAGATAAATCCCAAACATACCCTAGTTTCGTATAAAACACGATATGAATTAAATGGATTATAGCTAATATTATTAGCCACCCTAATATTAATGAATTTATATAGCCTTATACTTAGTCCATTAGAGCAATCCAATTGTACTTTTTCTCTATTAATTCCATTAGAATAAAAAAGTAATGTGTTTTCAAAAAAGACATTTTCGGTGATATACTTTTCAATAAAAGTTGATATACTCAAACCATATTCGCTATAAATTTTAGAATATTTTGTAAGTGCAAAATTTTCTTGATCATTCGTTGGTTGAACAGTCCGTGGTTTAGTATATACCTTTACATTTGCAAAGGAGAATGTTATTAAACAATATTCCCAAAATGACTTTGTAAGTCCATAGGATAAAATAATATACCCCGGGTTAAAAAAATTGCCTTTCCATTCTTGTTTTAATTCTCCTTTAAACATTTTATATTTATATGTATCAAGGTATTGAGAGTTTACTATAATGGAATACGTGTAATTAATTTTATGTTGTTGATTTTCGATATAACGACCAATCACTCGCCATGAATCGGCTGTCTTAATCCAAATTGAATCAGCATTTTTAAAAAAACCAACTGAGCTCTTAAAAATCAACTGTTTTCTAAATTTAGAATTACTAATGAAATAATTACAATCAATTAAATTTTCAAATGAAATACTATTTTTAGAGGATTCAAACTGAGTGCTACCAGATGTAAATGATGCGTTCGCAATACCACGCAAAGAAAAAGCTCTTTTGTTATTGGTAGAATTTGTTGAATCTGTTAAACAATTTGCATACTTTGGCAATTGTATAAATGTAAAAAAAAGACCGAAAAGAAATACTTTAACAATTATACCATTAATCATTACTAAATACTGGAGTTAATAAATACTAATTCTTAAAAAAATCATTTAATATGTTTTTTAATTTTTCAGATAATCCGTTATTGTAACCAGCTTGACTAAATAAAATTAATTTGCTTTTTGCATCTATTAAATAAAAGTGCGGAAATCCAACTAATCCTAAAGCATCTACAATTTCATGATCTTTATCTAAGTAAATTTGATAGTGAATATTTTTATTGTTGAGGAACTTATTAAAAGTAGAATCGAACTGATCGTAAGGATCAACACCAATCAGCTTAAGGCCTTTATCCCTATATAATGAATCAATTTCCTTTAGCATAGGTAAAGCTTCCCAACAGGGAGCACAGTGCATGTGAAAGAAATCAAGAAATATGATCTTTTCACTCTGACCTATATTATAAAAAAAAAGTTGAGGAAAATTAGGTAACGAATCACCACTTTTATACTTTTGAAGAATTGGCTTATAGTCAGAAGGATCGGTACTGGTAAAACTATAATATTGTAAATAATAATGTATATTAAATGTATCTAAGATTGGTGAAGAATTGCTAAAATTAGTTATATAATTATTCTCTCTTTGAATAAATCCTTCATCTATAACCTCTGAATACTCATTTAATTGATATGAATTTTTATCAACTGAAAGATAAGCTGAATAGTTCATTGAATAATCATTTATTGTATCAAATAAAGAAATCAAATAGTTATCGCCTGCACTATCAATTGAAATTTTATCTAAATCACCAATAGAATACTCAATTTGAAACTTTTTCTTCTTTGATGAAATGAATTGCTGAAAAATAAACTTTCCTTCAAATGAGTTATTAAAATATTTAGCAAATGTAGTATTGGCGAGAATAATTTGCTCAATACTTTTATTTCTATTGTTGATCTTAAAAACATTATTTCCATTATAATAATATAGTAGGGAATCTCTATACTGAATCAAAAAGTTTGCATATCCCTCTAATTTATCAGAATTTTTAACATACTCACAATGGCTAATGTAAGTAAGCGTAGTATCTTGTGAATATGGTTTATAGATTTTCGTAAAGTCGAAACTTCCCTTTCGACTATGTTCGAAAAATTTATGAGAATTGGAAAATAAATTTTTTAATTTTATTGTATCCATTTCTTGGGCTTGGGCATTTTGTGTAAATAAAAAAAGCAAGAAAATAAGTGCGCAATTTATAATCATTTATTGTGCTTTTGAATATAAGAATAAGAACGAAATTTTATCCTTTTTATTCAAATCGGACTTCATTTGCTTCCACAATAACTCCTCCACCAGCAACCCTATAAATACCCCCCCCCCCATCGGAACAAGGGCATCTTTCAACTGTACAAGAACTAGACCCACCTTGACAAGCGCAGTATCCACTACCATTCCAATCACAGCCTCCAGTACAAGGATTAGTTGTAGTGCAATAATAACACATCGCTCCACCGTTCATCATTTCTTGCCCATTCCCGTCATCAAAAGGTATGAACCAAAATTTTCCCTCTAATGGAAATTCAATCCTTCCATTTTCAATTTTCAAATCTGTGAGGTTAAATATACCCATTCCCAAATTTGGGTCATTGCATTCACGTTTCGAAACTACGACCACATTCTCAATAAATCTTATTCTCATTTCAACGCAGCGATCTTCTATTGTACGTGACTTAAATGATGTCTGAGCAAAAGAGCTTACTGTGACAAAATAAATTATGCTAAATAATATAATCGAGAAAATTTTACTCTTAATGGTTATCATTTTAGTTAATTTTAATTAAAACTGTTTAAATATTAATATATAAAATTTATGTAGATTTTTAAAATTTAAAATCTCTAACAGAAAATTTTTCGAGAACTAAATGTAAAGAAGCACAAATTTATATTATGAATTAGGTAATAAAAAATATTTGACTCTATTCTTATTAACAGGGTAGTGTTAAATAATGGGGATCGTAACCAAGGGAAAAAAAACTCAACTAAATTTTAAAACGGAGATACAATCCCTGACCAAATTGGGCACCTGAAAAGGGGGCATACTACACTGGGCAAATTGTCCACTGCATTAAAAAAAAATCAACCTGAAACCAAACCAACACAGGTTGTGATGTCCAATATTGGACACCTTCACGAAATGTTAATTCAGGTTTCATTTTAATCTCCTTGTTCTGTCAGGCATCTGTCTATAGATTTCTCCATCCAACATACATCCGCCCTTTGCATGATTAATATGCTTTGCATCGATAGTAGGATCGCCGGGATCGGGATTAAATTCCTTCTTGCCCCATTGCTTGAAGAAGAATAACGCTCCGGATTCTTCGCACTGCTTTTTTATGTCCGTTACCCAATCATGTTTGATATGACGCGCGCCATGTCCGGATTCGCCGCCTACAATAACCCAATCTATGTTTTTTAAATCAAGATGTGGCAGCGGCCCGATCAACGGTTCCAATGAGAGAAATTTAATCGCGGCATTCGTGTTTCGAAGAAAATCTATCCGATCCATCACTCTATCATCTTCGACCGAAACGCCCATCCAGATATTTTTTGTCCAGCTGAGTTCTTCATGGTACCTAAAAAGAAAATCACCACGCTTAGTTAGTATCTGATATGTATGTTGTGGAGTTTCGTTCATCACTGTGAAAACTTCTTTGATGAATGATAACGGAACTTCTTCGTGAAACAGATCGCTCATGGAATTTACAAAGACTGTTTTCGGTTTCTTCCATTTGTATGGTGCATGTAAAGATTCCGGATGAATAGTAATCTCAAAACCGTTCTTGTATTTCTCCTGTCCCATCGCCTTCAATCTGCGTGACATCGTCTCTGCGTAGCAGAACTTGCAGCCGGCAGATACTTTGTCGCAGCCAGTCGTTGGGTTCCACGTTAACTGCGTCCACTCTATTGATGATTGTTGTGCCATATATTTTTATAACGAGAGTAGGCGTTCTTGTGATACCTTGGCTCAAGCACAGGGGAGTTTTCTCCTATGAAAGGCTTAAGGGGATCGTAACCAGGGGGAAAAAACTCGAGGGTATTATAAAAGTGATACAGCCGGTGACCAAATTGGCCACTTGAATAGCTTGGTGACAGAGTGGGCAAATTGCCCATTACATATAAAAGAACAACCTGTGTCGCAACCAAATTTATTAAAGTGGTATCTTTGCAGGATGGATCAAAGACATCAAGATGGTATTATCCTCGATAATTACCACAAGTTAATCAATGAAGCAATTACTCGCGAAGGAATAACAAGCTGGCAGGAAACAGAATTTAAAATAGATGGAAAAGACGGCTTAGCTTGGCATGGTAAAGTTTGCAGTGGTGCACCTCCAAGAGTGGATGACAGCGGCAATCCTATTAAAATTGACTCAATCAAAAACTCTGAGGAACTTTCGATGTTAGCGAGTGAGCTTCAATTTATCGTAGGACAGTTGTATGTTTACCGCATTCATATTCGTGATTCCTCTGAGCGACCAGCTTATGGTGCTGAATCACTATTTTATCCTAAGAAGGTAAATTATGCAGAGGGTACATTTAATATGCTTGTGAATCTCGCTTATCAGACATGTTATAACTATTGGGATCGTATCGCTGACCTCATTAATCCTTTTCTACCGTACCCAATTAAAGAAACGTCGATAGATTTAACCCGTGTAATAAATGCGGTACCTCTTCCGCTCCAGTCTGCAAACTTCGTGTGGCTTAAGAACTATTGTGAAAATGAATATAAGGAAATGAACAATGCTCGCAGGATCATTGTTCACTATGAGGTGCCTTCAACAGGCGAGATATTCGAACACATGAAGAACATTAGTGATAAGGATGTGATAAAGAAAATGTACCTCGCCAAGCAAGAGAAGGCGGATTACTTCAAACAAAAATGCGCCGAGATGATTGAGGGACTTATATATTGTTTATTATTTTTGGAGGATGCAAATGCGATTCATCAAGCCTCTCTTAATCCTGGAAGTGCAAGTCATTAAGTTGTATAATTAAAAAAGAGAACGTCTCCTCTCCACATTTCTTAGTGCAATACTCCTCTTATATACTACTTCACCTTCAACCCCATCTTTTTATAGTGTGCGATGATTTTCTCGATGATTGCTACGGTTATTTGATCGCAACATCCATTTCAAGGCAAATGCAAATCTGATTATCGATGGACTTTACTATACCCTCTCTTTCCTTGACGAAGTCAACTATATAAATATTCCAGCAGCAACGATTAACTAACTTTATTAATTGTTAAGGGGGGGGCTGCTTACCCTCTATTATCTTTATAATCGATAGAAATTATTTTCATAAAAAGCCTTTCTAATTCGGTGTATATTCCTCCAACTCACAATACCATTTGATGCCAAATTCCCATCCCCATATCCTTCGTGCTCTATTGTTTCATAAAAAACATTTGCAATAGGTATGACATTTAACTCAAACATATTTTGAAATTGTTCCTTAATTTCCGGTTTTGGGATTCGAAGAATTTCAAAAACCAAATTCATTTTTTCGGTTGGAAATTGAAAATCACCAATTGGGAAAAGAGTTAAAATATTTCTGTGAGTTGGGAGTTGAAATCCTATTCCTATTTTTTCTCTTTCGCTTTTATCCATCTCTTCCATTTCTGAAACTAAAGTTGTACGCTCTATTTGCTCTTTTTCCTTTTGTTTAAAGGTTTCATTCATCATTGAATTCAATTGCTCATGTGTTGTTCCCTCAGCAATAAGGAATTCATATTTATTTTTGTGTTCGTCCAATCCATATTTAAGAATTATATTTTTCAATTCGGATTTAATTGTTTCGGCTTCACCATATCGTTCTTTGAAATGAAGTATTTCATATTTAGTCGAAAGAGAAACACAAAGATTATTTACATATTCAATGTTTCCATAAAACTCTATCAATTCGTCTAATTCATCAATCATTCTTTGAAAGTAAGGGCTATCATCGGGTTCGATAATATTATCATGACCCGGTGTAGGCTTTGTGACCTTAGTTGCCTTTTCATAAACTCTCTTTTCATACTTAACTTTTATTTCATTTAATCTGGTATTTTGATATGCAAAATAATTTTTGTTGTCATAGGTTTCTTTTCTTAATTCATGCGATTTGATTAACCAATTATTAAATTCCGCTATATACTTTTGTGCTATCGCAACTCTATAATCGCTGTTAACTCCATGTATTTCCTCTATACCGTTTAAAACACTAACTTCTCGAAAGTAGTTCATATTATTTTTTGAGCCTTCCCAAAAAAGCAATTCGCATTTTGCTATCGATTTAATATTTCCATTAGCTTTTTGGTCATATATTATTTCATACATTCTATTTGCAAAAAGTTCATAATCCTCAAATGTTGAATTAATATATTCATTTTTTATTTGCTCAATTTTAACAAACAAACTTAAGTCCGCATCTTTCTCAATATAGGATACTAAATTTTCATATTCCTGCTTATTAATTATACCCAGCGAGCATTTCAATGTTGAATAAAAATATTTCAAATGATCTTTTAGTTCTTCGCTTAGCTCATTTTCCAATGCTGAGGCCTTTTTAAAAGCTGAAAGTGCTTCATAGTGATGGCCATTATGGTAATTTGCAATTCCTATTATCAAATTCAATTTTGAAGTAGTATTTATATTTCCGGTGGCATTTTGATATAGCTTAAGTACATCACTCCATCGCCCTTGATTAATTAATGCGAGTCCAAACTTTTCAATTCTAATTCTTATTTCACTATCATCAGTTATATTAAAGTCATAATCTATTACTATTTTATCGGAAGCATTTATTGTAAGTTCCTTAATAGCTAATCGATAATTCAGTCCTCTCAATAAATTTCCATTGTTTAATGCCACAGAATAAATATCATCCGTAGCCTTTACATCTAAGATTTTTGTAAATCTAACTGAGTGGTTGGCTTGCTTTTCCCAATCTTTTGATTTTAATTCTAACGAGCGAATTATTGCATCTAAACTTTCATAAAGAAATTTATCTTCATCCTTTAAGTAAAACCCATAAAAAGCCGGTTGACCTTTATTTAAAAGATATTCGATATTGGACGTTTCAAGAGATTTACTATAGCTTCCGTCAGAATTTTTTTCCGCAACCGCTTTACTCTTTAGCTGAAAATTAAACCCATATCCTAACTTGTCCGTATTCCTTTTGATTTCACAAGCAAAATCAACACCGTTATCGATTTGCACACCCGCTAAAATAAATCGTTCCTCGTCAAATATTAAAGCAAACTTTTTTCTTGACAAGTTCTCTTGTACCTCGTTTGGAGATGTGCCCGGAAGAAAAATATTATCAATATCGTTTATCATTTGTTTCTATTTACTTTAAATTAAAATAAAATTTAGTTAGTTGACAATTGGTTCGGACGGTTCAAAAAATAATTCATCATTGTCGTTTGGTGCTCTCCAGATAACTTTATCATTAATCATTTCACCCACTTGTTGTAGTTCAACCTCTACTCCAACCTCTGTTTTTGATACCAACACTTTAAATACTACTTCAAGCCTCATGTACTTATCTACAAACTTCGGTCTAAATGCGATGTTGCATTGGTGGCCTTTTGTTTGTTTGCTTGTATAAACTATCATATCATAATGCCTTTTACGAAAAAGATAGTGGCCAAGCCAAGAAGAGATGGGATAAGGAGGATGTTCATTCTCAACTACCCAGTTTAGAAAATCGTAAAGAAGTGTTAAGTGCGCCGCTTTGTTTCCTCCAGTTAACTTTGCCTGTTCAATTGCGAAGGCCATCTGTTGCTTCCCCATAGTAAGCCAGCGATTATTAGTCTTAAGATCAGGACGGATTAGAAAAGAAGCCCAAATATCATGATCAGCATGAACAGAGAAACAGGCAAAGTACTTTATGCTTTTCCCTTCCATCTTAGACTCCAAAAATCCTGTTACCTTATGATCACCACAGTAAAAAACTGGGAACCCCTTTATATTCAAGCGCTCATTTTTTAAACTAAATTCTTCTGGAGGATAGGAGAAGGTTTTAGGATTTGATATGTCTTCGTTATCGCCTACGTCCCTTACTCTAAAAGCAGTTAATAGATTTATAGTTTTTTTTGGTACAAATAAAATTGCATTCTCAAAAATTATTGAATATTTTCTAAACTCAATTTCAATTGCTTCAACCGTAGAATTTGAAAAATCAGTTTCAATAAGTTTTTGAAATCCTTTATGATATTCTTCTATCGATGGCATTTTTTCCATATCGGACTTCCAACCCTTTTTATATTCGTTATTTTTCATTGATGCCTTAATCTCATCAAGCATTTGCTGTTGATCTTCGTCAAAAATCCATTCATATTCTTTGTTTTCTTCCATACACATTTAGTTATAACTTCTTTTTTCTAAAACAGGAGTTAAAGGTACCCACTTGGAACAATGCCAACAAAGCTTAATCCATTTAGTTATATAATATAGGTTTTCAAGCTGTTAGGAAACCAATCTCTTGGCGTAACCTCGTTTCGCTAACCCTTCCTTTACCTTAATATTTTCATTATTTTGCAGGAATTCCAGATCCGAGATTGAAGATTCATCCCGGAAATTCAGGCACATGCAATTATGGCAAAGAAGAAAACAGAACACAAACCACCAGCTGCGACGGACTTATCAACCATTTGTCGTTAATTTTCATATCTCAAAGCATATAAATTTTGCCATGCTTCGACGGACATTCGTCCGTTGTTTTTTAGCCGTGGATATTCATCCACTTTTCAAAGCTCATCGTCTTTGTTTACATACATCAGTTCATGCTGAGTATTTCACACCCAACTGACCACATCGTTTCACTCTGAACTGACCACCCTGTTTCAGTGTCAACTGACCAGGCGTTTCACTACCAACTGACCACCCTGTTTCAGTGTCAACTGACCACCCCATTTTAGGTTATTCCTGATGTGTTTTTTGAGATTTATTAATAGT
>JANOVM010000055.1:0-79565 GCA_031417395.1 Bacteroidota bacterium | reverse complement strand
ATTTATATTTGGTACTTCGCGCTTAATACTTCGCCCAGCGGTATTGCTTTTTCAATCCGTATTTTAGATTCAATAAAACAATAATGAAACCCTGAATTTTTTTTCTACTCCAAACTCCTTGCTGGGCGAAGTCTTAAGCGCGAAACGGAATCTTTATTAGAAGCACTACCATCCGATTGAGCGCGTGACTTCGTCCACGACGCGCCTTTTAAAGTTCTAACGAATTTTTTCCTTTTTATTTTATCGTTCTAGATGAATGAATGTAAATAAATCCCGCGCTCCGTCGAGGACGAAGTCACGCGCTCGATTAAATCTCGGAGCTATTATTTATATTGGTACTTCGCGCTTCAGACTTCGCCCAGCGGGAGTCAGCTATTCCCCACCAAACTGTTTTAGATGATGCATAGAATGTTTGTGTAACAACTGCACCCATTCTTCATAGTTCAAGTCACCGAAAAAAGCATTGGTAATTCTTGCATCGGGAAAAGAAGCGAAATGTTTTTCAAAATCCTTTATTTCACTTTCAAGCTCAGCAATGGCATCTGATATTTTTACATGTCGCACCGGAAGGGGCTCTTCGCCCATAAGTACATTTTTTGTATTCGGCTTGAATTCCTTTTCACTCATTAAAAAATCCTTCGTTGCCTGTAAGCGCTCAGGTGCAGTAACAATTGTCCGGGGAATTTTTCCATTGGCTTCCTTTACCGAATCAATCATGTGCTCAATCATCTGCTGCACATTCATCTTTCCCCACAGACCTTTTGTTTGAGGATCTAAGGCTTTAAGTTTTGCAGGAAATTCAATTAAAACAAAATCAAGTTTATTTTTATCCATATTAATAATAAAAGTAAAAAAAAACTCCGCCCTTTCGGACGGAGTAAAAAAAAAATATATTGTAGAGCGAATTATTACTTATTCGTTTTCGCTGTCCTTTTTCTTTTCAGCGGCTTCCATTTCAGTTTTAAGGTTGCTGAGAAAGCCGATATCTCCTAATGTAGTTTTCTCGACGTTATCTTTAACTTTTTTCACTGCTTTAGCGCCATCTTCGCGATCTCTGTCTTTTGCTTGTCCTTCGCTAACTCTTGCATGTGAAGCTTGCTCCTCATGTATTTTGCTGTGAGAAACAACAATCTTGCGTTGATCTTTGCTGAATTCAATTACTTTAAACATTGCTTTTTCATCAGCCTTTAAAGATGTTTTGCCATCGTCCTTAACAAGATGTTTGTTAGGGCAGAAACCTTCTACACCATAAGCTAATGCTATTGTAGCGCCTTTATCACCGGCTTTAAGAACAGTTCCTTCGTGTAATGAATCGAGCGTATAGATCGTTTCGAATACATCCCAAGGATTCTCCTCTAATTGCTTATGTCCAAGACTTAAACGGCGATTTTCAGCGTCAACTTCTAAAACCACAACTTCCATTTTCTCAGCGATCTTGGTAAATTCTGATGGATGTTTTACTTTTTTATTCCAGGAAAGATCAGAAATGTGAACCAGTCCATCAATACCTTCTTCGAGTTCAACAAAAACTCCGAAATTCTGGAAGTTTTTAACGACAGCCTGATGCTTAGAGCCAACAGGATATTTAACAGCTACATCGATCCATGGATCAGGACGAAGCTGCTTTAAGCCAAGAGACATTTTGCGCTCATCGCGATCAAGTGTTAAAACGATAGCTTCGATTTCATCTCCAACTTTCAAAAATTCATGTGGACTGCGTAAGTGCTGTGACCATGACATTTCAGAAACGTGTACCAAACCTTCAACGCCCGGGGCAATTTCAATGAAAGCACCATAATCAGCAATAACAACAACTTTTCCTTTTACTTTATCACCAACTTTGAGGTTCTCATCAAGCTGAGACCATGGATGCGGTGTCAATTGTTTTAATCCAAGAGCGATACGTTTTTTCTCATCATCGAAATCAAGGATAACAACATTAACTTTTTGATCAAGTTTAAGAACTTCTTCAGGATGAGAGATACGGCCCCAGGAAATATCGGTAATATGTAAAAGTCCGTCTACACCACCGAGATCCATAAACACTCCATACGAAGTAATATTTTTAACAGAACCTTCGAGAACCTGGCCTTTTTCCAGTTTCTTCATGATCTCTGCTTTTTGCTGCTCAAGTTCTTCTTCGATCAACACTTTATGCGATACAACTACGTTCTTAAATTCATTGTTAATTTTAACGACTTTAAATTCCATCGTCTTTCCAACGAATTGATCGTAATCGCGAATTGGTTTTACATCAATTTGAGATCCCGGGAGGAAAGCTTCAATTCCAAAAACATCAACGATAAGTCCGCCTTTAGTACGACACTTAACAAAGCCCTGAATAATTTCATCTCCTTCAAGCGATGCATTTACACGATCCCACGATTTTAAAGCACGAGCTTTTTTGTGAGAAAGTATTAGCTGACCATTTTTATCTTCCTGCGTTTCAACGTAAACTTCTACCTTATCACCAATTTTTAAATCAGGCATGTGGCGGAATTCCGTTAATGGAACCAAACCGTCTGATTTAAATCCGATGTTTATTAAAACATCTTTACTTGAAATAGTGACAATGGTGCCATCCACTATATCATGCTCAACCACTGCATTTAAGGTGTCGTCGTACAACTTTTCCATTTTAGTACGCTCCTCGGTGGAATAGTCATTCCAGCCTTTTCCGGCAGAATCCCAGTTAAAAGCTTCCGGCTTATACTCGGGGGCAGCAGGGTTGGTGATTTCTTCTGTAATCATTTAGTTTTTAATGTTTTATTATATAAATTGGTTTTTTCGCTTAAAGGGATGCAAATGTATCAAAAAAATTCAAACGGAAAAAGAGGAAATGAGAAACTTTTTAATGAGAAAGGGTGGAAAATTAAGGAGGTAATAAAAAAGGGAAAAGTGGTAAAAAGATGCGAAAAAAGGGGCGAAATTTTAAACTAGGGACTGTAAAAAGGGTATAGTGTGAGTTTGACAATGGTCAAAAGGCTCCGACTTCAATAAAATATCCGACATATATGCAGTTGGAATCTTCTTTGAAAAAAAAGTCATTAGTGTATTTATTCGTGCTGTCTGCCGGCTGGTGGATAGTCTTGCAAAAGGGGAAATCCAGGGGTCTTTTGCATGGCGTTAGCCAAATTTATTACATCAATTGACTTTTTATAGTAATAATTCTAAGTGGGTAAATCAAAGGTTCTTCGATTTTTGAATTTTACCCCCGGGGTAAAATATGTCCATTTTAAAAGGATAGTACATTTATTCAAAATATTTAGAACTAGTTTCAAGTACTAATTTCTACTGAATATAATCCTTTCATTATTCTCCAAACTCACACACTACGGAAAATGGAGTTAAAACGTCTTCGGGATTAAAGAAGTTGTTTTTTGAAGGGATAAAAAGAATGGCTTCCCGCAAAAAAAATGCAACAAACAAACTCTCTAACATGCCTTTTCCAGTGGTGTAATTTTTTTTATGGTTGGTCCGTTTATTACTTTCATCCAAGTTACTGAATTTTGCAGCCCTTCAAAAAAAAAATTCATTTAATCTTTTAGAAATGGGTAGAAAACGCTTCAACGATTAAACTACTTCAACGTAAATTTCAATATGTCTCGAATGTCCCGGATTGGATGATCAGGGTCAATATCTTTTTTGTTTGGCACGACTTTGATTTCGTCTATTATTATGTAATAAGCAGGATGAAATTTCACAACTTCGATTTGCATTTCAGTAGTTAATCTATTGTTGAAATTATTTACGAATGATTTTATTACCCGGCCATTGTATTTAATAGTTAAACGGAAACTTATAACATGATAATTTTCGTTCAATTCCGATGATGTAAGTTGTAATGAATCAGTTAAGTGATTAAGGATTGATGTTTCTTTATGAGCCCAACCTAGAATATCTCCTCCCTTAGTCAAATCTGAAAAGTCGACCTGAAAAGCAGGTCCCATTTTGTGACTTTCGTAACTGCTATGGATTTGAGCAAAGGAGTTTGTAAAAGCCAAAATTCCAATGTGAAAGAGTAATGAAAATTTATATTTCAATTTATATTTCATTTACTATCACTTTTCAATAGTATTAAGCAAAACAAAAAGCTAAATAATTGCAATTAAAATGTCACTCTATAATTCCAGTTTTTTCTACTTTTTGGGCAACCTTTTGCATCAACCAAAGAGGTGTGGAAGTGGCTCCGCAAACTCCAATTGATTCGAAATTTTTAAACCAATTCTCATCAATTTCTTCAACATCTTCAATAAAGTAAGAATTTGGGTTTACCGATTTACATACATCGAAGAGGGCTTTACCGTTTGAACTTTTCTTTCCGCTAACAAAAAGAATTACATCGTGGCTTGCTGAAAACTTGTTTAAATGGGGCTCTCTGTTTGAAACTTGTCTGCATATAGTATCATTGGTAACCAGGAATTCATCGGTTACCTCCTCTTCCATTGATTTATATACTTTGTCTTCAATTAGTTTCTTGATTTTTGCAAAACCGGCAGTACTTTTTGTTGTCTGAGAAAAAAGATATAATGGTTTATTAAAATCAATTTTACCCAGATCATCTTCATTTTTAATAATGATAGCTTTTCCCTTTGTTTGACCCATCAATCCATTCACTTCTGCATGTCCCGGTTCGCCATAAATTATCAATTGTCCGTCTTCATCTTCCACCTTTTGAAAACTTGTCCTTACACGATTTTGAAGTTTTAAAACTACAGGACAAGAAGCATCAATAAGTTCAATATTGTTTTTCAAAGCGATTGAATATGTTTCAGGGGGTTCACCATGTGCACGAATAAGTACTTTGCAATCTTTAAGATTTTTAAGTCTTTCATGATCGATTACTTCAAGTCCTTTAAGCCGTAACCTTTCTACTTCTTTACTGTTATGAACGATGTCGCCCAAACAATACAAATGACCGCTAACACCTAACTCTTCCTCTGCCTTTTCAATGGCATAAACAACTCCAAAACAAAAACCGGAAAAGGGATCAATTTCGACTTTCATAATGCAAAGATAAGAAGAGAAACGACAATTAGGATGACTTAAAGGTTAAGGAAAATACATTAATGCTGAACATTCTGCGTGGCCAATGCTTTTTCAACCAGTCCCATTGCGAATTCCAATTGCTCCTTTTCATTCAAAGAAGAATTATCCAGAACAATGGCATCCTGAGCCTTTCGAAGAGGACTTTCTTTACGAGTCGTATCGGTCAGGTCGCGTTCTTCATTGTTCTTTAAAACTTCATCCATGGAAACCATAAAACCTTTACTATTCATTTCATCAAAACGACGCTTGGCTCTGATTTCTTTATTAGCAATCATGAAAATCTTAAGTTCTGCATTAGGAAAAACGGTGGTTCCAATATCTCTTCCATCCATTACCAGACCTTTGTCCTTTCCATAAGATTGTTGCTGCAAAACCATTAACTTGCGAATAGCAGGTATTGCACTGACCGGACTGACCCAGTCAGAAACCTTTAGTTCACGGATTTTCCTTTCCACATTAACTCCATTCAGAAAAATTTCAGAAAAACCATTTTCAGGATTGACCTTGAAACTGATTTGAACATGAGCCATCATTTTAATAATTTCTTCCGGCTTCATTCCCTGTAATTCTGAAAGGGAAATACCGTGCTGCTGAACAAAATAGGTTATTGCACGATACATAGCACCTGAATCTATATATATGTAATTCAGGTTTTTAGCTATTGCTTTTGCTATAGTACTCTTACCGCAGGAAGAATAACCGTCGATGGCAATAATGATTTTTCCGGAAGAGTTGGAGGCTGGCATCAGGACAAAGAAAGGAATCAATTTGGGAATTAAAAAATTTGAGAATCCCCCCCTAGTCCTTAGCTTTCTCTTTATGAGAGAATTCAGAAAGATTAGTCGTTATTGAAAAATGATTGGCTCCGCCGGCAAGGTGGTAATTGCCCCTTCCATAGCTGATTATAAATTTGCTTATTTTTAAGCCAACACCCATTGAAAATCCAACAGTGCCGCCGCGCGTTTCAACCCCAAGTTCTTTTCTTCTTTGAAAATTATAAGCACCCCGAAGGTGAAAATTCTTTGAGAGTAATATTTCCGTTCCAATAATGAAATGTCTGGATAATTTGTTGAAGAATTTTATCTCTTTAATTTGCTGTTCTCCGGTAAGTGGATCTACGTCGCCCAGATTATAAGGGTCATAATAAGAGAGGTCGAATTTTTCAAGATGCCTGTATGTTAAACTGAAACGAAGCGGTGTATGTGTGAGTTTTTTGGAAATCCCAAAGAGAGCTTCAGTTTGGAGAGGTTCTGAATTATTTTTTACATAATTCTTTAGTTGCACACCAGCATTCCGGAAAACAAAAGTGGCTGTCAGATTATGTAATGTATCATGATAAGTTGCAGATAAATCCATAGCCAATCCAAAAGCATTGTAAACATAATAATCACTGTAAATCGTTTTCAGTGTTGCACCAAAAGAAAAAAAGCGATTATAGGAATAACCACCGCCGATAGAAAGAGCATAATCAGAAGCTCTGAATGAACCATTAACATTTCCAAATTCATCCGTTTCCAGAAATTGTCCATAAGCCGCATAATGCATGGACGCCATATACGTACCATACTTACCAAAGTCTTTAACATACCCAGCATCGCCGAATTTAATACCATCAACATAAGAAACTCCGCTTAATGAGAGCGAATTATTCATGGAAGGATTGAGTAATGACGAAGCCTGCAAAGCAGTATTAAGGTCATTGTCCTTTACGGTTATTAAAGTTCCTCCCAAAGCTGCTACGCGAGCAGAAGCGGGAATATCAAGAAAGGAGTAAACACCTGAACCACCATCTTGTGCTGATACATTTGATGAAAGCAAGGACACTAGAATAGAAATACGTAAAATTTTCATTGCTGCAAAGAAATAAAGATTATCCCATGGAAACGAACAGACTGTAAAAATATTTATCATTATATCAACCTTTCTGTAAATTGACGTTAGACGGAGTGATTTTTATGCCTTGTTTTCCGTACTTTTGCAGGCTGTTTTTTTGTGTAACAGATTATTACGGCTTTTAATGACGGAAGAAAAAGATTTATTGGAAGTATTTGGTGCCAGGGTTCATAATTTGAAAAATATTGATCTCTCTTTTCCACGCAACCAATTGATTGTTATTACCGGACTTAGCGGAAGCGGGAAATCATCCCTTGCTTTTGACACCATTTATGCTGAAGGACAGAGAAGGTATCTGGAAAGTTTTTCTGCTTATGCACGGCAGTTCCTCGGCAATCTGGAACGTCCTGATGTTGATAAGATCAATGGATTATCGCCTGTAATCTCTATTGAACAAAAAACAACCAATCTCAATCCACGCTCAACTGTCGGAACTATTACTGAGATTTATGATTTTCTGCGTCTTCTTTTTGCCAGAGCTTCTGAAGCTGTCTCCTACGTAACCGGAGAAAAAATGATTAAGCTTAGCGACGATCAAATCATCGACCTCATCTTTAAAAAATTTGACGGAAAAAAAATCCTGCTTTATGCTCCTATTGTAAAAGCAAGAAAAGGACATTACAGGGAATTGTTTGAGCAGCTCATGCAGCAGGGTTATTTAAAAGTAAGAAATGACGGACATCTGGTCGAATTAAAAAAAGGAATGCAGCTCGACCGTTATAAAACACATGACATAGAGCTTTTAATTGACCGGATTGAAATTTCAGGCGATGTAAGGCAGCGACTTGCTGAGTCATTGGCTCTGGCAATGAAACTCGGAAAGGGAACGATACTGATACTTGAACACGGAAAAGAAAAAGAAAATTATTACAGTCGCCACCTCATGTGCCCGACGTCAGGAATATCGTATGATGAACCCCAGCCAAATACTTTTTCTTTTAACTCTCCTTACGGAGCCTGTAAACATTGCAATGGCTTAGGAACTGTTTCAGAAATAGACATGAAAAGTATTATTCCTGATCCCGGTAAAAACATAAAATCAGGCGGAATAATACCACTCGGACCGCAAAAAGATAATTGGATTTTCAAGCAGCTTTTTGCTCTTGGAAGAAAATATGATTTTACCCTAAGCACACCCATTAAAGAAATTCCGGAAGAATCTCTGAATGTTATTCTATACGGTTCCGACGATGTGCTTAATGTAACCATGGATTCCGGATCCGGAGGAGGCTATCATCAGCCGGTAACGTTTGAAGGAATTATTAACTTCATTATTAATCAGGATAACGATCAAGCCTCGCCTTCTATGCGCCGATGGATACAAAGTTTCATGCAGCCTGTTTCCTGCCCTGAATGCAAAGGCGCAAGGCTTAAAAAAGAATCACTTTATTTTCTGATACACGATAAAAATATTGCCGAACTGGCCGGCCTCGACATTATCCAGCTTGCTTATTGGTTTGAAACAGTTGAAAAAAAATTAAGTCAGAAACAACTGAAGATTGGTCAGGAAGTAATTAAAGAAATTAAAAAAAGAATAAAATTTTTACTCGACGTAGGACTCGATTACCTTACACTGAACAGGAGTTCGAAGAGTTTAAGTGGAGGAGAATCGCAGCGTATCAGACTGGCAACACAAATTGGTTCTCAGCTCGTAGGCGTGTTGTATATTCTCGACGAACCGAGCATTGGTCTGCATCAGCGCGACAATGTCAGGCTGATTAATTCTCTAAAAGAATTAAGGGATGCCGGAAATACTGTAATCGTTGTTGAGCACGATAAAGAAACCATTTTGTCATCAGATTATATTATCGATCTCGGACCGGGAGCAGGAACTCGTGGTGGAACGATAGTAGCTCAGGGAACGCCTCGTGAAATTATGAAACAGCAGAGTCTTACAACAGACTATCTGAATGGAAAACGAAAGATCGAATCACGCAAGACGTATCGTACCGGTTCAGGAAAATTTCTGGAACTGAAAGGAGCTACGGGACATAATTTAAAGAATGTCTCCATAAAAATTCCACTTGGCAAACTCGTTTGTGTCACCGGTGTTTCGGGAAGCGGCAAATCGTCGTTAATCAACGAAACCCTTTATTCCATACTCAATGCTCATTTTTATAATTCTTTGCAGAAACCTCTGCCGTATCAATCCATAAAAGGACTTGAGTTGATTGACAAGGTTATTGAAATAGATCAATCGCCCATAGGACGAACTCCGCGCTCCAATCCTGCTACTTATACAGGCGTATTCACTGATATCAGAACACTGTTTTCTCAACTTCCTGAAGCAGCTATACGCGGATATGCACCGGGGAGATTTTCCTTTAATGTAAAAGGAGGACGTTGTGAAACATGTCAGGGAGGCGGCATGAGGGTTATTGAAATGAATTTTTTACCGGATGTTTATGTTCAATGCGAAACTTGCAGAGGGAAACGATACAATAGGGAAACGCTTGAAATTCGTTACCGCGGAAAATCTATCAGTGATATACTCGACATGAGTATTGAACAGGCAGTTGAATTTTTTGTGCATCTGCCTCAAATTCTTCACAAAATTCAAACACTGAAAGAAGTCGGATTAGGTTACATTACGCTTGGCCAGCAAAGTACCACACTCAGCGGAGGGGAAGCGCAGCGAATAAAACTTGCTACGGAATTATCCAAACGCGATACAGGAAATACATTTTACATACTGGATGAGCCAACAACAGGACTTCATTTTGAAGATGTAAGGATTTTACTGGATGTAATTAATCGTCTTGTTGACAAAGGAAATTCTGTACTGATTATTGAACATAATATGGATGTAATCAAAGCGGCTGATTACATTATCGATATGGGTCCTGAGGGTGGTTTCAGAGGCGGAACAATCGTTTTCAAGGGAACACCTGATGAAATGATTCAAAATTCTGAAAGTATTACAGGAAAATTTCTTAAAAAAGAGCTGGCAAATGATTTTCCTGCCGGCAACCTTAAAGCAAAGAAGCCGTTAAACTTACGTTGAGTAAAATATTTTTACTCCATTAACTTTTATTACCTCAATTATCTTTTACAATGAATTACGATGAATTAAAAATCCGAAGAGCCTTTTCGGATAAGGACTGGCAGGAGATTAAAGCTCATGATACGTGGCAGATATTCAAAATCATGGCTGAATTTGTTGATGGTTTTGAAAAACTTTCGAAGATCGGACCTTGTGTTTCCATATTTGGTTCTGCCCGGACAAAACCGGAACACCATTATTATAAACTTGCCGAAGAAATAGCGTTCAAACTTACGAAAGAAGGATACGGAATTATTACAGGGGGCGGTCCGGGTATAATGGAAGCTGCAAACAAAGGCGCCAAGGAAGCCGGAGGAAAATCTGTTGGACTGAACATTGAATTACCTTTTGAACAGTCCTCTAACCCTTATATCGATGCCGACAAATTAATCACTTTTGATTATTTCTTTGTTCGAAAATTGATGTTCATCAAGTATGCACAGGGATTTGTTGTTTTACCGGGAGGTTTTGGAACTATGGATGAACTCTTTGAAGCCCTTACACTCATACAGACAAAAAAAATCGGGAAATTTCCAATCGTACTTGCCGGCAAAGAATATTGGGAAGGAATGTTCGAGTGGATTAAAAAAACCCTCGTAATTGAAAAGATGATTGATGAAAAAGATCTCAACCTTTTCTTTCTGGCAGATGATGCAGAGCATGCCGTAAATCATATCAATGAATTCTATGCCCGATACCTTTTGAAGCCAAATTTTTAAATTCAGTTATCAACATAGGGTATGAATAACTGATTCACTATTGGACAATATGAATGACAAAGCTTCTTTAAATTGAGGCCGTATTTGTTATTTATACAATCCAATGATTAAACTCTTTTTATCGGTAATTCCTATTCTGGCTGTATTAATTACAGCGCCATTTACTTCCCCTGAAGAAGCTGTAAATTTTACGGTTAATTGCCCTTCTACTATCAAACCGGGAAGTGATTTCACCATTATCATAAACGTTCGCAAAGGCGAAATTGCAGGAACGGGTAAATTTCAACAATACCTTCCTCCCGGCTTTACAGCTTCTGAAATTCAATCAGCAGGTTCTGTTTTTGCTTTTGAAGACCATTCTGTAAAATTCTTTTGGGAAAACCTTCCCACGGAAAATGAATTTTCGATTTCTTACAATGTGCATACTGAGAACAATATTAGTGGAACACAAATAGTCAATGGCTTGTTTGTGTATTGGGAGGAAAATAAAGCACAACGGGTAGCAGTAACACCCATTGAAATTAAGATCGATAATTCCTATGCCGGTTCAGAAATTGTAAATAAACCCGAAGTACAAAGAAGATTAATCAGTATTTCTCCTGAGAATGGTGAATACAGGGTTGAACTTACCGTAAAAACAAATGACAATAAAGAGTGGGCGCGGTTTACAGATGATATTCCATCATCGTTTTCCGCTGAATTGATTGAGGCTCACGAAGCATTTTTTAGCAATACAAACCATAGTGCTGTTTTCCGCTGGGAAAAACTTCCGGCTGAACCTGAATTCACTGTTTCCTACCTTGTTCGTTCGGGAAAACCGGGTCCTCCGCCGGTAATTAACGGTGTGCTTGTATTTGGAAATCAAAATGCCGATATTTTATCTGCCGATAAGAAACCTGTTGCTGATAATAACGTAAATGAAGATTATCAAAAAGCATATCAAAAGAAAATTGAAAATAAAGACAGAGGATTTATTACCGGACAAAACATGGATCAGGAAGCCAATGTTAATGAAACGGCAAAAGTTAAGGCTCCATTCTTTCAAAAAATTAAAGGTCTATTTTTCAGTGTTCAAATTTCAGCCACTAAAAGAAGTAGTCTTAAACAATCCAATTGGTTTAATTCAAAATACCAAATTAATTCTAATGTTGAAGTTGCTTATAATGAAGGCTGGAAAAAATACCATATAGGAAATTTTTCTACATATGCTGATGCAAAATCGTTCAGTTCTAAAACCAGGGAAAAAATCCCTGATGCTTTTGTAGTAGCCTGTGAGAATGGCTCATTAATCTCCGTCAAAGAAGCTCTAAATAGAAAATCAATAAATCCGTAAATCGTGATAAATAAAACATCTACCCAAAAGAAAACAACTATGGCCATCTCAAAAAAAATATTTTTATTGGCTTTTTTGCTGGCTACAACGCTGTATGCAAATGCAGGTGAAATGCAGACTGATAGTGTTGTTGCTAAGACGACATCTTCTGCTCCAAAAAAATCATTCTACCTGCCCATTCTGTCTTTTGCTCAGGGAGTAATGAATTTTAATGGAGATGTGGGATACAATAAATTTAATCAGCCATTTACTGCCCGCTCCGCTTTCCAAATCGAACTTCAGTTTCAAACTGCTCACAGGTTATCCTTTGCATTATTTTTATTATCCGGACGTGTTTTCGGAGATGAAAAAACAGTATTAAGGACAGCCAATTTTAAATCAACAATTGTAAGCGAAGGGTTTATGCTTCGTTACGATTTCCTAAGCGATAAAAACGACGATCAAATATTGGTACCCTTTCTGACAGCCGGAGTTGAGTATATGTTTTTCCGTTCCAAAACTGATTTGCTAGATGCTACCGGTAAAAAATATCAATATTGGGACGACGGATCTATAAGGGATATCGCTCAAACAGATCCTAATTCGGATCAGGCTGTATTGTTACACAGAGATTATAATTATGAGACAGATATACGCGATGCAAATCTGGATAACCTCGGTAAATACCGCACTACTGCTTTTGGTTTGCCCGTAGGTGCCGGTGTAAGGTTTCAGGTAACGCCAAGAATTTCCATGCATTTCAGCAGTGTTTGTCACTTTGCAGGAACAGATATGATCGATGGAATTTCAGAAGATGGCAAAGGAAGCAGAAAGGGTAATTCCAAAAACGATAAATTCATTTTCACTTCTGCGTCGCTCCGCTTTTCACTTTCATCACCTAAAGAAAGTGAGAAGTCGACTCAAATTACAGCGCTGGTTTATGAAGACAGTGACGGAGACGGAGTAACTGATCTGGACGATGATTCATCAGGAACACCCAGAAATAATCCGGTTACATCAAGTGGAAAGCCATACGATCTTGACAACGATGGAATTCCTGATTACCGTGACAAAGAGCTTAAATCCGCTTCCAATGCAATCGTAAATGAAAATGGTGTGACGCTTACAGAAGCAATGATAGAAGAGCAATTCAGAAAGGATTCGCTTTCCGCTCTTCCTGCCGTAATTGAATATCTAAAAGCGTATGATAAATTTATTAAGCGAAATCCCGAAGCTGAAAAATCATTAAACAACGTTCCTAAAAATAATTCTTCGCCGGCTCCCGTTATACCTGATCTATACAGAAATATTGACATGGATAGAAACGGCATCATTTCACCGAAAGAAATCAGCCAGGCTATTGATGCATATCTGGCCCGACAGTCGCCTTATGACGTCTCCGAGTTTTTTGATTTAATTGACTATTTCTTTTCGCAGCGGTAAAAAATTATAGATTTAAAAAAAAACCGTCCGATAATTTTAATGAATTATCGGACGGTTTTTTTTTTGTAAGATTTTGGCCATTTTCTTTAAACATTCATGCAGTATTTAAGTAAATGAATAGTTAAGAAAATCCGTGAATTATGCCAGCAAATAAATTTAGTATTTTAGTTATTGAAGACGATGACTTAGACAGAATGATCATTAAAAGAGCATTAAAAGACTCACGAATCGATCATGAACTTTTTTTTGCAGAAGATCACGAAAGTGGCAAAGAAGCAACTCTGGGGAAAGAATACGATTGTATTTTTCTCGACTACAATCTGCCGGGAGGCACGGGACTGGAGTTATTAAAGTCCATTCGTGAATCTAAGAACACTTCACCAATTGTAATGGTAACGAGTCAGGGCGATGAAAAAATAGCTGTTGACGCCATGAAACTTGGGGTTGATGATTACATTTCCAAAAGCCTAATTTCCGGTGATGGAATGCGCCAGATCATTCGCCACATGATTGCCAAAAAGAAGCAAAGTCAGAAACAGCTTCAATTGGAAAATCAACTTAATGAAGCGCAAAAACAGCTGCATACTGTTATTTCCAATGCACCTATAATTCTATTTTCTCTTGACAGAAACGGCATCTTTCAACTTTTTGAAGGGCGGGGACTTGAAATACTTGGCATTGACAAACAAAAAATATTAAATAAATCGTTTGAAGAAAATGCCTGGCTTCCAATTACCCGCGAAGACTATACAAAAGCAATTAGCGGCGAAGAATTTACAACCATTACAGAATGGGAAAATAAATTTTTTGAGACGTACTTCTCTCCTATTCGGGATCTGGATAAGAATATAACCGGCATACTCGGCATTGCAACGGATAAGACTGCAAATATTATGGCAGAAAAGGAACTTAAAAAAGCCAAACAACTTGCTGAGGATTCTGTAAAAATTAAAGAGCAATTTCTTGCCAATATGAGCCATGAAATTCGGACGCCTATGAATGGTATTATTGGGTTAACAAGAATATTGTTAAAGACAGCATTGAATCCGGAGCAATTAAAATATCTACAATCAATAAACACATGCAGCGATAATCTATTAATAATTATAAATGATCTTTTGGATGTATCGAAAATTGAAGCCGGAAAGATGACATTTGAAAATATTCCTTTCAGTATTGATAATCTGGCTAATCAAACTATTGAATTGTTCCAGGCCAAGGCTGATGAAAAAGAAGTTCAACTAAGTTTGGAAAAAGATCCGGCCATTCCTGCTTATATTGAAGGGGACCCTACACGATTATCGCAGATACTTAACAACCTTGTCAGTAATGCAATTAAATTTACAGACAAAGGAGAAGTTCGTCTGCGCTTGAAAATGAAGTCAATTGAGAATGAAATAGTTACCATAATTTTCGAAGTTAAAGACAGTGGAATTGGTATAGCAGAAAAAAGTCTTTCTTCCATTTTTGAAAGTTTTACTCAAGCCAATAGCGACACAACCAGAAAATTTGGCGGCACAGGATTAGGACTTACTATAGTTAAGAATCTGGTTGAAATGCAAAAAGGTGAAATTCAAGTAAAGAGCAAACCGGGTTCCGGTACAACATTCATTTTCTCTTTGCCCTATTCAATTTCTTCAAAGCCCGTTGAAGAAAAAGAAAATAATGATTCTTCTACTTTGGATATTTCGCAATTGAAAATTCTAATAGCTGAAGACAATAAAGTAAACCAGATGGTTATCAAGAAAACGTTTGCAGACTGGAATACTACAGTTGATATTGCAGAAAATGGCGTAAAAGTTCTTGAATCATTTAGAGAAAATGATTATGATTTAATTTTAATGGACATTCAGATGCCTGAAATGGATGGGTATACTGCCGTAAAAAAAATCCGGGCAGAGTTCCCTGAACCGAAAAAGTCTATACCCATTATGGCCATGACAGCACATGCCTCTCCCATTGAAAAACAAAAATGTCTTGATGCCGGAATGCAGGATTACATTAGCAAACCCTTTGATCCATATACTTTAAAGAAAAAAATTGTAGCGCTCTGTCAGTTTGGTTCCCCATCAACAAATGAAGTACCTGAATTTGAAGCTATACAAAGAATATATCCTTCATCTTCTTCTGCGTCCGAAAAACAGCTGCCTAAAGAAATAAATGGACTGGGTGAAGAAATTGCATTAAAAGATAACACAGAAAAAAAGGAAGGATATTCCCGTATAAATCTTACCTATTTGAAGCAAATATCGGGGGATAACCATGCATTCTTCATTGAAATGATAGAAACATTTTTGAACCTTACACCGGAAGCATTGGACAAAATGAATGAATGTATACAAAGGCAAAATTGGGAAGAATTAAAGAATATTGCTCATCGCATTAAACCGTCATATGCGTATCTTGGACTCAAGGATGTTCAGACGACACTTACCAAAATTGAAAACTGGAACAACGAATCCGATGATAAAAATATTATTACTGATCTGGTGAGTGATTTAGAATTATGCAGCAAACATGCTTTCAAAGAACTGCGCATTGAAATGGAATTGAATAAATAAATATCATATCTTGCAGGTTCCAAATTTGTTTTAATACGATACTGTGATAAAGGTTTTAGTTTGCGAAGACGATGAAATGGTGCTGAAGATGGTTGAATTCAAACTTCAGAAGGAAGGCTATGAGGTTTTTCTGGCATACGATGGAAAAGAAGCAGTTGAAAAGATCCAGTCCATAGAACCTGATATTATCATTACAGATATTATGATGCCCTATCTTACCGGTTTGGAAATTGTTCATAAAGTCAGAAAAGAATTGGGTTTGGTCACTCCGATTATAATCGTATCCTCCATAGGGCTTGAAAAAACAGTGCTGGAGGCTTTCCAGCTGGGAGCGGATGATTTTATTACCAAGCCATTCAGCCCAAATGAACTTTCGGTCAGAGTTAAAAAACTTTTATTAAAATCGGTTTGATTTGCAGAACAGACTTTTTTCAATCATACGGTATTTTGTTTTTGTGGGTCTGCTTATTCCGGTCTGCGTAAACGGACAAAGCAAATCAACGGATACTTCTATTGTCATAACGGACACTACCAATATTGAATTACTTTTTAAAAGAGCCAGAGAATTAAGTTACGATAAAAACTATTCACCGGCCATTAAAATTTGTCAAAAAATTATTGAGAAAAAACCGGGTTATTTTGAAGTTCGGACATTTCTGGCTAGAACCTATGCATGGGACAAGCAATACGACAATGCCAGGATTGAACTGAGCAAGGTTTTAATTGAAAAACAAAACGATTTCGATGCCTTAAATACATTTTTTGATATAGAATTCTGGACTGAAAGCTATTCTGTTGCTGCAGACTATTTAAAAATTGCTCTTGGCTTTTATCCTAATTCGGAAGAGTTACTTCTTAAAAAAGCCAAACTGCAAATCAGACTTGAAGAAAAAAGCGATGCTGCCTTAACGCTAAGGCGCGTTCTTAATTTAAATCCGGGACAGAAAGAAGCCGTTCGAATGATGAATACGCTTGAAGGAAGAAAACTCAATAATAGCTTTAAAGCCGGTATGCTTGTCGATTTGTTTGACAAGGAAGTTTTTAACAAGGACATAGTTCAATATTTATACAATGTTGAATATGGCAGAGATTTTACTTTTGGATCCTTGCTATTCCGAACAAATTATGCCAACAAATTCAACAAAAAAGGTCCTCAATTTGAAGTCGAGAGCTATATGCATTTTAATTCGAAAATTTATGCTAATCTTTTAGCAGGATATTCCGATGTAAGTATTTTCCCGAATTATAATTTCAATGGCGAAATGTATTTCAAACTCCCTAAAGGATTCGAAACATCTGCAGGAGTCCGATACAGAAAATTCAGCAAAGGTTCCTACAGTTATACAGCTTCACTTTCCAATTATTATAAAGACTATTGGTTTGGAATTCGGACTTTCATTACACCGAAAACAGACGAAATAATTCGCTCAGCCAATTTAAGTAAAAGTTCAATAACGTTACTTGCGAATATCAGGATATATTTTGGCGATTCCGATAATTTTATAGGATTCAAAGCCGGCAGCGGACGATCGCCCGATGAAAACAAAACGCTGGATGTTGCTGCAATTCGCCAGGCTTCTCAAGGCGGGCTTGAACTTCAAAAAAGAGTAATTAACCGATGGCTTATGAAATTGGATGTATCGTATTCGAAAGAAGAAGTTGGCGATACCAGATTTAACCGCCGTATCTCTACAAACATTACATTGAAAACTGTATTTTAAAATTAAACGCAATTTTATGAGAACGCTTTTTTGTTTGATTTTTTTCTATTCAGTCCTTTTTGGTTTTATAGATGTTAATGCACAAATAATACCTAACGCACCGGCTAAAACTATTAAACAAAAAAATGCTCCGGATTATGGAAAAAGCTTTTTCGAAAAAGATTCCATACATGTAATAAAAATCAATTTTGTACAATGCAGTTACTGGGATTCTCTCGTTCAATACAGAAAGGCATTTGATTCACTTAATGTGTCATTCTATATGCAGTCAAACATTACGGTTGACGATCGAACTTTTTATTCTTGTGGAATAAGATTTAAAGGAGAATCTTCGTATGAATTTTACCCCGGAAAGAAGAAGCCCTTTCGAATTAAATTTAATAAGTATATCAAAGGTCAGGAAATGGATGGTCTGGAGGAGCTAAATTTGAATAATAACTTTAAAGATCCGACAATGATGCGTGAAAAAATCTATCTGGATCTCTTAAATAAAAAAGGCCTACCTGCTCCAAGGGCAACATATGCAAAAGTTTATCTTAATAATAAATACCTCGGGCTTTATCTGGTAACAGAAAATATTGATCAGGTCTTTTTAAAGTTACGTTTTGGCGAGTCAAAGGGAAATCTTTTTCAGGGCGAACCTCTGGGAACTTTCAAAAGTTATGGCGATAATCCCACTAGTTATTATAACAGATTCATTCTTAAGAACAATACAAAGAAAAACGACTGGAATGACCTTGTTAAATTTATCAAAGTCATTAACGATACTATCTTAAGTGAGGAAAGTTATCTGCGAAAATTGGAGTCTGCCTTTAATCTCGATAAATGTTTGCGAACATGGGCAATAAACAATCTTATCGTAAATATCGATGCTTACAACATGTTTTATCCGCATAATTTTTTCATCTATCACGATAGTACAACATATAAATGGAACTGGATTTCACTTGACGGAAATTATTCTTTTGCCGCATGGAATCCGGTAATGTCTTTACCATCCTTGCTTCGCATGAGCGTACTGGTACCTGATTCCGTTCCATTCAAAGACGGAAGGCCTTTGTTGGACAATACACTGAGAAAAAATAGTTTTATACGAAAAAGATATCTGGCAATTGTAAATGATCTTTTACAAAATGAATTTAGTGAACAAAGAATGTCGAATGTAATTGATAGTCTGGCCGGAAGAATCAGAATAGCTGTTTATGCAGATGTCAATAAAATGTATTCAAACAAAGACTTTGACACAAATATCAACACAACTATTGGCGACCCGCTTGACCCGGGAAATTTCATTCCCGGCCTGAAGTCTATTCTACGCGACAGAAGAAAGATCGTGGTTAATGAAATTCAAAAAACATTAAAACAATAGCGTTGACTCCAATACTATTTATACTTCAACGAATCAATTGGTCCGAACTAAACTATACCTATGATGAATATGGGAAAACTGTTTATAGTTTTCCCGTGCATATACGGTTATTATTGGCTACAACGCTAATATTTCTATTGGTTATTCTCATCTTGCTGGGCATTATCCTGAGCAGCAGAATTTACAAAACAGGCAGAGCTATTAAAAAAAATAACATCAAGTTAAAATACCAGAGTGTTTTGAGTAAATTACTTTTTGAAGAGAGAATTTCAATTGAAAATATTTCCGGTCATTTTGATAAAGTTGATAAAGAAAAACGTTTTAATAGAAACGTTCTACTCGAAGAAATAATTCATTTGCACAGTACTTTTTCGGGCGAAAGCGGAGAGAGACTGGAAGATATTTATGTCGGTCTGAATTTGCACACCGATTCCATTAAAAAATTAAACGACAAAAGCTGGCACACAGCTGCAAAGGGAATGCGAGAGCTTGCATTGATGAATATCAAACAGGCAATTCCACAGCTAAATCGTTTCATTGACAATCCTAATCCTGTTCTTCGTATGGAAAGCAGAATTGCTATCATGAATCTTAGTACGGAGGATCCATTATCATTTTTATCCGGTAAAAACATACAGATGTCAGGGTGGGATGTAGCAAAAATTTATGTTTTATTGTCAAAGCTGCCCGAAAAAATGATTCCGGATTTCAGCCGATGGCTTGATTCAAACAATAAGGATGTTTTGCTTTTCAGCATACAGATGACAGGATCATTCAGACAGCAATCTTCAGTTCCTAAATTAATACAACTCTTAAAATCGGAAAACGAAAACATTCGTCTCGCTGCTCTCAAATCTATACGGTCATTAAATGCTTCACAGGCAGAAAAGCAAATTATTGAAATGTACCCTAAGGAGAATGAATACATAAAACTGGAAGTATTAAAAACTCTGGAATCAATTGGCAGCCTGCATGCCATTTCTTTCCTTGAAAAAGTATTACAGCCTCCTTTAAAGGATTACCATTTATTAATCCAAGCTGCAAGGGTATTGCTTTCACTTGGCAATAAAGGTCAGGAAATTATCGATAAAATATTTCTCAATTCAGGCGAAGAAATGCAATTAATTATTAATCACGCTAAGGATAAAAGGTTGTAAATAAAATGGGATTATTTTTCTATTATTTTACAAAGTTTGCCGACCATTTTATCCTGGTTTATAGTGCTATTTTATTCAGCACCTATTTTGTGCTTTCAACTATATCGGCCTTTGACATTATTAATTACATCCGGCGTAATAGTTTTATTGATTACAGAGATATACTTACTGCCCCTTCTGCTCCTGCTATTTCCATTATTGCCCCTGCCTACAATGAATCTAAAACCATTGTTGAAAATGTCCGATCCCTTTTAAATATTCATTATGTAAATTTTGAAGTGATCATTATAAACGACGGATCGAAAGACGATACCTTACAACTAATGATTGACGAATACCAGCTGGAGCCCGTTCCTTATGCTTTTGAGAAGAAGATGCTTTCCAAGCCTGTAAGAGCAGTTTATAAATCTAAAATTCGTTCGTTAAGTAAACTTACCGTTGTCGACAAAGTTAATGGAGGAAAAGCAGATGCATTAAATGCAGGAATTAATGTTTCGAAGTACGATATATTCGCTGCTATTGATGTGGATTGCATTCTTGAATACGAATCGCTATTGAAAATGGTAAAACCATTTATGGAACAGACTGAAGCAAATAAAGTGATAGCTGTTGGAGGAGTAGTAAGGATAGCCAATTCATGTGTTGTGAAGGAAGGAAAAATAATTAAAGTAAACCTGCCGCATGAAATGATTCCAAGAATTCAGGTGCTGGAGTACATTCGTGCCTTTTTGCTCGGGCGAATGGCATGGAGCAAGTTAAACGGATTGATTCTGATTTCAGGTGCGTTTGGCATGTTTGATAAAAAAATTGTTATTGAAGCAGGAGGATATAATCATAAAACCGTAGGTGAGGACATGGAACTTGTTATCCGCATGCGCCGGTTAATGGAAGAAAAAAAACAGGAGTACAGTATTGTCTATCTCCCCGATCCGCTTTGCTGGACAGAGGCTCCATCCAGTTTAAAAATACTTGGCAAGCAACGCAACCGATGGACACGCGGTACGGCAGAAACTCTATGGATACACAAGAAATTGATTTTTAATCCACGCTACCGTTTCCTTGGAACTATCAGCATGCCGTATTGGTTTTTGTTTGAATGGCTCGCCCCTATTGTTGAATCTACGGCTTTTCTGTATCTTGTTATGATGGCTTTTTTGGGTATTCTAAATATTGAGCTCTTTGTTACTCTTTTCCTTCTTATATATGTATTTGCAATTATGTATTCCACAGCAGCAATACTTTTTGAAGAACTAAGTTTCCATCAATACAAGAAAAAGAGAGACATTATTCGTTTGTTGGGTACTGCTTTAATAGAGCCTTTAATCGTTCATCCCCTTTCAGTATACTATGCCATTCGGGGAAACCTCGATCTGCTTACAGGCGTGAAAAATTGGGGTGAAATGAAAAGAAAAGGCTTTGCAGCAAAAAAATAATTTCTGATTTCAATAACGACAAATTTGTTTGTTATTTTTTTTGCAGCCGGGTATTATATGTTTCTTTGAATATTGATTGCATCATAGGCAAATAGAACTCCCAGAAGAAACGATTTCTATCAGTAACATCCACGGCATTATACATTAGGAATTTCAGTCCCTTTATGCCGAATAATTTTGCAAATCTGAATTTAGTAGGATTGTCTGCAAAATCACCACAAAAATAATAGAACGTATATCCTATATCCCTATTAATAATAGCCGGAAATGAAGAAGGAATTCCATTATTTTTTAATAACTCTTCTCCCTTACCGGATGTTTCAATAAAATAACTTGAAACAATCTGATTAGTATCATTCTGATTCAATACAATATCAATCCAATAAGGATAAATAATCTTTAATGGAACATCAAACCTTGATTGATATTTCTTATCGGTATATATTTTAGGAATAGCGTCGCGAAGTTCATTGTCCTTTTCTAACACCAAAACTTTGCCGCTTTCGTGGATGAAAAGCATGCCCTCCTTTTTAAAATTCCATGTGCCTGAATTTTCATTTTTGTACTTATCCACTATCCAACGTGGCAGATCAGGATTATTTAAAGTATCCAATGAACTAATGTAGCGAGCCATCCAACCTGTCCATTTTATTCCAAACATGCGTTCAAAATTCAATCGTACATCCAGAGGTGTTGGAAAAGCAATAGTGTTGAATTCTGCAACTATTGGCTTTCTTCGTTCTTTCATCTTTTTTAAAAAAAGAAGGTCCTTTTCTGACAAACCGCCATAAATACTAATTGAATTTTCATTCCTGTCTCTATGCCTGTACCATTCGTTTTCAAGTACACCATAGGTATCCGTAAAATAAATTGCGTCATAAACAGCAGCCATGCTATCCAAATCGCTTTCATTCATCTTTTCAAAATCATGGATATCGTATTTTTCATTTTCGGAAGGAAAAAAACCGAAATAATCCTTATCAATTTCATAATATGAACCGTTTGACCGGGTATATTTTTCGTAATCCAGTATCCAATTGATTGATCTATGCTTATAACTATTTGAATTGACTACCGTTTTATCGATAATAGCTAGATTTAATGATTTTTTTCTCACAATTTCCCATGATAACCTCATCCAAAGCGGGGTTGCCAGGAGGAAAACTATTAAAAAAAGGATGTTTCTGCTTTTCATTAAAAAATGTAAGGTTTGGGGCTTAAATGTACCGTATTATCAATGCATGAATGAAACAAAATAGTGCATTAATAGATAAAAAGATACACATAAAAGTGTTAAAAAATGGCAGTAGCAAAAATCTTTGTTGTCGACGATGATCACTTCCTCGGCAACTTAATTAAAAAGACGCTTGAAAAGCTTGACAATACGGAAGTCACGCATTTTCTTTCTCCGGAAGAATGTATTCAAAATCTACATTTAAACCCTGATATCGTTACAATTGACTACAATCTTCCCGGGATGAATGGTGTAGAATTGTTAGAGAAAGTTATTAATTACAACGATAATATTCAGTGTATTATGGTCTCAGGCCAGGAAAAACTCGATGTCGTTATTGATACCTACCGTAGAGGAGTAATAGATTATATTATTAAAGACGATAATGCTCTTGTTAATCTTGAAAACTCAGTTAAGTCATTAGTAGAGACAGTTCATTTACGTAAGGAAAATGATAATTTGAAAGAACTTGTCATCGACAGGAATAAATATACCAATATTCTTGGAAACAGCGGGCCGGTAATGAAGGTTTTGAAGATGATTCAAAAAGTTGAAAAAAGTAATATTATGGTTTTGGTTACGGGCCAAAGCGGAACAGGAAAAGAATTGGTTGCCCGGGCTATTCATTATAATTCTCCACGTGCAAAGAAACCATTCGTTACTGTTAATATGGGAGCAATTCCGGAAGATCTCGTTGAAAGCGAATTATTCGGTCATGAAAAAGGAGCTTTTACGGATGCCCGCGACAGAAGGATAGGAAAGTTTGAAGAAGCAAATGGCGGCACGGTATTTCTAGATGAAATCGGAGAAATGGATCTGATGATGCAGACCAAGCTCTTACGCGTATTGCAGGAAAAAGAAGTCACACGAATTGGAAGCAATAAATCAATTAAACTTGATGTAAGAGTCATAGCAGCAACTAATAGAAATTTAGTAAATGAAGTGAAAGAAGGCCGCTTCCGTGAAGATCTATTCTATCGATTACAAGGATTTCTTATTCATCTTCCTCCTCTATTTGAAAGAGGTGATGATGTTGTTTTGCTCTCTAAAAGCTTCCTTATCGATTTCTGTAGGGACAATAAAATGCCTTCCATTACATTAAGTAAAGAAGCTGTGCATTTTCTAATGCAATATAAATGGCCCGGTAATGTCAGAGAGTTAAAAGCTGTCATAGAACGTGCAGCTATCATGTCAGAAAACAACACCATTCTGCCATCTGACATCGTATTTTCGAACTAACTTCAAGTAAATACTTTTTCATACGGTTACATTCTTCGGGAAGTGGCTTGTATTATCGTTTCCGATATTCCCGTTTATAAAATCAAGAAAAAAGCAAATTTTTTATCTCAATAATCTTCCTGTTCACCCGACGGAAAAAGTACAATTCCATTTTTCTTACAAATGTAAACTTGGCAGTCAAATGATCTGAAACATTGCTGCATTCTTCGTATATAGTATAACAACATTTAGAAAATTGAAAAAGAAAAGAATGCATTTAAACCTGAGGTCTCGCCAAAAAATAAAGTATAGAATAATTATTGCATGGGGATTTGGAACCGTGCTTGTTATTTCCGGCTTTGTTTTGTTTTTTAATTTTTTTAATTCCGAAAATGTCACGGCTAACCAGGGTGAAATTATACAAGTAGAAGAGCAAATTTTTACCACTGAAATGGCTCTGCCGGCACCTGAAATAAAATCATCCCATGCCCTCTCTGCAAACGCTATTTTGGTGCAACCCATAAAACATACACCACCAACAACTCACTCCAATAATGAAAAGTAAAATGACATTTAATAAAATGGGTGAGTTAAGGAAGTATTATAAAAATCGTTCAAGATTCATTCTGATTATTTTTCTTTTGATGCACCTTATTTTCGTTCATGATTCAACAGCAACAACAAAAACTAGTGTCACTTCAGGCAACTGGGATAATGCTTCTTGTTGGTTACCATCAGGGGTTCCTTCTCCCAATGATGATGTAATTATTGACAACAATTGTAATATTACCCTTAATTCGCAAAGACAGGTAAACAACCTAACGGTAGCATCAACAGGATTTTTTATACTTCTTCCAAACAAATCAATCACCCTTACAGGAAACATTACAGTTAATGGCACTTTAGACATGAATGGCGGAAATATCTTTCTCGCCGGAAACAGTCAGAAGTTTAACCTTGGACCGGCTTCTACATTTACCTGGTCGCCCGGCGCCAATACATTTTCAGGGGCATCTTTGTTTGTAAAAGGTGAAGAAATTTTAAATTCTTCAAGTACACTTATCATTCGAAAATGGTACAACTATTCAATACCTATTGGAGATGTAGTTAAAGGTAATTTTGGAAACCTTACTATAAATATATCCGATGGTAACAATTCAATTACTGAATGGAACCAAAAAAACAAATTCGAATCTCATCTGATACTAGGTGCACTGACTATTGACCAGGGATGGATTACTCTTGATAAAAATGGTGCCATTTCATCAACATCAATTGGACAAATTATTCTATCCTCCATAAACTCCACCTTTATTGCACACAATGGAAATCATCCCTCTGCTTTTACTTTAACAACCAATTCAGTAATCAATAATGGAGGGAAATTCTACGGCTTAAACGATGGAAATGGGAATATTAATTTAAAAATAAACGGCAACTTCTACAACAATGGTAATGTAAAAATCATAAACAATTCAGGAATCGCAGGTGTTTCAAATGGTAATGCTGATTTTCAGGTAAACGGAGATTTTATTCAAAACACAGGCGATACAAGAATTATCTATAATATAACAACTGTTAATTCCGGATTTTTTAAAGCCATCTTTAATAATATTATTCTTAAAGGTGGAATCTTTATGGGACAAAGTGCCTGTCATGATGCAGGCAAAACCAATACAATTACGGTGAATAAAAACCTGGTTTTAAATTTCAATAATGCTGCAGATAAATTCAGAGGCAATGGCATAACATCCATCGGACAATCCATCAACAATGCCAAATTAAGTCTGAATGTCGGTGGCTACCTAGAAATAAACGGAAATCAAAATGCTGAATTTACAAGTTCAGCATCGGCAGGAACGGAGACAATAAACATTTCCGGTGATTTATTAATAAATGGGTGCACCAACAATTTCAATTATGGAACACCCTCAGCATCTCATACAACAGAACTACTTGTAAGCGGAAATTTACTTGTGAAAGGGGGCCATACTGCCCTATCCAAAAATTCCGGACAACTGAATTGTTATATAGGCAAGAATATAAATGTAACTTCAGGATCAATCATTCTTAAAGGGAACTCAGGAATAACTTCAATTCTTGTAAACGGGAACTATCAACAAACCGGTGGACTTCTATCACTTCATTCAAACATGACAATTCCAACGGCAGATGTTGTTCGACTGGTAATTAAAGGGAACTTAGATGTAAGTGGGGGAAAAATTAATTACGACGACAATACTATTGGAGCCCAGCATGTGATTGCCTTGAAAGGCGATAGCTGCAGAATAACAGGAAATGTAATACTTACACGGGCCGGGGCAGGAACTTCCTACTTTTTTGGTTTTTTAAACTATGAGAAACAAGGCCGCTTGGTCTATGAGATAAAAGGAAGTGCCTTGATGGAACAAATAATTCAGACTGTAAATACGAATTGTGAATTGTATCTAAATAATGGTACTCTGAAAGTTTCCTCGCATACTTCTTCGAATTACAATATGCTGAATGTTTATCCCGGAGGTAAAATTTCTCTCAAGAACTCGACCATAACTTCCAATAATCAATTCTCATTTTGTTCAATGAATGTCGATTCGGCAGGAACTATCTCCTTCAATAATGAGAAAGGTTTTTATGGAAAAAATGATGCCGCTGTTGATCAAAAAGTTAATTATTATCTAGACAAAGAAAGTGTAGTTGAATATTATGGAACGAAAAAACAAGTAGTAACAGGATGCTCGTCTTTTAGTAATCAGGAAGGAAAGTCTTATGGTATTCTTCGTATCAAATCCGACAAAAATAACTTTACAGCACGATTAAACGACCATGTTACTGTTCGATCACGCCTTGAATTGGAAAATGGCATCCTTCAGTTAAACAAAAACACGTTTACTTTGGAAAATGGAAAAACGAATGCAATAAAACGTACGAAAGGTATAATTGAAGGAGAATGGAATGATGCGGCTTCGGGAAGCCTTTTTATCTGGAAAAGTTTAAGTTCAGGTAAACATGAAATTCCATTTGGTATTTCAACAACAGTATATCTTCCTGTTACAATTAATCCGACTGACGGTATTGGCAGTGATATAGGTATATATACCCATAAGATTACACTTTCAAATTCGCAGTCAGGTAATTTCCGGGATCAGAAATCCGAATCAAAATTTAATCAGGTTCAGAATCCTGTAAAACGCTGCTGGACCATAACTGCGCCGGGGTTAACAGCCGATGTAAGTTTTACTTTCTATGAAGGAGAAAACTCCATTAACACAGACTGGTCATTGAGTACTTATAAAATACTCCAATGGTCCGGTACACAATGGAACAGCCTTAACAGCAGCAGTCAAAGTAAAAATAATAACTGTGGGTTAATCACACTAAATAATACGAGCAGTTGGTCTGACTTTATCCTTATCCCGGACTCAAATCCATCACAGTTTATACTAAAATCTTTTGAAGTCACAGAAAATAATGAAGAAGCTTTGCTTAGCTGGGAAACAAATAATGAAAACCCGGATGCAAGTTATATAGTTGAAAAAAGTAAAGACGGCATAAACTTTTTTACCATAGGGGAAACACAGAATTCCGAAAAAACGACGAACGGTGGATATCGATACTCTGATAAAGAATCGGATGAAACCCCTTCCTTTTATAGAATTAAATTAAACGAAAGCGGAAATCGCCAAACGTATTCAGAAACAAAGGTCTTAAATAAGTTAAAAAAGAATTCAGGACCCAATAGCCTGTTACAAACAATAAATCCAAATCCATTTGCTGATAAAATAGAGGTTGGTTATTCTTCGAAGGATGCTGTTACAATTCAAATCACCGATTCACAAGGGAAAGAAGTATTCATTCAAAACGAATCAACTACAAACGGTGAATTATCAAAAGCCAGTCTTGATTTAGGATTTTTAAAAAAAGGAATTTACTTTCTTTCTATTTCCGGAAACGGTAAAAGAGTAGTCAAAAAAATAATAAAGAATCAATAAAAGATGAAAAAAAAGTTACAACAAAGTATTCATCACAAAATGAGCGTCCGCATACGTTTGCTGTATGTTGCTGCTGTTACCACCATGATATTCACACTTACTGCCGGAATATTGGTTTACCTTGAATTTACTAATCAAACTAAAATTCGTGCCCGGGAAGGTAAAGAAGAAGGCGGGGGAACAAATTTAAATAACGGTGAAATAATTTCAGAATTTACCTTGGAAAAAGACCCGGTTACCGCATCTATCTTAGGTCCTGATGCAATAAAGGTTAGTAAAGAAGCACATGCTAAAACAGTAGGCAGATCATCTACATTAGGTTTATCGGCAGGTAGTAAAGGGAAAAATATAGATCTTGAAATTGATAAAGAAGGATTATTCAATCAGGATGGCATTGACATCAGTATAGATTTTCGCAGAAACGAACCTTCGGGAGATTTTTTCTCCAGAGGAAAGTATTTCAACTTCGGTATGCGAGATGGATTTCTATGTGTAAGCTACCGGACAGAAAACAATCTTGGGAAAAATGAAACAGTAAATGAGAATGTCGAATATGAAATTCCTGCCGATTTGGTTTTCAGAAACTTTAGATTCATATTCACTCCTTCCACAGGAAAAGCAGAGATTTTTGCAAACAACATAATAGTTTGGCAGAGACAACACGAGAAAAATACCGCTCTTTCCTGGAAGAACGGAGGCAAAATTCTAATTGGTCGTAATATGAATGGAGGAGGTTCGGATATTGCAATATTCGATAATCTGGTGGTTAGAAATTCAGGGTCAGCTATTCCATTTGCAGAGACTCTGCTTAATTTTATGGTTGAACCCAAAGATGGCGGAGCTAAAGTACATTGGTCATCCTCTGTTAATAAGGAAGTTGATTATTATACAATAGAGAGATCTGTTAATGGTATAAATTTTACTCCACTAATAAATATCCAATCGCGCCCCGACAGCGCCGATGAGGAATATACTTATTTTGATAAAACCAGGGCCACTACTCCAATTGCGTATTATCGCTTACGACAAACATTTAAAAATAAAAAATCTGTTACCCACGAGCTCTCCGCAGTAAAATTCAATACGGAAAAAACTTTTTCAATCGAAAGAGTAAGTCCATCTCCCTTTCAACGCACATTTGATATAGCATATTATCTGCCTGCTTCAGGAAGAGTTTGGATGCAAATAAGTAATGAAAGAGGTAAAATCATTAAATCAGAAACCTTCGAAGCACCGCAAGGAAAAAATATTCATGTCTTTCGTGACGAACATGATCTACAGAACGGAAATTATACTGTAGCGCTGATTTTTGACAATAAAAAAATAACTACGCGAATAGTAAAGAGTAGTTGAAATACTAAAATATAATTTGTTTTAATATCGCTAAGAATATTTTCATCGCTGGATTAGTACGTATGATTTTACACTTACCACCGGGTTCTTCGATTCGAAAATAACAAAATACGTTCCATCCGGCAGCTCTTTGCCCGAATTATTTTGTCCATACCAATCTGTATTTTTGTAATTCTCTTTTGAAAATACTTCATTCCCCCAGCGGTTAAACACTTTAACAATATTTTCAGGGTAAAGCGCCAAGCCTTTTATCTCATAATAATCGTTCTTACTATCGTTATTTGGAGAAAACGCAGTTGGTAATTGTAATTGACAATCCGTACTATTTGAAATTTCTATTGAGTCAATTTCATTGCAACCAATAGCATCCGTGACTTCTACCCGAATATATCCCTCGGCTAAATTCATAGCCATTGAAGTGGTATCTCCGTTTGACCATAAGAAGGAGTAAGGAGCTGAGCCTCCTGAAACATTTATCTGTACCCTTCCGCTTGTACTGTCTTTGCAATAATTATTTACCAGCCCTGAAAAATTCAAAGCCAGACCGGGAATAACAGTCACAGTAATAGAATCACTTTTAATACACCCAATACTATCGGAAATGATTACCGTATGCAAGCCCCCTGAAAGATTAATAGCAGTAGAGCTTGTCTGACCGGAATTTGACCATAAATAAGTAAAGGGCGAAAGTCCGCCGGTAATAGTAACCTGAGCCGTTCCATTACTTAACTGACACGTAGAACTAGTCATAGAAATGCTATTGGTTATTGCAGGCGGTTCTGTTAATATAAAATTTAAAGTGTCTGAACAGGTATTGGCATCGGTTATAATTAAACTATAATTTCCTGCAGGAATATTTGATAAATCCTCCGTATTGCTGCTATTGGACCAGGCAAAATTTAAGGGTGCTACTCCTCCATTTACCGTTACATCTATATTCCCATTGGACAATCCATAACATTGAATTCCAAAATTATTATAATTCGAAACAACGGAGCTCTCAGTAATCTTCGGAGGGGTTGTAAGTATGATTGATGTATCGATTTGACAGCCGTTGGCGTCAACTATAGAAATCAAAACTGTATCTTCTAAAACGTTACATATAGAAGAAGCATTTATTGTATCTTGAATATTCCATATGAATTGGTACGGCGAATTGCCTCCGCTTACATTTAAGGTAATACAAGCTGAAGAATCACCTGAGCAACTAAAATTATAGCCGTTATAATTTGAAAGAAGGGTAAGAAGAGCTAAAGGAGATGGCTCGTTAAGTATAAACGGTACAGAAACACTGCACCCATTGCTATCCCTAACTGTTAAAGAATGAGAGCCTGCATTAAGACCATAAGCAGAATCAACGGCATCACCATTAGACCATAAATATTGATAAGGCGAAACACCACCGCTAACGGTTGAATAAGCATGACCATCTATATAACCATTACAACTTATATTTACTCCGCCATTATAACCTGAAAAAGAAAGAACAGGAGTAATTTGAGTAGGTTGAGTTAAGTTAAAAGATGTATCCAGTCTGCAGCTATTTGTATCAAATATGGAAACTGAATATGCCATGGCGGAAAGCCCGCTTATACTATCTGTAGTGGCTAAATTACTCCATGAATAAGTATACCCCCCTACCCCACCTGCAGGATGCAAAGCAATATAACCGTCTGATCCATTTATACAATGGATATTAAACCCAAGGTAATTTGAAAGTACAGCGTTTGCAGTAAGAGGGTCATAATCTGAAAGAATAAATCCTGAAGTGTCTGAACATAAATTCGCATCCTGAATAATTACGCTGTATGAACCACTAAAGAGTCCGCCTACAGAGTCTGTTGTCATACCGTTTGACCAGGAATAGGAATAAGGCATTGTATTTCCGGAAGTATTTAGAACGATATAACCGGAAGAATCGCCATTGCAATCGGGATTATGCACAACCGGACTATACGAAAACGGAGACGGTTCTGTCAATAATTTATTCCTGATTATAGAACATCCATTAGAATCGACCACACGAACTGAAATTAAACCGGCCTTCAAATTCGTCGCAAAACTATCCACACTGTTTTGTGACCACAAATATGTAAAGGGACGGGTTCCGCCAAATACATTAACCACTGCATTTCCGGATGAATCTCCATAACATTTAACATTGTTAGCACCTATAAATGTAGCAGGCAAAATAAGCGGAACAAGTGTATCGGGCTCCTGAATAGTTATGGTATCGGTAATCTGGCAATTGTTCGTATCAGTTATTGTTACCTGATAAAACCCGGCGAGAAGATCACCAATTGTATCGATCGTTACAGGTCCGTTGCTCCATATATAAGAATAAGGGGTTGAACCACCATACGTAACAGCTCGTATCCCTCCGCTTGGTTCGCCTTTACAACCGACGTTTCGGAATAACAATGAATCATTCAGTATGGATGGTTCTGTAAGAATGATTGTATCGGAAAAAGTACATCCTTTATTGTCTGTGACAAGCACAGTATATGTTCCTGCAGGAACATTATATATCGAGTCAACATTCGATCCATTTGACCAGGAATAAGAATAAGGACTGGTTCCGCCATTGGGAACTGCTTTTGCTTTTCCTGTGGTATCACCGTTGCAATGAATGCTACTTCCCGATGGGGCAATTGAAACACCTGAAAAAGATGAAGAAAGATTTAATGGTTCGTTGATTTGAATGGTAGTATCAAAAGTACATCCGTTACCATCAACTATTTGAACACTATAAATTCCTGCCGATAACGAATCGGCACTATTTCCTATATCACCATTCGACCAGTTAACAGTATAGGGAAATGTTCCGCCTGAAGGAAATACGTTAGCCGTACCATTACTTCCTCCGTTGCAGCTTACATCTGTTGCCGATAAAGAAGAACTCGGAATACTTACAGCACTTCCGGGTTGTGTAATTGTTTGAGAAATAATTTTAGTGCACCCTAATGAATCCCGGACTGTATCTGTATACAACCCGGGCGTTAAGCCGGAAATATTCGCAGTAGTATCTCCATTAGACCAACTATGTGTATAGGGTGCTGTACCTCCACTAAAGGACGTTTGAATACTTCCATTAGCGTTTCCCTGACAAGAAACATTTTGAAAGGATGCAATGGAAGCATTTAATAAAGTCGGTTGAGAAATAATTACAGTTTGCTGGGATGTGCAACCATTTTGATCCGTAACTTTTGCAGTATAGGTTAATGCTGATAGACCTGTAGCAACAGCAGTAGTTTGTCCTCCGGGTGTCCACAAATATGTATACGGACCAATTCCTCCATTTCCTGAAATTGTTGAAGAACCATTGTTTCCTCCATTGCAGCTTACGTTTGTTGTTGCACTACTTGCAGAAGTAACTGATGTGGGTGGCTGCGTAAGCGATATGGAAGCTGTTTTGGTGCATCCTTTAGAATCCGTAATAGTAACATTGTACGTTAATGCATTTAAGTTAATGGCAGTCTGGGTAACTTGTCCGGATGGACTCCAACTATAAGTATAAGGAGCTGTACCTCCACCTGGAGTAGCAGTTGCATTGCCATTTCCACCACTTAAACAAGATACATTGTAACCATTAAACTGGGGAGAAGAAATTGAAGCCGTCAATGTTGGAACTATAATCGAAAAGCTTACAATTTGTAAACCATTTGTAGGACAGGCATTGTCTCTCACGGTAACAGTAAAGTAATATGGCTGTGAACGAGCATCTGAAATGGAGGGAGTCCAGCTAAATGTTCCTGTGGGCCTTGTAGAAGAACTTGTTGTAAAAGTTGCATTTGTAATAGCTGAGTTCCATGTCATGAAAACAGAGTCGGCCGGGTTGGCATCGGATGAGTTGACAGTAAAAGAAAAAGGAATTCCGGGACAAGCGGTAGCTGAAAATTGGGCCGTACCATTTATTCCGCTTGCAACGGGTAATATATTCGGATTACAGTTCATGGTTATGAATTGCATATCCCGTATTACACTTCCAATTAATGCACCATTTCTGTATTCCCTGACTAAAATTGCTGTAGCTCCAATCTCATTGAGTGCTGTTGGAGTCATTGTAATATCACCGTTTATGGAATTTATTGTTGTGGCAGGTGAAGCTGTTAAGGGAGATGTATATGAAAACCCAGGATTAAAAATCACATTTCCTGTAGCAGTTGTTGCTGTATTGTACGTCCTGGGAGATATAAACGAATACACCAGTGAATCTCCATTCAAATCGATGACACCATGATTATAAGTAGATGTTTGATTTACACAAATGAAAGCGACAGGAACATTCGTGAATTTAGGAGAACTGTTCGTTGGTGCAATCAGATTATTCAATGTCGCTTCTATATACATGTTATTGTTGCAGGGATTGCTTAAAGTAGTGATTGCGCAATTACGGCAACAAATGAAGAAGTTGAAATTCCAATCCGAACATTGTTGCGGAAGGGTAATTATATTCGAATACACATACTTCTGATATCCTAAATAGGGTGAACTGGAATTTGTACATTTAGTTTGTACGGTATAACATGGATAGGTAATTTCCTGAATGGGACCTGCTTCCTTGTTTAATGTAAAATCAATATTTTTTCCACAGCTTGCCGACTTTACATTTAAAGAAATTGAATTGGGTGCAGAAACTCCGGCGCAATCACGAAAAAATGAAGCTTTGACTTCAAAGTTATTTCCACTGATCCAGGTATACGATAATTCAGCTCCTGCTGAGTGAGTAGCAAAAGTACTTTTAGAGTTAAGTAAACTCATACTCATTAAAAAAAAGAACAACCCGGAAGGAAAAGAAGCCTTGCCAAAGAGAATCAAACTAAACTTTTTTAAGAATTCCAATCGATAATAAAACATAATAGCTTTTTCAATTATTTGTTTTCCGGTCAATTACATTTGCAATTTCGCTATCATTTACTATCTATTTATAATTTTTCGGTTTCCTTTTCAACACGGCTATTAACAAAAAAAGCAGGACTTTATGTGAAGACCTGCTTTGGGGAATTATGGGTTACTATATGGCTTTAGGGTTTATTTCCTTCCATAGAAAGGACTTTAAATTCTGTTCGTCGGTTTTGCTGATGTTCTTCCTCAGTGCATTCAACACCATTAGCGCATTTGTTGATTAATTGATGTTCACCATAACCTTTAGCAATAATTCGATCTGAGCTAACAGCATTGGCTACAATGTACTTAACTGCCGCATCAGCTCTTTTTTGAGAAAGAACATCGTTGTAATGATCGTCGGCACGGGAGTCTGTATGAGAACTGAGTTCAATTCGTATTCCCGGATTATCTTTCATAATAACTACTAGTTTATCAAGTCCTGCTGCAGCATCCGGGCGTATTTCAGACTTATCAAGATCGTAATAAATGTTTTCCAGTACAATTGGCTTATTGATGATAATTTTTTCAAATTCAATTTTAAGCTTTACAAACATATTCTCACTAATTTTCTTACCTTTTGTACTAACAGTCTCCGTATTCGTAAAGTAAGAATCTTTGCTTCCAACAATTGAAAAATCAGATTCTTCAGGGAGTTTAAAATTAAATTCCCCATCAGGGCCGGTAACAAATTCCGACAACTTGTTTGTGGATAAATTCATTAATTCAACTTTGACTCCCTCCAAAGGAAGCTGTGTTGCTTTATCAACAGCGATCCCTTGTAAGTTGAAATTAAGTTCGTTTTTAACAAAGCTATAAATATTATCAAGGGTAGTAAATTTTACATTTCGATTACTTGAAAATAAACCACCGTTTCCGCTATCGTTGAGTGCTATTCCGAAATCATCAAAACTGGAATTCAACGGGTATCCGACATTCCTGGCCTTAGACCAGTTGTTATTACTTTTAATACTTTTAAAAATGTCGAGTCCTCCGAAATTACTATGGCCTTCTGAACTAAAATAGAGAACTGTATCTTTCCAAATTGTCGGAAACATTTCATTAAAAGGAGTATTAACATTTGGGCCCAAATTAACCGGCTCGCTCCATTCACCATTCACTTTATGCGAGACGTAAATATCTGTACCGCCGAAACCAAAGGGTTTATCGCTGACGAAATACAAACTATTTCCGTCACTACTCAGAGAAGGATGACCATTGCTGTATTCCGGGTTATTATACTTAAAGTCCGTTGTATTTACCCAAGAGGAATCTTTACGTATTGACTGACAAATTTTAATATTTATTTCCTGGCGGCTTGATTGTATGGTCTTTCTTTTTACAACATTATTTCTGTTGAAATAGAGCGTATCTCCTTTTGGTGAAAATGTTCCCGGACCGTCGTGGTACATATTATTGATATCTCCATTCAGTTGAACAGGAGTTGAAAATCCCTTCTCAGGACTTCCTTTAGCATAATACAATTCCAGAAACGGGCGACCTGTCCAATCGTAAGTCTTACCTTTACTATTCCTGTCGGAAGTAAAAACAACACCGTTATTATACCAAACAGGAGAAAAATTACTTTGACCACTATTTAAGGAAGTAGTTTGTATGGTATAGCGAATACTGTCAGCCATCCATTGAGCAATACTATCGCAGCTTAATCGAAGCATTCTCACTGCTGAATCAGAAGGCACAGAACTTAGATACTGATCGTAATAAATTTTTGCCTGCTCGTATTTACCATTCCTCATTAGTATTTGCGCATAATGAAGTTTATGTATAGGCTGGGCCTGCGGAAGCTGTACAGCTTTAGCGTAGGCCTCTTCGGCATTCGCCAAATCATTTATTTTTCTGTAACATTCCGCCAGTTTTATTCGTGCATTGGGGAACTCCTTTTTGCTTAGACCCTTTTGGTATTCAGTAATTGCAGAATTATAAGCGAGATCGTCAAACATTTTATGCCCTCTTCTTATATGATAACTGGCACATCCGGGTAAAAGTGCGGATATTAACAAAATTCGAAAAAGTGATTTTATCATAGGTGTTAATTTAATTATTCTTGAATTATTTTTCTAAATATGTATTAAAAATATCTTGGTGTTTTTATTTTCTGCATGTCGTAACCAAAATCATATCCCAGCATAAATTCATGAGATCCGTTTGAATAATCCCGAACGTCTGAAAAAGTAAAATCATAACTGTAGCCGATCCGCCATTGCTTTCCCAATTCCAATTCGAGTAAAGCTACAAAGCAGTCGCCTGTCCGATAACTGCCCCCAATCCAAAACAACTTACCCAATAAAAAGTTTAAGTTAAAATCCGTTTCAATGGGTGCATTCTGAACATATTTTACCAATACGCTTGGCTTGATTACGAAATCAGGACTGGCAATAAAAGCATATCCTGTTGTTGCAAAATAGTGCCTAACCTGGTGAGGAACTAATTCTCCATTATTCAAATCAATGCTCAGACTCTTAGTAGGGTCATAACTGATTATGGTAGGAACAGACAAACCTGCATAAAACTTTTCGGAATATAAATAAGCACCTGCGCCAATATTAGGCAAGAACCGCGAAACTCTATTGCCCTGAAAAGTAGGATCATTTTCATCCCAGTAAATCAGATCGCTATTCTTAAAACTATAGTACCCTCCTCCACCACGTAAGCCTACTCCTAATTTCAACTTACCGGAAACCGTCATTTGGTAGGATGCATTTAAATAAGCATCTGTTCGGTCAGTTACTCCGATTTTATCGTGGCTAATCAATGCTCCCCATCCGAGTTTGGATAAACCCAACGGTCCATGAAGTGAAGCAACCTGAGATTCAGGAGCACCTTTCCAGTCCATCCATTGCTTTCTATATAACAGCGTTGCCATAATATATTCTTTGCTGCCTGCATATCCGGGATTGAGTAGTAAATGATTAAACATATACTGGCTCACAAGAATATCCTGTTGCGCTTTTAATGAATTCAGCCCGCCGACAAATAACAATAGAAAAATTAACTTCTTCATACTTTGATTTGCTTTATTTATTATTTTCCTGAAAACCTTCTTAAATCAACAAAGGTATTTCTCACTATATTATTTTTCTTTATTACGAGTATTACAAAATAAGTTCCTTCCGGCAGCTCTTCTCCATTTTTATTTTGTCCTACCCAATCTATATTTTGATAATTCTTTTTGTAATAAACTTCATTACCCCAACGGTTAAATACACGAAACTCATTGTCTTTATATCCTTCAATTCCTTTAATCTCATAACCTTCATTATAGATGTCACCGTTTGGTGAAAAACCGGTCGGAAGTTTAATCTCACAGGCTTCATCGTAATTAACAGAAACTGTATCTGAAACCAAACAAAAACCATTGGTAACAGTCCATATAAAAATTGTTTGTCCGGTTACCAGGTTATATACATCCGTAATTGAATTCAAAGAGTCTGAAAAATCTGCTTGACGCGGAAACTGAACTGTCCAAACTCCATTACCTACAGCCGGATTAACAGCGATAAGAGTAGCTTTGTCTTCACACAGTTCGCTATGATTTCCCGCATCCGCTGTTGGATTTTCAAAAGAAGTAAGTACCATATAATCCGAACCGTTGCATGCCTGATTGGCTATGGTCCACGTCAAGGTATCTACACCATAATTCAACTGATGAGCCAGCGTATTAAAAACCGTATCATTATCAAATAACACATTGGGTGATGATGACCATGAGCTTGAGAAACCAATAAATGTGGTAGCATTTAACATTACGGGATTTAATCCACAAACGTTTAAATCGAAACCGGCACTTACGTTATTAAAGAAATTAAAAATAGAAACATTGTCGAAATTTGTGCAACCCAGAGAATCCACAACGGTCCAGGTTAACATATTCATTCCGGGAGGTGAATAAATAACAATTGCCTGAGGATCGTTAACATCGCTGAATGAAGATACAGTTTGTGAAGTCCAAGTACCTGTACTTCCCGGAGGCAAAGGCTGAGCACTAAGCTGAATCGAGTTTCCAATACAAATAGCTGTATCATTACCGGCAAAAACAGGAGGTGGCGGTGGTTGATTCAGATTAATTTGCTGCTGTTGTGTACAATTTAATTGATCAGTAACATGAACAATATATACTCCTCCTGCAACACCAATGATATCCTGACTAACCTGAGTTCCCGGTGTCCACGTATAAGTGTAGTTACCGTTTCCTCCTGTAACTGAAATATAGATTGCACCGGTATTCGTTCCGTTACATAACGGCTGTTGTAAACTGTCGACTGTTATTGCTATAGTTGTATTTTGAAGTATTATAGCTGAGTCAGTTTTAATACAACCTGCAGCATCTGTCATTATTACGGTATACGTTCCGGGCAATAGTTGTGTGGCAATGGAATCGGTACCACCGTATGGAGACCATGAGAATGTATAAGAACCTGCTCCACCCGATACGTGAAATGTTGCTGTTCCTGTACTATCTCCTGAACATGATGCATCCGTAGAAGAAAGTGAATACGTTAATAAAGGTGGATTAGGAATATTTACGGAATCTACCGTAATGCAATTGTTAGAATCGGTTATGGATACTATATATTGTCCGGCAGGAAGTCCTGTTGCTGTATCATTAACCTGAGAAGGAACCGTATTCCAGGAATACACATAGGGAGGAGTTCCTCCAAATGCTGAAGCTACTGCAACTGCATTAGAATCGTCACGACAACCAACCTGAGAAATAGCCCCGGCAATTGTGCTGATAATTTGACTTCCGACTAATACCTGAAGTTGATTGGTACATCCATTAGTATCTGTTACTGTAACATCATAAAGTCCGGGGAAAACATTTACCAATGAATCATCGGTACTTGGGAATCCGGACCAGACATACGAATATCCCGGTGCACCGCCGGTAACTGTAACAATGGCAATCCCATCCGGTGCATTGCAACTTGCGCCTAGTGCACTTCCATTTAAAACAAGCAGTGGCGGTGATAGTACAGTTGCAGTATCTGAATTGTTGCAGCCAAAAGAATCTGTTACTGTAACAATGTAGCTGCCGGGACTAAGTCCGGTAGCTGTAGGGCCAAATTGAACAGGGTTTGTATTCCATACGAATGTATATGTGGGCGTACCTCCGCTTACAGAAACAGTTGCAATTCCGTTATTATTTGTATAACAAGGCAATGTAGAAACAGAATCAACAGTAATGACCAGTGCTGAATTTGATGAATCCACTCTGACTGAATCTGTTTTAACACAACCGCTGCTGTCTGTTATGGTAACAATATAAATTCCCGGTTGTACTCCGGTAATTGTATCGTTATTACTTACAGGCGTAGTATTCCAGGAATATGAATATGGAGGAATGCCACCCGATGCAATCACCGTTGCACTTCCATTACTGCTGCCTATACATGAAACACTAAGCGAATAAGTGGTATCGTTTAACACAGGCGGATTTGTAATTGTATCACTCAGATTTGCCGAACAACCATTTGTACTATCGTATACAAATACGGAATATGTTCCTGGACCCAGATTGGATATACTTGATGTAGTGTCTCCACCGGGGGACCATAAATATGTATAATTACCGGGATTTTGTGGCACTACAGTGATTGCTCCATCGGTTGATCCATTACAGGTTATATTCTGTTGAATAAGATTTAATAGTGGACCGGTAACTGTTATTGAAAATGAATATGTCTGGTATCCACTGTTCGGACAGGCATTGTCTACTACAGAAACTGTAAATTGATGAGGGATTGTACTTATATCATTTGTCCCGGGTGTCCAACAGAAATTTCCTGTTGGATATGGAAATCCTGAAACAGAAAAGGTAGCATTGCTTATTGCCTGATTCCAGGTCATGGTAACAATTTGTCCTGCATCTGAATCATTTGAGAATACATTAAAACAAAGCTGGGTACCCGGACATATAACTGTATCTCTATCGGTTGTGCCATTCATCCCGGTTGCTGTTGGAATAATGTTAGTACATGGCCTTACGTATAATTCCATGTCTCTAACTACCTGCCCGATTTGTACTCCATTTCTAAATTCTTTAACAAGTACAGAAAGAACACCAACTTCTATCTGTGTGGGTGTCATTACTAGATCGCCTGTCAGGGCATTAAGCGTTAAGGCAGGAGAAGAAGTAATGGGATATGTTGCAGAAAAGCCGGAAACAAATGGAATTGAATCTGTAGAATTAATCTGAGGGTTAATTAGAGAATAAACTAAAGAATCCCCGTCAGGATCTACTGCTCCATGATTGTAAGTAAAGTTTTGCCCAACACAAACAAATACAATTGGGTTATTGGTAAACCTGGGTGAAGAATTGCATGTATAATTCAGATTATCAAGATGAGTAGAAATATACATGGGCGGATTAGAACCCGGCACACATGGCTGCGACTGAACCATGGTTGTGATATCACAATTTCGGCAGCAATAGGTCCAGCTTATTACCCAATCGGCGCATTGTACAGGAAAAGTTATGATTCCTGAATATTTAAATTCTTGCAGTCCGGGATTTGGTGAGTTGGGATCGTCGCAAGATGTTGTTAATCCAGGACAGGGATATGTAATCTCCTGACCGGAACCGGGAAGTAACGCTAAGGTATCCGTGAAATAACGATTACAACTTGTACTTCGAAATTCAATACCGGCACCATTGGGATGACCAGACGGTGAACGGCAATCCCTGTAAAAGGTAAGTTCAATTCTGTAGGTATTTCCTCCAAGGCACGTGTATGAAATATCAGAGCCTGCCAGGTGAGTGGCAAAAGCTTTGCGAGGAAAAATGCCAACTGTGGCAGCCAATAATAAAAAAAGAATAATTCTTCGTAATAAATGTAGCATGTCTCTATGGCTTTTCACAAAATGATTTGTGGAGTATCAGGGTATTCGATTCCCTGGTGTAAGATTTACTATGATTTTTACTATTTACTTGAATAAATGTTCCATGTTTCATTCATTTTCTCTTAAAAAAATTAATAACCTTTAAATTTTCAATAATATTGAATGTATAGAAATTGTTACAAAATCGATCATAGATTGTGATTTTTGAAGGTAAGCTTTAGAAAAGGCTCTTAAACGAAGTTGAAAATTGAAATATTAGATTTAAGAGTAAGGAAATATCAAAAAAAAAAGGAACCCTTTCAGGTTCCTAAAAATATTCATTTATTAGTTTAAAAATTCTCTCCCTTATTTTGAAATAGGATGAGGAATGTCTTCTTTTAAAATTTCAAAATGGTCCTCCTCTTCTTTATATTTTAGAATTTGCTGGAGTGCATCCGGAACCACATCACTGCATATGACAATAAATGATCCTTTCTTCGCATTCTTTATTGCATAATCAATTGCCTCCAATTCACTTTGAATTACCTTAACTTTTTTATTCGGGTCATCACTATGAACTCCTTTCATCATTAAATCAATAATTTCTTTTTCCGTTCTACCCCTTAGATTTTTATCCTGCCTGATAATTATTTCACTAAACATTTGCGATGATAAGAAACCAAGCTGAATAATATCTTCGTCTCTTCTATCCCCTACTCCTGCAATAACTCCAACCTTAAGCTTGTTATCAAGTTTATCAAGGAAGCGGGCTATTGCCTGAAAGCCTGCCGGATTGTGCGCATAATCTACCATAACAGTAAAATTCTTAAATTGGAACATGTTCATTCTTCCCGGTGTTTGTGTAGGAGAAGGAATAAATGTTTCCAAAGCAAGGCGAATGTCCTCTACTTTAAAGCCACGCAGGAACCCCGCCAGAACTGCCGGTAAAACATTCTGAATCATAAATACCGCTTTACCCGAAAAAGTTAACGGTATGTTGATGACCTTATCAACTCGGATTTTCCAGGTTCCTTTACAAATTGTAATATATCCATTTTCAACGATGGCTGCTATGCCGCCATTTTCGCAATGGCGAATGATACGAGGGTTAAATTCATCCAGACTAAACAATGCAATAGTGGCTTTAATGTTTTTTCGCATTTCGAAAACAAGATCGTCATCAGCATTAAGAATACTGTAACCTTCGGGTAAAGCGCTTTCTGCAACAACACTTTTAACGCGAGCCATCTCTTCAATTGTATTAATGTCTTTTAATCCCAGATGGTCGGCTGCTACATTTGTTACTATGGCAATATCACAATTATGAAAACCAAGTCCTGCCTTGAGAATACCTCCCCGTGCACATTCCAGAACAGCGAAGTCAACCGTTGGATCTCTTAATACGAATTCAGTACTAAGAGGTCCGGTACAGTCTCCCTTTTCAACCATACGGTTTTGAATATAAATTCCGTCAGTAGTAGTAAAACCAACTTTATAACCCATTGTTTTTACTATGTGAGCGATTAGGCGGGTAGTTGTCGTTTTACCATTTGTTCCGGTTACGGCAATTATCGGAATTCTTGCTGAGCTTCCGGGAGGATAAAGCATATCGACAACAGGCTCTGCAACATTTCTGGGCAATCCTTCGGCCGGAGCAATGTGCATGCGAAAGCCCGGTCCTGCATTTACTTCCAAAACAGCTCCACCATTTTCATTAAGAGGAACACTAATATCAGGAGTCATAATGTCTATGCCGCAAATATCCAATCCAATAATCCTTGCAATTCGTTCAGCCATAAAAACATTAAATGGATGAACAATTTCAGTTACATCTGTGGAAGTACCTCCTGTACTTAGATTCGCTGTTCTTTTCAGATGAAGTATTTCACCATTTGGCAAAATGCTTTCAAGTGTAAAACCTTTTTCTTCCAGCATACTCAAGGTAGTTTCATCAATTTTTATTGCAGTCAATACTTTTTCATGACCGTATCCTCTGAGTGGATCACTGTTAACTATTGCAACCAGTTGTTCAATGGTATGTTTTCCATCGCCGGTTACTAATGCAGGAGTTCTTTTAGCGCCGGCAATAAAACGATAATCGACAACCAAAAGACGATGATCAAAACCGGTAATAAATCTTTCAACGATGACACCTCTGGAAATTCTTTTTGCATTTGCCAATGCTTCAACGGCAGTTGGCCAGTCCTTTACATTAATAGTAGCTCCACGGCCATGATTACCTCCTACAGGTTTTAATACAACTGGATAACCAATGATCTTTACAGCTGTTTCAAGGTCTTCTTCATCGTATACAACACGGCCCCGAGGCACTGGAATAGAAGCTGCTTCAAGAAGATTTTTTGTTTCTTCTTTATCGCATGCAATTTCAACTGCTATACTGCTTGTCGTACTTGCAACTGTTGCCTGAATGCGTCTTTGATTAATACCATATCCCAATTGAACAAGCGATTGCCTGTTTAATCGAATCCATGGAATTTTTCTTTTTATTGCTTCTTCAACAATAGAACCTGTTGATGGACCAAGTCTTTCTTCTTCTCTGATTTCCCGGAGTCGCTGTATATCGGCAGGAATGTCATAGGGCTGATCTTTTATTATCGAATCTGCAATACGGACAGCAGCTTTAGCTGCAAAAATGCCCGCTTTTTCCTCCATATAGTTAAATACGACATTATATACTCCGTGCTGACCTGTGCTTCTGGTGCGGCCAAAACCAACATTCATCCCTGCCAGCGTTTGAATTTCCAAAGCCAGATGCTCGATAACATGCCCCATCCAGGTACCTTCTTTTACCCTTTTAAAAAAACCTCCGGGATGCCCTTCTGAACATTCATGCTCATACATAGTTGGGAACGTGGACTCCAAACGAGCAGAAAAACCGGATATTTTATTGGTTGGAGAATCTTCTAATTCTTCAATGTCCAATTTCATTACTATAAGCTTATGCCTCCAAATAGACCAATAGTTAGGTCCTCGCATGGCTCTTATGTCAAGAATTTTCATAATTAAGGCAATTACTTCTTATTAATTTTTTTCAAAGTAGAGAGTTTTTACCAAAAGGCAAAAAAAATATTTTTTTAAGTTCAAAAAACAGGAAATTGTTTGAAAAAAGCGTTGAAAACTATGTATAAATGGGGCCTCTATCCTTAGGGTATTTCTATCTTTGCCAAAAGATAAGAAATTTCAAGTTATGATCCCAAAAGGAAGACTAATTGCAATTGGCGGTAATGAAGATAAAGGAACTGAACCGGAACCTAATTTCATCCAAAAAAATAATCTTAATTTTTTCGAATTACAGATCCTAAGCAGAATCGTTCGTGAAGCAGGAGGACATGATGCATATATTGAAGTTATTACAAGTGCTTCTTCCATTCCTGATGAAATAGGACAAAACTATATAAGTGCATTTACGAAATTAGGATGCAAGAACATTGGTGTGATGGACATCAGAAAACGTGAAGATGCAGACAAACCGGAAATGCTGCAACGTTTGAGAAACTGCAAAAGCGTTATGTTCAGCGGAGGAAACCAACTCAGACTTTCTTCCATATTCGGAGGCACAGAATTTTTAGAACTCCTTACAGATCGTTATCAAAATGAAGAATCTTTTGTGATTGCCGGTACCAGCGCTGGAGCTATGGCAATGTCTAATACCATGATTTATCAGGGAAATAGCTCTGAAGCTCTGCTAAAAGGAGAGGTAAAAATTACTACAGGATTAGCATTTATACAAAATGTAATCATTGACTCACATTTTGTTACACGAGGCCGATTCGGTCGCTTGACGCAGGCTGTTGCTGCTAATCCTTCTTGTATTGGAGTTGGTTTAGGTGAAGATACCGGTGTATTGGTTCGGGAAGGAAAATATCTTGAAGCAGTAGGAAGCGGTCTTGTTATTATAATTGACGGACATAATATCAGACACTCAAACATTGCTGACTTAAAAGAAGGTTCACCGATATCGATTGAAAACCTCATCGTGCACATTCTTACAAAAGGTAATAGTTACGATGTAAAAGAGAGGAAGTTTTTTGCTGAAGTCGCTGTTCCCAGATAAAGTGAAGAAAAAAGTTAATTTTTTTTATATAAAATTGAGTGAAACATCTTCATTTAATTTTTTTGATTGAATCTATTTTATCAATGAAAGGTAGAAATTAAAGGGTTCTTCCCGGATTTCTAAAAATCCATTGAAGAAATAAATTCTGAAAGTTGTTTAAAAAAGGTACATTTTTTAATAAAAATCAATTGATTTACCGGAGTTTCAAATTGAAACTGACGGTACTTTTTTTTGTTGCTTTATTTTTTACACAAGATTCTTCTGCACAAGCACTAAAATGGCCGGTAAGAAAATCATCAGGAAATGTAAGTATTGTTGATTTTTCACCTGCAATTCCGGTGGTTGGACCAACTATTTCAGGCTTTGGTGCAGGAGGTGAAAAAGACATCAATATAATGACGGACCCTTCCGGAAATCTACTTTTTGTAACAGCGGTTGAAGGGAACAATAAAATTCAAATCAGAGATGGAAATTTGAATCCTATGCCAAATGGAAATAATCTTTTGGGCAATCGTTCAGTTTATGAATCTGCAATTTGCAAAATGACATGTGATGTCAACAAATATATTTTTTTCCATTACACAGGCAATTATCAGCAGGATTCACTTTTGTATTCTGTAATTGATATGTCACAAAATGGAGGACTTGGAAATGTTGGACAAAAAAATGTTTTCGTCGGAAGTGGATTCACCGAAGGCATGACAATTACTAAACAAATGAAAAATGGTTGCAGATATTTATTGATTCCGGGATTAAGCAATGACACCTTACAGCTTTATTCAATAATGATTTCCGATTTGGGAATATCTATCCCCCTTCTGCTCGACAATATAGTAATGCATGGCCCTATTTCAACTTCACTAGAAATTGAAGTTTCTCCCGATAATACAAAAGTCTGCGTATCCACATCTTCATCAAATCCAAACGACCCTGATTTAATCGTCTACGATTTTATTCTTGAAGCAGGGACAATTTCAAATAGAAAATTTTATAATGTTTCTAAAGATAAGGTTTGGGGAACTGAATTTTCGCCCGATGCTTCAAAAGTTTATTACCAAACCTTCACTTCTGCCAAGCCATCAGTTCTTGGAAGAATTGACGTAAATACAAATGTGAATGAAATCATTGACAGTTTAAGAAGTTCAAATCTTTCTGATATTGAGTTAGCCGGAAACGGTAAAATCTATGCATGCTCAAATGATTCAGCTTTCTACTTAAGTGAAATTGCTGACCCTGATAATCCTGTTCCGGCTAATATTTTATACACAAGGAATTCAATATTTATTGATTCTATTCCGACGCATTCCGGATTGCCAAATATTATTGATGGTGAACCGACCGGGACATCACATTTACCTACGAAGGTTGATTTTTCAGCCTATAATACGGCAGATTGTCAGGGGTATCAGTTCGTTGAAAAATCCTGTGTAGGAACCTGGTGGCTATGGGATTTTGGCGATGGTACTACATCTAATTTATCATCACCGCTTCATCATTATTCAAGTGAAGGAAATTATGATGTGACTTTAAGAATACAACAATGTTCAGATACAGTTACCGTAAAATACAATTCATTTGTTACCGTAGCCGGAATTCAATTGAGCGTTTCTTCCAATGCAATAGTATGTAATAATTCTCCTCAAATACTTCAGGTTTCGGGAGCGGATAGTTATTCATGGTCACCTTCCACAGGATTAAATATCACTACAGGTCCACAAGTCATTGCCAATCCGTCTACCCCTATGATTTATACCGTTACAGGTACAAATGTATCCGGCTGCACAGGATCTGCTTCTATAACTGTAACACCAGTTACAATTCATCCTTCTATACAGGTAATAGGGGCTTTAAATTTCTGCGCCGGCAATTCTGCGACCTTAACAGCATCAGGGGGCAATAATTATTTATGGTCAAATGGCTTAACTTCTCCTTCGATTTTAATTAATGCAGAGGGAACCTACTCCGTTAAAGTTTCTGCGAATGGCTGCGAAGTAACCGATTCTGTAGTTATCAAAGCAATCAATCCAATTAATGCTGAAATTTCTATTGCATATACTCCTACACCAATTTGTGAAGGGGGTTCAGCCTTCCTTACTGTAAAAGGAAACGGTATTGTATCCAAACAATGGTATAGAAATCACAAAGTATTGCCGGGAATGACAGGCGATTCTTTAACAGTAACCAGTGGTGGACTCTATTCAGTAGTTGGCATCGATGCTACCGGATGCAGGGATACCGTATTCACAATAGTTGACGCTACACCGGGTTTAAGGGCAGCATATCATTTCACTCAGGAATTATGCACAAAGAAGTTTCACTTCATCAACACCTCAACCGGTGCAAATTCCTATAAGTGGTTTGTTAACCAGGAAAAAATAAGTGAGATTGGAAATACCGATTACACTTTTCCGGAAAATGGATCTTTCCTGGTAACACTCATTGCATCCAACAACACATGCAGTGATACATTTGTGAATAATGTTACTGTTAGCAAAACGGTACGTGCAAATTTCAAAACTGACTCGCTTTGTTCTTTTGATAAAGAATTTAAAAATTTATCGATTAACGGAATTAAAAATTTCTGGCAATTTGGAGATGGTAACTCTTCGAATGTAACTAATCCCATACATACTTATTCTTCGACGGGCAATTACTCCGTAAAGTTAATTACAGAAAATTCCGGTTGTCGCGATAGCATAGAAAAGAAAATAACTATAGCCCAATTTGCTACTTCAGCATTTACCTACAACGGCGATTCTTGCACAGGTGTGTTCAGCTTCAATCCGGCATCCTCCTATGCACAAACATATTCCTGGAGCTTTGGAGATCAAACATTTTCAGATTCATTAAATCCTCAACATATTTATTGGATAGAGGGAGGATATAGAGTTCAATTGATTACTAACTCGGGAGTCATCTGTGCAGACAGTACAATTTTAAAACTAAGTGCGCCTGAATTACCGGTCAATCATTTGTATATTCCCAATACTTTCACGCCTAATGACGATGGAATAAATGACAGGTTTCGAATATTCGGTTTCAGCAATTGCAGTGAGACTCATTTGGCAATTTATAATCGCTGGGGAAAAATGATTTTCGAAACGAACAATCTCTCAGAGTCATGGAATGGAAAATTTCAAGGTGAAGCGGTTCCTGCAGGATTATATTCCTATATAATAAATGCAAACGGCGAATTCAGGCAAGGAACTATATTAGTGTTATTATAGCTTCTTACATTCCATTTTTTTTCAAATTACATGAATGTTTGATAATGGTTTATTTTAACCTGCACTTTCCGGTTTCTTTTTTAGATCAGACCAGACTGCAAATGCCACAAACAGTATTATTAATAACGACCCTGCAAACGATACTTTTTCACCTGTAGTAATTACTTTGGGTTCAAACTTGAATTCAATTGTATGATTACCCTGAGGAACTCTCATCGCCCGTAAAATATAGTTAGCCCTAAAATAATCAGCCGGCTTTCCGTCAACGTAAGCATTCCAACCTTTATCATAATATATTTCAGAAAAAACAGCCAATTGTTCTGCAGTTACCGAAGCTTGATAGGTAAGATGGTTAGGTTTATATTTCGTAAGTACTATAGAAGAAGCGGAATCAGGACCTTGTATATTAAATCCTTTTAGTTTATCCTCGAATTTTTGATCAACAAAAGCTGTTGACTTAGGATCAAAATTTTTAATTGCAACAATTTCCACATCAGCATTCGGAACCATTTTCACACTATTAACAAACCAGGCATTCCCCAGAGCTCCTCTGTTAAGTAAAGGAGGAGCATCACCATTGTAAACGATGTATTTCGTATTCATCATGTTTATTACCGGCTGACTATAAATAATTCCTTCGTTGGAAGAATCAGGTTTTTGCATTACCATTCTTAATACAGCAAGCTCCTCAGTCAGGCTGGAATCAATAACTTCTTTATATCGTTTTAACTTAGCACCATGGTATCCACCAATTGATTGATGATAGTAAGAAGTACTTGCATCGTTAAATGTATTGACAGCAATATTTAATACGCGATAACTTGAGGAAGTGTCCTGTAATATATATTGATCAGCCTGTGTCATTGGGTAGGGTATGGCATTTGCTGATTTCTTAACGAAATCATCTTCTTGCAGATAGCGGCGCCCAACAGGAGCAAGATCAATAAGAATGAGTGCAAGTAATGCAAAAATAAAAAACTCCTTTTTATATCTGAATTTAAGAAATGTCCAGATTAAAGCAGAGGTAAACAGCAAAAGCATCAACGTTCGCAAAGCATCAGACTTAACAATATGTTCCCGTGCTGAACTAACAGAACTAAAAAAACTATCCAGCAGTTCCTGCGAGTTTTGCTGTCCTTTCACTGATTGAGCTACCTGGTCGTATTCATTTGAAGTATAAAAACTAGTAAACATTCCGGGCGCTATCGTAATCAGGAAAGCGATACCTAAAACACTTCCTGAAGAATAAATAAGTTTCTTTTTATATTTTTTAAAAAAATCTTTTTCAGTAACCATTTTGTTAACTGCTATAATTGCGAGCAACGGTACTGCAAAAGCAGCAATTACCAATATCATAGCTACTGCTCTGAACTTATCGTAACCGGGAACAAAATCCAAAAAGAGGTTTGTAAAACTCATGAAGTTTTTTCCCCAGCTAAGGAGAATAGAAAGTGCTGTGGCGGAAAGCAGCCACCATTTAATTGGCCCTTCAACAACAAAAGCACCAATCACAAAAAGCAAAATAATGATTGCTCCGATATAATACGGTCCAAGAGTAAATGGCTGATCACCAAAATACGAACCGAAGCTGCCAACATATTGTTTGAAATTAGGATCGACATCTTTCAAAGCATCCTTGTTGTTTTTAGAAATCGGTTCACTGGCGCCTCCTTTAAAATCAGGTATGAATAATGTAATTGTTTCACCAATTCCATAACTCCAATCCGTAATATAATCTCTGTCAAGTCCCGTAGTTTGATTTTCCTTATTGGAAGTGAGTTCAGAAGGACCGCGTGTAGAATATTTTCCATATTCCTGTGTAGCCCATAGATTGGTTAGAGAAGAAAGCACAGCTAATGCTGCTCCAATGCCAAGGAAAGCAGTACTTTTAATAAAACCGGTAATTTTTTTCTCCTTATACGAGCGAACAAATTCCAAAACAACAAAAATAATCACCGTAAGCATCAGATAGTATGTTATTTGAAGGTGATTAGCATATAGTTCGAGAGCGAGAAAAAGTGATGTAATGGCTGCACCCAGTAAATACTTCCCCCGATAAGATAAAATGATGCCGGCAACTACAGGAGCCATATAACCTATGGCATGTGCTTTAGTGTTATGCCCTGCCTCAATTGCAATCAAAAAGTAACAATTAAAAGCAAAAGCTATTGAACCTACTATTGCAATCTTATTGTCTACTTTCAAGGTAATTAGTAAAAAATAAAAGCCAATCATAAAGAGAAATAAATAATTGGCCGGAGCAGGCAAACCAAGTGTAATAACTTTATCAATATATTGAATCAGATTGGCGGAATAAACCGCTGCAATTTGATAGCCGGGCATTCCTCCAAACATTGAATTCGTCCAATACGTATCTTCACCGGATTTTTCCTTGAAATCCATGATTTCTTTTGACATTCCTTTCCAGTTGTTTATATCACTCTGACGAAGTTCCTTTCCATTAAACAATGGCGAAAAATAAATCATCGTAATAACAACAAATGCTGCAACAGCAATAAGATGTGGGAGGTATTTTTTCATGTCTTTTTTATCAGGTGCGAATATAAAGGAAATATTGAAGATTGCCTTCTGAAAATCTTACAATAATCCACAATTATAGGAAAATACCTGCTGTGAAAATAAACAGTCTGATAAAGTTAATTCCTTATTATTCTAATATAATATACTTAGTAAACAGTTTTTAAACTGAAAATGAATTTCGGAAATTTACCGCTCTGTTTCCCTATTCTCTATGTCAACAATTTAGTATTTGAAAAAACAAATCAGGAAGGTTATTACTATCCAACAAATGAGGTGGTCGCAAATTGCGACCACCTCTGAAAAGCAAAAAAATGAAAGCAAAAAATTCGAAGGCATTGATACCGGACGAAATTATTTTGAGTAAAATTATGGTACTTCGGGACAAAAAAGTTATGATTGATAGTGATCTTGCAGGATTGTACGGCATCTCTACCAAGCGATTAAACGAACAAGTTAAAAGGAATTTAAAACGATTTCCCGACGACTTCATATTCAGGATTACTTCTGAAGAAAAAGAATTAATAATTGCCCAGTTTCCCCACTTAGCTAAATTGAAATTCTCAAAAGTATTACCCTATGTATTCACTGAATATGGGGCTGTTATGCTGGCAAGTGTTTTAAATAGCGATAAAGCTATTCAAGTAAATATTCAAATTGTCAGAACATTCACGAAGATTCGAAAATTACTCGCTGACAATACAGAACTTAGACTTGAAATCGAAAAAATTAAGAAAAAAATTGATGTTCATAAAAACAATATTGAACTTGTTTTTAAATACCTTGATGAATTGCAGAAGAAAAAAGAAAAAAGAATACCACGAAAAAAAATTGGATTCAGACTATCAAAAAAAAATTAAAATGTTGAAAATAAAATGGGTTGTAAACCTACTGTAGCTTGCTTCTTCTTTATCTTGATAAATACAAATTTCGTTCTCCATAAATTTTCTGAAAAAACTCATCATCCAAATCCTTTATAAAGTATATTGCTTCGCCTGTTGATTTCATTTCAGGTCCGAGCTCTTTGTTAACGTCTAAAAATTTATCGAAAGAAAATACAGGAACCTTGATGGCATAACCCTCTTGCTTAGGACTAAATTTAAAATCTTTAACTTTATTTACACCCAACATAACCTTTGTTGCATAATTTACATAAGGCTCATCGTATGCTTTAGCAATAAATGGAACGGTGCGGGAAGCACGGGGATTGGCTTCAATAACATAAACAATTTCATTTTTTATGGCAAATTGTACATTGATAAGTCCAACAACCTTCATAGCTACTGCAATTCTGTGAGTAATTTCCTTAATCTGATTGATGACGTTGTCGCTAAGATCAAATGGAGGTAGCACAGCATTGCTGTCGCCGCTATGAATACCTGCAGGTTCTATGTGTTCCATAATTCCAATGATGTAAGCTTGTTCACCGTCGCATATTGCATCCGCTTCTGCTTCTATCGCTTTCTCCAGAAAATTATCAAGCAGTATTTTATTATCCGGAATGTCCTGAAGAATTTTAATTACATGAGTCTCCAATTCACTTTCATTGATTACAATCTTCATGCTTTGACCGCCCAAAACATAGGACGGCCTGACCAGAAGCGGAAAACCCAATTCGCGTGAAAGTTCCACACATTGATCGGCATTCTCAACTACACCAAACTTGGGATAAGTAATATTCAAATCACGAAGCAAGTTTGAGAAACGGCCGCGGTCTTCTGCAAGATCAAGTGAAGAAAAAGAAGTGCCGATTATTTTAATTCCGTACTTGTTTAACTTCTCTGCCAGCTTCAGAGCTGTTTGTCCGCCCAATTGTACAATTACACCTTCCGGTTTTTCATGCTCGATTATTTCATAAATGTGTTCCCAAAAAACAGGTTCGAAATAGAGCTTATCGGAAATATCGAAATCGGTACTTACTGTTTCGGGATTGCAATTAATCATGATAGTCTCGTAACCGCATTCTTTTGCTGCCAGCACACCGTGCACACAGCTATAATCAAATTCAATGCCCTGCCCTATTCGATTTGGCCCTGAACCCAGAATAACTATTTTCTTTTTTCCGGAACTAATGCTTTCATTTTCTTCGTCGAAGGTGGAGTAATAGTATGGAGTCTTCGCTTCAAACTCAGCCGCACATGTATCTACCAATTTCCACACGCGCTTAATGTCCATTTCTTTTCGCTTCTTAAAAACCTGACTTTCCAGACAGCGCAACAAGTGAGCAATCTGTCGGTCAGCATACCCTTTCTTTTTTGCTTCCATTAAAAGTTCACGAGGTATAGAATCGACATTGTATTTTTCTATTTCCTTTTCGAGTTGTATCAACTCTTCAATTTGTCTTAAAAACCAAGGGTCAATGCGCGTCAATTTGTGAATCGTATTAAACGGAATTCCAATTTTGAAAGCATCGTAAATATGAAACAATCTGTTCCACCGAGGTCGCTCTAAACTATCAAGTATTTCATCCTGATCGTGCAGTTCGCGGCCGTCGGCTCCTAAACCATTTCGTTTAATTTCCAGCGACTGACATGCTTTTTGAAGGGCTTCCTGAAAGCTGCGTCCAATGCCCATAGCCTCGCCAACGGATTTCATTTGCAGTCCGAGGTGTCTGTCTGTACCTTTAAACTTATCAAAATTCCATCGGGGAACTTTTACAATAACATAATCCAGCGACGGTTCAAAAAAGGCTGAAGTGCTTTTAGTGATTTCATTATTTAGTTCGTCAAGTCTGTAACCAATGGCGAGCTTCGATGCAATCTTTGCAATAGGATAGCCTGTTGCCTTTGAAGCCAAAGCCGATGAGCGGGAAACACGAGGATTTATTTCAATAACAATAATTTCTTCTTCATTATCAGGGTTTACAGAAAACTGGATATTACAGCCGCCTGCAAAGTTGCCAATACCATTCATGCATTTAATGGCAAGGTCACGCATACGCTGGTATGTTACATCTGAAAGAGTCATTGCGGGAGCTACTGTAATTGAATCACCGGTATGAATTCCCATTGGATCGAAATTCTCTATCGAACAAATGATAATGACGTTACCGGATGAATCGCGCAATAATTCAAGCTCGAATTCCTTCCAACCCATTATTGACTTTTCAATGAGCACTTCGTGTGTGGGTGATGCATGAAGACCACGATTTAAAGCAGCATCAAATTCTTCTCTGTTATTTACAAATCCTCCACCCGTTCCTCCCAGCGTAAATGAGGGACGAATAACAAGGGGGAAACCAATCTCCTGAGCAATCTCTTTTCCTTCCAGAAAAGAAGATGCTGTTCTGCCTTTACAGACTCCTGCTCCCAATTGAAGCATGCGGAGGCGAAATTTTTCTCGGTCTTCCGTCATATTTATGGCAGCAATGTCAACTCCAATAATTTTTACTCCAAATCTATCCCATATACCTGCCTTCTGACATTCAATTGCAAGGTTCAATGCAGTTTGTCCTCCCATCGTTGGTAATACAGCATCTATCTTATGTTGCTGCAATATTTCAATAATGGATTTTTTTATAAGCGGCTTAAGGTATATATGATCAGCCGTTACTGCATCCGTCATAATAGTGGCCGGATTTGAATTAATTAAAGTCACTTCAATACCTTCTTCACGCAAAGAACGGGCAGCCTGAGAGCCGGCATAATCAAATTCACAGGCCTGACCAATGACAATTGGACCGCTTCCAATAATAAGTACGGATTTGATTGAAGTATCGCGCATTGGGATTGATTTTTAGAATAAAAGAAGGGTAAAAATGAATGTTTCTTTGGGATATTGCCGGCTAAATTACTTATTCCCCTTGAAATCTGATTGATTTAGAAATAGAAATTATCTTTGGAAAATGCAGGGAATTATCTTTCATACTGACTATGCCATTGAATACTTTGAATACGGCAAAGGACCAAGGATAATGTTCGCTTTTCACGGTTTTAACAATCATGCCGTAGACTTTAAGAAGTTAGGTGAATTGTTGAATGAAGATTATAAAATAATTGCTTTCAACATTTTTTTCCATGGGGAGAGTCATGCTCATAAGAATCTGGTAGAAAAAGGGTTTCAAAAGGAAGATTTAAAGAACCTTTTTAATGAAATGTCGGCTAAATTCCCTGCTGAAAAATATGCCTTATTGGGGTACAGCCTTGGTGGGCGTCTTGCTTTGAAAATATTGGAAATATGCCCTGATAAAATAGATGACATCATTCTTATCGCCCCCGATGGTATACAAATATCCATTTTCTATAAATTTCTGACACAAACACTTATTGGAAAAAAACTTTTAAAATATGTCGTTAATAATCCATCCTTGTTTTTTCTTTTAGCCGACTGGATAAAAAAAATTGGTCTTGTCTCTGAAAAAAAATATCATTTTGCAAAAGGAAATTTTGATTCAATTTCAAAAAGGCAAAAAGTTTATCTGGTCTGGATGATCCTCCGCAAAATAGTTTCCCGTAAAGCTGATCTGGAAAAAACAATAAGAAGTTTCAACATTAACATTCATTTATTTTTCGGAAAGTACGATTCAATAATCCCTGCATCAATAGGACTGAAGTTTCAAAAAGGAATGGAAAAATACGTATCGGTTGATATTCTGGAAACAGGACATAAAATGATAACTGAAAAAACTTTTTTAGAAATTGCTAAAAAGTTAAAGGCAAAAAAAAACGATGCCGAAAGTAACGGCATCGTTAATATCGTAAAATAGAAATTATTTATTGTTTTTTTCGCTGGAAACAGTAAGTTTTTTACGCCCTCTTTTTCTGCGCGCAGCAATTACACGGCGGCCATTGGCTGTTTTCATTCTCTCACGAAATCCGTGCTTATTTCTTCTTTTTCGGGTTGAGGGTTGGAACGTTCTTTTCATAGCATTATCTTCTTCAAAAAATAGTCGGCAAAGGTAGTGATTTTATTGAAAAAACAATAGGGGAATTTGAAAATGAGGAAATTTGAAAATTTGAAAATGAGAAGATTTTATTAATAATCTCATTTTAAATAACTTATATCAAAATTTTGCTCTATTTAAAGGGTACATAAACTATTCTTTTTTCTCGAAAAAAATCCTCTTCGAAAAAATTGGAGATTTCAAAAATTACAACCTGACTTTGGGATTCCTTTATTTCACCGGACAGGTCACCTCCTTTTAAGAATAACCATCCGTTTTTAATAGAATTTCGGCCGCCGGGACGAATTAGTCTGTAGGTCCAATTGCACGTACTGTTAAGAGAAGCAACAGCGCGGCTTATAACAAAATCGAAACTCTCTTCAAGGTCTTCTGCGCGGCTTTTTAAGGCTGTTACATTTTCGAGTTGAAGTGCAGTAACAATTTCCTTTACCACATTGATTTTTTTTCCAATGGAATCGACAAGAATAAATTTTACTTCAGGAAAAAGAATGGCAAGTGGAATACCGGGAAAACCTCCTCCTGTTCCTACATCAACAATTTTAGTACCCTTAATAAAATTTACAACCTTAGCGATACTGAGCGAATGCAAAACATGATGAATGATAAGGTGTTCAATATCTTTACGAGAGATTAAATTTATCTTTTCATTCCAATCAGAATACAGTCCGGGTAATAGCGCAAACTGCCGCTGTTGATTTTCGGTAAGTCCGGGAAAATATTTTAATAAAATTCTATTGTCTGGGGCAAGTGTACCGTCGCCGGAGAATGGATTGTCAACGGTCATAATTCAAAATTCAAATTTGCTCTTCCTGATTTTTCAGTATCTGGTATAGAAATTCTCTGGCACGGAACAATTGCGCTTTTACAGTACCCAATGGAAGCTTTAATTCATCGGCAATTTCTTCATAAGAACGTTCCTGAAAATAACGGAGCTCAACGAGTCTTTTATAGCGGGGTTTAAGCTTTTCAACAACATCACGCATAAGAAGTGCTTTTTGCTTTTTAATCATGTTCTCCTCCGGATCAAGCATGGGAGATTTGATTTCAAATTGCATATCCTGGCCACTGTCATTTTCCATAGTTTTATCGATTGAAAAAGTAAGTTTCTTTTTCCTTCGGATAAAATCAATACAATTATTGGTTGCTATTTTGAAAAGCCATGTGCTAAAAGCAAAATCAGGTGTGTATTGATGCAGATTTTTAAATGCTTTACCGAATGCTTCAATGGTTAGATCGTCAGCATCATCTCTGTTATTCACCATCTTAAGCAGCATGAAGTATATGGAATCCTTATATCGGGACATAAGTTCAGCATATGCTTTCTGGTCTCCTTTAATGGCCAACTGTACTAATTTGAAATCGATCTGGGCTTTTTCAGAGAGATTCGGATTTACTTCCATGTTTTTTGTTTAGTTAAAAGGTTAGCTAAGTAAAAGAGAGGTTGAAGAAGAGTATGAATAAATTCAAGTACAGGAAATAACCAGGCGAGGTCAATTTCTTTGAATCTATTGGCAATCCTGTATACGATCGGAAATTTGACCAGCAACATCAGAATGTGCAAAGATACTAGTATTCTCCAGTCGTATTGCAGGATAAATAAAGGAATTAATAACAAGTAATAAACAAACAAAGTAGCGTTCTTAATTATCAGGGAAGCCTTATGGCGCCCCTTATAATACTTTGCTGTGGTCAAATGTCTTTTTTTCTGCCCAATCCACTTTGAAAAAGTCGATGGGGGGATAGAATAAGTAAACGAATCTTTGTCTATTTCTATTGTAGTATTCGTTGCATTTGCATTTTCATTTACAAAAAGGTCATCATCACCCGAAAGTATATGATTGTGCTTGGCAAATCCTTTGTTGCGAAAAAAGACAGACTTTTTATACCCAAGGTTTCTTCCTACGCCCATATATGCTGCACCGGAAAGAGAGGCCGACAAGTATTGGATTGCAATAAAAAAAGTATCGAATCGGATGAGTTTATTTAGAAGGGTTTTCTCTTTTTCATATGGACCATAACCAAGCACAAATTCATGTTGATTAGAAAAATTTCTTTGCATCAAAAATAGCCATTGAATATTTGCAGCATAACAATCAGCGTCTGTAAACAAGAGATTTTCATGAGAAGCAGCTTTAATTCCCAGCGTTATGGCGAATTTTTTACCGTGAGTATATTTCTCTTGTTCCTTTATCGTTACAATTTTTAGTTTGGCATATTTCTTAGCAATGTCCATTAAAACAAGGTCCGTTTCATCCCAGGAACAATCATTTACAACGATCACTTCAAAATCCGGATAATCCTGTTCAAGTATAGATGGAAGGTGCTTTTGCAAATTTTCCTTTTCATTTCGAGCGCAGATAATAATGGATACCGGTAATTTTGTGATAGCTGATTCCTTTCGACGATAAAAAGCAAGCCTCCTATACTCCAGCCAATAAACACAGAGTTGAATGAAAGCCATAACCAGTAAAACAATAAATAATAACTCCGCAATATCTTTCATTACACTCATACATAATCGGTCAATCTATTGCCGTTTCTGATGTTTACAAATGTAGAAGTGTCAATCATATCAAAGTGCCTATATTTGGCGAGATATTAACGTAAAATTGTTAATGATAATGATACTAATTAATTGATTTTCTCTCTTACCCTATGAATTTCCGCTTATTAAAAAAAGATGCTCAGACTAAAGCCCGTGCAGGTGAGATAACTACTGAGCATGGGACCATTCAGACTCCAATCTTTATGCCCGTGGGTACAGCCGGTACTGTAAAAGCTGTGCATCAGCATGAATTGGTAGAAGATACACTTGCACAGATAATCTTAGGGAATACGTATCATCTCTACCTTCGACCGGGACTTCAAATCCTCGAAAAAGCAGGTGGATTGCATAAGTTTATGAACTGGAATAAACCCTTATTAACGGATAGTGGTGGTTATCAGGTCTATTCACTTGCAGATTCACGTAAAATAAAAGAAGAAGGAGTTGCATTTACTTCACATATTGACGGATCAAAACATTTCTTCACCCCTGAATTTGCCATTGACATACAGAGAATAATTGGCGCTGATATTATTATGGCTCTTGATGAATGCGCACCCTATCCCTGCGAGGTTACCTATGCAAAAAAAAGTATGGAATTAACCCACCGTTGGTTAAAACGATGTCTTGCAAGAATGAAAGAAACCCGGGGATTGTATGGTCATGAACAAACATTATTTCCTATTGTCCAGGGGAGTGTTTTTAAAGACTTTCGTATACAATCCGCTGAATTTGTGGCTTCCCTTGAATGCGAAGGAAATGCCATCGGAGGTTTGTCTGTAGGGGAACCTGCAGAAATAATGTATGAACTTACGGAAGTTGTTTGCAGCATACTTCCCGAAGATAAGCCACGATACCTGATGGGCGTTGGTACTCCAATCAACATTTTGGAAAACATAGCTCTGGGTGTTGATATGTTCGATTGCGTTATGCCCACCCGAAATGCCCGCAATGGGACTCTTTTCACCGAAAACGGAATTATGAATATGCGAAATGAAAAATGGAAAGACGACCTCTCTCCTCTCGATCCTGAAGGTACCTCTTTCGTTGATCAATTTTATTCAAAAGCGTATGTGCGTCACCTTATCATTAGCAAAGAGATATTAGGAGCACAGATTTGCACGCTTCATAATTTGGCATTTTATCTTAAACTCGTAAAGAATGCGCGGGAAAAAATTATTGATGGCACCTTCGCCAATTGGAAAAAGTTGATGGTTGAGCAATTAGGACGGAAGGTATAAATGCTATTTTGAAGTACCCGGGTTTTATTGTGCAGGGGTTTCAATTTAAAAATTCTGATTATTTTTATGTTCACATCAATGGCCCGTTCACTATTCAAAACACAGGATAGCATTGTTACACCTTGTTCAGTATAACAATAGATTATTTAGATTTTAATTCTATAAAATGGAGGTCGCAAATTGCGTCCTCCATTTTATAGAAAATTAATTATCAATTATTTATAAAAATATTGGTTGTCATAATTCAGAATGCAAAATTTCGGAGTTATCTCGAAATCATTAATAGTGAATAAAATTAAAGTTGCTTAATCAACAATACAAACAAATAAATAAGGTTCTTTTATTATCATAAAAACGAATGATAACTGAAAATTGACCCGTTCTTACTACCTTGCGACAAAGCAATCAAGCCCTATTGAAAATCCTCGACAAATACATTATCCGAAAATTTCTCGGAACTTTTTTTTTCTCTCTGGCCCTTATAATAGTCATTGCTGTTGTTTTCGACATTTCAGAAAAGCTTGATGATTTTATCGAGCGGAAAGCTCCTTTTAAAGCTATTGTCTTTGATTACTATTTTAATTTCATTCCATACTTTGCCAACCTTTTTGCACCGCTTTTTGTTTTCATTTCTGTAATTTTCTTCACGGCAAAAATGGCTGCAAATGTTGAAATTGTAGCCATACTTAACAGCGGAGTCAGTTTCCGCAGATTACTTTTTCCATATTTTATTGCTGCCGGAATGTTAGCTGCAATTTCATTTTATTTCAACGGATGGGTTATTCCGCATTCCAATAAAATAAAACTTGATTTCGAAAATATATATATAAAAAACCCTGTAGAGTTTAAAGACAGAAACCTTCACCGCCAAATTAGTCCCGGTGTTTTTATGTATATGGAAAGTTATAATAACCGTAACAATACAGGGTACAGATTTTCTCTTGAAAAAATCGAAAATGGCAAGCGTACCTGGTTTTTAAATTCAGACCGGATTCAATGGGACAGCATTTCCAATAAGTGGAGTATTCAGAACTATTACATACGCTCCATCAATGGTTTCCATGAAAAAATTGAAAGCGGCATACGTAAAGACACTACGTTTAAAATTAAACCGGCTGATTTTAAGCGAAGGTTAAATATTATTGAATCGATGGACAACAGAGAATTAAATCGATTCATACGAGAAGAAAAGTTACAGGGATCTGAAAATGTAACGGCTTACCTTGTTGAATCATACAGGCGAATTGCTTTACCTTTTTCTACCTTCATATTAATGCTGATAGGCGTATCGCTTTCTTCTAAAAAAATTCGTGGTGGTATTGGTGCTCAGTTGGGATTAGGCATAACCCTTAGTTTTGCATATATATTGTTTATGCAAATTTCAAACACTTTTGCAATCAACGGATCGATTGCTCCTATCGTTGCAGTCTGGATTCCCAATATTGTTTTTGCAGGTGTAGCTGTATTCCTTTTGCGTATAGCACCTAAATAAAAAACAATAAAGCAATATCAGTTTAATCGCCCATTTTGCTTTAAATAAAACACTCGGGAATTATTTAATTTTCAATCTTAATAATCAATGATTTTGATGAACGACCAAATATTATGAGACATGTATAAATACCGCTTGAAAGTCCATATTTAGATTAGAGTTTTATCGAATTATCAATTTTTGAGAAGATGTGGAAACATCATCTGAAAATTTAACGTTGTAAATTCCTTGAGATAATCCGGCTTGAACAGTTATTTGATTTTCCCCTGTACCAATTACATACGATTCATCATAAATAATTCTTCCTGTGATATCCTGAATTTCCATGGAAAATCTTTTCTCTGCTAAAACAAAAACCTTGAGGAAAAAATCACCATTAGAAGGATTTGGAAAAACAGCAATTGTATTGGTCCATTTATTTTCAGGAACATTTAAGCAGGCATCGATACGAACATTCTTTGAAAATGTAAAAGGGCATCCTGTTTGAGTTGTATAAGAATACTGAATAGTATGCAAACCCAACCCGGCTGCAGCGGGATTAAAAGTTGCTATAGAACCGTTAGTTCCGGGGCCGGAAAAAGTACCTCCAATATAATTGGGTAATAAATTTACAGTTGGATTATATACACAATACAAAGTATCAAGACCTGAAACATTTAAGTTGATTCCCGGGGAAAATTTTACATAAATCGAATCCGTGCTTGTGCAGGACTGATTGGTGACAGTAACAAAATAAGTGCCCTGTTGAGTTGCAGCAAGGGAATTACCTGTTCCAACATTGTTACTATTAAATACCCATTGATAGATACTTCCAGCTCCCTGCGGAACCAATAAATCAACTGTACCGGTGCTACAATCGTCAAGGGTATCTTTTCCTGCATTAATGGTTGAGACCGGAGCACAATTTGCAGAAACAATATGGTAAATGGTTCCTGAAGATAAACCGGCACAATACACTTCACCATTTTTATCTTCACCAAATCCGGAAATGGAAGTTGCGCCTAACAAACCAAGATTCGTATGTGAAAATCCTCCGCTTGGATTCGCTTCTAAATAACGCATATCAGATCTACAGTAATCCGCAAAAAAATATTTACCGTAAAGTTCCTGGTATCGTGAACCGCGATATATATAGCCGCCCGTTACGCTACAATACGGTGTGTGATTGTATTGAAAAACATTTGGGACATAATTGGAATAAGGTAAGCATCCACCGGAAGAATTGTAAACTGCATTTGCTTCGTAGCATCTCCAACCATAATTTAAACCACCGGAACTACCGGCAGGTTGAAAATCAATTTCTTCAATTAAATTTTGCCCTACATCACCAATCCAAAGATCGCCAGTTAATCGATCAAAGCTCCAGCGCCATGGATTTCGAATTCCCAAAGCCCAAACTTCCGGAGCACCTTGTGTGCCATCAGCAAAAGGATTATCCGAAGGAATACTATAAGTCGGATTAGAAGGATTAACAGCAATACGTAGCATTTTTCCCAATAAAGAATCAGGATTTTGAGCCCTGTTTCCGGGGTCTCCACCTGATCCGCCATCACCCATTCCAATGTATAAATATCCGTCGGGGCCGAAACCTAAATGCCCCCCTTTATGGTTTGTAAAGGGTTGACTGATCGATAAAATAATTTCTTCACTGGAAGGATCGGCAGAATCCGGAGTTAAGGGATCTACATGAAAACGCGAAATCTTTGTATGACCATCCGACAATGCAACATAGTTGACATAAAAATATCCGCTTGTCAAATAATCCGGTGCGAAGGCTAGTCCAAGCAGTCCCCTCTCATCGTTACTACCAACAAATCTAACCCGGCCGGTAATATCAAGAAATGGCTGCGTATTTTTAACACCTGCTGTATCACAAATTCGAATCAATCCGTTTTGCTGGACAATGAATAAGCGGTCGTCGCCACAATTTTTAATATCGACAGGGTAAAAATAACCGGTAGAAAAACTTACAAGGCTAATCTGTGAAAATACAGGCTTTGTGAAATTTATTACGATCAATAAGAAAAATAAAACTCCTTTGTTCATGTTGGACGGTTTTTGGGTTATCCAACAAAAATAGAAATTAAAACTTATAATAAAAGCAAAAAAGGCCGGACAAAGCCCGGCCTTTAACAATTCTTTTACTTAAGGATTAGAAGATTATTTTGGCTACGAATACTGATAATGCAGAGATTAGAATGGCGTCAACGAATAACAAAACGTATAAAGAATACGGAATACGATTTGTCTTTTTATTTATCGCTTCTTCTTCTTGCATGTGGTTGTAACTAACTACTGGTTCGTTTTTCATATGTTTATTTTTCCAATATTTACGCTTGAATTGATGTAGTATTATTACTGTATAATGTTCCTTGTCCCATTTGTCAGGTTTCAAGACATTTAATATTATAAAAGTGGCTAAAAGACATTTTTTTACTGTTTTTACTCAATTACCTGCTGATAAAAACTGTAAGATCTTCGTACTTCCATTCAATAATTGTGCAGTTTTGACTAAAAATATTACCTAATTACAATGATTCTTTCCGAAAAGGTATTAATGGTTGAACCGAAAGGCTTCTCTTTTAATACAAAAACCAGTTCTGACAATTTTTTTCAATCCCAAGGTAACGTCAAATTTCCCGTGGAAACTGCCATGAAAGAATTTCATGACCTGAAAACAAAATTGATGAAGGCAGGAATTACAGTAATTGTCATTTCCCCGGAAGACGGTCAAGCCACACCGGACGGAGTTTTCCCCAATAACTGGTTCTCTACTTCCCCTTATGGCCAGTTTGTATTGTATCCTATGATGGCTGATAACAGGAGACTTGAAAGAAGAAAAGAGATAATTGACCGTTTAAAAAAGCAATACAAAGAAGTAATTGACCTCTCGGGAATGGAGGAGAAGAATATTTTTCTTGAAGGCACAGGAAGTCTTGTAGTTGACCATGAAAACAAAATAGCGTATGCTTCCCTTTCGAAAAGAACAAATTTAGAAGCCATAAAAGAATGGAATAAGAATTTAAATTATGAGCTCATCCTTTTTACCTCTTATGATAAAAATAATGAAATAATATATCATACAAATGTTGTCCTTTCCCTTTGTGATGGTTTTGCAATTGTATGCCTGGAAGCAATAAGAAACGAGGCGGAAAGAGAAACGGTAAAAAAGAAATTGTCTGAGAAAAATGAACTTATTATTCTATCCCTTGATCAGATGCATTCCTTTTGCGGAAATTGCCTGGAACTAAAAAACAACAATGGAGATAAATTTCTTGTCATGTCGTCGCAGGCATATAATGCTTTTTCAGAAGATCAAAAAAAAGAAATAATCAGACATACATCCATAATCTATTCCGGATTAAATACCATTGAAACTATAGGTGGTGGCAGTGCCAGGTGTATGCTTGCTGAATTATTTTAAATCATATTTAGCAAATCAATATTGAAAAATAACTACCTTTATTTATTAATACTGTAGAAAACAGGTAAATCATACTTATTCAATGAAAAAAACACTACTATTATCTCTTCTGGCAATTTCTTCAAAGCTTATTACAGCACAGGTTACCTGGTCAGCCAATGTAGCATCGATTATTTACACCAAATGCAGCAATTGTCATAATGCAAATGGAATTGCCCCATTTGAATTAATGAGTTATCAGGATGCAGTGCAGAATGCAACAGATATAAAAGATCAGGTCACGAACCGCACCATGCCGCCCTGGCCTCCGGATCCTTCATATAGTCATCTTGCTCATGAACGCATTTTAACACAACAGGAAATTGATGATATAGCGAACTGGGTCGACAATAGTATGATTCGCGGTAATATTGCTCTTGAACCACCACCGCCTGTATTTAGCAGCAGCTCAGAAATAACGAGCCCAGACTTGATTTTAAATGCACCTGTTTATTCTGTTAATACTACTAACGACGATTATCGTTGTTTTGTAATTCCAACAAACCTGCTTACCGATAAATACATTACGGCCATGGAAGCTATTCCGGGAAACAGGAGTGTCGTACATCATATTCTTATTTATTCTGATAATTCCAGTGTACCGGCAACACTCGATGCTGCTGATCCCGGACCGGGATACACCAATTTTGGCGGTACAGGGTCGAGTGCATCCAAGTTAATTGGTGTTTGGGTACCTGGACAAAGTGCCTATTATTCTCCAACAGGTATGGGAATAAAATTACCTGCCAATTCAAATGTGATATTACAAATTCATTATCCGGGAGGAATAAGCGGGCAGACAGACAGTACAAAGTTGTTATTAAAACTTACTTCGACGTTTCAGAGAGAAATCAGTATTGATTCTCCACTTGAACATTTTAACCTTGATAATGGTCCATTAATAATTCCTGCGAATACTACAAAAACTTTCAATGCCCATTATGTAGTTCCTTATGATTTATCTGTACTGGGAGTAGGACCACACATGCATTTGATCGGAACCAGCATATTGAGTTATGGAGTTACTCCATCCAGTGACACAATTCCTTTTATTAATGTTCCACATTGGGATTTTCACTGGCAAGGTGTATATTCTTTTCCGAAGGTGTTAAAGATTCCTGCAGGTACTGTACTCTATTCCGAAGCTCATTACGATAATACAACAGCAAACCCCTCCAATCCAAACAGTCCGCCACAATGGGTATTCCTGGGTGAATCGACAACAGATGAAATGATGTTGGTCTATTTCGCTTACACTCTTTATTTACCGGGTGATGAAAATATAATTATTGATTCAACACAAATCACTAATACTGTTCAGGAAGTTAATGGATCACTTATTACTACACCTCAACTGTATGACCCTACTCCTAATCCCGCAAGCGATAAAGTTACTTTCCAATATTTTCTTCCACAATCAGGAAAGGTAAAAATATCCATTGTTGACATTACAGGTAAAGTCTTAAAAGAAGAAAACATTGAGGTTAAAAGCGGTTTAGTTACTTCTCAGATTGAAATTAACGATTTATCCGTAGGAATTTATTTTCTCAATTTAGAAGCCGGTGGTATAATTCGCAGTAAGAGAATTCTCAGAAAATAAGAATGAAAACAAAAATAGTTACCTATTAATATCTCTTTTTGACGCTTCTGAAAACTGTTTATAGGTAACAATTGCAAATACTATAAATGAAGCGCTAACGATAGCTGTAAGTATTATTAAGTCAAAATCTTCCATATTACTTATGTCTTTTTGAGTTTATATATATTAATAAGAGTAACATGGTTGGAGGCCATAAACCAATAAATATTGCTCTGTCGTGGTCCTTTAGTACAGTGTAGTAATATTCTGAAACGAATATAAGTACTACGACAAGCACTAATATAAACAATTCTGATTGTTTGAAGTTTTTTAGCATAATTTATTCTTATTTAAAAATTGAAGGGAAATTGCTTACCGGTAAAATATAAGATAAATAATTTAAAAACGATTTCTTTTCCATTTAACAGCTATTGAAGATCCTTCAGCAATAATAACTGAATCAGGATTACAATCGTTTAAAAATTTAAATTCTTTGCCATATACCTCGTCAAAATTACATTTAATTTTGAATTGCTGTACTTTATTTATTTTCCAGGAAGGATGTTCGATTTCGTACTCTTCTGAATATGAATTACTTATTTTGGTATAACCAAAATAGTGCTCAAAAATAAATTCCTCAATTCCACCATTTGGCATTTCTAACTTTTCATTTTCCGATTTTACAAAAAAACTATTCCATTGCTTATTAACCTTCCATTGGTATTCAATTTGTTTAATATCATTATCGATAATCCACGAATGCTTTGTAGGTATTGTAGTGTAATGTTCCTTGTATAATTTATTTGCAAGCCAGGCTACAAATTTATAAGGAACAGTTTCATTTATGAACACAACTCCTCTTTTTATTTTATTTCCTTCTTTACGTATTACATAGAATCTTAAATTAATTTCTTCAAAAGTACCAAAACCGGGAATTGGGATCCGAAAAATCCTAGTATCCTTAAACATAAATCCAACAAGGCTGACGAATGTATTTCCATTATAAAAATCTAACTCTGTGCCTTTGGGCAGAAATGGCAGAAGAATATAAGGATCTACTGCATAATTTGCCATTATCAAGTTTTCCCACCTGGCCGTTAAAAAATTTTTCATATTTTCAATTTTAAAACCATAAAAATGATAGACAACTATTTTAAACTTCCTATCCCACCGTCTACATGAAAAATTTGTCCTGTTATCCATCCAGCCTTTTCAGAAATCAAAAATTCTGTCATATCTGCAATATCTTTCGTCAATCCAATTCTTTTCAAGGGATGTCGTTCTGCATTGGATATTCGCTTTTGATCGCTATTCAATAAGTTAGCGGATAATGGAGTGTCAATTAATGAAGGAGCAATACAATTAACTCGAATTTTGGGGGCAAACTCTGCCGCCAAGGCAATTGTTAATCCTTCTATAGCCCCTTTGGATGTGGACACCTGAGAATGAAAAGGCAGACCGGTTTGAACAGCAACAGTTGAGAACAATACTATAGATGCGTTATTAGAATTTTTCAATTTGCTTATTGCAGCTTGAATTACCCTTATAGCGCCAACAACCTGCAAGTTAAAATCAGTAATAAAATCCTGTGGTTTTATTCTTTCAAAAGGTTTTAGATTAATGCTTCCGGGACAGTAAATAATTCCGTTTAAAGAATCAGGTAAAAAATCTAAAGCAATAGTCTCGTCCAATACGTTTAAAAAATAATACTCTAAAAGATTGTTTTCAGAATCCACTTTGTTTTTATTATAAGTGGCAAATATTCTATGACCCGATTCCGTTAATTGTTGAGCAAGTTTTAGGCCAATTCCTGAAGATGCACCGATAATTAAGTAGTTAGCCATAACAATTTTATTATAAAATTTTTGAACGATTTTAATAAAGGATACTAGAGCAAGAAAAAAAAGTATTTTTTAGTATTAAGTTACATATTCCTTCTATACTGCCCCCCAACTTCAAAAAGTGAATTGGTTATTTGTCCTAATGAACAGTACTTCGAAACTTCCATCAATTGCTCAAATAAATTTTTATTTTGTATGGCAGCAACCTGAAGGTCCTTAAGTAATTTATCTTTTTTAGCTGCATGCGTTTTATGTAATTCATGAAGCATATTAATTTGATATTCCATTTCTTCTTTTGTCGCACGAATAACTTCCGAAGGAACAATTGTTGGTGATCCTTTCGAAGAGAGAAAAGTATTCACTCCAATTATCGGGTATTCGCCATTGTGCTTGAGCGTTTCGTAATACAGGCTTTCCTCCTGTATTTTTCCGCGCTGATACATGGTCTCCATGGCTCCAAGAACTCCTCCCCTTTCATTAATTCTATCAAACTCAACCATGACAGCTTCTTCAACAAGATCCGTAAGTTCTTCAATAATGAAAGAGCCCTGAGTAGGATTTTCATTTTTGGCAAGACCTAATTCACGGTTGATGATTAGTTGTATGGCCATTGCTCTTCTCACACTTTCTTCAGTAGGTGTTGTGATAGCTTCATCGTAAGCGTTTGTGTGAAGCGAATTACAATTATCGTATATGGCATATAAGGCCTGCAGGGTTGTACGAATATCGTTGAAGTCAATTTCCTGAGCATGCAAAGATCGGCCGGATGTCTGAATATGATACTTGAGCATTTGAGAACGCTCGTCTGCATTATACTTTAACTTCATTGCTTTAGCCCAAATACGCCGTGCAACCCGTCCGATGACGGCATATTCCGGATCAATTCCGTTACTGAAAAAGAAACTAAGGTTCGGTGCAAATTGGTTGATGTCCATACCACGGGACAGGTAATATTCCACATAGGTAAAACCGTTTGATAGTGTAAGTGCCAATTGCGTAATTGGATTCGCTCCCGCTTCTGCAATGTGATATCCTGAAATGGAAACGGAATAGAAATTTCTGATTTTACTGTCAATAAAATATTGTTGTACGTCACCCATTAAACGCAACGAAAACTCAGTTGAAAATATGCATGTATTTTGAGCCTGATCTTCTTTTAAAATATCTGCTTGAACAGTTCCCCTTACTACATTGAGCGTTTGGGCTTTAATTTTATTATATACATCAGCCGGCAAAACCTGATCACCGGTTACTCCGAGAAGCATTAAGCCGAGTCCTTCATTACCCTCAGGCAATGGACCTTGATACGCAGGGCGCTTTGTTCCTTTTTGCTTATAAATTGATTCGATCTTTTTATTTACTTCTTCCGTCAAACCATGTTGAATGATATACAATTCACATTGCTGATCAATGGCTGCATTCATAAAAAATGCTGCAAGAATCGACGCAGGACCATTGATAGTCATGGAGACGGATGTCTTTGGATCCGCCAGGTTAAATCCGCTGTATAATTTTTTTGCATCATCCAGGCAGCAGATAGAAACTCCGCTGTTACCAATTTTACCATAAATATCCGGACGATTATCGGGATCCTGTCCATACAATGTCACTGAATCAAAAGCAGTAGATAATCTTTTTGCCGGCATTCCTTTACTCACATAATGAAAGCGTCTGTTGGTTCTTTCCGGTCCACCTTCACCTGCAAACATTCTGGTTGGATCTTCCTCCATCCTCTTAAAAGGATACACGCCGGCAGTAAAGGGAAACTCGCCGGGAAAATTTTCCTGAAGGTTCCATTTGAGTAAATCTCCCCAGGCTTCATAACGGGGAACAGAAACACGCGGGATTTTCAAATGTGATAGTGACTCAGTATGAGTTGCTACTTTAACTTCTTTCTCTCTAACTTTATAAATATAAAATTCATCAACATAACGTTTCTTTTTATCATCCCAGTTTTCAATAATTTTCTTATTCTTTCCATCAAAGCTGACTTCATAATGATTATAAAGCTTATCCAGCTCTTTACTTAAAGACTCTTTGTCTTTTATAGGGGATGCTGCCAGACTTTCCTTTGTTTTCTTAATTCCAAATAAAGTCTGTGCAATAGAACTTTGCTCTTTAACCCATTTCGCATAGTTGCGAATGGTTTCAGAAATTTCGCTAAGGTAACGAATACGGGCAGGTGGAATGATATAAATCTTTTCCGAAACCTCCCCCGTTATCTCAAAAGTGGATTTAAGGTTTGTATTTAGCTTAGCATCTAAAGCATCGATTACAGCCCTATACAATCGATTCATTCCGGGATCATTGAATTGAGAAGCAATGGTTCCGAAAACAGGAATTTTTTCATCGTCGACATCCCACAATTGATGATTGCGTTTATATTGCTTTTTGACATCACGCAAGGCATCAAGTGCGCCGCGTTTATCAAATTTATTTAGTGCAATAATGTCGGCAAAATCAAGCATGTCAATCTTCTCGAGTTGAGAAGCGGCGCCATATTCAGGAGTCATTACATACAAAGAAAGATCTGAGTGGTCAACAATTTCCGTATCGCTTTGACCAATGCCTGAGGTTTCGAGAATGATAAGATCGTACCGGGCCGCTTTAAGTACTTCAACAGCGTCTTTCACATATTTTGATAATGCAAGATTAGATTGACGCGTTGCCAAAGATCGCATATAGACACGCGGATTGAAAATAGAATTCATCCGAATACGATCGCCCAGCAGCGCTCCACCGGTTTTCCTTTTCGAAGGATCAACGGAAACTATGGCAATGTTTTTATCTTTAAAATCAATTAAAAATCTTCGAACCAGTTCATCGACTAAAGAAGATTTTCCCGCCCCGCCGGTGCCTGTTATTCCAAGCACAGGAACTTTTATTTTTACTTTTAAAATTGCAGGCTCGATAATCTTTTCACGAATTGGATCGTATTCCTTTTCGTTATTTTCAGCACAAGAGATTACTCTCGCAATTGCATGATGGTCTTTTTTAGTGATTTGGTTGACTTCGCCATTCAGATTAAACCCTGTAGCAAAATCACATTGTTTCAACATATCGTTAATCATGCCTTGCAGACCCATGGCACGCCCGTCGTCGGGTGAATAAATTCTGGCTATTCCGTAGCTCATTAATTCTTTTATCTCCACGGGAAGAATAACACCGCCTCCACCGCCGAAAATACGTATATGCTCGCAGCCTTTACTTTTCAGCAAATCGTACATGTAACGGAAATATTCCATGTGCCCTCCCTGGTAACTCGTCATAGCAATAGCTTGAACATCCTCCTGAATGGCGCAATCTACAACCTCTTGGACGCTTCTGTCATGACCCAAATGAATTACCTCTGCACCACTGGCCTGAATTATCCGGCGCATGATATTAATTGCAGCATCGTGTCCATCAAAGAGAGAAGCGGCTGTTACGATACGAATCTTGTTTTTGGGGTTATAGATTTCTGGTTTTGGCATAGGAAACAGGTAAGAATGGCAAATATAAGCTTTTAAGACTAATCCGGCTCTCTTAAAAAAATCATGTTTCCTCAAAACAATTAAAATTTATTGAGGTATCTAATTAATAAAAGAATATAAATAAAATGGGGTATAGCTAAGGCAATAAATCATCATTTAATATCCTGCTTTACTTGGGAAGGATATTGAACTTGAAAGATTAATTAGGAAAATTTTTTGAAGGTAATTGATAAAGCAAAACAGGCTTGTAAAAACGCAAATGGGAACATTCCTGATCATTTTCCTGATATCAGGAAAATGATCGGTCTTGCTAAAGGTGCCGAGCGGGAAATTGCCGATTTCGCACTCACAAGGTACGCTTGTTACCTCATTGCACAGAACGGAGACCCGGCTAAGTATGAAATATTTTTTGCACAAACATATTTTGCAGTTCAAACAAGAAAGCAGGAAATTATTGAACAAAGATTGCTAGATGTTGATCGGGTAGTAGCCAGATTTAAATTATCCAAATCAGAAAGAACACTTTCAAAATTAATTAAGGAAAATTTTGCAGAAAAGGGGCATTAATCCTGAGGAGTTACCCGCAGCAGAAGACGTAAAGAAAGTACAAAGAAAGCTTAAGGGTGATGAAAATAAATTAATAAAGGAAACAAAAAAAATCAAAAAAAGTTCTGCCAAGAAATAATCATTCTCACGGCGCCTTGAGCGTTAACTTAAACTTTTTAAGGAACTTCCGTGAAGCCGACAAGAAGGCCGGTTTCTCAAATTCTATTTGTGATTCAATAGAAGATTTTAATTCTACAATAAGATCGGGATATTTTAAGCAACAGGAAGTAAGGTAATTCATGGCATATACCTTGATAGCCACAAATTCTTTTTTAGAATTTATTAGATCAAAGCATATAGAAATCAGTTTGGCTTCAAGCGAATCAGGAATTGAAATATACTCAAGTGATTTAATAAAATTTCTACGCACTGCCGGATGAATACTTCCTTGTATGTTTTTCAGCATACGGCGAATTTGTTTTCTCACTAACAACGGATGCTTTTCTACACAAAATCTAAAAACCCAGGAAGCACGTTGGGCTAAAACAATATCAGAACCAAGACAAAATGTTATCAGTTGATTGAATCGAACTTGATCAGTGCCAATAAAACGAACAATTTTCATTGTTTGCTTTTTCGAATGCTCGTGCAGGATTAATTTTCTGAGCTCGATAGAGCTTGATTTTTTATTTTGAGAACTCACATATTAAATCAAATGCTATTTTTGAATTATGTATATTTAATATGCCTTCCTTCAGAAAAATCATATAAGGAATTACTATGCGGTTTAGCTTTCTCTAAAGGAGTCAATGTATTTGCGAATGTTTCCATTAAACTTATTCATGAGGTCCATTTTCATTTTATCTTTCTGTGCATCGTATCGAATGAAATTAAGAAAATAAGCGTTATTAGGTAATTTCTTTTTATATACGTTGACAAAGGTTTTTGGAAAATGAAAGGGTATAGTTTCCAAGGAAACAACAATTTCATTAATCATCTTTTCTTTAACTTTCTCTTTATAAATTACAACAGAATCATTTATCGTTTGATAAACGGAATCAAGATGTTGAGCTCCCCTGAGCATATGATTGCTGAATAAGATGTAGTCGTCCTTTTTAAACAAGTAATCTTTTAATTCTTTGGAGTCATTGCCGTATTTCGCTGCAAGGAATCGAGCAGCTCCTTGTTCGCCGCAAACAGAAGCAAGATTTTCGTTAATATCAACATTGCTTTTCAGATAAAGAGTTGCATGTGTCATTTCATGAATGATAAGCTCAGCCAGGTGACCTTTTCCCCTCAATAACATACTTGATAAAACCGGATCTTTAAACCAGCCCAGTGTACTCCACGCTGAAACATCGTCATAATCTGTGTCGTAACCGTTATTTTTCATTTCAGTTTCTGCTTCCAGTCCTTTATCGTAATCGAAATAACCCTTGTAAGAAACTCTGCCCAACATTGGAAAACTCCATTCATAAGCTTTTATTTTATATGGATCACTTGCAGTAAGTACCCATAAAATTGGCTTGTTGTGTTGATCGTAAAAAGTAGTATAATTCTTCGTTGCTTTTAATCCAAGGGAATCGATGGCGAATTTCTTTACCTCATCGATATACTTTAATTGATTTTTAACACTGTCGGAAACTGCCGGGTCGACTAGCATTTCGTCAATTGAACGGCTATTATTAATTATAGTTAATTGCCCTTTCAATTGTCCAATTCCATATAGTATGAGAGAATAATTAATAGCAAGAAGTGAAACAATCAATACTATAATTGAAATAAAAAATATTTTAAAATAATAACGAAGCTTATTTTTCATTGAGATTTGCCTACATATTATTTATGCATACAGCTTTATTAATTGCTATGGGTGATTCGGTAAAGTAAGAAAAGAATTGTTTGATTAAAAAAATGTTTTATGAAAATTACAATATTTATTTTAACAATTTTATTTCAAAGTATGTTTTTCATTTTCTTTAGTTTCTGTAAAAATAAACTGTAACTTCACTTAATATAAGCATGCTTTTCTTTTTATCCAAAACACTGCACTTTCTTATCACACCACTGACGTGGATAGTGATTTGCTTAATATTTACATTGTTCAGCAATAATGCCGTTCGCAGAAAAAAATGGGGACTTTCAACTTTTGTTTTACTATTTTTTTTTTCGAATACGTTCATTTTTGACCGCTTTATGCATGCATGGGAAATAAAAGCTATTCCCGATGAGAAACTTGCTGTATACGATGCAGGAATTCTTCTTACAGGCATGGCCACGTTTGACCCAAATATCAGCAGGATAGAATTTAACGACCGTACAGACAGACTTATGCAAGCTATCCGATTATTCAAGAATAATAAAATAAAAAACCTTATTCTATGCGGCGGACCTGTTACCATAATCGGGGCTGATACACTGGAAGCCCCACTGCTTAAAAATTTTATTGAATCCCTGGGCATTCCGGGCGATCGTATTTTCGTTGAATCCAAATCAAGAAACACTCATGAAAATGCTTTGTTTATAAAACCAATATTGGACACTACCTTTAAAAATGGAAACTTTTTAATGATTAGTTCTGCTGCACATTTAACCCGTGCAGTTCTTTGTTTTTCAAAAGCAGGAATTAAAGTAGTTCCATATAGTACAGACCGGTATAGCGGGCCGGTAAAATATGATTTTGATTATTTATTTCTTCCTTCAGCCGCTACACTCTTCAATTGGGAGAAGCTCTTGCACGAATGGATAGGAATTATTGAATATAGGTTAATGGGGTATATATAATTTTCATTATATCCTTTACCATTAATTAATTCATTAAGACAGCCAATATAACCCTTATTAACGGAAGATAAACAGCCGTAAGTAAAAATAAAACACGTCGAAAGCCTCTAGCAACCTCTGGGTATAATATTTCAATTTAAAGAGGCAATCTGCTGCTCTATTGATTTAATTTTAGCCTCAGCATCCGCTTGTTTCTTTTTTTCGTTCTCAAATATTTCAGGCTTTGCATTGGAAACAAATCGTTCGTTGGCTAATTTTGCCTGAACTGATTTCAAAAACCCCTTGTTGTATTCAAGTTCCTTTCCTAATCGATCTTTCTCTGCTTCTATATCAATTGCTCCCGTTAAAGGAAGATAAAATTCAAATTGCTTTACAAGCAGTGAAAGAGCATTCGCCGGTTTCTCTTCTGTATTTTCAAAACGACTTAAATTGGAGAGGCGGACGATGGTATCGTTGAAGCGGCTGTCGAATGCGGAATCCTTTTTAACAAATAATTGCAAAGGATCCCTTGGAGAAATATTTTTTTGCTGCCGTATATTTCGAATCTGCTGAACAATTTCAGAAGCAATTTCAAAACCGGACAGCAGCTTTTTATCCGGTGAAGAATAGACAGGCCATGGAGTAACTATAAGACACTCACCTGCTTTTCTTTCTTTAAGTAAATGCCAGAGTTCTTCTGAAATAAAGGGCATCCAGGGATGAATAACTTTCAATATTTCTTCAAAAAAATTAATCGTTGCTTCCAGTGTTTCTTTACAAACAGGTGCAGCATTTCCATCTATAAATTCAGGTTTGATCATTTCAAGATACCAGGAACAGAAATCATCCCAGATAAGTTTGTAGGATGCCATCAAAGCATCACTCATTCGGTATTTTAAATAATGATCATTAATAATATCAAGCTGCTCATTGAAACGCGCCCTAAACCATTCAATGGAAATCTTGTCGCTGTTGCTTTGCTTTTGATCATTCGCCGTCCATCCTTTAATAAGCCGGAAAGCATTCCATATTTTATTGGCAAAGTTTCTTCCTTGTTCGCACAATGATTCATCAAACAATAAATCATTTCCTGCGGGAGATGCGAGGAGCATTCCAACCCGAACACCATCGGCGCTGTATTTAGTAATCAGATCAAGTGGATCCGGTGAATTACCAAGGGACTTCGACATCTTCCTTCCCTGTTTATCACGCACAATTCCTGTAAGGTAAACATTGGTGAATGGCTTTTCCTGCATGTACTCATAACCTGCCAAAACCATACGCGCTACCCAGAAGAATAAAATCTCCGGTGCAGTAACCAGATCGTTGGTTGGATAATAATACTTGATGTCCTTGTTACCGGGATCTTTGAAGCCATCAAATACACTAATGGGCCATAACCAGGAACTAAACCAGGTGTCAAGTACATCTTCGTCCTGCTTCAATTGATTTTCCGAAAAATTGAAATCACTAAATTGCATTTTAAAAAGAACGAAAGCTTCCGGAGAAGTTTTAGCAACAACAAATCGACCTTTAGGATCATACCATGCAGGAATTTGCTGTCCCCACCACAACTGACGCGATATGCACCAGTCATGAACATTCTCCATCCAGTGTTTATAGGTATTTATAAATTTTTCAGGAATGATTTTAATATTTCCATTCAATACATTATCAAGAGCAGGTTTGCTAATGGTATCCATCTTTAGAAACCATTGCATGGATAGTCTGGGCTCGATAACGGCATCCGTCCGCTCCGAATAACCAACTTTGTTTTTATAATCTTCAATCTTGAAAACATTTCCTGAGGCTTCAAGATCTTTAATGATTTTCTTGCGAACGACAAAACGGTCTTCGCCAATATAGAAGCCTGCAGAAGGACTCATGGTCCCATCGTCATTTAAAGTGTCAATAACTTCAAGTCCGTGCTTAATACCCAAATTGTAGTCATTAATATCGTGTGCCGGTGTTACTTTAAGTGCACCAGTACCGAATTCCATTTCTATATAATCGTCAAATACAATGGGAACAGGACGATTAACCATAGGAATAACAGCGAATTTACCTTTGAAGCTCTTATACCGTTGATCGTCCGGATGAACACAAACACCTGTATCGCCCAATATTGTCTCGGGACGAACAGTAGCAATTGAAATAAAATCTTTTCCTGAATATTTCTTACCGTCTACTTCTGCTGTCCAGCCGCTTTCATTTATTTGCCATTGAGATTTATTTGCTTTAAGAAGTTCAGCTACAGAAGCGTCAACGAGTGGATAACGAACGTAAATTAATCTTGAATTAACTTCTTTATGAATAACTTCTTCATCACTTAAAGCTGTTTTTCCCAAAGGGTCCCAATTAACCATGCGAACTCCACGGTAGATGTGTCCCTTTTTATGAAGATCAATGAATACAGAAATTACAGCATCACTGAGATCGTCTTCCATTGTAAACCGTGTCCGGTCCCAATCGCAGGAAGCGCCAAGTTTTTTAAGCTGTTCGAGAATAATACCGCCGTACTTCTCCTTCCATTCCCAGGCATATTTTAAAAATTCCTGGCGTGAAATATCCTTTTTATTGATGCCCTTTTCCTTAAGCATAGCCACAACTTTTGCTTCTGTAGCAATAGAAGCATGATCCGTTCCCGGAACCCAGCATGCGTTTTTTCCAAGCATACGGGCTCTGCGAATCAATACATCCTGAATAGTGTTGTTTAGCATATGCCCCATGTGAAGGACACCGGTAACATTGGGGGGAGGAATTACAATAGTATAAGGCTCCCGTTGATCAGGAACGCTTTTAAAGAAGCCTGACTTTATCCAATAGGAATACCATTTGTCTTCAATTAATGTGGGGTCGTATGTTTTAGGGATTTCTGACATAGGGAGCGAATTTAGGGAAAAAGTAGAATATAATTTGAGAATGATACCTCAAATAAAAAAAATTATTGCGGACAATATATTGTCGATTATATTGACTTATCGGATTTTATTCTCCAGGGTTTTGGATAATAGTTATTGATTCTATTACCCAGATTTTTCAACCAGCCTAAAGCATGGGTTTGAAAACGAGCAATGACCCAGCCTTTTGAGGCACCGGTAATTTCAGGAGTGCCTCCTTTAAGGTATTCTATTGCTTGCTTTTCATTAAAATCAATATAAGAAAAATCCTTCCTGAGATAATTTGATAATGCAACTGATTCAGAAGGAATAAAATCCTCACCCTTTATTTCGCCCAAATTTATTCCGGCATGACGGATATATAAATTATCCGACAAAACATTGAACCATTGTTTATGTTCATTGAGAATAGCAAACAAACGTCCCTCCTTAAAAACCGGATAAAACTCATTAGGATTTTCGAGGAATTCTTCCAGTATCACTTTATAATTATTCTTTACACCCGTAATCTTTTCATTTTTTATTCTGTATTTCTCTCCTGATTCCTTCTGAAGAAGAGAAATATAAAATCCTTCACCACGGATACGATGCGGGAAAAAAGCCAATCCATTTAATTTAGTTAGTATACCTTCATATGAATTTTCAATATCAATTTTTTTTAATCCAAACTTTTGAATTAGATTATTTACCTGAGAATCATTCTCCTCTTCTTCAAAGGTACATGTGCTATAAATAAGAAAACCTCCCGGAGCAAGAGTTTCGTAAGCATAAGAAAGAATTTCATTTTGCCTTGTTGAACATTTGTATACGATTTCAGGAGACCATTCATCGATTGCATCTTTGTCCTTGCGGAATAAGCCTTCCCCACTGCAAGGAGCATCGACTAAAACAACATCAAAAAATCCTTTCAAACGATTAAAGTCTGACGGTTCATTTTGGGTAACAATTACATTCGCACATCCCCATTTGATTATGTTTTGACGAAGGATGCTGTTGCGGGCAGGTACAACTTCATTACTGACTAAAAGATCTTCCTTATTCATTAAAGATAACAGATGCGTACTTTTTCCTCCGGGTGCTGCACACAAATCAAGGATCTTACAGGGTGAATCTAATAATTTTTTTAGCTGTAAGAATGGTTCTTCAAGAAATTGCGAACTGGCATCCTGAACATAATAACTTCCGGCATGAAAAAGCGGGTCAAATGTAAATGAAGGTCGTGCGGAAAGATACTTGCCTTCTTTCGACCAGGGTATTTTTTCTTCCGTTGAAAATTCACCGATACTTTTGAAAGGATTCATGCGAATACTTACAGGTGGCGGTTCAGACAAAGAGGCAATAAACTTATCAAATTCATTACCGGTGAATTCTTTAGCACGGTCAAGAAATTGTTGAGGGTAGCTAGTCATGTTGTTACATCAATGTTCAATGTAAAAAGAATTTTGAAGATAGCAAACATTCGCTTTAAGGTTCTCCCGCAATTTACTTCTTCCATGTTGATTAGGCATGTGATTGCGATTTTCGATCTTAGTTTGATTTGCAATATATCATCTTATTATCACAATTACTCCTTAAGGAAAAGAATCCCAATAATTTTTCTCTGGAAGGGATAATACAAAATAATATTACATACATTTAAAAGGATTTCAAAAATAAATTTTGACATCTCCGATTTTCTTTTACCTTTATTCAGGTTTTCTATTTTTTTAGAGTATTTATTCAATTTCACTTTTAAATTTAATTATCATGAAAACAACACTT
>JANOVM010000054.1:0-111205 GCA_031417395.1 Bacteroidota bacterium | reverse complement strand
GGGATTGATATTGGAAATTGAAAATGCTGCTGTAGGCGCTACGGCGGGTGCTATGACGGATGTCCAGGTCGCTGCCCAACCGTCTTGTTCCACAATACCATCGGAATGCCAAACGATGAGCATGTAGCCGGAAGTACATGTCACCGGTGATGGAATTGTACTTCCTGACGCTGCAAGTACCTGAGGATCGTTGACAGTTTGTCCATCATAAATATGCAGAGAATCAAAGTTAGCTTCTGCAGCAAATGCCGAAAACGTAAGCGTAATAGTTGTTGCACAGGAAGGAGAAACAAGCAAAGTGCAATTTTCATTATTTAGATACTGCCCCGATGGGCCACCGCTATCGTAAAATGTTCCGCTGGTATCCGTTGTTGATGGAGTTCCCGAACACATAAAATAGGTTCCTTGTGCTTTCGTATTCAATTGAAATGATACGGTGATCACAAATACCAAAATGAAGTGGAGTAGTAGTTTTTTCATAATGCAGACGAGGGTTTATTTTTTCACTTTTTCAAATATATGTTTTTTTTTTAAATGTTTTGTCAGGGCCCTGTACAAATTAACTATACACCAATGTTTGCCCTGAAAAGTTTAACAGAAATGGCCAATAAAACAATTCCAAATACTTTTCTTAAAATGCTTATTCCCGCCAAGCCAAGGAAGCGTTCTACCCTGTAAAGATTCCGAAGTACCACATAAACCACCAAAAGATTAATAAAAATTCCTACAATTATTGTTAATGAATCGTAGGCGGCCCTCAAAGAAAGGAGGGTTGTCATAGTGCCCGTTCCGGCAATTAATGGGAAAGCGACAGGAACAATGGAGGCAGTTTCCGGAATTTCATCTTTGTAAAGGCGGATACCCAGTATCATTTCCATAGCAAGAAAAAAAATCACAATAGAGCCTGCAATGGCAAATGATTTAACATCTACTCCTAAAAATTTCAGAATTGTTTCTCCTAAAAAGAGAAAAACAATCATAATAATAAAAGAAACAATTGTCGCTTGTTCAGCCTTAATGAAACCAACCTTTGTTTTAATTTGCAGTAATGCGGGAATGGAGCCGACGATATCAATAACTGCGAAAAGAATGGTAGAAACTGTTAAGATATCGCGGAGACAAAGATTCATTGGTTGCTTTATTTAGGTACTGACCCTTTGCACGAATTAAATCATCCCCTAAAAGCAATAATAAAATCTTGCTTAAGGATGTGTAAAATATTATCCTTTCAAAGCTTCTGCTCCACCAACAATTTCAAGAATTTCTCCGGTAATGGCTGCTTGTCGGGCTTTGTTATACGATAAACGCAAATCACGAAGTATTTCTCCGGCATTGTCTGTTGCTTTGCTCATGGATGTCATCCGCGCTCCGTGTTCAGAAGCATGCGAATCAAGGACTGCCTTATAGAGCTGGATCTTTACTGATTTCGGAATCATTTCAAGAACCAACTCTTCTTTTCCCGGCTCAAAAATATAATCGTTAACGGTCTTGCTTTTTACCTGGGATGAAACGATAGGCAGCAACTGCTCTGTCATAACATTTTGTACAGCTGCATTCTTAAATTGATTGTAAACAATTTCGATTTTATCGTAGTCGCCGGCAGCGAATTGCTTCATGATTTCCTCGGCAACAGCAGATACTTTTTCAAAACTCAGACTGTTGTAAATATCGTTGCGTTGTCCGGCGTAATTGTCAGGCATTTTACTGAAAAAGTCGCCAGATTTTTTTCCAATCGCAAGTACTTTTACATTTCCACTCTTTGATTGCACAGTATATTTCTCCCGGATCATGCGGCTGACAGTCCTGTTGATATTAGTATTGAAAGCTCCGCATAGTCCGCGGTTTGAACTGATAGCAACAATAAGAACCTTATTAACCGGCCTGACAACAGCGAATTGTCCGCCGGCATTCCCTTCCAGTGTTCCCGAAATGTTTTCCATAATTTCCCGAAGCTTTGAAGCATAAGGCCTCAGCAGAATGATGGCATCCTGAGCTCTCCGGAGTTTTGCAGCACTTACCATCTTCATAGCTTTGGTAATCTGCTGTGTAGAAATAACGGAGGTTATACGGTTACGGACTTCTTTTAAGTTGGCCATAATTTTAGTGTAGTATCAGTATAAGAATCCTGAATCAGAAAGGTGTACTCTGAAAAAGAATCCGAATATCATTATTTATATTTTGGTGTTAATTCAGCTGCCGCTTTTTCAAGAACAGAAGTTACGCTATCGTCAATTACACCGCTGCGAATTTTTTCAAGAGTCGCTGCATGCTGTGCTTCCAACAATAAAAGGTATTCGTTTTCAAATTCTTTTACACGGGTTAATGGCACGCTGCGAAGTAATCCTTTCGTTCCGCAATAGATAATGGCAACCTGTTTCTCAACGGTCATGGGAGAATACTGAAGCTGTTTCAGGATTTCCACATTTCGTGAACCTTTTTCAAGCGTTGCTTTCGTGGATGCATCAAGATCGGATCCGAATTTGGAGAAGGCTTCCAGTTCCCTGTATTGAGCCTGATCCAATTTTAACGTTCCGGCAATTTTCTTCATCGATTTGATCTGAGCATTTCCACCCACACGCGATACAGAGATACCCACGTTAATGGCAGGACGAACGCCGGCGTTGAACAGGTTTGCTTCAAGAAATATTTGTCCGTCTGTAATCGAAATTACATTTGTTGGAATGTATGCCGACACGTCACCTGCTTGCGTTTCAATAATTGGAAGTGCTGTTAATGAACCTCCGCCTTTTACTTTATGTTTAATGGAATCCGGTAAATCATTCATCGTTTTGGCAATATCATCGGAGTTGATAATTTTTGCCGAACGCTCCAGCAAACGGGAGTGAAGATAAAATACGTCACCGGGATATGCTTCACGACCCGGCGGGCGGCGAAGAAGCAGAGAAACTTCACGGTATGCAACAGCTTGTTTGGAAAGATCATCATAAACGATCAATGCCGGACGACCTGTGTCGCGGAAATATTCTCCGATTGCGGCGCCTGCCATTGGTGCAAAGAACTGCATGGGAGCAGGAACAGATGCAGGTGCTGCAACAATTACTGTAAATGCCATTGCACCGGCTTCGGTTAGTGTCTTTTGAATTTGTGCTACCGTCGAACCTTTCTGACCTATGGCTACATAGATGCAAAATACAGGCTGACCTTTTTCATAAAATTCTTTTTGATTAATAATAGTATCGATGGCAACGGCTGTCTTACCCGTTTGCCTGTCACCGATGATAAGTTCCCGTTGACCACGTCCAATAGGAATCATGGCATCAATCGCTTTGATTCCTGTCTGCAAGGGCTCGTTTACAGGCTGACGGAAGATTACTCCCGGAGCTTTTCTTTCAAGAGGCATTTCAAATAACTCGCCTGTCACGGGACCTTTTCCGTCTATTGGGTTACCAAGGGTATCCACAACACGTCCAAGCATGCCTTCACCAACACGGATAGAGCCAATCTTGCCTGTACGTTTTACGATATCGCCTTCTTTAATTGTAGAGGATACTCCAAGTAAAACGGCACCCACATTATCTTCTTCGAGATTTAATACAATGCCTTGAAGTCCGTTTTCAAATTCGATAAGCTCGCCGGATTGAACCTTTGTAAGGCCATAGATACGTGCAATACCGTCACCGACTTGCAATACGGTTCCTACTTCTTCAAGTTCTTTTTCAGTTTTGAAGCCTGCCAATTGCTGACGCAATATGGCTGATACTTCATCGGGTCTAACTTCTGCCATGATAGTTGTTTTTTTTGAGGTTTCGTTAAGTTATATCGCTTAACGAAGGGTGTTTATTATTATTAGTTTTTCTTTACGTATTGATTGAATGCAAATGTTTGCTGGAGTTTGCGCAGACTTGAAACAATGCTGGCATCGTATTGTTTATCGCCGATGCGTAAGATGAATCCTCCGATTAGTTTTTTGTCTACCTTTTCAATTAATTCAACTTCCGATCGGGTACTGGTTTTAACCATTTCATAAACCTGTTTGCGAAGTTTATCGTCAAGTCCCACTGCAGAAATAACCTCTGCTGTTTGTATCCCTTTCAGTACTTTATATTCTTCAATAAATTCTTTTGCTATTGCCACCAGATATTTTTCTCTGCTTTTGCGGATAACGATATCAAAAAACGACAAGGTCATTTGATTTAAATGTGAACCAAAGACCTGTTGAACTATGCTTTGTTTTTTATACGAATGCACAATGGGGTTTGCAAGCAACAGTTCCAGATCGTGATTGCCATCGCATACCGCTAAAAACTTCTTCATGTCTGCATGCACAACATCCAAAGCTCCTTTTTCGACAGCTAGTCCAATCAGTGATTTGGCGTAACGCTTTGCTATTTTTATTTCACTCATTTTAAATCAGGCTTGTGAAGTTATTAGTTTAATGAAACGTCTTTCATCAGACTATCCATCAGATTCTTTTGCTTTTCGTCGTTACTCAGTTCCTGGCGTAATATTTTTTCCGCTATTTCAATAGACATTGCGGCAACCTGATTTTTCAATTCGGAAATGGCTGCTATTTTTTCATTGTTAATGGATTCGCGTGTCTGTGCCATGATTTTATTGGCTTCGGCTTGTGCTTTGTTTTTTGCTTCTGCAACAATAGCATCACGGGTATCCCTTGCTTCTTTCAGCAACTGGTCTCTTTCTGCACGAGCCTGTACAATGAGTTTTTCATTGTCTGCTTTTAGCGATGCCATTTCTTCTTTTGCTTTGCGCGCGGAATTCAGCGCATTTGCAATTGACTCTTCGCGTTCTTTAAGCGCTTTTAAAATCATCGGCCAGGCAAATTTGCCCAAGATGATCATTACACAAATGAAGGATATTGACATCCAGAATATGAGGCCGAAATCGGGTTTTATTAGTTCCATCTCTTTATTTTGTTTTTACTTTTTTCGATTTTCTTTTTGGTAAAGAATGAAACGATTCAGCCAACCGCTGAACCGTTTCATCATTCATTAACTCTTGAATACAACCAGAAGGCCTACTACCATAGCAAAGAAGGCAGCACCCTCTACAAGAGCGGCAGTAAGAATCATGTTTGCACGGATATCGGCAAGAGCTTCAGGCTGGCGTGCAATGGATTCCAATGCGGAACCACCAATACGACCAATACCGACACCTGCGCCTAACGCAGCCATACCGGCACCTAATGCAGCAATACCGTAACCTATACCAAGATTACCTGCCTCAAGAAGAATTGAACTTAACATAGAATTGAATTTATAAGGGTTAAACTAAAATTTATACTAATGCTGCTTCTTCAATATGATGAGCCTCGGTTTCATACTCATGATGATTGTCGTGCTCCTCCAATGCTGCTCCGAAATAAATTGCTGAGAGCAATGTAAAGACATACGCCTGAAGAAATGCTACCAGCAATTCAAGCAGGGTCATGAATATTACAAATGCTACGGAAACAATCGACACTCCGAATCCAACACCCGGGCTCATTTCTCCGAAGATAAAAATGAGTGAGAAGAACGATAAAGCAATAATGTGTCCTGCTGTAATGTTGGCAAATAATCGTATCATCAATACAAACGGACGAAGGAACAAACCAAGAATTTCTATTGGTGTAAGAATGATTAATACTGCCATTGGTACGCCGGGCATTGCAAATACGTGGCGCCAGTAATGTTTATTGGCAGAAAATGTTGTAATGAGAAATGTAATAATGGCAAGCGTTCCTGTTACCGCCAGGTTGCCTGTAACATTGGCTCCGCCCGGTAGTATGGGGATAAGTCCTAATAGGTTATTGATCCAGATAAAAAAGAAAACCGTTAAGAGGTAAGGAAGGTATTTCTGATATTTAGGACCGATACTGGCTTTAGCAATATCATCACGGACAAAAATTATCAACGGTTCAAGCAGCGATTGCATTCCTTTCGGTGCTTCCCCTTTTCTGCGATTATAACTTCTTGCTACTGATAAAAACATCCATACTAAAACGATCAGACTGAAAAACAAAGCAGCAACATTTTTTGTTATTGAAATATCTGTCAACGATGCAGTAAGCTCTTCGTTAACTGTTGTTTGTTCCGCAGGAATTTCTCCTTCTTCATTTACTGCTACAACTTTTCCATGCTCGAGTTTATAGCCTCTGTACGCCATTTCTCCATGATGAAAATGTGAACTCATAAAACTTTGAAGTCCGCGTTCTTTGCTATAAAGTATGACAGGCAGCGGCATGGAAATAGAGTGCTCTCCTTTTCCCATAACATGCCAATCATGATTATCGGCAACGTGCTCTATAATGAGTTCTCCGGCATTGAATTTTTTTTCTGATTCCGGTGTGGCTTCTTCTGCAGAAGCAAAACCGGTCAAAAAAGTCAGGAAAGCAATTAAAAACACTGCCCGAACCTCTGTAATAAACTGATCCATAGTATTTTGCAGCATATTTTTTCGAGAAATTATTTTTTTGAGAGCGCAAAGATAGTATTTGTATAGTAAAGAACAAGATAGTAGAGCGATGTTAATTCAACACTTTCAATACATTTAAGTGATTTTAATCTCTTTGTGTTTTTTCGGAAAAAGCTCTCTTTTTAATGAAAAAAATGGTAAAAACCGGAATAAAGAGTAAAATTGAAGTTTATGGTTCAAAAAAAATCAATCCATTCTGTGTGTTTTTTATGCCCTGCAAAAGCTCCACTAAAAATCAGTTGATTTTATCAGGAATTCAATTTATTTTTTTCGAATCGTCTTCCAAACATACGCTACTTCAAAAATAGTAAACAAAAAATATAAAATCATAAATGAAATAATAAAATGCACGGCCATTTCGCGGTGGAGCATGGAATACACTACGATAATACCCAGGTTCAATAATAATTTTATGGTTGTTGATGCCATATAGTAATGCACAAAAACCTGTGGCCTTGATGCTGTAGCTTTCGTAATTCCATAATGAAAAACAATGGTGAGCAGGCAGAAATAACCATACAATAACCAAAGCATTGAATAGAACTCCCGATCCGAATTTCTAAAAAAGAAAAAAAGTCCGCATGCAAGAACTAAAATAAAAACAAAAAATACGGAAAGATATTTTTTCATAAACCCGGTCTGATGAACTGTCTATTTCTTTCTATACAGATCTTTTACACTCAGGTATATTGCTGCTGCAACGGAAAGCAAACTTAAAACTAATGTGAAAACAGGAATCTTAAATTCCAGCCATTTATCTAATTTATATCCTCCAAAAACTCCCAAACCAATAATTACAAGCATTTGCGTGCCCATGGTGGCATAGCGCATGTATGCATTACTTTCGTCAGGCTGTTTTTTCTTTGGAGTGTTCGATTGATTTGTCTGCATCCTTGATATCCTTAATTAAAGGTCCCATGTTGCAAGAGCCGGTAAATGCAGCGCCTACTTCTACTATAAGTTTTCCTGTTACAATATCGCCGTTCAGTTTTGACGATGATTTTAAATATAATAGTTCATTAACAGTTGATTTACCTTTTACTGTTCCTGATATATCTGCATTCTGACAATTCAAATCTCCTTCTATTATTCCCGTATTGCCTATAACAACTTTCGCTTTAGAAAAAACCTGTCCGTAAACAGCGCCGTCTATGCGAAGGTCGCCATTGGATCGTATGTCTCCTTCTATTACTGTACCTGCACCAATTAAATTAATTGATGTACTGCCCGTTTCATTTTTATTGTTCGATTGAGTTTCGTTTTTATTTTTGTTACTAAACATGATGGTTGTTTTTTAATTGTCAATAATTAATAAAGCTTCTTTAAGTGCCCAAATATAAAATTAAATATGGGGGAGAAAATGATTTTTAAAGAATAATGATAATTAAAATGGTTTTTATGTAATCAATATGCTCAAAATGAAAGTATAATACTACTTTTTTTATTTATAAAATTTTCTGAAGAAGTCTTCATAATCTTCCGTTTTCTTCTCCTTCAGAAAAGCAGAAAGGTTATTAACAGAAATTGCATACAACTGATACGTTTCATTGCTTACGTTTCCGAAAACATCGTCATTGTCGTAAAGCGTTGAATAATATTGCATAGCCTCCTGTTTGTTTGAAAAGGATTTAATGATAAAAATTTTCAATCTGTGATCGTAAAGCTGTTCATCGAATGTAATTCCCTTAGAACCAAAATTTGCTGTATTGAAATTCGATAATTTGTTCTTGATTTTATTAGGGTCGAAAGGACCGTTAATATTTTGAATTAACAGGACTACATTATGCATGTTATCGGGCAGATAATTATAAAGGTGTGTGTCTGCAGCCGCTGCAGAATCAGTACCTGCTTCACCGGGGTTTTCTGTAACTTTCGATTTATTATGTATGAAATCTAATATTTCCTGAGCAGCGTCCTTGACTGAATCAGAAGCATAATTCCTGATAATTTCATTTAAAGATGCTTCAAAAGCTGGCAGGGATTGAGTCTTTCCGATTGATAAAGACTTTAAAAAATCGAACTTGGGCACTAAAGGGCTTTGAGGAAATTGAACATCCGATTGGGTTTTCCGTGCTATTACATCTGCGTATTCTCCATTCAGGAATTTTCTATAGGTTTCTTCGTAAAAGATTTCAAGATTACTTTTTCTGCTTGCTTTTTCAGCTGCATAATTCGGATTGCGGATAATTTCGGCATACTCCGAATCGCTGTGCTCGTTTAAAATAATGTTTCTGTAATAATTCGCTTTAGCAGAATTGCCTAATACTGTATAGGTCCTGTATAGTTGATAATACGATTGCAGCTGAAATCTATTCTTTGGATATCTTTTCAATAATTCTTCAAATGCTTCTGTTGAAGCGGTTAGATCATTCAGCTGTTCACGATAAATCATTCCAATATTGTAAAATGCATCTACAATTTTTTGAGTTGATTTCTCAAGTCCTTCTTGAGTTTCAGGAATACTATTTAGCATTTGTTCCTTTCGCTTTGAAGGGGTAAGTGCTGCAGTATCCTGTACGTCCAACGTTAAACTATCTTTTTTAAGTACGTCTTCAACAACTTCTAATGTGGATTGTTTTTTACTTCTTCTCCAGTTGTCTTCCAATTTTCTATCGCCGAATTTTTTTGTGAATTCATTCAATCCAAAACTGATGGCTTGAGGATTATAAAAATACCAGTTGGCTCCGGCAGCATTATTAAACTGATTAGCTGCCTGTGGTCGTGCCGGGTCGAAAATCTGATTGGCGGGTTCGTTTAGTTTTCTTTCGGCTTCTTTCTTTGCTTTCTCCTGTTCTTCTATTATCTGATCTATTTTCTTTACCCGTTCTTCCAGAGGTAGCCGTGAAAGTGCTTGCAAACTATCTTCCGTTTCAATAACCTTCATAAATTTAACCAAACGAGTAAGGCTGTTTCTGCGCGAAAGAATTTCTGAGTAGTCAGGATAATCCTTTCCAAGATTTGTAACGGTACTGTCGTAATAACTTTGCGCAAGCCTGTAGTCCGGTTTGCCGTAAGCAATTTTTGCAAGTTCGAGATACGATAATGCTTTCTGCCCTTGATTGTTCGTGCTGCTTTGAACAGACAGGTTTAAATATTTTATTTGCTCTTCTTCTTTGCCTTCATTTTTTTTGAGTCCGGCGAGAGAATAATAGATCTGATCCAGAAAGTCTTTGTTCTTAGGGTCTTTCTCCATTTTCAAAAGCTCTTTCAAAACCGATTCACCGCTGCCTGATGAGGAATCGTAACAACGCGCCCTGTTCAACCGCGAATTGAAAGCCATTTCATAGGGCGGATTCATTTTTATGATCTTTGTATACAGATCAAAGGCTTGCTTAAATTCTCCCTTTTGCTGACGTAATTGGGCAAGAATGAATAGATAACGGATTTTCTTCTCCCTGTTTTTCACCAAAGCAGATGCCTTAGTCAGATGCTCAACCGCTTTGTCATAATTTTTTGTCTGAAGATAATAATCAGCATTAACAGCCTCCAGTTCCCATTTACTTTTCTTGGGAAAGTCAGGCTGATTGCGAAGGTAGTCCAGCTTTTCTTCTGCTTCGCGCATCTGTGTAAGCTCAATATATGTTTTTGCAATCCAAAGCGATCCCAGGTGACGGCCCGATTCCTTTTTATACGTCGTTTCAACATACTTAAAGGTTTCCATGGCTTCAAAATAATCATGCTTGAAAAACTGACATTTGCCGTACAAAATCCAGTTGTCATCAATCCAACGTTCCGATTGAGGTTTTTCATACCCGCTTTTATCAAGGATAGTGTGTCTGGATATTACGGTAGAAGTGCGTTTCATGGCATCTTCCAACTGGGGATAAATGGCTTTTGCTTTTGCCGGATCTGCATATTGAAACACAGTAAGTATTCTGTCATAATGATCAACATGCGATGCCGCCAGCTTGTCAAGGGCTTCTTCAAGTTTCAGACCTGCATTGTAATAGCCGTTATAGTGAGCCGATAAATTATGGAAGGTCCTGTTCACAAGGGTATCCTTCGTATTTGAGCATGACATAACAAAGGCACAAAAGCCAAGTACAAGGGGTAGCTTAAAACGATTAAATACTGCTAAAATCATTGCCTGTTATAACTGAATTCCGGTAAAAATATTTTGGATTGCAAAGATAGAAAATCCTTTGAGTTTTCCTTTTTTTGCAATATTTAGAATGAATTCGTGAATAGTGACGATTTCTTATTTTCATTAGTTATTTTTGACGCCTTATTCAGATAGTAAAAATCCTATTCTTCATGGAAGGCGAAAATAAAAAGAAACTAATAAATCGGCTGAAAAGCAAATATCGCCTGGTTATTATGAACGACGATACCCTTGAAGAGAAAGCGTCTTTTAACTTGCGACCATTAAATGTATTTGTAACTGTCGGACTAAGCATCATTTTCCTGATCGCCATTACTACCATACTGATTGCTTTTACCGGATTGCGGGAGTATATACCTGGTTATGCCGATATGAAAACACAATGGCGCGTCTATAATCTTGTAATGAAAATGGATTCACTGGAAAACAGTATTCGTTCAAGAGATAAATTTATTTTTAACATTAAGAACATTATCAGCGGAAGCGCAGAAGCAGCTCCTGCTCCTAAACCGATCAATAAAGAAAATAAATACGACACGATTCATAAACTTTATAAATCACCTGAAGACGCTGACCTGCGAAAACAAATTGAATCCCGTGACCCTTACACACTTTCGGAAAGTAATGCTAAAAATGAAATGAGTAGCCTTTTGTTTTTCCCTCCGATTAAGGGAACAATTACCAACCGTTTTAATCCTGTTAAAAAGCATTATGGAATAGACATTGTCGCCAATGCCAATGAGCCTATTAAAGCCACACTCGACGGCACGGTTATTTTTTCCAATTTTACTTCTGAAACCGGTTATGTTATAGGCATTCAACATTCGAATAACATTCTTTCAATTTATAAACATAATTCGGCATTACTCAAAAAAGCCGGTGATGTTGTTAAAGCCGGTGAAGTCATAGCCATTATCGGTAATTCCGGTGAGCTCAGCGAAGGGCCGCATCTGCATTTTGAAATTTGGTATAATAGTAATGCCATGAATCCTCAAAAATTTATTTTATTTTAAATGGATTGATTTCTTTAAATTTCAAACAACCGTTTTAAGTATTCATTTATCAATCCTAACTTAGCTCCGTGAGCCTTCTCTCCATTTTAAGTAAACCTTTTGCAGCGTACACTGCCCGTCAGGTAAATTTCTGGAGTAGAAATGCCGTATTAATGCAAAACAGGATATTCCAGCAGCTCCTGCACAGCGCCAACGATACTGTATTTGGAAAAGACCATTGGATGAAATCGGTAAAAAACTATGAGGCTTTTCGTGAACAAATTCCAGTGCGCGATTACGAAGCCTTCCGTCCTTATATAAACCGGTTGATTGAAGGAGAAGAAAATATTTTATGGCCGGGAAAACCGCTTTACCTTTCAAAAACATCGGGCACAACTTCAGGAATAAAATATATCCCAATTACACGTGCATCCATTCCAAATCATATTAACTCCACACGCAATGCCTTGTTGAGCTATATTCACGAAACCGGAAACGCTTCCTTCCTGAAAGGAAAGCTTATTTTTATTTCCGGCAGTCCGGCGCTGGAAACAATTAACGGCATTCCGGTTGGACGTTTGTCGGGTATTGTCAACCATCACGTTCCTTCTTTCCTTCGAAGCAATCAACTTCCATCGTATCCAACGAACTGCATTGAAGATTGGGAAACAAAAGTAGATGCAATTGTCAAAGAAACCGTTCAGCAAGATATGACATTGATTGGCGGTATTCCTCCGTGGGTTCAGATGTATTTTGATAAACTCACCGCTAAAACCGGAAAAAAAATTAAAGACATTTTTCCCAGTTTCAATTTATTTGTTTACGGCGGAGTAAACTATGAACCGTACCGGAAAAAGCTCGAAGAAAGCATTGGAAAAAAAGTCGACAGCATTGAATTGTACCCGGCCAGTGAAGGATTTATCGCTTACCAGGATAAACAAAACGACCCCTCTTTGCTATTGATGGTTAATTCAGGTATATTTTTTGAATTTATTCCCGCAAATGAATATTACAATACCAATCCAACACGTATTTCTTTAAAAGATGTAGAGACGGGAGTAAATTATGCCATTATTATTAGCTCCAATGCAGGACTTTGGGGTTATAGCCTCGGCGATACTGTGAAATTCGTTTCTGTAAATCCCTATAGAATTATTGTTACCGGCCGCATCAAACATTTCATATCGGCCTTTGGCGAACACGTAATTACTGAAGAAGTTGAAAAAGCTCTTCTGAAGGCCGCACAAGACCAGCATGCTGAAGTTGTTGAATTCACTGTTGCCCCTCAGGTTTCTCCCGAAACAGGACTGCCATACCACGAATGGTTTATTGAATTTCATAAACTCCCCGATGACATCGACCGCTTCCGGCTTTCCATTGATGAAAGTCTGCAGCGTCAGAATATTTATTACAGCGACCTAATTACAGGACATGTTTTACAACCTTTAAAAATCAGGTTACTTAAAAAAGATTCCTTTATAAACCACATGCGCTCACTCGGCAAACTAGGCGGACAAAATAAAGTCCCCCGCCTCTCAAACGACAGAAAACTCGTCGACGAACTTGTAAAATATGTTCAAGAATAGTATTATAAACTACCGCCTTATTACATAATTAAAATTTTCAAACTCCTTTCCTTTTGATTATAAATTTGTGAATAATTGGCAATATATACTCCTTGAATGCCGTTTAATTAGTTCGCTTGGAATCCTTATCTTTACATCTTCATGAATCCCCGTAAAAAAATTGCTGTTTTAGGATCTACCGGTTCTATTGGAACTCAGACACTCGATGTTATCCGCATGCAGAAGGAACATTTTGAAGTAGAAGTGCTTACTTCTTTCAATAATGCTGATCTTTTGATCCGGCAAACAAAAGAGTTTTTACCCAATACAATTGTAATTGGCGATGTCAAAAAGCTGGAATTTGTTCGTAATGCTTTAAGTGATTTACCTGTTAAAGTATTTGCGGGAATTGATGCTCTTGCAGAAATTGTAGAAATGGATTCCATAGACATGGTTTTAACAGCTTTAGTAGGCTATGCCGGTTTAAAACCTACCTTAAATGCCATTCGCTCCGGGAAAGATATTGCTCTTGCTAACAAAGAAACACTAGTCGTTGCCGGTGAACTAGTCACCAACCTTGCCCGTGAAAATAAAGTAAATATTTTTCCTGTTGATTCAGAACATTCGGCAATTTTTCAATGCCTGGTTGGTGAACTCAATAATCCAATTGAAAAAATTTATCTCACTGCTTCCGGCGGACCTTTCCGTGGAAAAGACAAATCATTTCTTAGCACAGTAAAAAAAGAACAAGCATTAAAACATCCCAACTGGGAAATGGGAGCCAAAATCACTATTGATTCCGCTTCCTTAATGAATAAAGGTCTTGAAATGATTGAAGCACGCTGGCTTTTTGGACTTAAGCCTGAACAAATTGACGTAATTGTGCATCCACAAAGTATCATACACAGCATTGTACAATTTGAAGATGGATCGATGAAAGCCCAAATGGGTCTGCCTGATATGAAACTGCCGATTCAATACGCCCTTGGTTTTCCAAAACGTTTTAAATCAACGTTTACACGCTTCGATTTTATGAATTATCCTGCTCTTACTTTCGAAACTCCTGATAAAGGAACTTTTCGTAATCTTGCATTGGCGACTGAAGCCCTTAAAAGCGGAGGAAATATGCCTTGCATAATAAATGCAGCCAATGAAGTAGCAGTAGATGCATTCTTAAAAGACAGGGTTGGATTTCTTGAAATGAGTGAAATCATTTCTGATTGCATGCAAAATATTTCTTTTGTAAGTCAACCGACCTACGAAGATTATGTAATGACAGATAAAGAAACAAGAATTAAAGCCATGGAACTTATCCCGGCCTGATTTATAAAACAATTAATACTAAATTAAAAATCTAAAATAATATGTCAGGTTTAATTATGGCTGCTCAGTTAATTCTGGGTCTTTCCATATTAGTAACACTTCACGAATTGGGTCACTTTCTAAGTGCCCGTGCCTTCGGTATCAGAGTAGAAAAGTTTTATTTGTTCTTCGATGCATGGGGATTCAAGTTTTTCAGTTTTAAAAAAGGCGACACTGAATATGGAATTGGCTGGCTTCCATTGGGCGGTTATGTAAAGATTGCCGGCATGGTAGATGAAAGCCTTGATAAAGAACAATTGAAACAACCCGCTCAGCCCTGGGAGTTTCGTTCAAAACCGGCATGGCAAAGACTCATTGTTATGATTGCCGGTGTTACCATGAATGTTATTCTTGGCATTATTATTTATTCGATGACATTGCTAAAATTCGACAAAGAATACTTAAGTGTTGATGCCGTTAAAGATGGAATCTATGCCTATGATCTCGGAAAAGAAATCGGTCTTCAGAATAATGATAAAATAGTAGCCATTGACGGAAAATCATTTGAACGATTTGACGACCTGCTTTCTTCCCGTGTTGTTTTTGGAACAACACTGACAGTAGATCGTAACGGTAAAGAAATTGAAGTATACGTCCCTGATAGTTTTTACAGACAAACAATACGTGCAGGCAAAGGAAATTTTATTGCTCCTTATCAGTCAAATCTCAAAATTGACAGCGTTTTTGAAGGCAAGCCGGCCTATGCTGCCGGAATTAAAAAAAATGATCATTTGCTAAGCCTTAACGGTGAACGAATTTTTTCCATGGAAAAATTCAGAAAAGTTGTGAATGAAAATAAAACCAAGCCTGTCTCTTTTCAAATACTTCGCGGCACTGACACGCTTATGATACAGACCGTTGTTAACGATTCAGGACTAATTGGAATTAGCTACGGTATTGACCCGGGTAATTACCAAATGACACCGTATACTCTTTCAAATTCCATTCGGCATGGAACATCCGATGCATTTGAAGCAATCGTATCAAATATAAAAGGGTTGCGCCAGATTTTTGTTGGTAAGGAAAAGGCCAGTGATTCCATTCAGGGTCCTATTGGTATTGCAACCATCTATGGAGGCATCTGGGATTGGAAACGGTTTTGGACTATTACGGGACTACTTTCCATGGTTCTTGCATTAATGAACATGTTACCCATTCCTGCTCTTGATGGCGGTCATGTTATCTTTCTTCTAATTGAAGCCGTCACCAAACGAAAACTTTCCGATAAATTTATGGAACGCGCTCAGGTTGCAGGCATGATACTTTTATTGTCGCTATTCGTATTCACAATAGGTAATGACATCTGGAAGCATCTGCTAAATTGATGAAACATTTTACGTTAATTGTATTTTTACTTTGCATAAAGTTTTTTGCAGCTGCCTGCGATAATACGGACTCCCTGTATCGCCCTGCTGTAATGGTTATTCCTTATCTGCCGGCAATGCATCTGTCAGATTCCGATCAGGATATTTCTGAAGGCTCTGAAATGGATTTATCCGAAGTGCGTTCTTCTTTAAGGAAAGGAATTGTAACGGCTCTAAATAAAAAGTTTTCTGATGTCTACGATGTTCCGGGAATGAAAGCAAACTTTGTAAACGAAGATAACAGCGATATGGATATCCTTTATCATTCTCTTTTATTTGGAAGTGACAGTACATATCCGTTAAAAAATCCTTCTCGTTTTTCCATAAAGGATACCACTATATTAAAAATTAAATCTGCTCGTAAAGAAAAAACATACATCAATGTAAGTATTGCCGATGAATCGTTGATTCCCGATTTTGCTAAAAAATACAATGCTGATTATTTTATTTTTCTGAATGAAATAGACATTAAAACCCACTTCGACGACTGCCTTAATCTGGCACTGAAAATTTATCGTCGCGAACTTATGGTTCACTATTCCATCTTTGATAAATCAGGAAAACAGATTTATGGTGATGTTGCTGTTTCGAATTTTGAATCTAATACAAACGATGTAAAAGAAATCTCCAATAAGAATTTTCCTTCAATCGCTAAATATATTCTTGATTCGTTTAATAAGGCTTATCAATAATTCGACTTTTTTTAATTCACTTTATATATTCTTATCCCTGTTTCCGGGTTGAAATATACAGGCAACTCAGATCCCCACTCTTTATAATTCCAAGCCAGAAGAAAATCGATTTTCATTTTTTGAAGTTCCGTTAACTGCTCCTGATTTGTCAATGCATCGTCGAGTTGCCCAAAATACCTGCAATTGTTATCTCTTGCCACCCGAAGCGCATTTGTATAAGGATCTCTTTCCGAAGAATTTGTTTTTAGAGATGCCATATTCCCTTTCAAAACTCCGGCTAATTTAATGGCTTCAATATCTTTCTTTAATTGTAAATCCGGTTTATAAAAAACCCATAGTGTAGTAAAAGGCTGTTTAAAAGCATGAAACATCCATTGTACAGGCTGCTGCCTATCGGAGGTAAAGAAGATTTCTTTGCACGGCCTTTTAATCGCCAGGGCAAACATAAAATAAAATAATATCGAAGCTGTTGTTTTCCACTTTTGTAAATTGATTGATTGTTGAATAAAATAAACCGATAACAAGAACATCAGCCAGGTATTTATCCAGACGTAACGGTTGTGTACAAGAATGAGAGCATATCCGCCATAGAGTAAAAAAATAAATACTAAAAGAACCGTAACATGTTTTTCATTCGTCAATTCTCTTAATCCCTTTCGAAAAAGAAAAAGAAAAAACAATGCAAGAAAAAATACGCCTATCTGATTTCTGAAATCAAAATAGTAAATGGACAAAACATTTCTTTTCACAATAGAGAAATACTCTCCGGGCGAATTGAAAGGTGTAATAATTCCCTGAGACATATATTCACCCGGCGTTTCCCAAGCAGATGTGTTATTATTTACGGGAACAAATAATCCTTCAGAAAGAATAGGAAGCCCCGGACCTCTTTCAGGCAAAGGAGCTGCTTCACGACTCATATTGAAACGGGCAGCTTCACTTATTGTAAACTTTTTATACTGCAGACTAAGGGGTAAAATCCAGAAAAACGATACAATTAAAAAAGTGAAAAGTAATATTCCGGCATTTTTTAAAATTAATCCTTTGTTGCTCTGATTTTTCAGCTCAATGAGAAAGAAAATAATCATCAGAAGAAGAAAAAAAGGTAAACCAAACGCTTTCGTAAAGTAAAGTACTGCACCGATAATCGCTGTAGTAATTGCACTCCTTCTTTCGGAAAAAATCCTTCCTTCAATAACTCGATTGATGAGCATAAGAACTAATCCAAGAAAAAGTAAATCAGGAGTAGCATTCAGCAGGGCATAGTCAAGCAGAAAAGGTATTGGAAAAAAAACAAGTAGCTTTTTCCATCGTTCATCTAATGGAAAATTTTTCAATAGTCTGTGCCATTGCGAAAAAGCGAATGCGCCAATCAGCAATTGTAAGATTTTAAAAGCTAAAAGCTCAACTTTTAATACAGAAAGCGGTAATAAAAGAAGCCAGCTAATCATTGGACTCCAATAACCATTGACGACATTTTTCCAATCACCTGAAAGGTACTTGTGAGCAATATCCAGATATTGAAAAGTATCCGGATTGTCGGCATAATTCTGAACGTAGAGGAAAATGATTGCTGCGCACAAAAAATAAACTAAATAGGATACGTAAAGTGTTCTCTTCAAAACTGAAATTTAAACAATGAATATTTTGCAATTTAGAGCTTTGATTCCTATAAAAAAAGCCTTCCATAGATGCCCTTTTCTGCAGGATATACTCCAATTAGAGAAGTCCATTTGAATAAAATCAGGTGGAATTGACTACCTTTGCAAACGAAAATTAAAATTATGAAAACAGAAACTCTTAATGTAAAAGATTACGGTATGTCAGGTGTCCTTGAGACCCTTGGATTGAAAGCCGTAAACAGCGGAGCCTGCACAGGAACCGAATGGTTAGATACAAAAGGTGAAATAATAGAATCGTACTCTCCTGCCGATGGGCAATTGATCGGAAGTATACGTCAGGCAACGACTGATGATTATGAAACAATTATCAAAAAAGCTGAATCCGCTTTTAAAAACTGGCGAATGATTCCTGCTCCGAAAAGAGGAGAAGTGGTTCGTCAAATTGGCGACCAGCTTAGAAAATATAAAGAGCCTCTTGGGAAACTTGTTTCTTATGAAATGGGGAAAATTTACCAGGAAGGATTGGGCGAAGTGCAGGAGATGATTGACATCTGCGATTTTGCTGTTGGCTTATCACGCCAGTTACACGGATTTACCATGCATAGCGAACGTCCGCGTCACCGCATGTACGAGCAGTATCACCCCTTGGGTATCGTTGGTGTTATTTCAGCTTTTAATTTTCCTGTTGCTGTATGGTCATGGAATGCAATGCTTGCCATGGTTTGCGGCGATGTTGTTGTTTGGAAACCGAGTTCAAAAGTTATGCTTTGCTCCATCGCTGTACATAAAATCATTGCCGATGTACTGAAGAAAAATAATGTTCCCGAAGGTGTTGTTAATCTTGTTGCTGCAAGTTCAAAATATGTAGGTGATAATTTCCTTGCCGATCACCGTGTTCCATTAATTTCCGCTACAGGTTCTACTCGCGTAGGAAAAAAAGTGGGAGCTATCGTTGGCGAAAGACTTGGACGAAGCTTGCTGGAGCTGGGCGGAAACAATGCCATTATTATTACAGAAAATGCCGACCTGAACATGGCTTTACGCGCTGTTCTTTTTGGTGCTGTTGGTACTGCAGGACAACGCTGCACATCAACCCGTCGATTAATTATTCATGAATCGGTTTATGAAAACTTTAAATCTAAATTATTAAGCGCTTACCAGCATATTCATATTGGTCATCCGCTAAATGAAAACACACTTGTCGGGCCACTTATCGATAAAGGCGCTGTTAAAGATTTTTTCAATGCAATCGATCGTGTAAAGAAAGAAGGCGGTAAAATTATCTACGGCGGTGAAGAAATGAAAGGCGAAGGTTTTGAAAGCGGCTGCTACGTTAAACCGTGCATTGCCGAAGTTCAGAAAAATCTTAACATCGTTTGCGATGAAACATTCGCTCCATTGCTTTACCTAATGAAATATAAAACAATGGACGAAGCCATGGAATATCACAACGGTGTTCCACAGGGATTATCTTCTGCCATTTTCTCCAGAAACGTTTTAGAAACAGAACGATTCCTTTCACACGAAGGAAGCGATTGCGGAATTGCTAACGTAAACATCGGTACTTCCGGCGCTGAAATTGGTGGTGCTTTTGGAGGAGAAAAAGAAACAGGTGGTGGCCGCGAATCAGGCAGCGACTCCTGGAAAATATACATGCGCCGTCAAACCAATACCATTAACTACGGGACTGAATTACCGTTAGCACAAGGGATTAAGTTTGATGTTGGGGAATAATATTTCTTATTAGTGATCCGATAGCTATAATCTTATACCTATCGGATTATTGTTATTGGATTAAAAATGCGCTATCTCTTATTATTTCTGTCTTTGAGTTTTCAGGCAATAGCGCAACTACCCACCGGGAACTGGCATGCATCCATTGCACTTAACGATACGCTTGATCTTCCTTTTACATTTTCTTCAGATAGTATTTCTTTAACTATTCATAATGGTGATGAAAACATTATCGTTAATGAAATTAAATTAAAAGGAGATTCTGTTTTTATTCAGATGCCTGTTTTTGATTCAGAGTTTCTTTGTGTACTAAAAGAAAATAGTATCACGGGAATATTTTTCAATCATGCGAGAAAGGCTGATAATGTATTTCCTTTTCATGCGCAACTGGGATTGTCTTATCGCTTCTCTGACAGACCGGAACGCACCTCTTTAAATATAACAGGAAAGTATCATGTTGTCTTCAATGGTGAAGATAAAGAATCCAAAGATGCCGTTGGTGTGTTTAAACAAGAGGGAAATCGCTTAACGGGAACCTTTTTGACAACTACAGGAGATTACCGCTTCCTGGAAGGAGAGATTGGAGGGAACAGAATATGGCTTTCCGCTTTTGATGGTTCGCATTTGTTTTTATTTACTGCTCTTGTCCGTGGAGATTCTCTCTGTGAAGGACAGTTTTTTTCCGGAAAACACTGGCACGACACATGGACAGGAATGAAAGATGAAAATGCCAATCTCTTAAGTCCTGACTCATTAATAACCCTGCGGACTGCAGATTCAAAAATCAATTTTAAATTTCCCGATGAAAACGGTAAAATGATTTCACTGTCCGATAAAAAATATAAAAACAAAGCAGTCATCATTCAAATCATGGGAAGCTGGTGTCCAAATTGTATGGATGAAACAAAATTCCTTGCAGACTGGAATCGTAAGAATAAAAATAAAAAAAATCGTATTGAAATTATTGCTCTTGATTTTGAAAAGATAGCAGACACAACACACGCTTATCGCAACATACGCCGACTTAAAAAACAATTCGGAGTTACCTATCCCATTCTATTTGCCGGTCCATCCGATAAAAAAGAAGCCGTCAAATCACTACCTATGTTAGACCGAATTTTTGCTTACCCCACCTTACTCTTTCTAAACAAAGAAAAAAAAGTCATCAAAACCCACACCGGCTTCAACGGTCCTGCTACCGGAGAAGACTACACAAAATTCAAAACCTGGTTTGAACAAACAACCAATAAAATGAAAAATTAATCCACCCTAATTTTCAAATTCTCAAATTTCCAAATTCTCAAATTTTTTTATGCTTCCACCGCCTATGCGTCCACAACCAATAAGCCGGATCTTTTCGAATTAGCGTTTCGTTAATGCGTGAAGATTCTTCTGTAATAAAAAATGGTTTTTCAGCAGATGGTTTTTCGCTTACAAGTATATATTCAATTTTATAATGCCCTCTTTTTTCACGAGTAATTGCAGCATGCAGAACAGGGTAATCATATTTGATGGCATATCGCTCCGCACCGGTTAGCATGCATGTAGGTTGATTGAGAAAGGTTCCCCAATGTCCCTTCTTCGGATCTGAAGGACTTTGATCATTAATAAAGCCATAGCTGCACAATTCATTTTTATGCGATTCAAAAAAATCGGCGACTTCGCGTGTCGACATAAGCTCCATGCCGAAACGTGCCCGAGTTTGTCGTAGCTTTTGATCGAAAAATTTATTGGACAATCTTTGATAGATCCCCGTGCCTTTGTGCTTACTATGCGATGGAAGAGTTATGGCAGGCCATTCCCAATTTGCATAATGACCTGTAACAAGAATAACGCTTTTCCCCTTTTTATAATATTCATCAAGCAGTTCCGGATTCACCAGGCGAACTCTCTTTTCAATAACCTCCTTCGATGCAGAAAATAATTTCAGTGTTTCGAGAATTAGGTCGCAGAAATGTTTATAAAACTTCCTTTCGATCTCCTTTAATTCTGAATCAGTTTTTTCAGGAAAAGAACTTCGAAGATTTTGTCGAATTACTTTTCGACGGTAGGGGAAAATATAATAAAACAGAAAAAAAAGAACGTCAGAAAAACCATAGAGCAGCGGAAAAGGCAGCATGGAAATTGGCCGAATAATAATGTAATAAAGTAAAAAAGAAAATATATTGCTCATAAACGAATTGCGAAGGTAAAAGAAAAATTAAAACACCTCTTTAATGAAAATCTCTTTTTTATTAAATGTAAATTTTTCACCAGCCTTCTTTCCTTGAAATAATTTACCGACTGGCGATGTAATGGAAAGAAAAAACACTTTGTCATTAGAAAATTCAACCATGCCCAGTCCCGTGAGGAAAAAATATTTCTCCGTATCCGTTTGCACGAAAGCTCCCAGATCAACTTTCTTGCAAAACAGATTAACATCGACAGACATTACGAAGGATAATTCCTTTTGCCCGCTTTCCAGCTGACGGGCATAAATATCTCTGTCATTCTGTGCCATGGCACGACCTGTTTCATACTTGTCGCCTACACTGCTTTTGTCCTCCTCGTTTGCAGAATTTTGCGCTGCATTCATAGCAGTAAATGCATGATCAATTCGATCGTGAAGTATTTCAAGTGCTTTCCCCTTCAACTGATTCTTGAACTTTAACTTTGCTTCGTCATTCATGGGGGATAATGTAAGTACTTATAGAATAGCATTTCATCCTTTAAGAGAAAATTAGCAACGGGAGTTTGTCTGAAATAATGACTGCAAAATTAAGTATTCTTACTTGCTTTCCATTATATTTTTATATTTGTATTAAATTTCAAAAAAGAAATATTTTGAACAAAAAATTAATTTTTCAGCTTTCCCTCTTCGGTTTATTCATGGCCGTTGCTACCGTATTTTGGATACCCTCAACTTTAGAACCCATTTTTTGGGTTGTCATTTTCATTATTTGCGCTATTATAATCGCTAAAAAATGTACCGATCATTATTTTTTTCATGGCTTCCTGGTAAGTATGCTTAATAGTGTATGGATAACTGCTGCACATATTTTCTTTTTCTCAACCTATATTTCAAATCATACAGAAGAACTTACTATGATGTCACGGTTTCCAATGCCTTATTCTCCCCGTGTAGCTATGCTGCTAGCTGGGCCGCTTTTTGGTGTTGGTTTTGGAATTGTTTTGGGAATTTTTTGTTTTATTGCAGCGCGTTTTAAAAAATAAAAATTGAAAACTTAATTGCTTTAATCGTAAAATAAGGTTTTCTGATAGCATTAGTTATCCTTTAGTTAAAATTGAAAGTAATAGGATATTAGTCGATGCTTTAGAAATACTGCCTCAACAAGCCGTTCAATCGGGTGTATTTCATTCCAATGAAATTTCATGCATCATTCCCCCTTTGGGTATGCTCATTGTTTATGAAACATTGTCATTCCCGAAAGTCAATACTTGGGAGAACCGCAGCAGCATCGTTTCGGTTCAAAAGCACCGTTTAAAAAATTTCATAAGCATATAAATAACTTAACGCTTACAATATTTTCTTATCATGTTAACGGCATCTTTATCTCCCAACTCAACAGAACGGCCCCAGTCATTGCAGGCTTTATCTAAATCTTTTAATTTATAATAAGCACTACCTCTGAATAATAACGCTTTCGCATTTGTCGGATTTATTTTTAAAGCTTCAGAGAAAGAAGATGCAGCGGAATTGTAATCCAGTTTTTTTAATTGTTCCATACCTGTTTTGAAAAAGGCAGAGTCAGCCCCAAGGTTCTTAACCGGTGCAACATTTGTTTTGCTGATTGGTGGTGAATCTGATTTATTTTCCTGCTCCATTTTATCTTTTAGCACTACTTTTCCTTTCGATTTTAAATCAGCAGGAAAGGAAACGGATATATTAACAAAGACGCTTACTAATTTTTTTCCTTCACGACCGGCTTTCCAATTTGGCATTTCATTAATTACTCGTAAAGCTTCTTCATCACAACCATAGCCAAGGCTTTTCATAACTTTTGCATCCCGGATTTTACCTTTCTTATCAACTATGAAACGAACAGGCACAGAACCTTTGATTCCTTTTTGTTTCGCCTCTTCAGGATATTGTGTTTTTGTAAGTAGATACTTCTCCAAACCTTCTTTACCGCTACGAAATTCAGGCATTTGTTTTACATGAGCATAAATGGTTTCTTTATTTTCTGCCGGATTCGCTTTACCCGATGCCAGCGAGTCATTTGATTGGGCTAAAAGCACATTAGAAAACATCAAAAGGGAGAACACCCCAAACAGGAACTTTCGAATCATCGTAAATTAATTTTTGAATTTGTGATAAAGTACCCGAAATGTACAACTTCGTTTTTAAAAAGCAAACTGCAGGGGCCCCAGTTCTTGTATTATACCTGCCATATCCATCTGAACCCAGTTTTCAATGCACTTACCGTCCCTGATCTTCCAGAAGTCAAAATAATTAATTCTGATTTTCTTGTTAGTGGGTGGTATGCCCATAAATTCTCCATTGTGAGTTCCATAAATGAAACCGCGGATTGCAACAGTATCGCCTTCGGCAATGATTTGTTGAATATTAATTTTCATATCAGGAAAAGCTTTTAAAAATTGTGTGGCAAATATTTTATACCCCTGTGGTCCTTTACCCGGATTAGGAACACCGTGATTCATAAAAGTATCGGCAATTAGTTCATCAAAGACTTCGAATTTTTGTTCCAACATCCCTTCGCCGAATAAACGCAGAATGATTTTCTTGTTTTTTTCTGTTGACATATGTTTGGCGTTAATTGTTAGGTTAGATCAAAGTATATACATTTAACAATAAATACCTAGTGAATTTTTTCAACAGCGACGGTTTAAAAGTGTTCAAATAAACGAAAAATGCAGATTAATGGCAATTTTAACTCCGGAAATACATTTATCACCTAAAATAAGCTTAATAAAGAGCCGATCATTCTTTAATGAACCTCCGAATAATTGTTTCATCAAAGGTTTTAAAAGTGATCCAATAACAGCCGGGCAAAAGAAATTCTGTATTCAATGAAAAATGTTGAGGAGTAATATTTTTATTTTGGGAATAAATTATTTTTCCGGCAATATCATAAACAGTTATTTCGGATAGAGGAAGTTGACTGTTAATTGTCAATAAAGAAGAACAAGGGGACGGATAAATGGAAAGATTCTTTTTAAGTGAAACAGGAGCACTATTCACCCACATATTTTCATCAAAGCGGACAACTCCATGTGTGTTTGTTCCCAGCCAAAGAATGCCGGGCCGCTCTATAGCAATGCAATAAACATTATCATCGGGTAAAGGACTGTTAGCGGTATTCCACCAGGTAAAATAATTGCCCGATTTTTTAATAAGTCCTTTATCAAACGACCCCATGTATACATTTTGAAAAGTATCAATAGCTATAGAGGTCAAAGCATCGGTTGGCATACCGGAAGTAGTAGTATTAAATGCATAAAAACTGCCGGCATAATAACGAACAAGAGCACCACCCGGACAAGCCAACCAGATAAAATTATTGGTATCACGTGCCAGTCCAACGATAGAATTATCCGGAATGCCTGAATTAACACCTGAATAAGTATAAAAAGAATCATTAATCATATGCGAAAAGCCACCATTGATGGTTCCAAGCCAACGGGTACTATCGTTTTCAAATAAAAGAGTGCTAATATGATTTACGGGAATATCGGAATTAAGCAGATTGTAAACCGTCCAGGCAGATCCATCAAAGAAGTTAAGTCCGGCATCCGTACAAATCCATTTATTATTGTTAGAATCAATATGAACCGATCGTACATAGTTAGATGAAATTCCGGAATTTGTCTGCATATAAGAGTTCCAGTTAGTGCCATCAAAAGTAGAAACCCCGCCGTTTGAAGTAGAAATCCAAGCTACTCCCTGTTGGTCAAATGCCAAATGTTTAATAGAGTTGTCCGATATGCCGGAATTGGCAGTAGTATAAACACTCCAGTTTGTATCGTTAAATACTGCCAAACCATATTCTGTACAGAACCATTTTTTCCCGAGGTTGTCGATGGTAATCCAGCGGCATTGATTATCAGGAAGAGGAGAGTTTGAATAATTGTAATTGATAACAGCCTGAGGATATAACAGAATACTTTGAAGAAGGAAAATCAAACAAAGCAAATACCGTTTTATCATAGCAGATTTCTTAAAAGGGATTATTCAATAACAAGTTGGTGATAATAATTCTTTCCAGAGGTAAGTATGTGAACAAAGTAAATACCCTTACTCAAAGTGCCAATGTCAAAAGACTCTTCGAAATTCTCATCCTTAGCAAAAAGTTTTTTACTAATCAGTTGCTGTCCTAAAGAATTATTTAGTTCAACAAGGGCTTCTTTTTCTAGTGACTGAAACGAAAGGCTGATATGATCTTTTGCAGGATTTGGATATAATTTAAATGAACGTATAACTGAAACATCCGCTATTGAATTTGGAAGAGTTATATGTGCTTCAACAGGAGTTCTGGTGCTTGAGCAGGTATTATCAGGAAGACGGATATCCCAGTTGTAAAAGAAATAATAATATCCGGATCCCTGAGTAGATCCCGTAATAGAACAGAAGTTGGGAACGGTAAATGGATATCCAAGGTTCGTTCCGGGATTATTTCTAAACAGGGCGCCTCCCGATCTTGTAAGTTTAAGACCAATTGCCGGAGTGATTGGAAAATCTAAAACGACAACATTCATACCTGCAGTTACATTTACCGTTGCACTATTCAAAAGGTTATTGCTTGAATCAAATAATTCAATAACGAGCGAATTAATATTTGAATTAGCATAAACAGTAACTGAATGAAGCGTGAAACGATTATAGCAATCAAAAATTAATGAATTATTCGAAGAAGAATATGATCCCTGGCCGCCCGCTGCACTATCAGCAAGTCCGTTAATAAATAAAGCACCGCCATGCGTTTCTTCTGCTTCAGCATAATAAACGGTTGATGTATTTAAAAATGGAGTTGTAAAAGAATTCCCACTACCAACTAAATTTCCGCCGGAAACCTGGTCATACCATTTAACGGGAAAAGGAGACGCAGCCAGCAGAGTAGCTACACCCGGTACAGGAATTGTATCGTTAACACCAACGGGGGAAGAGGGCTGATTGAAAACAGTAATGTTGACGGGAACGGAAGGACCTGTTCCACATTGATTCGTAATATCAACAGTATATACTCCGGCACTGCTCGCTGTAGTAAATTGTGTGGTATCGCCATTGCTCCAATGATAAGAAACATTAGGCATATTTATTTGCACTGCCAGAGAAACACTTTCGCCCTGACACAAAATCGTTTTAGAATTGGCAATACTAACTCTCAATTCTTCAGTTGCCGGATTGAGCATTTGTTTTTTAAGCCTGATGGGTGCAGCATAAGAATTATTCGTTTCATCTTCTTCTAAAAAATTATGGTTAGGATCAACTTCGCAAACGATGTAGTAGTCGCCATTGCATAAACCCGGCGGCAATTCAATGTACATGCCCGCAAGAGTTGTCCAGTAAATGTCAACATAGCCGGAAGAAATTCCCTGTACACTGGGCGAACAGGAATATGCTCCTCCGCCTAATCCATAATTTGGAAAGTCTGAGCTGTTATTTAGCGGATTAACACCGGCTGTATCAAGACAATGTCCGGGGTGGCCTGGGCATGTTCCATAATCTTCAACACAAAAAGCCAGTTTTGTGCCAAAGCCGAGCAGTGGCCAGTTTAGTGGATTAGGTTCCAATGAATCACGGGTGCGCAGCGTGTAGTTTCCCCAATTGTCAACGTGCATATGGTTGTGTCCGGGATGATAGGTCATTGTTCCTGCATAGCGCGTCCATGAAGTCATGGTATTACCGCTCTTATGGTAAATACGCTGATTCATGAGAATCTTCGGATAGGTTATTCCATCGGGACAAATACTTGGAGCTGTGCCATAAAAGGTATCAGTGATGCAAACAAATGTATCTACTGTATATAATTCCAGTGGACCATGTCCGGTGTTTGGTGTAGAGACGGTAACATATAGTTTTCCATCATCGGCAGTATCGACATTTCCGGTTTGATAAAATTCTTTAACACCGAAATCAATATCGTATTCATAAAAAGGCGGTTGACCTAATTGAATATCCGGTAGAAGGTCACAATCCGTTTGTCCGGGAGTTTTACACTGACAGCCCGTTGCATTGTTTGTAGTACATTGTGCACTTGCAAAGACTGAAAGTAATGCAAAGACAAGAATAAGTAGATTTTTTTTCATAGTACTGTTAATAAGTAAGACCTTGTAAATAGAACACTTTTAGGCATATGCAAGAAAATAAATTTAATTTTAGAAAAGTAGTGTTTTCAATAATAAATTGCCTAGACGGGCAAAAAATAGGGAGATTTCCATCATTATGGTAATAAACAGGTATTGATACAGAACCTTTATCTTTGGGAAGCCTAATGAAAAAGGTCACTTGGAAGGCTATATACACTTCCTCTAGTTAAAGTCTAGCCAAAGTGAATATGTATTTACATAAAATGATTTTTATGCTTTAAGCCCAAGTTGGATAAGAAAAAGGGTAAATGTGGAAGCATCATTAAATTTATATAAATTTGTCTATTAAAAATTATACCCATGGAACCAACGACTTTCAAAATTACAGACAAACCGGTTACAAAAACCCCGCTAAATCCTGAACACATTATGCAGATAGGCCTTGGATTCTGGGCTTCAAAGACACTACTAACTGCCATTAAATTTCAACTTTTCACAACACTGGCGGAAAAGCCTTCATTAACTGCTGCACAAATTCGTGAGAAGTTAAAATTGAATGAGCGATCGTATCTGGATTTTTTAGATGCACTTGTCTCTCTGAATTTTCTTCGTCGAGAGGGTACTGGTAAAGATTCGCATTATTCCAACTCAGCAGAGTCGGAACTTTTTCTTGATAAAAAGAAACCAACATACATAGGCGGCATATTGGAAATGGCAGATCACAGGCTTTATAAATACTGGGGTAATCTTGAAGAAGGATTGTTAACCGGTCAGCCTCAGAATGAAATCAAAGAGAATCCTACAGAAAATTCTTTTGTCGAACTTTATAGTAATCCCGAAAGGATGAAAGAATTTTTATTGGCAATGGCAGGAATTCAGATGGGCGCATTTATTTCATTTGCTTCTCAATTCGATTTTTCAAAATATAAAACTGTGTGCGATGCAGGAGGTGCAATTGGAGCATTGAGTGTTCAGATTGCTAAGCAGCATCCTGCTTTAAAATGTATTTCACTTGATATGCCTCAGGTAGCTGCAGTATCTAAAGCGTTTATTCAGGAACATGGTGTGTCGAAGCAGGTAGAAGTTGTTTCCGGAAATTTCTTTGAAAGAATTCCAAATGCCGATGTTGTCATTATGGGAAATATCTTACACGACTGGAGCGATTCGGAAAAGATGCAGCTAATTAAAAACGCTTACGATGCTTTACCTCCCGGAGGAGCCTTTGTATGCATTGAAAATATTATTGATGACGATCGTCGTAAAAACACCTTTGGACTACTTATGTCACTGAATATGTTGATTGAGACAAAAGCAGGAAGAGATTTTACATTTAATGAATTTACCGGCTGGACTAAAAAAGCAGGTTTCTCCAGGCAGGAGTTTATGGCACTTGCCGGTCCTACAGGAGCAGCAATTGCGTATAAATAAACCGGTTTTCAGAATTATTAAAACAGAATTACATTTTTATCCGTTGTAAAAGCCGTTGTTTTAATTCTCAGGCTTCTTTCTATCCTTATTTAAGTGGAGCATATTTCTTTTTGCCCTTAAGGTAATAAATCAGTAACAATTATTAATTCTATTAGGTAGAAATGGCACAGTTTGTAAGCCATTTCACAGCTATTTTAAACCCATTCACCAAAAGCATTTTGATATTTTCTATCCCCCTGCTATTATTATCAAATCAACAATGAAAATGAAAAGACTTTTTATACTACTATTCTTATATGCTCCGCTTTTGTTTGCCCAGACAGGCTTTGAAAGAACTTATTCCATGTTTCAGGATCCGGCAATGGCATTCATTCAACCGCTAAAAAATGGCGGATATATTGTTTGTGGAAAATGTTCTAGTTTAGTTGATAATACAATAGACTTTTGTTTTTTCAAAGCAGATGCAAATGGTAATATACTTTGGAAAAGACAATTGAAAGATTCCACTTTTATTTCTTTCATGCCGGTGAATGAAGAAGCGACTATTATTCGCGAAAAAACGGATGGTTCGTTTGTATTCGGAGGACTTGTTAAGGATCCAACGTATACATCGGGAGTTGCTTTTTATGGATCGTTGGATTCGTCGGGAGTTTTGCAAAATTCTTTTTTCAAAACATCCAATTGGCTTACATCTGTGAATGCTTTATTGCTTAATGCTAATGGTAACATTGTATCTACCCGCGATGATTATGAAGGAGCAGGACATCATTTTAATCTTCTCGAACTCATAACGACTTCCGGACAGGATATATCAGGAGACTATAGCGGTAATTATAGTATTGCCAAACAAAATCTTATTGCAATTACGGGTGGAGGATATGGAACTCTATCCATGGAAGAATCATATAATATCTACCCGCCTTTTAATATGTTTCCGGTAGTAACACGCTATGACAGCATCGGCCATAAGCTCTATAATTACCAAATTCAAAATGAAGTTTATTCAAGCGATACACACTTTACATCACTTTGTGCAACGCCTGATACAGGGATTATGATTTGCGGATATATTTCAAGCAACCATTCTATTATTCTGACACATTTTAATTCTACATGCGATTCGGTCTGGACAAAATCGTTCGGCGGTTTTAACGATCAATATCCTGCAACTATTCAGGCAACAAACGATGGTGGTTATGCAATTGCCGGTCGCCGCGACAACGATGTATTGCTTTTAAAACTTGACTCTACAGGGACAGAAAGCTGGTCAAATACATTCGGAGGAATGAATACGGATGAGGCTATTTATTTTCAGCAGACAGACGACAATGGATTTATCATATTGGCTTCCACAGCCAGCTTTGGCGCCGAAACCGTTTACCTGATTAAGACAGATGCTCTTGGCAAAACCAGTCAAGCTGCTACTATAACGGAAAAAGCAGATCCCGATGAATCTATTACCCTTTCTCCGGATCCTTTTTCCTCAACCATTACCATTGACTTTCCACACAATGTCAATTGCACAATAAATATTTTTGATGTTATGGGAAGAAACGTTTTTTCAAAAAATCTTTCCGGAGAAAAAACAAAATTGGATCTTTCTATTCTACCGGGAGGTTTTTATTATGCTTGTTTTTCAGGCCGCGGTTTTATGAAAACCCACAAAATCCTGAAAGAATAAAATACCGGATTGGCTGCTGAATACTATTGGCGCTTTTCTGCTTTTAATAATATTATCGGGTTTCAGAGATTACCTTTTTCTTTCTGAAATCCGATATTTTATTTTGTGATTTTCGTAGAATTTTCAGAATTACAACATCCGGAAATAGTAGCATAAACGGCAATTAATAAAAAAAGGATTAATTACTTTTCCCCAATTCCTTCATATAATCCTGCCATGATTTACTTTTATACTTATCGTCACCATAGTAATGAATAATCTCATATAAAAAACCGGGAGGAATGTAAGAGGGTATTGCATCGATTACATCTTTGTTTTCATCCAGTACAATTAAGGAGGGAAAATTAATTGAATTTTTTCCCAACGTAAATGCAAGCTGATGAAAAGGAGATTGCTGGTTTTTAGGATTGATGAATTTTTGTCCTTTATAAGTAAGTGTATCTGTAATTTCAGGATTGAAATCTATTAGCGTGAATTTTTCATTGAGGAATTTTACCAGAGAAGTATCTGTAAAAGAAGTTGATTTCATAACCCGGCAGGTATTGCACCAGTTGGTATTAATCATGACAAGAGATTTTTTTTTGTCGGAGAGGCCATCTGCAAAAGCTTTTTTAGGCTCAAGCCATGTAATGGTCTTTAATCTTTCTGCAAGTGTACTGTCGTAATATGCTGTATGAAAATTATCCCTGAAAGCGTCGTAGGAAGAATTGCGACCGGCATTTTCAAGCATGAAAATAAGGATAGGCTCCAGTTTATCTGTTTCAAGGTATCCTGTGGCAATCATATTTATTTTGAATTCTTTTTTTGCAAGGTCATATCCATTTAAAAACAATGTTGATGGATATACCAGCTTATTGTTTAATAGCTTTGCAGCAAGCGGATGGGTTGTTCGAGGTTCTTTGGATACAGGGCTGTATTTTTCACCAAGGTATTCTACAGTATCTTTCCCTTCAGCATCGAATTTCACAGGATAAAAATAAGTGTTAATATACTGCGCCAGATTAGGATCGGCATACGTAGTTTTCATCATTCTCTTACACCAGCCGCACCAATCGGTATAGAAATCAATAAGCATAGGTTTTGGTTGAGTCTTTTGCTTTTCCATTGCATCTTTAAGAGTCATCCATTTAACCAGACTACCTTCCGGATCTGCCTGTTGAGCAAGTGCATGACTAAAACAGAAAAGAAGCAATATCAGGAGCTTTTTCATAGGATTTATTTCAGACAAATATAATTGATTGGAATAAATTCAATTCAGTTAATTAAATATAATACGGATTAATTCTTTTATGATTCATGATATTAAAAGGGGTTAGATAACCGCATTAGCCAATAATTTCCTTTAAAACCGTGTAAATTTAATAGGCCGTTCAACGAATTGTTGTTTTTCCTGAAAAAACAGGAAGTGAAATCAACTTTTATTCAAATATTACTTTCAGATAAGGTTATAAAAACATAATTTCGAAGTCTAAAAATTTTAAAACTATACTATAATGAAAACAACACACAAATTAATTTTCGGATCAATGTTATTTTTGTCCTGTTCGCTTTTTGCTCAGGATAAAGTTAAAATGGATGTAGCCCGTCCTGAACCTACTAAAGAAGAAAAAGCCTGGATGGAATATATGTCGCCTGGCCCAATGCATCAAATGTTAATTAAATCCAATGGCGATTGGAACCAAGAAATTACATTCTGGATGGCACCGGGTGCTCCTGAAACAAAAACAGTAGCAAAATGTTTTAATTCTATGATTCTTGGAGACAGATATCAGGTTTCCACATCAACAGGAGAAATGATGGGAATGCCTTTCGAAGGAAAGTCGACAGTTGGTTATGACAATAGCAAAAAGGTTTTTCAAAGTACATGGATTGATAATATGGGTACAGGAATCATGTATATGGAAGGCCCCTATGATGCAGCGACTAAAACAGTATCTATGAAAGGCGAAATGGTAGATCCAATGAGTGGTAAAATGGAAAGAGCCCGCCAAACCATGAAGTTCATTGATGACAATAATCAGTTAATGGAAATGTATGTAACTAAAGACGGTAAAGAATTTAAGAATATGGTTATAAAATTCACCCGGAGATAATTTTTTAAATATTTATGAATTAGAACCCGGAGGAATTCGGGTTTTTTTATTTGATTCAAAGCGCAGTTAGACACATTTTTATAACTTTACAAAATAATCGAACCCTATGAAAACAGCTACTATATATACAGAGAAAGGCAATATGAAGGTGCAGTTTTATGAAAAAGATGCACCGAATACAGTAAAGAACTTCATTGACCTGGCCCAAAAAGGGTTCTACAATGGTTTAACATTTCACCGCGTAATTCCTGGATTCGTTATCCAGGGCGGTTGTCCGGATGGTACAGGAGCAGGCGGCCCGGGTTATAAAATTAAGTGCGAGCTTAATGGTGAAAATCAACATCACGACAAAGGTGTTTTATCCATGGCTCATGCAGGAAGAGATACAGGCGGCTCGCAATTTTTTATCTGCCACAGCAGAGATAATACAAAACACCTCGACAGAAACCATACCTGTTTTGGCAAGGTTGTAGAAGGACTTGAAGTAATAGATACTATACGCGCAGGAGATGAAATTGAAAAGATTGAAATAAGCGAAGAATGAAAAAATTCCATTTAGGTTTCGTTTTTATTCTGATTAATTTTTTTCAACAAAGCATTTTTGCACAAACGCTTAGTGTAAGTAGCGGACAATTAAATTTCGGAAATGTATATGAAAATGCGCCCGACAGTCTGCCGCTTACTATTTATAATCCGCTCACAAGAGAGATAACAATAACAGGTATTCGCTTTTACAATATCTATGGCAATCCTGCTTTTTCGGCTTCTCAAACCTGGTATTCTGTTTTACCCGGAGACTCAGCAGTTGTATGGATAAAATTTTCGCCAGTACATAATATCTTCCACAATACGGAAATGGTAATAGAGAATAATAGTCTAAGGGGTTGTGTTAGTGTTGATCTTCTCGGTCAAGGAAAATATTCAAATCATTATTACGATCAAACCGAAAATAAAGCTGAAGAGGATCTAAAGACATCAATTAATGCAATTACAGGAAATGGATACATTTCACTTTTGTATAATCCTGCTCGTGATACCATGTTTATGATAATTGACAATAAGCGAACCAATGGTCAGGGCGCTTCACAAAATACCCTGGAATGTATTTATACAGGCCGTCAGGCAGTAGGATATACAAGCCGCACCGATTGTCAGACAAATTTTTCTTTCAATACAGAACATACCTTCCCACAGTCATTTTTTTCAAGCCAGGAACCGATGAGATCAGACCTTCATCATCTTTTTCCAACGGATGATGTCGCTAATAACGTACGTGCCGATCATCCATTTGGAGTAGTAACTTCACCAAGCTGGAGCAATGGCGGGTCTTTGTCGGATGGTACAACATTCGAACCTAGAGATGTTCAAAAGGGATTATCAGCGCGCGCACTCTTTTATTTTGTGCTGCGCTATCAGAACTATACTAATTTCCTAAACTCACAGGAAACAATTTTAAGAACGTGGCATCATAATTTCTTGCCTGATGCAGCAGAAAAAAAACGTAACAACGATATTTTTTCCGTTCAGCATAATCGTAATCCATTTGTTGATTATCCTGTTTTCATCGATCGAATTACTTCTTTATCATCCACTTCAGTAGCACCGGTAGTAATGACAATAGATATTCCGGAAGACACCATTGTTTATGGCACGGTAAATCCGGGGACACCTGCTGTATACGATTACGTTCTCGAAAACACCGGTAATACCAATATTAATTTTGCGAATTTTAATCTGACACACCCTGCTGAATTAAGTTTTCAGTCGTCAGGAAACGATACATCAATTGCACCCGGAGAATCGCTTACGCTTCAAATACGCTGTCTCACAACGGTTACAGATTCTATTCGTGCTTTTCTTTCTTTTAATACGAACGCTTCCGGACAATCATCCGTTACCGTACCGATTTTTGTAAACGATGCAATCTTTTCCGATATAAAAGAAATATTTAATGAATTTGAAGTTTCCCCAAACCCGGCACACGAAAGAATTTTAATTTCCACAAATCATTATTTTACGCATGACGAAGCAGCATTGTATGATATGACTGGAAGATTAATTTTTACTGCTCGTTTGGAGGGGAAAAACAATTCGTTTGATTTAGGAAAAATTTCACAGGGAGTTTATTTGCTAAAGCTGACTTCAGAGAATTCTTCAATAAGTAAGAGGATAATTGTAGAGTAGCAGAATTAATTTTTTTCTAACAGAGGAAATTTTTTTATTGTTTTATGGCTCGTCCGTTTAATTTTTCTCCATTTCCTCAATTGTTAACGGAACGATTAATTTTGCGCAAGCCGGATATCAGTGACATTTTTGAACTGGTAAAACTTCGATCGAACGATGAAGTAAATAAATTTATTGACAGACCTTCATCGATAAATGTTACAGATGCACATCAGTTTCTATCTAAAATTGACAAAGGAATTAAAGAAAACGAATTAGTTTATTGGGCAATAGTTCCCAGAGAAGAATTTATTCTCGTCGGTACGATTTGTCTGTTTAACTTTTCCGACAATAACGAAAAGGCAGAAATAGGATATGAGTTACACACCGATTTTCATAAGAGGGGTTTCATGCAAGAAGCATTAGAAAGAGTGATTGATTTTGGTTTTCAAATTATGAATCTGAAATTTATGGAAGCCTATACTCATGCCGAAAATTTTCCATCACAAAGGATGCTTGAAAAGAATGGCTTCAAGCCAGCCGGAACAAGCGAAAATAAAAACAAGGATATTATTTATTGGTTGTTTCGACAACCGTAATGTTATGCCTTATGCTAAGGATTCCAATTACTGACAATTTTCACTTTGAAATATCGGCATGATTATGTAAATTAGCTTTGTGAAAAGGATCAAGGGTCTTGACTTTATAATTGATAAGCTGACAAATTCGATAGAAAATGTGGTAACCGGCGACAGCTTTCAGACTGAGATATCTGTTTTGGTAAAGTCTGATCTCAAAGTTGTTACAAAATCTAACAGTTGGACATTTGATTGGAAGACTGAATTTAATGATCCATCTAGAGAGGTTTACAAATTGACTATTCTAAATAACTCAACGATCATTCAAGGATTAATTAGCTTAGAAGTTAAGACAGACCACATTTATATGCATTTAGTTGAAAATGCACCATTCAATAAGGGGAAATCAAAAATGTATTCAGGAGTTGCAGGGAATTTGGTTGCGTTTGCATGCAAATTATCTTTTCAAAGAGGACATCAAGGGAATATTGCTTTTATTTCAAAGACACAATTAATTGACCACTATATAAAAACGCTTGGCGCATATCATATTGGCGGAAGAGTTTTGGTAATAGAATCAAAAGCAGCTAGAAAATTAATTGATAAATATTTTCAAAACCAATAAAGATGAAAGCAAAGAGAATAGAACTAGACATTGACTTTATTGGTAGCCAAACTCAACTGACAACGGTTGAAGAAAATTTGATAGCAGAATATTTTAGGAAAAGAAAGAAAAAATCAAAGATTTCTCGTTCCATTAAAAAGAAAACTGCAAAAAAATCCATCAAAGTATCTGTTTAACTTTTACACAGAAGTAGCACAAAGCATAACACCTCCTTGCAGCCAGGCAAAGTAAGTGTAATTTTCGATTGAAGGGAGCGGCGTGCCTGGCAGCAAGCCTCAAACGTTAGCGGTTAGCTTGACAAAAAAATAGACATTAAGATGATAATCGGAGTAGCAGGACCTTATTCGGCAGACACCGCTGAAGAAAGGCAAATTAACTTGGACAATATGAATAAAGCTGCGGCAAGACTTCTTGAGCTTGGGCATGTTCCACTAATTGGAATTAACGCTGCTATACCAATATTAAAGAAAGCAAATGTTTTGGATAAATATAAATGCGCCATGGATATTTCTCTTGCCGTTATTAGTGCGTGCGACGCTTTATTGCTTTTAGCAGAAAGCCCCGGCGCTAATAAAGAAAGAGATTTAATTCTAGCGAAAGGTCGACCGGTATTTAATTCAATTGACGAAATAGTAGCGACATACAAAAAATAAAGAGACGAAGACAAAAAAGCTACCACTTGTGTATATTGAAAATCGCAATGGCTAAAATCGCGCTGAGGAAACACACTGTGAATTTAAATATCCTGCTCATCGCCAAGAAAATTTCTAACTTCGATTTCGTCACGGCATCAAACCATTAATCGTAAAACAAATGCGAAGTGCTTAACTAAATTAAAAAAATGAATTAGCTTTGCAATAAGTCAAACCAAGGCTTTATTTACCAGGGATAGTTATTTTATTTAATCAAACAAAAATCTTAAATGACAAAAACAAGACTCGAAGCATTCAGCGATGGCGTATTTGCCATAATTGTAACTATAATGGTATTGGAATTAAAAGTTCCTCATGAAACCGATCTGCATGCCCTGAAGGAAATGCTGCCATTGTTTTTAAGTTACCTGAGTAGTTTTGTTTTTGTTGGAATTTACTGGGGCAATCATCATCATCTGCTGCATACCGTACATCATGTAAACAGTAAAATTATCTGGGCAAATTTGAATTTATTGTTTTGGCTTTCGCTTGTTCCTTTTGCAACCGGATGGATAGGCGAGAATCCAAAGGCAGAAGTTCCTGTTGCAGTTTATGCGACCTTATTTTTATTATGTGGAATAGCATTTTTTATTTTGCAGAAAGTAATAGAAAATCATTATACACATAGTACAAAGTTAATAGAAGCATTAAAAAAAACCTCCTTGAAGGGAATTCTTTCTTTGCTTTTGTATTCTGCTGCCGTTATATTCGCTTTTATCAATCCCACAATTTCTTATGTATTAATTGTTGTGGTTGCTGTCTTGTGGGTAATTCCCGATAAAAATATTGAAAAGGCTTTAGAGGATTGAAATGGTTTAATGTACTGTATGATTTAAATCATTTTTATCATTCTTCCGTCTTTTTATCATTGTCTTATGATAGGGGAATTTGGAAGAAAATTAATTGTCTTAAAAAAGGCAGCGCATGAATTTAATGAGGAAAACAATACAATCAAAAATTCGCTGCTTCAGGACATTTCGAAACTTAAAATTCCGGAAAATAAATCACTGCTCACGTATTATGATATCCTTTTATTTCTTTGCGCACATCCGGTAAATATCAAAACGGTTTTTCTTGTTGAGAGAGAATTAAAGAGGATTTCAACTCTCCTCGCACATTCCATTAAACTTCAGGAGCAGTATATTAATACAGGACTTCCCTACGTAAAAACGATTACCGGATATTCCCATGATCTTTTGCGCTGGCTTATTGAACAAAAATACTGTACGATTAAAATTGATCACTACAAAAATTCAATTTTAACAGTGAGAGAAGCCATACGTTTTACACTTCCTTCATTAGAGAGAGAAGAAACAAGTGCAAATTATACGAATGAAGAAATGTTTGATGCACTAAAGGTGAAAGAGCGGGAAAGATTGAATTTTCTTTTGTGGGAATTTAGTAAGCTGGATCATGTGCCGTTGATAAAAGATCAATTGTTTGATGGAATGGGAATTTATGTTAAGATTTCTCCAAAAGAAAAATCGTTTTCAAAAGCATACAATCGTTTTCTTATTTCACCGGTTTACTATCAGCAGGAGTTACTCCGCAAGTTTGATCATGCCGAACTTTTAAATAAAGTAATACCCAAAACTACTTTGTTAACGGATATCGAAAAAAGAGATCTTATAATAACCATAAAAAATTCTCTGACAATTGGTGCACGCGAAACGGATACTGCTACCTATATGGATACTGCTTCATTGCGGTATTATGTTTTAGAAAGAGGAATAGCAATTGCTATTTACGGAATGATGCCGGAGCGTCAATTGCCGTTGGAGTCTTATGTAGGTTATACATTGTTTAAGAACGGTTTTCCTGCAGCATATGGCGGAGGATGGGTTTTTGGAAAGCGTTCGCTTTTCGGCATAAACATTAATGAATCATTTCGCGGAGGCGAGTCGGGCTATATGATGTGTCAATTGCTTAGGTTATACAAACATGTTTTTAGCATTGATTATTTCGAAGTGGAGCCCTATCAATACGGATATGAAAATCCCGAAGGAATTGAATCGGGAGCATTTTGGTTTTATTATCGTTACGGTTTCAGGCCGCTCGATAAAAATCTTCGAGCACTTGCGGAAAAGGAACATAAACTTATAGCAACAAATAAGAATTTCCGTACTTCGGCAAAAACCCTAATAAAATTTACAGAAAGCAATGTTGCTCTGAATTTAGGGAAAGGTATACCGCCAATGGTTTCTGATATAACATCTAAGGTATCGAAGTTAATTCAGAATAATTACGGTAGCAACAGAATCAAAGCAGAAAATGAATTGGTAAAATTATTTTTAAGCAAATCGACTTCATTGAAAATTGAAAATGAAAATGAGGAGCAGGTGCTTAAAGAAGTTGCTTTTCTGGCCGAGGTGCTGAAAGTGAACGAGCCTGATAAAATAGCCTTACTTGCTAAAATGGTAAAAATAAAACCCGTTGATCAATACAGATACCAGAATCTGTTATTACAATTTTTTCAGGAATAGGGTAAAAATCTATTTTTATTATCTTGTCCGAACATTCAGGAGTATTTGAAGGCCGGATAAAGGAATCAAGCACCATTAAATAAATCACAATGTCAGTACTGGATAAATTAGCAACCTCTCTTAATCGCAGAGACGAAGTTCCAAATCAAATTTTAGCAAAACAAATTGCTGTCAAGAATGATAAAAAGGCTGTTTTGGAATTGGTAACTAATCTGCATAATAAAAATAAAAACATACAGGCAGATTGTATTAAAACGCTATACGAAATAGGTGAAATAAAAGCTGAATTAATTGCCGGTTATGCCAAAGAGTTTCTTGCTCTTCTTGAAAGTAAAAACAATAGAATGCAATGGGGTGCCATGCATGCCCTCAATGTTATTACAGGTGTAAACCCGGCATCTGTTTATTCAGTACTCGGAAAAATTATTTCTGCTGCTGAGAAGGGCTCGGTAATTACAAAGGATCATTATGTCAATATTCTAATAAAGCTTAGCAAAGAGAAAAAATATTTTAAACAAACATTTCCATTATTACTCGAGCATTTAAAAGGCAGTCTTACCAACCAATTACCGAAATATGCAGAAGATTCTCTTCCGCTTATCGATGCGAATAATAAAGATGTTTTTCTTAAAGCGCTTACTTCTCGTTTGAAAGATATGGATGTGGAAACAAAAAAGACGCGGCTCGAAAAGGTTATTAAAAAGGTCAATGGAATAAAATAGGAAATGAGGTAGCTTCATTGTGCAGATCCGGCATAGCGGGGGCACACCGGTGTCTTAGCCCCCTAAATGACTGGACAATTTGCTAAAAACAATTTGAATCATTAATTTTAAGTTTATAGATTGTTTGCGAAATCTAGATTCATATTTAATAACAAACAAATCTTGATTTATATTCTTCGGCATAACATTTTTAAAACTTAATAAATCTATTTCGCCTTATGAGATTTATCTTGGTTTATTGTTTTAGTGTACTTTTCTTATTAAGCAAGATTTTTGCACAAACAACATTTCAAAAAGTATATAGTTTAAACCTTACTGGGTTTCAGGTTGAAGACCATATAAATAAACTTATCGTTGATGTCAACCAGGATTTTGTTTTTACTGGTTCATCAAAGGAAATAATTCAACAGACATCTTATGCTTCATTATATAAGACAAATAAAGATGGAAATTTAGCGTGGGGCAAATTATATATGTACTTCCCTACACAAAACTCTATTCGATCTTTAATTCAATGTCCTGACAATAATTACTTTTTATGTGGTTATCTTACTGATTCAACTGGAGGAATGTACACTAGTTTAATTATGAAAGTGGATACGTCCGGGGATAGTATAATTTGGTCAAAAATTATCCCTTTTTCACCATCATCAATTTATTTAGAGGAATCATTTGTTAGTGGAAATAACATTTATTGTGGAGGAACTATCAATAATTTTGCTCTTGGTTCATTAATTGATTGTTATATTATAAAAATTAATCAAGAGGGAGTTATTAGATGGAGTAAGTTTTTATCTAATAATTTTGATGATGCGCTCACCGATATCACTTCCACTGTTGATAGCGGCTGTGCGTTTGTAGGAAGTATGCACGCTTCAAATGAAGATGACATTTATTATGGCAAATTCAATTCTATAGGTAATAGGCAATGGTCAAAGCGAATACTTTTACCTGGGACAGATGACTATGCAGGACTTATCAAACAAACTGATGACGGTGGATTTTTCATTTGCGGTGTCACTAGAACAGCAGGATTTGGAAAGAACCATATATTGTTAATTAAAATAGATTCTACGGGGAATGTCGTGTGGTCGAAGACCTACAGAAGCATAAAATCTGAAACGCCCATATCCATTGATAATTTAGCAGACAAAGGTCTTTTAATTTCCGGTTACACCATTGACAGTATTTCAAAGAATGCATTAAGCTTAAAAGTGGATTCCAATGGCAATATTATTTGGACTAAAATATATGGGCTAAACAATGGTTCTAGATTTTATGCAAGCAAGGTGATTGACAACTATTTATTAAATATTGGAAGTTATAATTTTTCTCCCCCTAACGGATTAGAAGATATTTATTTTGTTAAAACTGATTCCTTGGGCTTTAGTGGATGCTCTGAAAATGCATTTTTACTTACCGATTCCAATATTTCGAGTGCTGGAGTAAATGTTCCGGATTCAGTTTACGATAAGCAATATTCCCTCATTGATATTAGCATGACCGTATTTGATATAACATCAAATATTGTTGACAGCGTATTGTGTTTTGTTAATACCAACATTGATATAGCTCCTGATTTATATATTAAAGTATTCCCAAATCCTAGTAAGGGTAGTATTCGCCTGCAATTTAATGAACCAATGTTGGGTGAATTAGAAATGTATGATACTATGGGGAATATTGTTTTAGAAAAAGAGATAAATGAAAATGATATTGAATTAAATCTTGAAAATTTTTCTTCTGGTTTCTATATTTTAAAATTAAATGATAAGAACTCTAAAAATATTTATTCAACTAAATTGATAATTCACAATTAAATCTTCAAGAAATGAAGCGACTGATCCAGCTATAACTCATACCAAATTCTTTATCCAACTATTATATCAATTTAATTGAAAGCAAAACCTTATTACCTTCGTAGAAAATTATACACCCCAGAAACACAACCTTATTACCTCATTTTTATTTTATTAATTATCGAAAAAAAATGAAAAATAAATTTCATCTAAAATTTCACAAATCATAACCGTTAAAAGTATAGAATGCAAGATTTAATTTTACTTCATGGAGCACTGGGCAGTAATGAACAGTTTTCAGAATTAATTAAACATCTTGAGGCGAATTTTACCGTACATCTTTTGAATTTTGAAGGTCATGGCGGAGGAAATATTCCCCAAAAATTTTCTATTGAACTCTTTGCGGAAAACACTTTTCAGTTTATTTCGGAAAATAAAATTGAAAACAGCTTTGTATTCGGTTACAGCATGGGTGGCTACGTTGCTTTAAAACTTGCTATACAGTTTCCAAATATGCTTAAAAAAATTATGACACTCGGAACAAAATTTGAATGGAGCCCTGAAGCAGCAGAAAAGGAAATTAAATTATTGAATCCTGATTTAATAGAAATAAAAATTCCTCGTTTTGCTGACATGCTGCGCAAGAGACATTCTCCCGCCGATTGGAAAATTGTAATGGTAAGGACGGCTGAAATGATGAAGGATCTGGGTAATGAAAAGGCAATAAAACAGGAAGACTACAAGAAAATTAATATTCCGGTTCTCATTTCAATCGGTTCCGAGGATAAGATGGTAACAATAAACGAGTCGAAAAGTACAGCAGAAAAATTATCCAATGGAAAGTGTAAAGTAATAAATGGTTTTCCTCATCCGATTGAAATGGTTAATCCTGAAGATTTGGCAAGAGAGATGATTAATTATTTTATAATTCTTTCATAAAGTTTAATCTTCTCATTTGCAATAGAGTCAAGTTTTGAAGAGGTTTTGTTAATTAATGAATCAAGTTTTTTTACTTTGTCACTTTCACCATTTATTAACGAGTCAAGCGATAGAACCTTATCAACTTCTTTATTTATTAAAGAATCTAAAGATCCGGTTTTGTTTTTTAATTCATTAATTTTTTTTTCAACTTCGTTGCTTAAGTTACCACAACCAGTTAAGGAAAAGGTTACTAAAATCGTTAGAAAAAGGTTGTTCTGAAAACACTTCATGGCTTTATTTTTTAATATGTCAATTTATTTTTTTCTGCAAGTTAAATTATTAATCATCATTTTTCAAGATTTAATTTTAGTTCGTAACGTCCTACCCTTGGCAATAATAAATTCATTTCTTCTTCTTTTGCCACCATTTTTTATTTTTTGAAGTGTCTTGTTTTTCTTTAACGGGAGGCATAGCATAAAAATATTCAAAAGAAGTAGTTGATATGCGCTGTACGTTTTTACTTTCCACCAATGCTTCGGATAAAATTACATCCAATGCGGACAATTGCTCTTTGTTAATAGACAAACTTTTAGCCGGATAATCCGGATGTGATACCCAAAGCAATAGTGTTTTTGGAAGTGAAACGAATTTTCTTGAAAGATTAATTTTAAATCTTCCTAATGAATCTGTTGTTGTATGGAAGGATGAATCATTTTGCAGAACAATGGAAGCGCCTTTTATTGGTGATTTTGTAGAATCAGAATTTAAGCGAACCACAGTACCTCTAATATGCTTTATTGGTTTTTTATTGTTAACGGCTTTTTGACTTTTAGCAGAATCAGAAACAGCTTCTGTGTGCAGCGATTTTGTTTGTGAAAAAACGTCACCCTGGAAAAGCTGAGACAAAGCAATAAAAATGGAAGAAATACTGATGAGTTTTACGAAATGTGTAGTGCCTTTGATTTGCCCCCAGTTGTTTAATTGCTTGTCTGTATAAATACCGCAGACAGGAGCCGGAGAAGATAAATGTGACTTTACAATTTCTTTCATCTTATAATTCCGAAAATCAGTTACTACCTTTCCACAGCCCAGACAAATTCTTCCGTTTTTTCCGCAGGGAATCATATCATCCCATTTTTGATTGCAGGGAAGGGGCTTTTTTGGAAGGCTATTCATAAAGTAAAAGTAGAATATTAATAATCATAAATCGTCATTAAATTATCAAAACCAGATGGTGAATTAAGAAGAAAGATATCTTTTGTGTTAACTTCTTCGTTCTCCTCATGCGTTTTGATTTATAATGTCTTCGTACTTTGCAGCACAATAAATTATGAAGCAGCAAATCATTCGAAAAATAAATCTTTATCGCTGTCCAATCGGGCTTAAGGAACCATTTGTAATTTCTCTTGGCAAACTGGAATTTGCCGACAATGTCATTGTTGTCGTTGAGACTTCAGAAGGAATAAAGGGTTTCGGAGAGTGCAGTCCTTTTCAAACTATTCATGGTGAAAATGGCGGGACGTGTATGCTGGTAGGAAAAATTCTTAGCACATATTTGGTTGGAAAGGATGCAATGGATATTTCTCAATGTTGCACCATAATGGACACGGTAATCTACGGAAACACATCTATTAAAAGCGCTATAGATATTGCTTTGCACGATATATCTTCTCAGGTTGCCGGTGTACCTCTTTATCGTTTTCTTGGAGGAGAGAATATAAAAAAAATATTCACAGATTATACAGTAAGTATTGGTACTCCGGAAAAAATGGCCGAGGACGCATATAAAATTGTCAAGAATGGTTTTCCGGTAATAAAAGTAAAGCTGGGAGGCAAAGAGGAAGAAGATTTTCTACGGATGAAAATGATTCGCGAAAAAGTTGGTAATGAAATTCCTATTCGCATCGATGCTAATCAGGGCTGGACAGTAGAATCTGCATCACGTATTTTAAATAAACTTCGTCAATTTAATATTCAACATTGCGAAGAGCCCATTTCCAGGAAAGAGTTCATGTCACTGGCTGAGATAAAAGCAAAATCTTCAATTCCAATTATGGCCGACGAATCGTGTTTTGATGAAATAGATGCCCAAAGATTAATTGCATTAAAAGCATGTGACAGCTTGAATATTAAACTTGGAAAATCAGGCGGCATTTTCAAAGCAAAAAAAATAATTCAACTGGCGGAAAAAGCAAAAATGAAATTACAAGCCGGAGGGTTTTTAGAATCGCGTCTTGGATTTACTGCAATGGCTCACTTGACATTGAGCAGTAATCAATTTGAGTTTTATGATTTTGATACTCCGCTTATGTTTAAAGAAGATGTTGTTGAAGGAGGGATAGAATATTTGGGAAATGGATTGATAAAAATTTCTGATGCACTTGGTTTAGGTGCTACGGTTCCCGATACTTTTTTACAGTCATTAGAAAAAATTTCAGTTTGCTAAATGTGAATTTTCTTATATAAAATATTTTTGTTTACAAATTAACAGATGTCATTCACCAAGAATTTTATTAAAAGGAAAGATTAGTTGAAAAAACAATCTTTTTTTTTGAAGTAAAAACAGCGATTTTAAAGAAAAACCTTATTGAAAAGCCTGTTAATTAATAAGATATAAAGCATTTTTAATAAGTTTTGGGCAAAAAGGACTATACTATTTGGATAAACATGCCATTTTTGTAAAAAAACAAGCCTTTTCTATGAATTCTTGATTCAACAATGGGTAACCAAAAATATTTTCAAATACGCTGTTTTTTCATAAATTTGATATAGAACTTAGAAGGATACTTTCTCTTAACTAATTACATTATTCCATGCATAAAAATTACTTTCAGAAATTACTTTTACTTTTTTTTATGCTGATTGGTTTTTCAACTTCAGCACAAGACATCATGGATGTCGGTCCGGAAAATGTAAACAGATTAAAACTTGAAGGAAAACTTACAGGTAAAGAACGGTATACATATTCCAAATCGCAGCCGGGAAATTGGAAGGTTTCAGCACCATCCAATACACCGCAAGCATCAACAGCTTGCAATTGCTGGATACCGCGTGATAACACCTGGCAGATTGGGCAGTTTGATGGAAGTGGAGCAAGCGGTGGGCCTGGTATGCCACCGGATTATAGAAACGATGACTGGGCAACTATTGCTATTCCTATTCCATTTAATTTTTGTTTTTATGGACGGCAGATTACAGAGTTCTTTCTGAATAACAATGGAAATATTTCTTTCGATACTGCTTATTCAACCTTTACTGCAAATTCATTTCCCGACTCAACATTTAAGATGATCGCTCCATTCTGGGCAGATGTTGATACGAGAGGATTACTTAGCGGACTTGTTTATTATAAGATTGAACCTACACATGTTATTATTCATTGGGAAAATGTAGGTTACTTTAGTACTCAGGATGATAAGTTAAATAGTTTTCAATTGATCATTACGAATGGTAATGATCCAATTCTTGGAAACAACAGGAATGTAGCTTTTTGTTATCAGGATATGCAATGGACTACAGGTTCTGCTTCATCTGGAATAAATGGATTTGGAGGTTTCCCTGCTACTGTAGGTGTGAATCAGGGCAACGGAGCGAATTACATACAATTCGGACTCTTCGATTCTAGCGGAGCAGCGTATGATGGACCTTATGGTTTTAACGATGGTGTTGACTGGCTCGACAATCAGTCATTTAATTTCAATGTATGCGTTAGCAGTTTCAACATTCCACCTGTATTGAATTCATTGTCTGTTTGCGATACTATAAGAGTTTGTGAAAATTCCGTTTTCAGGATTACTGCCAATTACTTATCACCTGAACCAACAGAGAGTACAAGCATCAATTATTTCTTTGCAGGAATGCAAGGTATAACCGTAGTTTCAAATACTCCGGGCAATACTGCATCACTTATTCTAGACATAGCCGGTCAGACATCCAACCTTGGATTTCATACGATTTCTATTACTGCAATTGACAATGGTTCACCGGCAGGATCGACTAACAACAATATTGTAATTGAAGTTATACCTGCTCCAGCACCAAGTTTTACATATTTGCCTGCTTCACCTATTGCTCCTGGCACTACTGTCACTTTTACAAATACAACTCCACCCGGATCGTTAGCAACATGGGATTTCGGCGATGGAAGTCCAATAGACACTACTCAGAACCCTCAACATACCTATACAACAGCCGGAACCTATACTGTTACGCTTACTGCAGAATCTCCCCTCGCCGGCTGTATAACAACGGTTACACAGCAAGTCACTGTTGTACTATGTGCTTCTGCAACATTTACTGTTACGAATGTTTGCGCGGGTACGCCTTCTTTAATAACGTATACGGGATCAGCTTCTGCTGCTGCTACCTTTACATGGGATTTCAATGGCGGCAGTGTTATATCAGGATCGGGAAGCGGTCCGTATACAGTTAGCTGGAATACTCCGGGAACATACACACCGGTACTAACAGTAACAGAACCAATTTGTGCTGCCTCTGACAGTGTATCAGTAACAGTTTATGCAATTCCATTATCCTCTGTTTCTCCATTGGCATCTCTATGTGCGGGAGATTCACCGACAGTAAGTTTTAACGGTACTGCGGGAGCCGGAGCAACATATACCTGGAACTTCGGAACAGCAGCTGTACTTTCGGGTACGGGAGCAGGGCCGTATAATTTACAATGGAATACGGCCGGCAGTGATCAGGTATCGCTTATTGTCAGTGAAAACGGCTGCAGCGATACTTCGCAAATAAATGTTACTATTAATCCAATTCCAACTGCAAACTTTTCAATTCCTGCCACAGCATGTTCGAATGAAATTTTAAATGTGAATTATTCAGGCAGTGCAAGTACTACTGCAAGTTATACATGGAATTTTAACGGTGCTACTATTTCTTCCGGTTCAGGACAAGGTCCATACGATGTTAGCTGGAATGCAGGAGGTAATTATAATGTTATTCTGAATGTAACGGAAAACGGATGTAATTCTGCTCCGTTTAATTTGCCGGTTGTTGTAACACAAGCTCCTGTTGTGACTATTTCTCCTGTTGCATCATTATGCGAAGGCGACAATAGTGCAGTTTCATTTACAGGAACAGCCGGTGCTGCTGCTGCATATCAATGGAACTTTGGAAGTGGAGTTGTAGTATCCGGTTCCGGTCAGGGGCCTTATACGGTGCAATGGAACAGTGCCGGTCAGGATCAGGTTCATCTTGAGGTAAATGAAAATGGCTGTATCGATTCTTCACTTGTAGATGTTTTAATTTATCCAATACCAACTTCGAATTTTGTAATTAATAATGCTGCTTGTGTAAACCAACCGGTTTCATTGAGTTATTCAGGAACTGCAACAGCAGCAGGAACTTTCAATTGGTCATTTAGCGGAGGAACAGTTTCTTCCGGTTCAGGACAAGGACCCTATTCTATTGTGTGGAATACTCCGGGCAGTTATCAGATTTCTTTGACAGTAACCGAAGATGGTTGTGTATCAGCTCAAACGGATTTAATGGCAACAGTAAATCAAATACCGGCCGTATTTCCGGGAAGCTATCAGGCAGTTTGTTCGGGAGTGCCTGCATCTATTGGAAACGCTGCTGTTGCCGGAGAAACATACAGTTGGTCACCTGCTATCTCCCTTTCAGATCCAACAATAAGCAATCCTGTAGCAACACCTGTTAACAATTCCAATGCAACAACAAGTCAGAATTATACTTTAACGGTAACCGATGCCAATGGATGTCAGAATTCAGATACTGTTTCTGTTGCTGCGTATCCGGTGCCTGCCATACGTTATACTAAACCTGCATCTCAGTGTATTGAAAACAATAGTTTTTCATTTTCAGCATTATCCAATATAAATTCAGGAGTGAATTATCAGTGGTCACTAACTCCACAAGCAAGTTTAATTTCGTCAATATCACAAAACATTACTGTCAGTTATTCTGCTACCGGAACTTTTCCTGTTATGCTTGCAGCTGATTATAATGGTTGTATTGCACAACCATTTACGGATAGCGTAACTATTTATGAAATGCCTACATCGGAATTCAGTTCTACCGTCAGAAACGGATGTGTACCACTCACTGTTCCATTTACGAATCTCAGTTTAGGAAGTCAGAATTCGTACACATGGAATTTTGGAGACGGACAAAATGATCAGGCAGCTAATCCTGTTCATACCTATAATACTCCGGGCATGTATACAGTATCGTTGGCTTCCATTACGGAAAACGGTTGTCGTGCCGATTCATCAATTAAAAATTATATTGAAGTATATGCCTTACCGGTGGGCAGGTTTGAGCCGAATCCTCAAGTGGCAGATATCCTTTCACCGGTAATTCAATTTCAAAATTATTCGTCCAATGTTGCTACATACATTTGGAATTTGGGAGACAGTACCTCCTCTACAACCTGGAGCCCTAGTCACATGTATTCCGATACAGGGACATATGACATTACTTTAATGCTGGTATCGCCTAAAGGTTGTGTGGATACGGTTCGCGGAATTGTAAAAGTAGAGCAGCACTTTTCTTTTTATGTTCCTAATGCTTTTACTCCTAATGGAGACGGTGTAAATGATTATTTCAAAGGATATGGTGTAGCTATAAATAAATACCTGTTAAATATTTATGACCGCTGGGGAAAATTAATTTATACAACCGATGATTATGATAAGCCTTGGGATGGCCGCGTAAACAATAACGTAGTTCAGAATGATGTATATGTATATCGTATTGCTTTAACCGATTTACACAATGAAAAGCATACCTATGTTGGGAATGTTTCTGTCGTTAAATAATCCGGGATTCTAAATCCTTTAGAGATTACTTTGAAGTTACTTTTTAATACGTTCATTCAGGGATGGAACGTTTTCTTTTTTTTAATTTTGAAACTGTTTAATTGCCGAATGAATTTGTGATGCACTTACTACTCCACTTTGTCTCCAGACAATTTTCCCGTTTTTGAATATGGCAAGTGTTGGCACTCCCTGAATGGAATAAGCGGAAGCAGCTTTTGGATTGCGGTCGACATCAATTTTTAGAATGATGGCTTTGTCGCCTACCATGTTTTTTAATTCTTCCAAGATTGGTTTCATCATTTTGCAGGGACCGCACCATTCCGTAAAAAAATCGACAAGGACAGGTTTGTCGCCATTAATAATTTCTGAAAATGATTTTGATTTATTTTCCATCTTTTACAAGCCAGTCAATCTTATTTGGCAGTGGCCTTTTTTAGTTGATTATTTAAACTCATCCAGCCTCCGCCATTATGTACTTCTTTAAATCCATTGGATTGGAGAATTGATTTTGCAGAAGCGCTGCGCATTCCTGAAGCGCAACAGGTTATAACAGGTTTGTCTTTACTTAGTTTTGAAATGTAATTATTCAGATTGTTAAGAGGAACATTTACGGATCCTTTAATATGGCCGCCGCTATACTCATCCTTGCTGCGTACATCAAGAATTACTGCACCTTTAGCAAGAAGTTCGGGGTAATTTATTTCGTTTTGCATGCCGAATAATTTTTTTATAATTTGTAACATTATTTTTTATGTTTTGGATTAGTATTTATATTGATCAAAAATTGTTTTGTGATTTTATGGAACTTATATTATTAAAAATAAAGCATAGTAATTTCACCGTAAGAAATATTATCTGAATGTCAAGCTAAGGGATTGGCTTTAATTGGCGGAAACGGAAACGCTTTTGTCTTTATTATTAAAAACCTGCTTTCCATTGTAATTAACTTCCCATGTTAAAGGCATGATTTTTTTTAGCATGTGACTCACACCACAGTATTTTTCCTGTGAATCAGTTATTGCACCGAGGGATGCTTCTTTGTTTTCTTCTTCTCCCTGTAAATCATAAATTACATGGATAGAAATATATTCTATGGGTGCCTGCTTACTGATTTCTCCGTTGACTTTAATACTAAAATCCTTTAAAGTTTTTTGAGCTTTACGTAAAATTCCGATAACATCCATTCCTGTGCATCCGGCAAGTGCAGACAAAACAAAAGGTTTTGGAATTGGTCCGTGGTCTTCACCGCCAACTCTTTCAGGCGCATCCATTACAATGGTATGTCCGTTTACTAATGCATTGAACTGCATTTTTCCCATCCATTGGGCTTCAATTTCATGTTTCATTGGTCGGATTTTTTTCCTGTGTTAATACCAAAGGGCAAATAGAGCGGACAAAAACTCATAAAACTGGTAAGTATAAAAATCCCTGCAAACACTAACATGATAATGGCAGTACTGCCGGTTATTACATTAGTAAAATAAAGGATTGCTATAACAAGAGCCGCCAGTATTCTGATAGCTTTGTCGATTGTACCCATGTTCTTTTTCATAATCTTTAATTTTGAACAAAGGTAAGCAGGTAATGCAGTATTGTCAGTAACAATAGTTACATTTCTTCTAAAAGCTTGATTTGGTTGCGGTAAAGAAGCACTTTATTGTCGTTTTCGAGCTTTTTAAGGAGACGGGAAATGACAACACGTGAAGTAGCAAGTTCATTGGCTATTTGTTCGTGAGAAAGATTGATAAGTGCTGAGTTTGTCGTCTTTGATTTTTCTTTAAGATAAACGACCAGTCGTTCATCCAGTTTTTGAAAAGCGATTTGATCAATTGTTTTCAGTAATTCATTAAAACGGTTATGAATGGTTTTCATAACGAAACTTTTCCAGGTGGGATATTTTACCAACCATTCATCCATAACAGAAACTGGTACCGTAAGCATTTCTACATCTTCTTCTGCTACGGCTTTTATTTCACTCTCGTAAAGCTGCATGCAGCAGGTAAAGGTTAAAGCACAGCTCTCATTTGGATTGATGTAATAAAGCAACAGTTCTTTTCCGTTTTCATCTGTTCTGGAAACTTTGACGGAACCTTTGAGAATGATTGGCATTGTACGGATGGCTTGTCCGATATTGAGAATGGTTTCACCTGCTTTGATGGAAACTTGTTTGGATTTCTGTTCGAGCTCGCGGATCAATTCGGTTTCGAAGATTTTTGAAAAATGATCAGTTATATTCATTTGAAAAATTTATTAGCTAAATGAGGCACGATTTATTTTAGTGTAAATTTAAGTAATACATTTTAAAAGATGATTTTAGGGGAGGTGCGTATTTCAATATTTTTTTTTAACCGCAAAGTCTTCAAAGTTTTTCGCGAAATTCCGCAAAGGCGAAGATGGAATGTGTTTTCATTTAGAAGTAAGGTTCCGGATAAAATAAAAAAAGCCTGATTGATTTCAGGCTTTTTAAGAATGATTTTTTTTCAAATTAGTTTTTAGCACCGGCCATCATTTCTTCCATATCTTCTGCAGTTGGACCATAGATAGAAGGATTTCTGACACCCATAGAGCGGTAATAGGTACTTAATTGCCCACGGTGATGGATTACATCAAACAGAAATGACCAATACATATTCAGCATAGGCGCTTCATAAATTTTACGACCATTGATTGTTAATGTACACATTTTACTTTCCCATGTTTTGTCATCAGCCATAGCGAGTTTATCGATAAGCATAGCTGAATGTTTTTCAAGATAAGAAGCAGCTTCTTCCGTGCTGTTGAATTTTTTATCTACCTCTTCAATCATTCCTGTTTCAATACCTTTTGCTAAATACTCAGCATGCGGTAAAATGTGTTCGATAATTTGTGCTGCAGAACGTGATTTCTCATTGGGCTTGTAAGAGAGTTTGTTCATTTCAGCCGGTAAAGCACGAACGGCTTTCGCTGTAGTTTTCATTTCTGATTTCCAGCATTGGATAAAGAATTCTTTGTTTGTCATGGTGATGGGTTTTTAAATTGTTAAAAGATTTGTTTTTGATTACTAAAGGTAGGTATAAATTTTTGAATTGTTGCTAAACACATTTAGTCTTTTTATTGCCACGAATGCACGAATAGATTTGTGCTTTCGTGGCAATTTATTTAATAAATACATTATAATTTTGAAAAAGGTGAACACAATAATTTCTAAACCCTGCACTACAATAAATAATATTATTACTCTCTAAAAATATTAATAGGCCTGAAGTTATTGCGAGGCTTTAGCTCGAACTTTTTAATACTCTTTTCCTTGAGAATCTGAATGGCTTCTTCTATTTTGTCGGTTACAAAAAACAATTTCTCATCTTCTGCTTTTATGGTTCCTGCAAGCTTCATGTGTTCTATGTGTTTTAAAAGCGAAGAATGGAAGTCGCTGCAAAAAATAATGACGGGAAATTCACTGATCTTTTTAGTTTGTATTAACGTAATTGCTTCAAAATATTCATCCATTGTTCCAAAGCCTCCGGGCATTACGATAAAAGCATAGGAGTATTTTAACAACAGTGTTTTCCGAACAAAGAAATAACGAATCACTACCCATTTGTCGAGGTAGGGATTTTGTTTTTGTTCATGCGGTAAAAGGATATTGCATCCTACTGTTCTTCCTCCAACTTCTCTGGCTCCGCGGTTCGCGGCTTCCATTAATCCGGGGCCTCCTCCTGTCATGACAGTGAAACCAAGTTTTGCAATTTCAGAACCGATTTTCTGAGTGAGTTTGTAGTATTCGTGCCCTTCGGGAAAACGTGCAGAACCAAATACCGTTACACAGGGTCCCGTGAAATGCAATGCTCTAAATCCTTTAATAAATTCTAGTACAATTTTTATGGTAAATTTGAATTCCTGCCAACGCGATTGTGGACCTTCCAGAAAATTTATCTCTTCGTGATTCATAGTAACAGTTGAGAGGATAAAGTTAATGTGTAAAACGAATAGTGCAATGAAATACTTTATATGTTAAAGTTTTCTTAAAACGGTTATTCCTTTTAAATTATCCTTTCTTATTTGCATTAATCACCTTATTATTGTATTCCTCTATTATTCCAATCCTCAAGACTGTAAAACAATTTCCATGAAAAAAATCTACCTGGCATTTTTACTCTTTTCTTTCACAGCTTGTAACATAAAAGAAACAAAGAACGAAATGATCAACCTAAACAAGCTGCTTGACAATTATTACGAAGAAAGACTTCAATACTTTCCTCTGGAAGCTACTGCTATTGCAGATAACCGGTATAACGATACACTGCCTGTTGATATCAGCGATTCATATAGAGAAAAACTAAAAAGTTTTTACAAGAAATACGTTGATGAAATAGGCAAGGTTGATACTGCTTCACTGACTAAGCAAGAAAGGCTAAGCTACGATGTTTTCAAAAGAGAAATGTCAATTCAGCTGGAAGGATTTAATTTCAGAGACAATTTAATGCCCATCAATCAATTCTGGGGTATGCATTTGTCATTTGCTTTGCTTGGCTCCGGCAGCGGAAACCAGCCGTTTAAGACAGTAAAGGATTACGATGATTTCTTAAAGCGGATAAGCGATTTTTCAGAGTGGGTAGATACTGCAATAACGAATTTGAAGACCGGTATCAAAGAAGGCTATGTGCAGCCAAAGGTTTTGATGGAGCGTGTATTGCCGCAATTAAAGGAAATTGTTGTGAAGGAACCTGAGAAGAGTGTTTTTTATGGCCCAATAAAAAATATTCCTGCTTCATTCAGTCAGCAAGATAAAGACCGTTTTACCGAGTCTTATAAGAAAGCTATTATGAATGAAGTTGTAGCATCTTATTCAAAGCTTCATGATTTTATCCAGAATGAATATTTACCGCATTGCCGCACGACAGTTGGCATAACAGAAGTGCCTCATGGAAAGGAATATTATAATTACCTGGCCCGCGTTTGGACAACAACGGATTTAACCCCTGATGAAATATTTGAAATTGGTCAGAAGGAAGTTGCCAGGCTTCGCGGAGCAATGGAAGGAATTATGAAAGAGACCGGCTTTAAAGGAAATCTAAAAGAATTTTTTCATTTCATTCATACAGATAAAAAATTCTTTCCTTTTCAAGCGGATAGTCAGGTTATCAATATGTTCAGGTCTTATGAAGTTAAAATGCAGCCAAAGCTTTCTGAATATTTTAATCTCCTTCCGAAAGCAAAATTTGAAGTAAGACAAACAGAAAAATTCCGTGAAGCTTCTGCCAGTGCTGAATATAATCAGTCGGCTCCCGATGGTTCTCGTCCGGGAATTTTTTATGTACCGGTTATTGATCCGAAAAAATATAATGTTGTAGGAATGGAAGATCTCTTCTTGCATGAAGCTATTCCCGGACATCATTACCAGACATCCATTCAGCAGGAAAATGATTCACTTCCGAAGTTCCGACGCTTTGGATGGTTTGGTGCTTATGGTGAAGGATGGGCGCTGTATACAGAATCGCTAGGAAAAGAATTGGGTTTGTATACCGATCCTTATCAATATTTCGGAAGTTTAAGTGAAGAAATGCATCGTGCTATTCGTCTTGTTGTTGATGTTGGTATGCACTTGAAAGGATGGACGCGCGAGCAGGCTATTCAATTTTCACTGGACAATGAAATGGAAAGCGAAGCGGATATTACTGCTGAGGTGGAGCGTTACATAGCCATTCCTGCTCAAGCGTTGGTTTATAAAATTGGTCAAATGAAAATCATCGAACTCCGTAAAAGAGCGGAGCAAAAACTTGAAGATAAATTTTCATTAAAGAGTTTTCATGATGAGGTTTTGGAGGATGGGTGTTTGCCGCTAGATATTTTCGAAGGAAAAATGGACAGGTGGATGAATGGGGTAAAATGAAATTTATAAGCAGAGTTTAAAATTTTTTATAGGTGTTTGTGCTTAATGAGGCAATAATTTGTGGTTTGTGGTTTATTATTACTGTCGGATTTTTAACACGGAGGGCACAAAGGGAAAACACAGAGATTCCACAGAGATATTCGTGGTAGATTTATTTTGATTCTAATTTTGTATTCATTTTTTCGAAAACGTTATATCGATTGAGAAAATAGTATACAACTACACCACAAGAAATAATAATTGTAGCATAGATAACCATGTCTTTTCCCGTGCTAAGGAAAATAAAAAACCATATTAGAATTGCAACAATGACAGGTATGGGGTACAGAAACATTTTGTAGGGTAATTTTTTTGTACCGTTTCGGTTTCTTAAAATCACCAGGCCAACTGCTTGTCCGATAAACTGAATGATTATGCGCATAGCAAGTATTGCACTAATTACTGTGCTCAGCTTAAATAACAAACTGAAAACAAAAGCCAGAGAACCCAGAAAAAGTAGTGAAACATAAGGGAAATGTTTTTTCGGATGAAGTTTTCCAAATACAGGAAAAAAACTGCCATCGATAGCAGCAGCATAAGGAATACGGGAATAACCCAATAATACAGCAAACAAAGAAGCAAAAGCAACAATTAAAACCATGATAGTGGCAACGATTGCTGCACTGTGTCCATAGATTTTTTCAATGAATGTACTTACTATGAAAGTTGAGTTCTGTGCTTCCTGCCAGGGTACAACGCTCACAACACTTAGGTTCATTGCAAGGTAAAGTATAGCAATGCCAATTACAGAGATAAAAATACTCTTTGGAATATTTTTTCCCGGGTTTTGAATTTCTCCTCCAAGATGACAAACATTATAATAGCCGAGGTAGCTGTAAATGGTTTTTACAGTTGCTTGTCCGAGGGCAACAAAAAATAATTGTGAAGAAAAATCCTGTACCGGGAGCCAATCATTGCTGACACTGTGATGTGTAATGGCGCCAAAGATAATCCAGGATATTGTAGCTATAACAGCAATCCATAGAACAACACTTATTTTTCCTATGGTATGGATTTTTCTATAGAGAAGAATGACCAATAGAATTATGATAGCTCCGGAGATCATCTTTTGTTGAAGCGGAGAAAACGGATAGATGTAGGAACAATACTGAGAAAACCCAATAGCACCGCTTGCTGCAACAAGAGGTGATAACAACAGTGTTTGCCAAACAAATAGAAAAGAAAATAGTTTTCCCCATTTTTTTCCGTAAGCTTCTTTTAGAAAATTATAACTGCCTCCTGCTTTCGGATATGCAGCACCAAGTTCAGCCCAGATCATGCCATCAACGAGTGATAATATTGCACCTGCTATCCATGCGTAGATAAAAGTAGGGCCACCCATAATCTTTATCACCAATGGCAATACGATGAAGGGCCCAATTCCAACCATGTCAATCATATTGATTGTCGTGGCCTGAAAAAGGGAAAGCCCGCGGTCGAGTTTTACTGTTTTGTTTTCCATTGCTGTTGGATGTAAATATGCGTTTTTAAATAATACAAAAACAGTAATAATTAGGCCTTCAACAATCCATTTCTTTAATTAATTTTACAATCAAGAAATAAATTCATGGAGTATAAGGATTATTATAAGGTTCTGGGAATTACGAAGAGTGCTTCACAAGACGAAGTGAAGAAAGCATTTCGTAAAATGGCAGTAAAATTTCATCCCGATAAAAATCCGGGAGATAAGAAAGCGGAAGAAAAATTCAAAGAGGCCAATGAAGCGAATGAAGTATTGGGGGATCCGGCGAAAAGGAAAATGTACGATGAACTGGGAGCAAACTGGAAACAATACGAACAGCAGGGCAATCAATACAGGGGTCAGCAGCAATATAGCGGGAGGCGACAATATGATTCTGGCGAGGGTTTTGGTGGTGAATTCTCTGATTTCTTTGAATCATTTTTTGGCGGCGGCGGATTTTCAGGTTTCAATCAGGCACAAACACGCAGTAGAAAAGGAAGTGATTTATCGGCAGGGATGGAACTCACGCTTCACGATGTTTTTCATGGAGCAACGCGTCAGGTAACTATTGATGGCGACAGAGTCAACCTTAAAGTCAAGCCCGGAACACGCGATGGACAAATTCTTCGCATGAAGGGAAAAGGTTCACCCGGTGCAGGCGGCGGACAAAACGGCGACCTGCGTATTACGGTTAAATTAATTAAGGATCCAAGGTTTGAAAGGCGAGGCGATGATATTTATTTTAATCATCCGCTGGATGCAATTACAGCTATACTTGGAGGTAATATTTCAGTCGAAGGTTTTGACAAAACAGTTTCCATGAACATCCCTGAAGGAACCGACAGCAATAAACTTTTTCGAATGAAAGGCATGGGCATTCCCCACTTCGATAATCCGGAAGTACGCGGTGATGCATATGTTCGAATGGTTTTACAAACCCCCAAAAATCCTACGGACGAAGAAAAGAAATTATTGAATGAATTTCAGTCTATGAGAATAAAAAAATAATTTTTCCGCCAATTAATTAATTTTCACAATTGCTGAAAGCAACTTTTAGAAAGTTGTCCCCTCCTTTTATCTATTATGCCCGTCATCTCGCAGAGACCTTTTAGAAAACTAGCAGCAGCATTAATTACCTTTTAGAAAACTAGTACCAGCATTAACTACCCTTTAGAAAACCAGTAGCGTCATTAACTACCTTTCAGAAAACCAGCAACTACATTATCCACCACTCTGAAAACAAGCAGCCGCTTAAATAGTTTTTCAAAACCCATATTTCTTCCAAACATAATTAAACGTAAACTTATTTCACAATTTTCACAATTGCTGAAAGCAACTTTTAGAAAGCTGTCTCCCATTTATTTAAAATCTGCTGTCTTCTCGCAGAGACCATTTAGAAAACTAGTACCAGCATTAACTATCCTTTTAGAAAACTAGCAGCGTCATTAACTACCTTTCAGAAAACCAGCACCTGCATTAGCTACTTTTTAGAAAGCCAGTAACTATACAACAAAAGGAATGGTTTTGTGATTTCATTTTCAGGTGGGTAAATAACGTACAACACAAATCCTTTGGGCGCGTGAGAATAAATACTCTGCCCTTGGGCTTCTAATAGTAAAAAGTCCAGCATATTTAAATTGCCTGTTTAAAAGCTTAAGTTTGAAAATAAGGGCTTTCGCCTGAAGTTTGTACGGTTTTCCCACTCACCCTGTCGTACATATCATCATTACTAGCAATAACAATGATGTCTTTTTAAATAGTCAAAGATTATTTTTCCTATTCAGTTAAACAATTGCATATAAGTCGGTTCTTTTATTAAAAATGAGAATGATATAACTTCAGATCAAACCCCCTTTCGCTTTGCCACATAAGCCTCCCCATACCAAAACAACTGATCTAAAAACTTCGGAAAAGTTTTCTCGAAGTTTTCTCGAAAAGATTTTCCTTCCGGAGCATCTGCTTTATCAGCTAAACCCCAGGCGGGTGAAATTGGAATGGGCGGCATTCCAAGGGTGGAACAAATCAGACGCAAATGATCTCCGCATCGTGCTCCACCAACAGGACCGTTGGAATAGGAAATAATTCCACACGCTTTGTATTTAAATTCCTCACCAAAATGATCGAGCATATTTACCAAAGCCGGTGGTACAGAGTGATTGTATTCGGCAGTGATGAGAATGAAAGCATCGGTACCCATAAAAATGTTGTGCAGCTTTTGAAAATCTGCGGAAGGTTCTTTCATTTCAAAATATCGTTTTTTTAGCAGAGGAAGGTTATATTCCAATGGATCAACCAAATTGAAAGCAAAACGGTCGCCGATTAACTCTTTTACTTTTTTTAATACGCTATCAGCCAGGCGATTTTCCCTTACGGAACTTAATACGATTGTTATATTCACAGTATGATTTGTTGGAAATTTATCTGCAAATTAGCTTAATTATTTAGCATGTTAAAATGAAAAATGAAAAATCTCTACTCTTGCTGCGTGGCCTCCCAGGGAGTGGAAAAAGTACTCTGGCAGAAGTTCTTTCTGAAAATGGTAAATATCCTGTTTTAGCAATCGATCAGTATTTTACGGATGCTGATGGACTATATGTTTTTAATCACCTGGAGAATCATCTGGCTTACGAAGCATGTGAAAAGAAAACATTATCGGCAATGAAAAAAGGTGTTGAGAAAATAATTCTGGATAATACATTTACCCTCGATTGGGAAATGGAGCCGTATTTCAAAATGGCTAAAGAAAATGATTACAGGGTTTTTGTTGTGACGGTGGAGAATTATCATGGGAGCAAAAATATACATGGGATTTCTGAGGAGCAGATGAGAAAGATGGGGGAGAAGTATAGGGTTAGGTTAATGTGAATTTTGGAGAGTAAATTAAATGATTTATGAGATGTTATTTTTACATTTGAAGAATGCGGTTTAGGGAGTCAATTCTTTTTCTTTTTCTATTAATAAATTCTACGGAAGCTTTTGCGGGTAAGCTGGAAAAGGCTTTTGAGCGGCTTTATGTTTACGATTATTTCAATGCGAAAAAATATTTTGAAAAAATACTTGACGATGAGCCGGCAGCGGCTGCTTTTGGTTTAAGCAAAATCTATTCTGTTGAAAACAATCCATTCTATAATACCGATGAAGCAAGAAGGTTTATACTTATGGCTGATTCAGCATTCGGAAAAATTAAGGAGAAGGATAGAAAGGATTATGCTGTTTTTGGGGTTACGGATAGTTCAATAAGAAGGTTAAGTGATTTTATTTGTGAAGAGGCATACAGGCAATGTAAAATAAAAGGAACGGCTGAAGGGTTTAATAATTATTTGAAAAAATTTTCTACTTGCAGTCAATACGAAGAAGTGCACCTGCTTCGCGATTCAGCCGCCTATATGGAATCGGTAAAAGCCAACACTTCAGCAGCCTACAAAGAATTCATGGCTCGATATCCGCAATCGCTCCAATATAAAGAAGCATTGGATAAATTTAATGAGCGAATATATTTTGAGAACACAAGTGAAAATGATTTATCGTCATACGAAAAATTTATTCTATACTATCCGGAAAGTCCTTACCGCAAAGAAGCAGAGCGAAAAATATTTAACATCAATGTTCCGGATAAGACGCTTGAGCAATACAGTGCTTTTGTAAGAAACTACAGTCATAAAATGGATACAAAGGATGCCTGGCATGCATTGTACAAACTATTTATGAAAGATTATTCCATGGAAAGGTATAACAATTTTAAAGACTCTTTCCCTGATTATCCATATCCGGAAGAATTCGAAAACGATTTTCGTATTCAGAATTATACCTTCCTGCCTGTAAGTAATCACAATCGCTGGGGATATATCAATGAGTTTGGCGCGAAAATGATTGAACCTGTATACGATGAGGCTTCTTTTTTTTCGGAAGGACTGGGAGCTGTTAGTAAAAATGAAAAATATGGATTTATAAATAAAAACGGCGAGGCAGTAATTGATTTTTTGTACAATGATGTCGAATCATTTCATAACGGGGCTGTGGTAGTTTTAAAGGATTCTTTATATGGATTGATAAATGCTTCGGGCGATTTTCTCATTCCACCAATGTACAATGAATTATCAGAAACTTCAGGTGACCTTTACATAGCTTCAAAAGAAGGGAACTACGGTTACCTCTCTAAATATGGTAAAACAATAACTCCCTTTGAATATGACATAGCCGGAGATTTTAAAAACGGTTATGCTATTGTAAGTAAAGAGGAGAAATACGGTTTGATAAATTCAGCCGGTGTTTTTTTATTGAAACCTGTTTTCGTCGAATTGAATTTTATTAATGACAGCTTACTTAAAGCTTCTAATGAAGACGAAATTTTGGGAATTATCGATGTAAATGGTGATACAATCCTGCCTTTTGAATACGATGTCATTGGTGAGTTCAGTGAACACCGGGCTCTTGTTTGCAAAAACGAAAGATGCGGTTATGTTAATGAACAGGGAGAGCTTGTTATTCCTATTACTTTTTCTTATTCATCGGCTTTATTGACCACGGCGCTATTTGAGAACGGATATGCTTTGCTGAAACAAAAAAACAAATCCATTATCATTGACTCCTCAGGAAAGGTTTTAAAATTTAGGGGCTACGAAGATTATAAGCGTCCTTCGATGGGATTAATACCTGTGCAAAAAAATAAAAAGTGGGGTTTTGTAAATGAAAATGGCAAACTACGTATTCCCTGCAAGTATGAGTCTGTGGAATCATTTGTAGATACACTGGCTATTATAAAACAAGATGGAGCTGTCGGATTGATTGATACTTCCGGAGTTGTTTTCATACAGCCTTTGTATCAGGATTTAATAGTAATGAAGAAAGCCATTCGTATAAAAAATAACAATCAATGGGGGCTTTTATCCCGCAGTGGTACTTTGTATGTTTCTTGTCAATATCAGCAAATTGAATTATTAATACCTGAAATAGCACAGGCCAGGGATGAAAATGGTTTTACATATATTAACTTAAGAACAGGTAAAATAGTTTACAATTCGAAAGAGTAATAGAACTGCAAACTACATTTTTTCATACGTCGTAAGGTGACTGCTTTTTTCGACAAGTTGTAATACTTTATTCCCCTGAAGCAATTAAATAATTTACACACCAGGGCATGCGTCGCTGTATATTTTTCTTTTACTTATTTGCTTTATGGCTTTAGCTATGTCGAAGCACATAGAATTAAAAGCTGAGATATCTATCCGGGCATTCATAATAGATTATAAAAAAGTCGCCATGAATATATTAAATTCATGGCGACTCTTATCAAATGGGGTAATACTATTCCTTAATTATATTGAAGATCTTTTCTGAATCTTCCGTATTGATTTTGATTATATACATTCCTTTCGGGAAGCTTGAAAAATCTAACTCAACACCATTATTAAAAGTAACATTGGTGACCGTAACAGGGCATTGCTTTCCTAATACATCCATAACTGTAATGTCTTCAACAGAAACTTTATTAGCACCAAATTCTATATTAACCTTATCGTAAACCGGATTTGGAAATACATTTATTTTCTGCTCTGTGGTAGATGAATTGTAAATTTCGCCTGCTGTAGATCCTGTTTTGCAATTAAGATTAACACTTACAGATTTTGTTCTTACCGTTGAACCAACGCCGCAACTATTTACTGCAGTAACACTAACAGTTGTAGAATTGGCAGTAGCCGTTGCAAAGTTTACTGTTACACTTGTAGAGCCCTGTCCCCCTGTAATAGAAGCACCTCCGCTAACAGACCAGTTGTAAGTAGATGCACCTGAAACAGCTCCTACAGAATAGGTTTGTGAAGATGATTTACAAACACTTGAGTTTCCATTAATCGTATACGGAGAAGCAGGAACAGGAACAACCTTGATTTCTGATTTCAAATCATAGCCGTTTCCTTTACAATTCACGGCAGCTACCCTTAATTTTTGAGCACCATTATAACCTGCCGGAATATTTACAGTAACACAGATAGAACCCTGACCTGAAATAATAGTTAGCGGATAAGTACTATTTCCTTCTATTGACCACGTGTAATAGTCAGCAAAAGCAACAGAAGTAGCACAATATGTCTGAACACTAGGAATACAAACTGTTTTTAGTCCGCTCATTGAAACAGGCTTATTCGGTCTAGTCGAATATAAAGGAATTGCTTTAGTAGAATAAGGTCCTGGACCGCATGAATTCAATGCTCTAACACTTATATAGCCCGATTTATACTTCGTATTAAAACATACGGTAATAGCGGTATCTGTTGATGATCCGAAGGCTCCGTAAGGCAATACCCATTGATAAGAAGTTGCGCCCGGAACTTTATTAATCTTGAAAACAAAACATTGATTATTACAAACACCGCTTTTACCAAAAATACTATCCGGTTTTGCCGGAATTGTTCCGGATGACGGGCTGATAAGGACAGTTGCATTTTTTGAACAACCATTGCTATCAGTTACCAAAACCGAATACAAACTTGCAGAAAGACCGGAAATACTATCGGCAGTGCTGCCCGTTGACCATAAATAACTATATGGCGGTGTTCCTCCGGAAGGAATTGCTTTTGCAGTAGCATTGCTTGAATTACAGTTTGCTGAAGTTGTAGAAAAATTAACATCCAGTTTCGCCGGCTCCGTAAGTGTAATAGATGCAGTGGCAGAACATCCATTCTCATCTTCAATATAAAAAGTATAATCCCCTGACAACTTATAACATTGAAGACCGATTTCACCTGAATATGGAAGCGTTCCGCCTTGTCCTGCAACATTAATACATGCAGGCGTATTATAGCAAGCCATGCTTCCGCTTGCAGTTGCCGTTAATGGATCAGGCGAAGTCATAATACCACTATCAATATCCAATGAATAATTTGTAGGACTCTTTAGCGATATTCCCGGAACAATAGAGAATGTTCCTAATGATAATTGAGATCCGGGTGCAACCAGTGTTCCGGAACTATTATAAACATTGAACGTTGGTGGAGCAGTAAATATACTGTCGAATGCATCATCGTATTGATACCCTTCTATGGTAGCGGAATAACTTGCCGGTTGTTCAGCACAAGGAGAAAATACGCTATCAGCTTTTACTTTTATTGGTCTAGGTAGAATTGTGGCTTTTCCTAAATCATATTTTATTACCAGGTTTGGATTTAACAAGGCTCCGGGAACAACCCATTGATCACCTACATCTAATCCTGTAATCAGATTTATTGATTTGATTTCCTGCACTGAATCTATAATATCGAATGTGTCAAGGATCATTACTATTTTTTCAATAGTGTTCTGGTAGTTGGCACTGTCCGCATTTTTAATACCATAACCGTTTAATACACCGTAGCCATTTAAAACTCCATAGCCATTCTTAATCCCATAGCCATTTCTAATTCCGTAACCGTTCTTAATTCCGTAACCATTCAAAACTCCTTTCTGGTTTCTCACTCCGTATCCGTTCAAAACTCCTTTTTGATTAATAATAAGTGTGGAAGTATCCGGATTGACCTGGTAATTATAAATTGACTGGGCTGATATTTCAACTATCTGCGTTGAATCTACATAAGGAATTCCATTCTTAATTCCATAGCCATTTCTAATTCCATAACCATTTTTAATTCCATAGCCACTAACAATAAATGCCAGTTCTTTTATGTCCGTTGAATCGAGCTGTCTTCCATTAAGCACACCCTTCTGGCTAAGTAAAGCAATAGCATTCTCTGCCAATGTAGCATTATGACTTGAGCTTAATGAATCCAGTAAAGCTGCCCTGTCAAGAGAATCTACATGTGTATCATCGTACTCATAATTAAAGTTAATAACGATTTTGTCTCCATAGAAAAATGTAGAATCTCTGGGTGTAACAGTTACTTCCAAAGGTTTTATTACAAGAATACTGTCTTCGAATGAGTGAATAAATTTTTCATCTAAAGAAACATCGAATGGATTTGCCGGATCAAGAGGCTGCATTTGCGGATGAATTGTATATAATCCTATATCACTTAAATTGCCTGTGGCATTTGTTGTAAAATAAACCTTTCCGCTATCCAAACCAAGATCAGAAATAGAATATCCAAAAACCGAAGGATCCTGTCCATCTACCTTTACACTGAATGTAAATGGAGGAATTATTTCTCCATACTTTTTAGTCTTGAGGTCAGCTGTAACTACAACGTGTTTCTTTATAACATCAAATAAATATATTGTATCCGAATGACCGCCATCATTATTAAGAGAAGATGTCGGAGGTGTAAATAAATCTATTCCCGGATTACCGAGGAAAGGAGCAGCCGGAACATCAGCAGTCGCTGTTGAATCAGAAAGAATATGTGTAGTAATTGGAAGTCCTCTGTAATGAACTTCTGTCAGAGACGTCAGGTATTTACCAAAAATTGTTAAAGTGAATGCAGGAGCCGGACCGTTTGTTTGAACGATAGTATTTGGTTTATGTATTGAATCCAATCGTGGTGTTGGAACGGCTAATGAAGCTATGGCATCATCGGCCTGAATAAGTCCGCTGCCGGTTGAATCATCAAATGAAGGTGAACCCATATCAATTGCTGTTCCTTTCAGAATGGACCTCATTTCAGAAGGCAGCATTTTCTGTCCATAGAATTTAAACTTGGCTTGCTTAAGCAATGCACCAACACCTGCTGCATGAGGAGCTGCTGCAGAAGTACCATAAAAGTTTGGAAGAATGTCAGCCTGATTACCCGGCAACTCACCGTTAAGTGGAGGTGAACCGAAATCAACAGTTGTATTACCACCGTTTGGAGCACAGAAGTCCGGTTTGTTTCTATTTGTATTGCTTGTTACCATTCCTCCCCAGGATGAAAATGTTGCACCGGTAGGAGTCTTACCATAAGCAGGAGTATTTAAATACAAAACAGCTCCAACCGTCATAGCACCGGCAGCATTTGCCTGCCCAACAATGGTTGAATTACCTGTGTTAAACTCATTGATAACCGGACTGCCACGGAAGAAAATATATTTGAACTTTAAATTGGGTGAACCTGAACGACAATTGACAACAATATTTGTTTGGGCATCATAACTTACGGTAAATGGCATAATCTCTATTGGATCAGCACCAAGATTACTCCTGTTCAATCCAAACAATTTACTGCCAAAATTATCAACAAGGTAAATGTCCAGATCAACCTGTGCTCCTAGTAAATCACCTCTTGAATAATAATTGTCGTCCCATTGCAAAGCAAGGGTATATTCTCCCGGTGTCAATGAAATACTTTGTTTATAATCATCCTGACCACCGGTGACACCAAATTTATGAACCGTTCCTGTCAAACCGGAACCGGCAGGAGCAGGAATTGGATTAAAGTTAGCCTCATAAGCCTTGGAGCCAAAATTTCCTGCTGCTGAAAAATACGCAACTTTCTTGCTTGCAACGTAGTCTACCATTTGGGCTACTACACCATCTTTATAATATGGTTCAGTGATGAATGTCAAATCATCAACAATTACATCACAACTATCCTGATACAATTCTTCAATTCCTTTTGCAAAATCGCCTGCGGTAAGATAGCCTGTTCTGAAAGCAAGGGCCGCTCCGGGAGCTATATCATGCACAATCTGCAACATCGCTCTGCCTTCATCTGAACCACCACCCGGAAACTCTTTTAATACATTTACGGGAGTTGTATAATTGTTGGGATTGCCGGCGCCTGGTAAATCTCCACCTGTAATATCTAATCCAGCTCCGCCTCTATTGTTATAGCTGTCGGATAATACTCCAACTTTCACACCCGTTCCATCCAAATCAAATCCTCCGCGGGCAATGTTCGATCGCTGAGCAATGTCTCCGTTGGTATAGGCAATACCTTGTTGTCTGTATGCAGAATATAAAGGACGACAATACTTGATAATATCTGTTCTGGTATTTAATATATCCAAGATACTTATGGGAAGCACTCCGGTAATAATAAGTGAGTCCTTATAATTGTCAATTATATTTGTCATACCATAACCAATAAGCGCAATTAGAGCATTTGGTGTTTGGCCGGAAATTGTAATAACTTCTATAGATACAAGGGAGTCATCAGTAATATGAAATATATCGTCGCGTGGAGGCGGGGCAGCAGTGTCGAAATTTTCATGCAGATATGTTAACTCTGCTCCAATCAGGTCTGTTTCCAAACCGCTATCGGGAGCTGTAAAGCCTGGTGTAATACAAGGATTATAATTTATGATTATAGCTGTATCGTGTGAACAACCAAAGCCATTGGTAAGATGTACATTATAGGTACCTATAGATGTTACAGCAAATGAACTTGATGTTCCACCTCCCGGTGTCCATAAATATGAGTACGGTGGAAAATTTCCTGTAGTATCGGATGCAGTAAGGTTTATTGTACCAACACCTGTACAGGCAAGAATTTCACCCAAGCTGTCTATTTTTGCAACAGGTAATGGATCTACAAATACTCTTGTTGATGCAGAAACCGTACAACCGTTTGTAGGCAAAGCATTATTGCCTAATGGCTGATCGCTATTATATACGGTAACTGTATACAAGCCCGAATCAGCAAATGTAATTCCTTGCAAAGTCGGATTTTGTAACGATGACGTAAATCCATTAGGACCCGTCCACCTGAAATAATTACCTCCGCTGACAGCACTAAGCGTCAGATTTGTTCCAAAACAAACAGAAGTATCCGGCAAAGCAGATACCGTCAGAGGAAGAATATTTACAACAACGGGAACAGTTGTTGTCGCTGGAGAACTGAAATTATCCGTTGAAGTAAAGGTAAGTATATGACTTCCTATATTGCATGCATCGCCATTAATTGTTACAGTTGCTGTTGAAATAACGCCATTTGTGATAACAGCAGTAGCATTACAAAAACTCGCAGAAGTATCAACGGTAGTAGTTGCCGTCTGATTGATTTCCGGTGCCTGGAATGTGAGAGAAATGGTTGCAGAATTTCCACAAAGAATATTGACCGTATCGTTTAGAGGAACTCCGCTTACTGAAGGTGCAAAGTTCGCATTAGGAGTAACGTTAAATATGAAAGATTTATTATCAAGGTAATTAACGCCGCTTGGGGTAGGACTTGGATTTAAGGTGCTGTTGTTCTGATTGAAAACGCCTATTTGAACATAGTTTGAATTATTGCCCCTATTAATTCCTGCTGTTGCAGGTGAGCCTCCAAAGCCACCACTACCATTTGAACCATCGCCCGTTGTCCATTGCATATCACCATAATTGAATAGTACATTGTTACCAACTCCGGTTATCGCATCATTGCCATTACTAATAACAACCTGAAATGTATTTAGCTTACTGACGTTTTGATAGTTATAACCTACACCCGGCCAGGTAACAATCAAATTAGTACTGTTTACTTTAAATTTTACTTTGCCGCTTCCTGCAGGGCGTGTATCTACGTCTGCCCAAAATGGAGCAACCATTGGAACGTTCATAGGGAAACCGGAAGCACTAAATGTACTTAAAGGGCCGGTAAATGTTATACAGCCATTGTTATTAATATAAGCTTGTGTATAGTTTACACCATATAAACTAAAAGTAAATGGCAAAGCAACAAAATACGAACCATCATCATTTCCGGGAATAGTAGTATAACTATTGTCGGGTGGAATATATACACCACCCGGAAATGTGCTTACTGTTTGTGATGAAACAGAAAAAAACAAAAAGGAAAACGTTAATAGTGCAAGAAAATTTTTCATGTGTGTGTGTGTTTGTGTTGTGTATTTGTTTGTTTTAATTATTAATATTTACAAATTATACTAAATCAATGATTACTCACTAATTAAATTAATATTGCAATTATTTTATTACAATTCCACAATCAACTGATTAATATAATCTTGTTGATTGCTCAGCTTTATTATTAAAAAAATGCTCCTAAATATAATGAATTTCATTAAAATACAATAACAATTCTTGGTAAAATTTTCATTAAATTTTTAAAATGGGCTTAAAATGGGCTTAAAATGGCAAAATGGCAAAATATTTAATTGCTATAACTTGGTCTAAATCCTTTAATTTAAGCCTGTTTGGGCATTTTTTCAATAAAAAATATCACAATAAATATCCATCATTTGTTGGTTGTTAAATGGTACTCGTGTTGCTGATCTTGCAACACTAAATCACACTTAATAAAAAACAAATGAATAAGAGTTCAACCTACAAAGATTTTATTCGTCACGAGAACGAATTAACAAAGCTAAAGATACAGGCAGAATTTGGTATCGATTTAAACAATGAAAGCGAATTGAATCCTGCAATTGAAAATATCTGGCTGAACCAGATTCTGGAATACGAACGGGCTATGATTAACAACAAAAAAATTACCGTTGGAGGTTTTCTGGAAAACCCTGTATTTATTTCCGTTGACCAGCTTACCGACGAACAATTACCTGTCGAATTGCAGCGATTAATGGAATTGCTTCATGGCAAAAATATAGTAATTGATAGTCTAGCCGGTGTGGACGATAGGGAAATGTATCGGTTTATCACTACTGAATTATTTCAAACTGAAATGGACAGCTGCATTCCAAAGAATATGATCGTATGTTATATTTATGAAGAATTCCATCCCAACGATGACTATGATGTTCGCCGAACATGTATGGAGTTTCTCAATTACCTCGGAACGGAAGAAGAATGGCGAATAGATTCGAATCTTTTCAAAGCAACGGATGAAATTGAAAAAATTAAACTCGAAAACTTATCCCGTAAGTTTAAAATTTTCAATGATGCTTTCGAAGAAATCGATATTGAAGAGCTTAATATTCATACTATAAATATTCTTGATTTCACCGCTGAAGTACGCTTCGATTTTCGACTCAGTGTTTTAATTGACGGCAGTAAACAACGTCAAATCATTTCCGGAGCCGGTAAATTTGGTTGTAAAAAGGATTTCGATATTTGGTTTGTAAACGATTTTCACATGGAAGGTATTGTTTGACCCCTTCCAATAAATCACGGTTTACCGATGATTATCACATCCGCAAAATATGGCAGATTATCCGTTAATCTTAAACCAGAAAGACCCGCCATGTCTTTCAACATTATTAAGGTTTTTGTGTGACCAAAATGTTTCAAGGATGCCGCATAATTCATTGTCCAGGCTTACAAAATAATTTGGAAGAAGAATTTTGTATTTCGCGGGATTGGAAATAATAGCCATGGCAAGCATATATTGTTCATTGTAAAACCTGTCGCACATAAATTGAGGATAGTCGTAAGGAAGATAAATATCGTGAACGTGTACGATAACACCCTTCTTAAGATAGGGCAATATTTCAAGGAAGAAAATCATTACATCAGAATTTGGAAACAGGCGATGTGAGTTATCAATGAATAAAATATCGCCGGCCCCGAGCCTGTCAAACAATATTTTATAATCGTCCATATTCTCAAATGGCTTTCTGATAATTTCATCGGCAAGCTGGTCAATATGTGCGCGCGGAAACGGATCTATGGAAAGAATTTTCGTGTCTATATTATTATCCCTGATTGCTTTTCGTGCAACCTTGGTTGAATTACCCGAACCTACTTCAATATAATTTCGCGGCTTAAATTCCGAAACAAGACTGTACAAAGCAACGATGTCAAGTCCGGGTAAATATTCATTATTCCACGTTGGATTGTCTTCATTACTCTCTTCTTTAGAATCTTTAATTTCCAGCAAAGCGTTTTCATATTTTTTAAAACCCTTCATTAAAGTAGCATAGTCGGCCCGTCCGCCATCAATAATAGAATTAAGAAGTGGATGCGGAGGTTTACCATGACCGTATCTGGGTTTGGGCATAACCTTATATTCCAAATGAACAGACTGGAATTTTGGGGAAAGGAAACGGTAGATGGATTTTATTTTGTTTAACATTTTGCAAAGATGAATTATTTTCAATTATACGACAAATCTGTTTGTGATTCTTTTGTTTAAACAAATGCAACTTTGAACAGACTGACAGATTAAGTGAAAACCACTAAAAATAAAACCTCTGTTTAGTTTTCCTTTCATGGAATAATGTTAAGTTTTGCTTCCGTAGATTCAGCAAAAGCATTTGACAGTTCAAGATATTTCTGTATTAAATTAATATCATCTCCATAGACATTCGCACTAAATTCCTGAGCCCTTTGAAGCATTCGTATATATGTTTCTGTATCTTTTTGTCTGGTCAGCTTTCTTAATGCCCCCATATAATCTTCTCTATAGACAGATGGAATAATAATTTTTGATTGTCCTGCTTTCACTAACTCGGCATTCATCATTACCCTTGCTATTCTTCCATTACCATCTAAGAATGGGTGGACTTCGCTAATCACAAACATAATATATGCGGCCCTGGCAAATGGATGATTAATCGCCCTATAAAAATCAAAACTTTGAATCAGTGTTCCCTTTACTAAATTGAAATCCACAAACGATGTTTGTCCTGCAAAATTATTTTTGTCTTTAAACAATCCCGGTTGTTTGCCGGGTCTGGCGCTCAATAAGATATTATGTCTATTACGAAGAATGTTTAAGAAATCATCGGCAGTTACAGGGGTTTTTGATATTTCTTCCCGGTTAGAAACGATTTGATAAGTTCCTAACACATCATGACTGTCTTCATTCCTGGCCAGGATAGGTTTGTTAGATTTAATAATCTGTTTTGCTTCCTCGATTTCAAAAACGGTTCCTTCGATGTAGTTAGAAAAATAACTTTCAAAGAATGCAAAGTTGCGAAACGATTGCATGGATGTGTTTTTATCTTGACGATTCTTAAATTCCCGGTTCTGCAATACTCTAAATAATTCTTCGAATAATTGTATACGGTCAGGGTCAAAGGGTGCTCCGAATGCCCTCGCTTTTGCAAGTGCTGATGAAAGAATTTTTGAAGGTTTTGTGGTTATGAGTGCGCTGATAATTCGATTCAGTCCTTCAAATTCTTTTATCATTTGATGTTTTTTGGCAATCTGTCTTGCCGAATCTCTTAGTTTATTAATTTCCATTTCTCCGTTCACACGGATTACCTGCTCCAATTTTTCTTCAATTTCAGGTAACGTAAGACATTTTGAAGTTGGGCCGGCATTTCTTGCCGGTTGTAAATTCTCAAGAAAAGCTCTTGGCTTTTGCGATACATAAAGACCATCTGAAATGATATTATCTCCTGTTATTGGTCCCGGGCCTTCTATAAAGCTAATCGTTATACCGGGCAGAGATATTTTTTTTGTGTACTTGTAGGTCAAAAAAATGTAGCCTGCTTGTGTAGGTGCAAATTCAAATGCAGAACGATGACTAAGCACCGCTCCCGGATATAAACTACCAAGGATTGAGAAAAGATTTCTTCTAATTATTATTTCATCCGATTCAATAAGATTTGAAGTATAAACCCTTGGGGAAATCTTCCGGATTTTTCCTTCTTTCGCAAGCTTCGAAATTTGCTTTGAGGTTTTTGAGTCTGATGACGAGAAAATCACTTCTGTTAATTCCATCGACAAAAATTTTCCATTAAAAATTAAATTGAGTCCAAAAATAACAAATAATTTCTAATAAAAGTGCATAATTGGAAAATATTTTCTATTAAAATTCATAATAATCAATGAATGGATAATTTTTTCTATTATATTCACATAATTGGAGAAAAATTTCTATTAAATTCTTTTTTCAATTTGCATAATTTTAAAACTTAAATAATTATGTGAAAAGTATTACCCCACATTTTTAAAATATTGATACGGGTAACGAAAGGGGAAACTCTGTATGAAGTATCAAAACGAAAAATGCCGGTAAAGGAAAATGTAATTCAAATTTAAAACGCGGAGAGAGTGGATCATGTGCCACCTGCTGTAAGCCTTGATTAATAAAGGATTCAGAGAATATGGTTTACAGGTGCCCTAATTGGGAACACTTACAAAACCCTTGTTTTTTGCTATGTTATAATTTTATCAAATTACGTTTGCTTTTACAAATATAACTTTTAATCTCTAAAATTCATCATTCATAACCTAAAGCAAGATTTACATACAGTTACTTAAAAATAACCTGCCAATTCAAGAGCTTTTTTAAAGTCGTTCTAAAATCGATTTTGCCCATTCACCTATTAGATGCTTATTAAAAAATTGCACACCCTTTTTTTCCAATAACTCAAATTCGGACCAATGCACTCTATTTTACAAAAAGAGGTTTTTTGGGGAAATAGAGTCGTCAATGAAAATTCCGGAAAGCCCAAAATCAGAAAAAATAAAACATTAAATAAAGTCGAAGTGAAACACACACACATATATTTTTTACTTGTTTTGGATATCAAAAAGCTATATTTGCCATAGGCACCTCATTAAATTTCAGTGTATATGAAAAACAAAGATCAGAAGCATTTTGATGTGGTAATAATTGGAGGAAGTTATGCAGGGCTCGCTGCAGGGATGGCCTTGGGAAGAGCATTGAAAGAGGTTTTGATTATTGATAGCGGTAATCCATGCAATATACAAACTCCTCATTCACACAATTTCATTACCCAAGATGGTAAGACACCAAAAGAAATTGTCCTGCTTGCCAAACAACAATTGGAAAAATACACTACAGTAAATTTCTTAAATAGTTTTGCAATCAACGGATTTAAAACGGAAAAGGGATTTGAAATTCAATGCGCAGATGGCGAAACGGTTAGTTCAAAAAAATTGATTTTCGCCTCAGGAATTAAAGATATAATGCCTGAAATTAATGGATCTGCTGAATGCTGGGGTATTTCTATGCTTCACTGTCCTTATTGTCATGGTTACGAAGTGCGAAATGAAAAGACAGGTATTTTAGGAAATGGAGGAACAGTTTTTGAATTTTCAAATCTGATTTCAAACTGGACAAAGGACCTGACTTTGTTTACCAATGGAAAAAACACCTTAACAGCTGAGCAGGTTGCGAAGCTTAACAAACATCATATAAAAATAGTAGAATCAGAAATTGAAAGGTTGGATCATATCAATGGTTATCTTCAACATATTGTATTCAAAGACGGTACAACATCAGTCATCAAAGCGTTATATGCGCAAACTCGTTTTGAACAACATTCTGCTATCCCTACACAATTAGGATGTGACTTAACGGAGGATGGATATATTAAAGTTGATCCTATGCAAAAAACAAGTGTTCAGGGAATTTATGCTTGCGGTGACAACACGAATCGCATACGTACCGTTGCCAATGCTGTAGCCACGGGAACAACAGCCGGAATGATGCTAAACAAAGAAATTGTATTGCAAGAATTTTAAACCGTTTTTTTCGGTAAGCCCAATCCTCTAAACTATTATTGGTAAAGGAAAATTGAAAAATTTATTATGATCGCTGTTTTTATAAAAGTGAAGTAATATGATTAATTAGTTTTTATTGGTTTTAATTTGAAGTAGAAATACAATGCAAGCAAAACATCAATTGTTATGCAAAATATATCGTAACCATTCGGTGCAACCGTGCTTACATGGGGAAACAAAACATCCCAAAATCCATGGAGCGCAAGCCCTAGAACAGTAAGCAAAAAATATTTCTTGTACCCCCAATAAGCCAAAAATAAAAAGAATAATGCTCCGGGAATTGTAAGCATAAGCGAATGCGGATCAATAGAAAATCCAATATAAATAAATGGTATAACTGCTAAGTTCAGTGAAGCGTAGAGCCTCAAATCAATTTTCCTGAATATCTCAGCGAAAGCAATTACGGCTGCTGCGGTAATAAGACCGATAATAAATCCTGTCATGTACTTAATTGTTAAATATTAATGATGACGTTTCCTTTTTTATGGCCCTTTTCAACATACGCGTGTGCTTCGGCTATTTGCTCCAGGGGATAAGCTTTATCAATTACCGGTTTAAATTTACCTGCTTCAATAAGCCCCTTTAGAAAAATAATATCTGCTGCACTATGACTAATTACACCCGTCATAACGTTTTTGCTGCTTGTCATAGAAATCCACAAGCCTTGAAGCATTTCCGACATTCCTGCGGCACTTAGAATCATTATTCCATTTTTATTTAATGACTTTAAACTTCGTGAAACCGATATTGTTTTCACGGTATCAAAAATAACATCATACGTTTCACCATTCTGAATAAAATCACCCTTTGTATAATCAATTACTTTATCTGCTCCGATAGATTTTACTAAAGCAATATTTGCCGTGCTGCAAACACCCGTAACATCTGCTCCAAATGACTTTGCCAATTGGACGGCAGCACTCCCCACTGCACCCGAAGCACCTACTACAAGCACTTTTTGCCCTGGTTTTATCATTGCCTTTTTAATAAAATGCAATGCAGTAACTCCACCAAAAGGAATGACGGCTGCTTCACTGTGAGAAATATTAGCTGGTTTTATTGCTAGCGAACCGTTTTCAGAAAAACATTTATACTCAGCATACGCACCAAATTTCATATCTGTGTGACCAAATACGTTGTCTCCAACTTTGAAAAGTGTTACATCTTTACCTACACTTTCAACTTCACCCGAAAAAACACTTCCGAGAATATTAATTTTAGGTTTTATCAAACCGAAAATAAATCTGACCGCAAACGGGTCAGCTTTTCGCAAGTAGAAGCGATAGCAAAATACAATATTATCTTTATATTGATATCTATTTAATTTCTTTATGGAAGATAATAAACAAAAATATTACAAGCGTATAATTGAATTGGCTAACTGGAATATTTCTATTAGCAGGAAAGGGAAGCATCTTCATTGGGATGGCACTATGAACGAAGAAACAACAAATGAAATAATTGAATTCTTATTTCAGAAATATGGAAAGATAGAAGAGTATTCATCACCGCCAACTTACATTATACCACCAAGAAAAATTGTAGCAAAAGAACCTGAGAAAAATGAAAGTACAACTGGTGTAAAAATGGGTTGGAAACGCAAAAGAAGGATTGAGCGAATGGTACTTATAAAAATTTTCAAAGCGTTTGGTAAAAATGGTTTAGGATTAATTCATCATTTCGCAGAGCCCAAAAAGAAAGAGGATGGAACTGAATACTGGGATGTAATGCAGGAGATTGATTTTATAGAGATGATGGAAAGATTTGAAGTATTTAAACACTTCACTATAACCATAAAACAAAAAGAAGATAGTTAGAAAAGTTGCTATGTCCTTCTATGAGTTCTAAAGTCGTCTAACCCAATTTTCCTACAATAGTCTAATTAGTTGGTTTTTAGTGGAAAACTCAACAAACTAAATGGTTGACAATACGTATAATTTTACTATATTTGTCAACTAATAGCAATAGTCAATAAATAACACAATGGAAAATGTATTTGGAAATAAATTGGTGTCAGCCCGAAAGATGGCTGGTATGTCCTTGCAGGACTTAGAAGATAATCTTGGGAAAGTTGTTTCTCGCCAGGCATTGCATAAATATGAACAAGGCAAAATGAAACCCGATAGCCAGGTACTCATTGCTTTATCAAGAGTGCTGAATGTTCCTGTGGACTTTTTCTATTCAATTCCATCGGTCCAGATAGAGCTGAAAAATATCAGCTACCGAAAATATTCTTCAAAAATTTCGAAAACAGAGCAGTTGTCTGTCGAAGAAAAAGTAAAGGAAAACTGTGAGCGCTATTTGGAATTAGAACATCTAATTAACCCAAGTGAAAAACCGGAATATTTTGTTTACGATAAGGTAATTGAAAATGCAGATGATGCTGAAAACGCAGCAAATAAATTGCGAGAAAAGTGGTCACTTGGTTATGACCCAATTCCTGACGTAGTTGAGATGTTAGAGGACAAAGGTTACAAGGTAATAGAGTTAGAGGCTCCCGATGGTTTTGATGGAATGAAAGCCGATGTGGATGGTAAAAAAATAATTGTCCTGAAGAAAAGTATGAAGCCCGGCGAAGATGTTGTAAGAAAACGATTTACTGCTTTGCATGAATTGGCTCATCACTCTTTAAAGTTCTCCAAAAAACTTTCTGACAAAGAGGAGGAAACCTTGTGCCACACTTTTGCTTGTGCAGTTTTGTATCCTGCTGATATGGCAAAGAAAGAATTAAGTAAGGACAGGTTTCATTTTTATCAAAACGAATTGGTGTTGATTAAGGAAAGATGGGGTATTTCTTTTTCTGCTGTTTTTTCAAGGGCTTTGCATCTTGGCATTATCACTCCTTTTATCTATAGGCGTTTCAATATAGGGTATCGAGAAAGAAAATTGCATTTGAATGAGCCTGGTAAATTTATGAGTAAAGAAAAACCAGTACGCCTTGAACGGTTAATTTATTTAGGGCTGTCAAAGGAGATTCTTTCGGTTAATGAGGCTGCTTTTTTTGCTGGTAAAACAGTTGGAGAGTTCCGCAAACAATTGCAGCAATTAGTATGAAGCTTTTCATCACAGATTCAAATGTGTTCTTTGATTTGATGAACATAGAAGCCCTTCCCGAATTTTTCGGATTGGACTTTGAAATATGCACAACGGATTTTGTGGTGGATGAAATATTACGATTGGAACAAGCGGAACAAATTCAAAATTGTATTCGGTCCAAGCAACTTACAGTGTTTAACTTCTCCGCTGATGAAATTGATGAAGTCGTAAATCTGAAAACAAAACGAACACTGCGAAGGATAGCTGATAAATCTGTATTGTGGAAGGCATTGCAATTAAAATGCAAACTTCTTACCGGTGATAAAAGTTTAAGAAGTGAAGCAGAAGAAAATGGATTGGAGGTACATGGAAGTATTTGGGTGGTGATGATGATTATAGAAGCAAAATTGTTGAGTACGGCAAAAGGAATTGAACTTTATGAAAAATTGAAAATCGTAAATGATAGTTTACCTAAAGAAGAAATTGAAAAACTAATTAGAAAATTAAAATCATAAAATATAATGAGCAAGAAAAATCAACATGTAGTTCCCAGCGGAAAAGATTGGGCAGTAAAGGGCGAAGGTAACGAGAAGGCAACAAAAATTGTTGATACCCAAGCAGAAGCAATTAGAATTGCAAGAGATATTGCAATCAATCAGAAATCAGAAGTAGTAATTCATAGACCTGACGGTACAATCAGAGATAAGGATTCCTATGGCTATGACCCTAACCCTCCAAAAGATAAAAAGCATTAAAGAATGAAGGGGAAAGTCAGTTTTATTATTGGTCTTTTGGGATTATTGGTTTGTTTTTTTCTTAAAGGAGATGAACCTAAAATGACAATATTCAAAATCTCATTGGGTTTATGTATTGGTGGACTTATTGAGTTCATCGTTTTCATTATTGAAAACAAAAAGAAATGGGGTGTTTTGAAAACTTTAATCTTTAGGCGAAATCAACCAGTAAGAGTTACTGTGGCTTATTTATTCAGGATAGAAGTAAACGGAAAATATGTTTTAATTAAAAGACATAAGAAAGATAATCCAGGTTATCAACCTATAGGTGGTGCATACAAGTATCTCAAAGAAGAAAATCGTGAGCTATTTGATAAACTGGGAATTGAGCCTTGTAATCAGGTTCCTCGAGATGAAGATACAGAATACGACCTAAGAATCATTATTAAAAAAAGAAAGAATCTTGTTGAGTTTCTTAAATGGTTTGAAAGCCGAAAGAATCGTGAGATGGACCCTTATAGAGAATTTTATGAGGAGCTAATCGAGCCAGGGTTTTTATCAAAGGAAATTTTCAAGCACATCAAATATGTTTTCATCGGAAAACATATTGAAGGTGTATTGAAGTCCCCAGTTTATCCACAAGATGAACTAAGATATGCTGACATATATGAATTGCGAACTGACAATGATGCTCAAAGGCAAGCCATAAGTGATTTGAAAAATAAATCCGATGAAATACTTTTCGCTACACCTGATGAAATAAATAAAAGAGCATCAAACAGTGGTAGCGTTATTCTACCTCATACTTTTAAAATATTACCAAGATGATAACATTAGAAAACAAAGTAACCCAGATTGATGACCTGCTTGATAAAATGGCAGAAGAAGTTCAGCTTGATTCCACAAGGTCTGAACGAATGAAAAGTAGTTATGAAGCCATAAAGAAATGGGTTGAGGATGATGATACATTTTTCAAACCTTACAGTTATGATGTTTATCCACATGGGTCAGTTAGAATTCTTACCACTGTTAAACCGATTGGCAAGGACGAGTTTGATTTGGATATTGCTATTCATTTGAAAAGTAATACACCGCACACGCCTCAAAGAATTTACAATGAACTAAAAAGGCGATTGGAAGAAAATGGTCTTTACAAAGGAAAGATTGAATTAAAAAATCGCTGCATTCGTTTGAACTATTCGGGGGATTTTCATATGGACATACTGCCGGGTATTCAGGAAAATGCATTTGACCAAAACAAAATAAAAGTCCCTGACCGTGAGTTGGGGAATTGGGTTAGCAGCAATCCACGAGGATATGCTGAATGGTTTATTGGCAAGGCAAATTTGGTGAAAGAAAGTTCTCTTGAAAAAGCAATGAGGGCAGAAAAAATACCCACCGATAATTTTAGAAATAAAAAACCCTTACAACGGGCTGTTCAATTAATAAAACGATATAGGGATATTTATTTTCAGGAAGGCGACACTTATAAAACTTCGAGCATTATTCTCACAACGATTGCTGGTCAGTTCTATCAAGGTGAAGAGAGTATTTTTAATACGGTTGATAATATTATCACCACAATTCGCACTAAAGTAAATCAACCGATTGGAAGGTTGAAGATTGTGAATCCTGTAAATTCAGCAGAGGATTTTACTGATAAATGGGACAAAGAACCCGAATACTATGAAGCATTTAAAAAATTTGCGAATCATTTATATACTGAATGGCAAAAACTAAAAAAAGAAAATGGGGTACCTGAAGAAGGAGCTATTATGAAAGGATTATTTGGGGATGATATTTTCAGAAAGGCACAAACAAGTCAAAGCATGATGATTGAAGAACTGAGAAAAAGTAAAGGTTTGGCCACTTCAAGAAACACCGGAATACTTTCTTCTGTAAGTTCTGCGGGTGTAGCATCATTAAAAACGAATACCTTTTTTGGAAAGTAATGTCACGTAAAATTAAATTAAGAAATAAGTCAATATCTGAACAGATATTTTTAATGAAGAGTAGATATCCTCATTTCATTACTAATTTTTCGTCGCATAGCGGCATGAAAGTAACTGGGCAGTTGCAACCAACTTCAAGGAGTACTACTTATAATTTTATTTTGAAATATACTCTGAAGGACGGACCGCAAACAAAAATTATTTCCCCGGCACTGCAAAAGAATAGCAAGGGTGAAGATATTCCACACCTTTATCCAGGCGAAAATCTTTGCTTGTATCAGCCAAAGTATTGTGAGTTCAGCCGAACTGATTTCTTATGTGACACAATCATTCCCTGGACTTCTCTATGGCTATATTATTACGAAGTATGGCATCTTACTGATGAATGGCTTGGTGGCGGTGAGCACCCGTTAAAATTAAAAACTCTAATAAATGAGAAAAAAAGATAAGCACATAGTAAAGGGTATTGTAATAGGTGCAGGAATTACTGCACTTGGAGATGTTTTTATACAATGGTGGCAACATATGAAAAAAGGTGAAGCCTTTACCTGGAAAAATTATGATGGATGGAGAACAGTAAAATATTCCCTTATTGGAGGCGCTATTGGCGGTGGTTTAGGATATGCTGAATATTATTCTAAATCGAACGAAGAATCGAAACATTCTTTCAAAGTTGATAATTATCTCAATAATATATTAATAGAAGAACGTATAAAAGCAAGCCCTGATGTATTTAATAATATTGCAGCAGCCCGTGAAAAAATAAAACAGCGACTTGCGCAAAAGTTTGGAAGTAAACTCGTAACGTTTCCAGAAGATACCGGTTCTTTTTATAAGAGAACTGCAATCGGTTCAAATTATGACTTAGACATTATCCTTCCATTCAAGAAAAGTAGTTATAGGTCATTGGAAGAAATGTATTACAATGTTCATGATATACTACTCAAAGAATATGGTTCAAGAGCTAAGGTGACTAAAGAAACTAAAGCAATTCGAATAACACTTGTTTTTAACAATACACCGGTTCAGATTGACATTGTACCAGGTAGGGAAATAAATAATTATTTAATAGAAAAGGACTTGAACTTGTATGTGAGACCGGAATGGATTTGGCAAAATGGAAAGTCATTAAAAACGAACGTAGATGTTCAAAAAAATCTTACAGTCAATAAACCCGAAGCAAGAAGAGTAATAAAACTATTGAAATCATACAGAGATAGGAACGGCTTGCCCTTACCTACTCTTATAATTGACCAATGCGTTGTTGATGCTTTATCAAAAGAGAATTTTGGAATTCATCCTTCTGACACCGAAAATCTTCTAAACTCAATGGATTTTATTTCAAAGAAAATGGAGCAAAGAAATTTATTTGACAAAGCAAATTCGAATAATAATCTTCTTGATAAAATTAGCGACTTTGATAAAATTAAAATAGTTAATCAGTTAAACGAGGATATAAAGAAGATTGAAGATAATCCAAGATACATCAAGGAAATATTTGAATGTTGAAATTTATATTTGATATTTATTGTAAATCTCAATAAGAAATTCCTGTCCATACTGCTTCGTTAGCTTATTACAAAACTCATCTGCAATTGTCTTTTGATTATTTTCATAAAGGAAAGTCACTAATTCAGTAATAGGCAGATTGTCAATACTGGAAAAGAATTCACCGAATGGAATAGAATTTAAAATTTGCCCTACATATTTTGCAGTTTCACTTGGATTGCCTTTAAATTTTAGTTTTATCAAATTCTCAATTATAAAATGAAAATGAAAGTGTTTGTCCAAAAACTTACATGAGATTAAAACAAGGTTGGTGATTGTTTCATTAAGTACTGGCACAAATACAAGTAAATTAGAAAGGTTTGCCAATATGTTTTGTTCTTCTTGTACCTGTGTATTTTGATATTTGTTTGATAAATAGCTCCAAAGGTTCAGCACTTTTTCCTGAATTTTTACTGCTTCTTTTGCATCTAAACTTTTAAGATAACTTTCCTGCCGCCAAACAAAATTTACAAGTTCAAGAATTGCAGCTGGGCTTGCAAATTTTAGAAACATCAACATAAGACCCTCTTTTCCTAAATCTTCAAAACCCCAAAAATAGAATGTAACAAGGTGTCTAATTACTCCGTGGTCATATAATCCAAAATTATTTTTTATTGCTCTCTCGTAATGAGGGTAAAATAGCTTATAAACTTCTTTATTAAATGGAGGATTTCCAAAAACAAAACCTCCCATGAATGCAAACCACTCCTTGTCACCGAGTTTTAAGTTTTCAAATACTTTGGTTGACAACCAATCTTTATCCAAAAAATAGAATTGCTCGTAATACCATCCGGTAAGAATGTAACTGTCAACAACCCCTTTTTTATAAGTACCTTCAATAATTGCTTTTACATCATCTTCCCATTTATATACGCTTTTTTTAGATTTCAAATCCCTGGCTCTTCGTAATGAATAATCAAGAAGGGCTCTTAAAACTTTACCAGCAGTGGAATTAAGGGAATAAGTAGGGTAATCCATATTCGTTTCCTTAAAATCATCAAGAGGCTTTAAATTAACAGCAAGTGTTTGAATAATTTCCTTTGCGGATGGAAGTAAATATAAATCGAAAGCATTACTATCGGATTGCATTCCCTCAGTTAGAAGGTTTCCAATAGTACCGATAACCCACTCAGCCGTTGCATTCCAACCATCATTTTCCAAACTAAGTTGTCCTGAATAGAATTTTTCATTTGAAATGTATGCCTTACAGAAATCTAAAACCTTTTTCCAATCAAATGATTTTTTATTTTTCCAAGCTTCTCTGAAGCCATTCAGAATATGATACGCATAGATGTAGAAAATACTATTGTATAGTGCAATCTCATTTGCAAATTTCTCTGGTTCATTTTCAACGGCTTTACCCAATGCTCCTGATAATCCATCTATACTTGGCTCTTCCCAACGGTCCTTTGGTTTGAATTCATTAATATATTTTACAATTTCTTCATTACTTTTTTGAAGAAGTTCATGAACTGAAAATGGGGCTACTGAACCTACTCTTGTTATTACTTCACCAATATTTTCGTAGTGGTCGTGTGTTATATTCTGTGCTTCAGAATGTTTCTCGTAATGAATTTTAAAAGACTCAGTATTCCTCAAAGCTGAATACCATCGAAGCCTCCAATAATCAAAATATTTGGGGTCTCTATCATCCTTCTCATCTTGAGGCCCTGCATCAATAATTTTTCGTAAAAGATTTATTTCATCAACAGTTAATTGCGATTGATTTTTGTTTAATAATTCATATAGTTCTTTATCGAACCTGTGATTTGAAAAATAATGATTTGTGTCTTTGTTTTTAATCTGCTCCCAAAATATTGATTTAGATTCATCCCAGTTCTCACCTATAACAAAGAATAGAATCCTTCGATAGAAAGCGTGTCTGTAGAAATTGTTTGTAGAAAATTGATTTAATATTTGTATTGCATCAACTGGTTTTTGTTTTATTTTTTCATTTAATATATCACGGAAAATTAATGCGAATACTTCCGTTATCTTTTCACCGTGTAGATATCTATCATTTAACTTCCCTATAGAATTAAAATGGTATGAATTAAAGGAGCCATTTATCAATGCATTAGTAAATAACTTTATATTAAATTCATTGTCTTCCGTTGATAAATATTCAATTTTCGCCTCGTTTAAAATGATTAAAAGTTTTTCCTTAATTTGAAGCTCGCCATAATTCTCAAAATTCAAAATTGGGGCCGTGACTAATACAGAATCTGGATGAGTTTTATCAACTATAGAAACAGAGATGTTCTTATCTTCAATTGTTCCTTTGATATTGTATTCATTTTTATAAGATTTGATAGTAAAGTTAATTCCATTAGGAAAATCATAGAACAATAATTTTAAATTATTTGCTAATAAATAAATAATATCGTTTGAACAATATTTAGCAATATTTGAAATCAATTTCTTCTCAGCAAATGCGTTAGAAAGATTGTACATCTGTACCCTGGAAAAATAACTACTACCTGAGATGCCAGAAACACTTTCGGGAATTGCCGCTAACTTCTCAATAGCGAAGAGGTGTTTTAAAATTATTTCAGATTTCTCAATATCTTCTTTTGTTGGCTTATCAGAAAGAAACTTAGGTAATAGTTTTTTACACAACTCGGAACTTTGCAGCATCGTATCAAAACTTCCTTTAAGCCAAACTGGTATATAGTTTAATATATCTTTAGAGACTTTATCATTGGGTAACGTTGTTAAAATCTTTGTAAGTACATACCATGTTCTGAAATTATCCTTTGGATTTTCAGATACATTTTTAATAATCGTAATAATCTCATCAACTAATTCGAGTTCTTTACCTTTATCAATTTGGTTGGTAAGCTTCTCTAAGTAGCTCAATGGTTCCCAATAAGCAATTTGAAATCCTTCCTTAACTTTTATAGGTGACGGATTATTTAACGGATTGAAAACATCTCTATCTTTCAGAATTTTAAACCAAACAATGCCATCAACCTTTTTGAAAAAATACTGTTTATAGCTTTCATCGGAATCAACAAGTCCTAAAGCAAAATGTACTTGTTCTTTCGTAGGATTTTTTGTTTTTAAAATCAAGTCCAAATGATTTACATTTTCTATATATGAATCCCTGAGACCCGTTAAGTTTTCGAGTGTCTGGGGATTTAAAACAGCACTGGCAAGTTTTTTATCTTCCTCCTTTAAAGCTTGTAATTTTTTATATCCTGCTGGATTAGGCAATTGATTGGCATAGTCATGAAAAAATCTTCTTAGGTCTATATAATAATCTATATCCAATTTTTTAAATGTGTCTTCTAAATCAGGGTGTATTTTGTCAGTAAAATCGTCATGACTAAAATCATTTTTATTATTGGTAATAAAAATACACTTTGATAAGCCCTCTATTTCAATATAGCTTGTCATTGAAAAATAAATGATGGCATCACCCATACTATTTTTATTTCTAAACGGCGCTTTTTTCTCAAGTGCTAATTCTGCGGCTAAGAGTTTATGATTTGATGAAATTGGTATTTTGATTGCATGATTTTGAAAAATATCCTCAACTTTCTTAAGTTGTTTTTCAACTTTCGCATCAAGAACATCTGGTGTATTTAATGTTTTTACAACATCCGTTCCTAACTCCTCTTTTACTTTTTGATAAAAGCTGCGCCACTCCTTTATTAAAACTCGTTTTTTCTCATCTCGATTTCTATCCCATTCTGTTATTATTATTTCGGGTAATAGAATTTTCACAAATCCATCATTTATCCAAAATTCCAATGAATCCATGTAATTATCTTCTTCTCCACTTTCTTTAAGAGAGTTCAGCCAAACATCACTATCAAAGATTAAATAAATCATGTTTGAATTTGGAAATTTAGTGTTGGCTGAATGATTTTATTATCTGGACTATGTTTCCAATTGATAAATCAAGATTAGTAATCTGGAAAACATCAATGCAGGGAAAATATAAAAATGAAAGTCTAATGTTTTACCGTTTTCTTTTATTGTCTAATGAAAATTTATTTTATCTTATCTCTTTGCATTTTCTTGTTCGTCCGTCTAATCGTGTTTAGATAATTGGAATATGGTTTTAATTTACCTTCATTAAGTTTTTCGGCAGCCGCTTTCATTTTTATTTTTTCAGGTGCGTCGATGAAGTTGTTAAAAATATTAATTCCAGTCACCGTCTGGTCACCTTTATATTTTGTTTTGCGATAACTAAGATTGAAGCCTCCTTCTTTGATAATCTCTAAAATCTCGTTGAGAATTGGTTTGAAGTCCTGTTGAGATGAGAATGTCAAATCGTCTACATACCTGGTGTAAGTTAGGCGGTGTTTTTTGCAAAATGAAATTAGTTTCTTGTCTATTTCAAGGAATACGAGATTTGCAATATGTGTACTTGTTGGCGTTCCCTGTGGTAATTCATATTTCCATGTTGTCAGTTTGGTAAGCCAATGCGCTATATGGTCGGAGTACCCCAGTAATAAAAAAGTATGATAAACCTGTTGGTGTTTTACGCTTGGATAAAATTCTTGCAAATCAGTAGTAAACTGATACTTATTTCCTTGATGAGGTTTTGCGTTAGTTACATTATTCCGGCCTTTTACTCCTCCATGAATGTTATCCGGTAGCGGAATTGTCGCAAGAATTTTATTCTTAATTGCAGATTGAATGACTTTCAATTTTTTCAATGACGGCCTAATCGCTCGTTGCTTTACCGTTCCATCATTGTATTTCTTAAAACCGCCTGTTGCTTTGTTTATTTTTTTTTCAAACCACTCATTGTAATAATCATTTATATTTTGTGTGATGTATTCCACCTCGATTGGTTGGCAACCAATAATAGCGCAAAGATGTTTGAGCTGCGATTTTTTATACAGCGAAGAATTCATTCACTAAGGATTTTACCGAAGGACTAACAATAATAAACGCTTTACGTTTGTTGGGTTGTACATCATCTTCGGTCATTGAAAGAAAGAATAAAATTGGCAAAGGGACTTTCAAATTTTCACTTATTATTTTTAAGATATTAAGTTTAGGTTCCTTCTGATTGCTTTCTACCTGCGAAAGATAAGTCTGGGAAATACCACATAAAGAAGCAAACTCGCCTTGAGTTTGCCCTTTCTGTTTTCTAATATTTTTAATTGTTGTGCCTAAATCCATTTTGTTTGAAAAAAATTAAGGAGTGTCCGGATTTTCTGATGCGCCTTGTCTTCTATTTTGCAGAATCATTTTTAAAAAATTTGGATAGTAACTCAACAGTTTTAACAACTACAAGTAGTATGTCTTTGTTGGTTTTCCCCTTTTTTCTTTTCAGTTTCTGAAGAAGAATTAATGCTTCATTGAGGATTTTTACATCCTCTTCCGAAAGAGAACACCGGTTCTCGATGATAGTGTTGATACCTTGTATCAAGCTATCAATGTTTTGGCTTTGTTTTTTTCTGGCCATAGTATTTAGTTTAAAGTTAAAGAGCAATATTGCCCCTGCTTCATTAGCGATATTGCTCGCTTTAACTACTACCACAAAAGGTCTGAATACTAAGTGCGTAAGCGATGTTCTCATTGCACTCACCTAATTTTCCTGCTTCATTAATCAATAACTAATTGATGTCGTAAAACAAACTTTAACAACATGCAATGTCAGCTAATGTCAACCGATGTAGCGGTGAGAGCATAGAGCATTGTAGTGCCGTTAATAAACCCAAACGGGTTGTCCTTACGGACTGTCAAGTGAACTTCACTTAGTAATCAGAACCAAAACATTTTTCAAAGAACTATGGGTGTAAAGAAACACATTATTGCTGCCAGTTAATAATAAAGATAATAATTTTATCAACAGGTTCTTTTTGTAATCGTTGAAAAGTCGGAAAAACATCCCGATTTTAAGGTTAAAATTCTATATTGGGGTAGTTTTCAATTATTTCAAAAAAATAATCAAACATCACATATTCAGATAATTACATAAGCGAAAATTAACTCAATGGAAACTTTGAATCTGCTTTTAAAATTTAATACAACATGCAAGGAAAAGACCTTCAAAAATTAGAAACCGAACTCTGGCGGGCCGCTGACCAGCTCAGAGCCAACAGCAAGCTAACCGCCTCCGAATATTCCATGCCTGTCCTGGGCTTGATTTTTCTACGCCATGCATATAACCGTTTTTTAAAAGTTAAGGAAGACGTTGAAGCGAATTTGCCGATACATGCTCAACGAGGCAAACGACCACTGACGAAAAAAGATTTTGAAGAAAAGAATGCCATGTTTCTTCCCACCAAATCCCGGTATGATTACTTGGTTGAATTACCGGAAAAGGAAGACATTGGTGAAGCGATTGATTTAGCAATGAAGTCTATCGAAGAGGAATACCCGAATCTAACCGGTGTGCTACCGAAGAACTATTCTATTTTCAGTAAAGAATTGTTACGTGAACTACTTCGAATTTTCAACAAAGAAGTTTTGCAAAAAGCAGAAGGTGATTTATTCGGGAAAATTTATGAATACTTCCTCAACAAGTTTGCGATGACCGGTGCTCAGGAAGGCGGTGAATTTTTTACACCGTTCAGTTTAGTGAATACTATTGTGAATGTGATTGAGCCTGACCATGGAATTGTATTGGACCCGGCGGCAGGTTCAGCCGGAATGTTTGTTCAAACTGGTTACTTCATAGAGAGTGAAGGATTAAAACCTGCTGAGAGAGTGACATTTTATGGTCAGGAAAAAGCCGAAACGAATACAAAGCTCGCTAAAATGAATTTGGCAGTGCATGGATTAGAAGGAAACATACAAGAAGGTAATACATTTTATGAGGACAAGCATGACTTAGTCGGTAAATGCGATTACGTAATGGCCAATCCGCCTTTTAATGTCGATGGCGTTGACAAGGCAAAGGATTCTGTAAAGAAAGACCCACGGTTACCATTTGGGTTACCGAAGAATGACAACGCTAATTATTTGTGGATTCAATATTTCTACAGCTACCTGAAACCAACTGGCAGGGCTGGTTTTGTAATGGCCTCTTCTGCCAGTGATGCCGGACATAGCGAAAAGGATATTCGTGAAAAGTTAGTAAAGACCGGAGCAGTGGATGTGATGATTGCTATTGGGACAAACTTTTTTTACACTCGTTCATTGCCTTGTACTCTTTGGTTTTTTGATAAAGCAAAAAGTAGTAACAAACAAAAAGCCGACAGGGTATTGATGCTCGATGCCCGGAAAATATATCGTAAAGTCACTCAAAAAATAAATGATTTTTCGGATGAGCAACTTCAAAATATTACTGCCATTGTTGCTCTCTATCGTGGAAACATTACAAAATATTTGCAAACGGTAGAATCACATTATGTCAATGCTTCCGAAGCAGCTTGGCAAATTGTTGATGTGAGTCTTCCCATTATTGAAATGGGAAAAGATATTCAATTGGGTTTAGATGACTTTATCAAGAAAAATAAAAACAATTTCAAATTTGAAGAAGATATAGAAACTGTTTCTTTAAAAAACTCAACACTTTTAACTGCTATTGCTGACCTGGAGTTGCTGGAAAAAGAAATTCGTGCATGTGTCACTCATCAATCTAATGTTATTTGGAATGAGAAGTTGGACAAAGTAAACAAGACATTACTCAGCCTAACGAAAAGTATGGAACAACCATCTTTTCAAAAAATATTAAAATCCTTCCGTAAAGAGACTGAGGGTTGTCTAAAATTATTTTCTGAACAATTAGATGTTATAGAAAAAAAATATGCACTTCGCAAGGAGAAAGAATGGATAGCGCTCCAACTTAAAGATAAATTAAAACAATTGGTTACAACATGGGAATTCCTTGTAGAACTTACTCATAATGTACAGTATTTTCAGCGGAATGCTGAATGGTTACAAACTCGGTTTCCTGATGCAGATTATAAAGATATAGAAGGACTGTGCAAGGTTGTTTCTCAAAAAGATATTTCAGGAAAAGATTATTCTCTTAGCCCCGGAAGGTATGTAGGTGTAGATGCGGCTGTTGATGACGGAATTGATTATGAAGAAAGATTAAATGAAATACATTTTGAATTGGAAGGATTGAATGAAGAAGCAAATCAATTGGCGAATAAAATTTCTGAAAATTTTAAAGAGTTGGTTTTATGAAATGGGTAGAAAAAAAAGTAGCGGAAGTTTGTGAATTAGCTTATGGAAAAAGCCTGGCAGCACCAGTTCGAATTAGTGGTGAATTTCCTGTTTATGGTTCTGCCGGCGAAGTTGGAACTCATAATCAATATTTAGTTGAGGGTCCGGGAATTATTATTGGAAGAAAGGGAAGTGTTGGAACTGTTTATTTTGAAAGCAGGAATTTCTTTCCAATTGATACATCATATTATGTTGTTCCAAAAGCCGAAAATGATTTACGTTTTCTTTATTACAAATTTAAAACACTTGGACTTGATAAACTAAATACCGATGCTGCTGTTCCAGGTTTAAACAGAAATGTAGCATATGAGCAATTATCAACTTATCCTCTCCTTCCAACTCAACTCAAAATCGCCAGCATCTTATCAGCTTATGATGATTTGATTGAAAATAATTTGAAACGAATAAAATTGTTGGAAGAGACAGCTCAACTTGAATTCAATATAATTTTACGAGATAATAAATTCTTAGGGGTTTCCATTGATGAACTTGCAGATGTTGTTATGGGACAGAGTCCTACATCAGATACATATAATGATATAGGAGATGGTCTACCATTTCATCAGGGAGTTACAAATTTTTCGAATTATTTTGTAGAGCACAAATCATACTGTAATAAGCCAATAAAAATTGCAGAGCCAAATGATATTCTTTTTAGTGTAAGAGCACCAGTGGGAAGAATAAATTTTACTCAGGACAAAGTTTGTATTGGCCGAGGTCTATGTGCATTTAAAAGTAAAAAAAGATTTCAGAATTCACTTTACCAACAATTAAAAACGTTTTTCTTTAAAGACGATGTTGTTGGTAATGGTGCAATCTTTAATGCTGTAACTAAAACAGAATTAATGGCAATTAAATTAAATACTCCAAGTGATGATGTGTTAAAATCATATGAAGAATATGCAGAACCGATTTATAAAATGATTTTAACATTGTCAAATCAAAACACCAAACTAAAGGAGGCGAGAGATATTTTATTGCCAAGACTAATGACGGGGCAAATAGAAGTGTAAGATATGCTAATAAATTATTGGATAATATCTCCAAATGTACATAACGATGCTTCAGAGTCCAGGTGGAAAGAAGTTATTGCTGAAAAGCGAAATGCATATATTGGATTTGGTCCAGATGATTCAACAGGTGTTGCTTTTTTTAATCAAATAAAAGAAGGTGATGTTATATTAATTGCACAAGGGGCAAATAGAAATAAGCGTTGTTATTTATGTGGAATTGTGAATAGTTCTGCCATTGAAGGCGAAGAAGAAGGTACTCCTGGATATGCACAAAGACGTGCATTGAGTAATTCACTGAATGAGCAAGAACTTTCAGCATTGCAACTTGATTTTAATGGATGTGCATATGGTGATGCTGACAGAATTCCTGCACTATACAAATTAAAGCCATTGGAAAATAGTAACGATTTAAGAATTACATCAGCATTAAATACTGCCATAAACCAAAAACGAATTGAATTACTTATGGAAAATCTAAAGCTATCACCTGAAAGGCAAGAACAAATCAAATTGCTTTGGGATAAATTCAAATCTGATGTAAAAGAAGAGGATAAGAATTACAATGCAAGGGAAATAGAAACACTTACAAATCATTGGGAGAAGTATCGTGAAAAAATAATAAACGACACGCTGACTTTAGATGATTATACCAATACCTTAGGTAACGCAACTGCTATTATGCCTGGAGGATATCTCTGTAATTTTCTGGAAAGAACTACAAAAACAGTTTTGGGTTCATCAAAACCAGGTACTGCCGAAAATTTTGGAGTAAAGCTCAATAATGATAATAGTACCTTTTACATTAAAAGTGAAAAGAAAGAAAAAGCGAACCGCCAAGATGCAGAAAACTATTTCAACAATAATATCAAAGACTTGTTAAGGTCAATAGTATCACAAGCGGACCCATTACTAAAAATAAAATTGGTTGAGGAGTCAAATTACAGTGCCAAGCAAGTACTAATGAAAATGGTTGTGCTGGATAATTTAGCTGATTTCATTTACATCTATTCTGAGTCTGTTCTGAATGATTTATATGATGAATTAATAAACGGAGATGAAAATAATGTTTTTTCAAAAAACCATCAAGTATGTATTGTAGCAAAAAAACTATTTGGAATAAACGATAACAATAAAGGTGAGTTAATTTTACTTTCTCATTTTTTATGGAAATATTCTACAGCACAGGCTATAGCAGACAAGAATAATCCTAATGTAATAATGTATGGTCCACCGGGTACTGGGAAAACGTATGCAGTAGTAAATAGTTTAGATTTCGTTTGCCAAGGTGATAGTTCACGGTACGAAATACTTCAATTCCATCCTTCTTTTACTTACGAAGATTTTATAGAGGGAATTAAACCCAAAGGTGTTTCCAAAGATGGAAATATCCGTTTTGAATTGGTAAATGGTGTTTTCAAAAACTTCTGTATTAAAGCTAAAAATAATCCTAAGAAGACCTACTATTTTGTAGTGGACGAAATTAATCGTGCCAATCTTTCATCCGTATTTGGTGAAACATTATCGCTTTTAGAAAGGGATTACAGACACGATGTTTCTATTCCAAACAATACAAAAAACATAATCAGAACTCAATATTCTACATTAATAGACGAGCTGATTAGAGAGGATAAAAAATATTCAGCGCTATCCTATTTTATGGATGGTGACGAAGTGAAATTTGGTGTACCAAACAATGTATTCTTCATTGGAATGATGAACGATGTGGACAAGAGCATTGATGCTTTTGATTTAGCCCTTCGAAGAAGATTCAAATGGATTAGAAAAGACTGTGATTATGAAGTAGTAGAAGAAGAAACCAAATTCAAGGATAAAGAAGAATTCAGTAATATCCTCAATTACAAAAGAGCCTGCGAACGTTTAAATAATTACATCTCAAATGAATTAGGCTTAGGTAAGTCGTATGAATTTGGGCACTCCTTTTTTATGAAGATGAAGGATATTGCGAAACGAAAAGAAATTACGTCTAACAATATAGAAGTGCTTTTTAATCTGTATTTACGACCGACACTCAAGGAATATTTGAGAGCAGTATTTGCCGAAAGCGAGTTAGACAATAAGTTAGTTGATGCACTTGCTAATTTTAAAGATGCAATAAAGTAAGATTCAATGAAAATCACCGTACCTGTAAATCATAATTTTTACGAAGAAGCCCCTATACTTGAATCAGTATTGGGTGAAAATTTTGGTGTAAATAAATCAGGTATTAAAAATGTACACCGCCTTTTTTCATCGGTGTATGAATTAAAACTTGGAGCCAAACAATTAAAGCAAATTAGACTATTCAGTTTTAAAAAAAATAGATTCTTTGAACCAGAAGAAGAACGATTAATCCTGAAGTTATACGCAAAGGAGAGCCCCGAAAAAGAAAAGGAATACTTCGTTCAAACGGGTCTATATGCTGGCACTTTATTTTATAAAGGGAGCAAAATAAACATCATTACAAAATATGGTGATGCTTTTTTAAAAAGGATTCTCAATTTTGTAAATGACATCTTCATTGATAATGAAGAAGCAAAGTCAAGAAAAGATGAAGCCGAAAATCAGTTTTTATATATAATTGCCTACCTGTTTATTCAATCTCTTGAAAAAGCAGCAGTTTTAGGCTTGCCTCAAGAATATAAAAAACAAAGAGAGCGAAGCCATAAAGTAAGAGGAGCTATTGATTTCAATGCTTACCTAAAACAGGATATTCCATTTAAAGGCAAATTAACATCAGTATTTAAAGAGCGTTGCTATGTGCAGGAAGTTATTGATGTTCTATACCTAACATTAAGAAAATTAGAGTCCCTTTTTGGAAGGGAAATTCACAACAAACTTCTTGGTGTAAGCCAATTGGTGAAACAGCATTATTCGGGAAATTATGTTACTTATGAAATAATTCAAAAGGCAAGGGCACACCAATCAATAATTAATCCTTTATACAACGGATTTAGAAAAGTATTGGAATATGCTGAAATAATTTTGCTTGATAAAGATTTAATGCCAGATGAAACAAATAGCAAGATGGCAACAACAGGCTATTTATTTGATATTGCAGAACTTTTTGAATTATACCTTGAAAAGCTACTTAGTAGAAATTTTAAAGAGTGGTCAGTAAATGCACAGGAAAAAGTTGATATGTACCAGCATAAATTTTATGCCCGTTCGATGTTTCCAGATATTGTTATGAAGCAACGGTCCAATAATAAAATAGCGGTTTTTGATGCTAAGTTTAAAAAAATGGAAATGTCTAACAAGGACGTAGACAGAAATGATTTACATCAGATACATTCCTATGTGGGCTATTTTAACGATGAAATAATTGCTGGAGGATTACTTTATCCATTGTCAAAAGAAATTGAAATTGGCAAAGCTTATTCGGATAATCTTTATGGAGTGCAGAATAACCAAATAAATTTTATTGTTGATGGCGTTTATGTAAACGAAAAACTAACAATGAAAGAACTAATACAAAAGGAAGACGAATTTGTTGAACGAATTGCTTCTAAATTAAATATAAACTAAGTAATGAGCTACGAATATTCAGAAGATAATCTTATTGAGCAAACGGCCATTGATTTGTTCCATAACAATCTTGGTTGGGACACTGCTATTGCTTACAATAAGGAAACTTTTGGAGAGGGGAGCACATTAGGAAGATTAAATAAAAAGGATATAATCCTTCAGAAGTTTTTTCTTGAAAAGTTAAAACAATTTAATCCAGGTCTACCGGAACAAGCGTATTTAAAAGGATATGAAAAACTGATTGAAGACAGCATCACAAAAACTTTAAGTGAAATTAACCAAGAGAAATATAATATTCTCCGTGATGGAATTCCAGTTGATTTTACAAACGATAAAGGAGAACAAGTAAAAAATAAATTACTTAAAATCTTCGATTTTGATAACGCTTCCAACAATCATTTCATTGCTATTCGTCAATTGTGGATTGAAGGAAAAAGTCGTAGAGAGCGTAGACCTGATATTATCGGGTTTGTCAATGGCATTCCGCTTTTGTTCATTGAACTGAAAGCAGCACATCGCAAGCTGGAGAATGCATACATCAATAACTTCAAGGATTACTTAGATGTTATTCCAAGATTATTCCATTACAATGCTTTCGTTGTATTGAGCAACGGAATTGAAAGCCGAATTGGAAGCGTTACAGGAAAGTACCAGCATTTTCATGAATGGAAGCGAATTACCGAAGAGGAAGATGGAATTGTGGCATTGGACAGAATAATTTTAGGGGTCTGTGATAAAAACCGTTTCCTTGATTTATTTGAAAACTTTGTTTTGTTTGATACCTCTTTAGGAAAAGTTGTAAAACTCATTGCAAGAAATCACCAGTTTATTGGGGTGAACAAAGCAATTGAAAGCATCAAGGAAAAGGAACATCTATACAAAGACGGTAAGATTGATATAGAGACTAAACAAAAGCTGGGAGTATTCTGGCATACTCAAGGTTCAGGGAAATCATATTCGATGGTTTTTATGTGTCAGAAAATTCATCGCAAATTAACCGGCTCATATACATTTGTTATTGTTACGGACAGGAATGAATTGGACAAACAGATATACGGAACATTTAGTGGTGTCGGAGCTATTCCTCAAATTAAGGCCGGAACTAAAAATTCCATCAAGGCGAACAGTGGAAAGAATTTACAAGAACTCTTAGAACAGGACCATCGATATATTTTTTCACTCATCCATAAATTTAATTTTACTGATGAAATAACCAAGCGAGATAATGTAATTGTCATATCAGATGAGGCTCATAGAACTCAAGGCGGGAGTTTAGCTTTAAACATGCGTAATGCTTTACCTAATGCATCGTTCATCGGATTCACAGGGACACCTCTATTCAAGGACGATGAGTTAACTCGTCGAATATTTGGTGATTATGTTTCTAAATACGATTTCAAAAGAAGTGTTGATGACGGTGCAACTGTTCCTCTCTATTATGAAAATCGTGGAGAATATTTGGGCATAAAAAACCCAGTAATTACAGAACAAATCAGAAACATCCTTGACCAAGCCGAAGACTTGGACTCTGACCAGCGTACAAAGGTTGAACAATTATTTTCAAGAGAATATCCGATACTTACTTCAAAGAAGAGATTAGATGCCATTGCAAAGGATATTGTCTGGCATTTCTGTAATCGTGGTTATAAAGGAAAAGGAATGTTGGTTGCTTTAGACAAGTTAACTACTGTAAAGATGTATGATTTGATAAGACATCATTGGTTAAACTATGTAGAAGAATTAGAAAAGGAAATTCAAAAAGGTAAATATGGCGACCAGGAATTATTGGCGAAGGGAAGAGAGTTAGAATGGATTAAGGAGACAGAAATAGCAGTGGTTGTAAGCGGTGAGCAAAACGAAATTCAAAAATTCAGAGATTGGGATTTGGATATTGAACCTCATCGAGAAAAGATGAACTACCCGACCAGAGATTTGGAAGTTGACTTTAAAGATGAGAACCATCCATTCCGATTAGTTATCGTTTGTGCCATGTGGATTACCGGCTTCGATGTTCCAACACTTTCCACTATGTATATTGACAAGCCATTAAAGTCGCATACACTGATGCAGACAATAGCTCGTGCAAATCGTATCAGTGAAGGAAAGAACAATGGGATGATTGTAGATTACATTGAAACATATAATGCATTATTGGATGCATTGTCGATATATGGCTCCAGCGGAACTGGTAGAGGTGGTGGAGAGGTGGAACCACCAGTGCAACCAAAAGAGGAGTTGATTCTTCAACTGGAAGAAGCATTATCAAATACTGAAGTGTTTTTGCGTGATGAGGTATACTTTGATTTGAATGATTTAATAACTGCTGAAGGGCTTGAGAAGATTGCCGCAATGGAGAGAGGTATAAATGCTGTATATACTAATGACGAAACAAAAATGAAGTTTCAGCTCCTTGCCAGGGAAGTCTTCAAGAAGTATAAATCAATCATGCCAGACAAAATCTTAAATAAATATGCTCCGAGAAAAAACGCAATCGATGTAATTTATACAGCCATTGAAGATAATATTGAAAGTGCGGACGTTGCTGCAATCATGCGACAAATACAAGCTGTAGTTGATGAGAGTATTGAAAATATGGTTCAGGAGCCAACTCATGACACCGGAAAAGTAATAGACCTAAGTGGCCTAAACTTCGGACTGTTGGAACAACATTTTCTTAAAACACAAAATAAGAATGCAGCTGTACAATCACTTAAAGATAAGATTGAAAGGCAACTGAACCACATGGTTGAATGCAATCCTTTGAGGGTAGATTATTATGTTCGTTACCAGGAAATAATTGCTGAATACAATTTAGGAAAAGACGCAGTTACTATTGAGGCGACTTTTAAAAGATTGATTGAATTTGTAAACTCCCTTTCTGCCGAAGAAGCCGAAACACAAAGAGAAGGATTGACAGAAGAGCAGAAAGCGATTTTTGATATCATCCATAAACCGGCTTTAACCGAAGCAGATAAAAACCGGGTTAAGGAAATCGCAATTGAATTATTAGATGAACTAAAGAAAGACAAACTTAAAGTAGAGCAGTGGCCAGATAAAACTGTTACAGCAGCAGCGGTTTTTAATTCCGTTTCTAAAACACTGTTTGAAAAACTTCCATATCCTACTTACCAATCAGATGAAGTTGATTTGAAAACGAATCTCGTTTATGAGCATTTGAAGACTCAATATTTTGGAGGTGGACATAGTATATATGGAAGTTATTAGAAAGCTCAGTGCACTTAAAATCCAATAGTATGTTATTGGAATTTCTATTAAATAATTATCAAGTATTAATATTAGGAGTAGCGTTTTTACTCATGCTGATTTGACTGCTTTCTCCATGTTTACATGAAGTTCGTTGATTTCATTTCTAATTTTTATTTCGTGCTCATTTCTGGATAGGCGATACTGTTTAAGTTTCTTCCATTTTTCAGGTTCGGCCATAAGGCCTGTACTGAAAGTACATGTAGTATCATTGATTTCTGTTTTACAGTAAATCATTGCTAAGCCATCGTTGTTTTCTTTATCTGCTTTTATATAAAAGCTTGCTTTTAGTTTTTGCATTTCTATTTTCATAGTGCAAGATTACACGACGCTATCAGAAGAAAAATGTAATTAATCTGTAACTACGAAAACAACTTTCTCAATTCATCGATTTCGATGAAGATAATACACGAAAAAAAGATGGGGTAACTTTTCGGGTAACTTTGATTCAAGTATTATCAATACTAAACAAAGTATCGACCCTTTGAAAAAATACTAAAAAGCTTGAACCACAATGTAATCACACCTAAACACACTCAATCAAATGTGTTACTGGCGGAGAGAGTGGGATTCGAACCCACGGTACCCTTTTGGAGTACACACGCTTTCCAAGCGTGCTCCTTCAGCCACTCGGACATCTCTCCTCTTATTAATTTATTTTCTTTGCTAACTTTTGTATCATAACTCTAAAAGCCCCTTGCAGGGCCTGCGGCTTTAGCCACTCGGACATCTCTCCTGATATTTATTTATTTTCTTGTCTAACTTCTGTACCATTTTTCTAAAAGCCCCTTGCAGGGCCTCCGGCTTGCAGGGCCTACGGCTTCAGCCACTCGGGCATCTCTCCTTTTTATTAAGGGCGCAAAGATAAAAAACTAAAGGGTTATTTCAAGCGGAAATCTCTTTAGATTAATTTAACCAACTCATTCTGAAAATCCAGTTGTATGTCTTCGTGAAGGGTTGAAAGGGCGCTGTTTATTTTGGTAATCTGATTGTTATACAAATTAAGCAACACCGGACTGCTTCCATAGCGTATTCCTGAGTCTCTTAATTTTTTGCAGTAATGAATACGCAATTCTACTTCTGTTTGCTTTTTACCTGAATACTTAATGTTTTTATTTATGATTCTTAAAATTTTTCGTAAACTCTTTTTTGCCAGATACAAATTGCTTTTATTCATGTCGTCGAATTGCGCATCAATTTCTTCTTTGTTTTTTGCAATAAAAGCATCTTCATCGTGCGACTCAAACAAAAGATACGTTAGCAGTTCTTTATTTTCCTTCTTATATTTCGCTAAACGTGTGCATAATTCCAAAAGTCTTTTTGTTGGAAGCGTTGCCAGCTCTTTTTGTAACTCATTTACTGTTGCTGCGCTCATTTTAATTTTATTCCTGATTTTTAGAATGTAAATCCAATCCTTGCATATAGCCGTAGACCATTCGATCCCATTTGTACTGCATCCCAGGGTCCCGCAGGCTCATTGTTAAAGGCCCAATATTTTGCACCGGAAACAATTCCTAAATCAGGATGAACACCAAATAAATTGTCTGCCCCAAGTGTAAACCTGGCTCCTTTGCAAAATGAATAGGATGTAAATAAGTCTGTAACAAATTTCCCGCTATAAACATATTGGTCTGCAACATATACAGCAGGGTCATTATCGGTTGGCACCTGTGGATTTATTCCAAGTGCATCTTCTCCGTAACCAAGGATAGTAACTTTTCCAAAATATGTCAACCGTGCTCCTATACTCAATTTCTTAATTCCATATTCTAAACTGGCCGCTACTTTTGCATTCGGTGCCGAGGCAAGTATAAATGCCTGTTCTCTGTCACTTAAAAATGTCTGGCGATGATTTTCTGTATCGTCTAATTTTGCCGGTACATTAATTTTGTCGATTGTCATGTCCTGAATGTTTCCGGCAAGAGTGGCTCTTAAGGAGTTGTTTTCATTTACCTTTTTGTACTCAAGGACAATATCTACTCCTTTATTGGTAGTATTTACTGCATTAGCAAAAAACTGAGCATATGCTGCTCTTGCACTATTTAATGCCTGCGAAAAAACAGGATCAAGTGTAGTATCTGTTGCATCAAACTGTCCGGATAATACAACACGGTCTTTTATCTGAACCAGATAACCGTCTAGTGTTATATTAAAGTTCTTAATTGGATTATAAGTAAATCCAACACCTGCATTGAGTGATTTTTCCTGAGTAAGCTCAGGTATTCCGGCGGCTTTGGTAATGCTGTTATAGTTCGGCGCTATCTTTACCTCGGCCACTAAACCTCCCTGTACAGTAGTAAATGTTGAGCTAAAATTAATTTGCTGCAACGACGGCGCACGAAAGCCTGTACTAATCGAACCTCTTAAGTTTAATTTTTCACTAGCCTTGTATCGTGTACTAAATTTATAATTACTTGTAAAACCAAAGTCGCTGTAATTTTCTGCCCGAACTGCACCTGTCACCAATAACTTTTCAGTAACGTCAAGCTCTGCATCTACATAGGCGCCGACAGTAGAACGGTTTGCTACTACTTCATCATCCAATTGGTATCCCGGAAAACCCTGCCCACCTGACGCTTTTACATTTCCGCCGCTATAATTAGAATACGACGTCGGTTCACCGCTATACAATTCATAGCGCTCATTTCTGTATTCTACTCCTGCTGCGAGATTGAAGCCTTCTGCAATTCCGGCTAATTCTTTACTGAAGTTCAGGTTTGTTGTGTTTTGTAAAAATGAAAAACCTCCATCGTCAAAATGTGTCTGGCCCGGACCCATAGAAGCATTGAAGGTTTTATCTCCATAAAAATGAAAATCATTTCGGCCTATAGTATTACTTGCATCCCAGAGCCACGCTGTATGTGTTCTGCCTTTAACACCAACAGCCATAGACCCATCCAGAACATGCGTTTGAATATGGGGATTATAAAATGTTTCTCCATCGGGTGTTTGCATCATAATACTATCTACAAAAATTAAATTGCCGGCTGCATCTGTAGGGAACCTTTCAGGTTTTGCAGAAAAATTTCGACTGAAAGCGAAAGCATCGGTGGAACTGTAATTAAATCCTCCAAATGAATAAAAGCGAGTCTCTCCCTTGCCCAGTGGTATTTCCAAATTCAAAAATCCTCCGCCGGCTTTAACAGAACCGTCGCCATTTCCTCTGCGGTAAATATTAATAGGCAGTGCGTCCTTATTCGTTAATAGATTTGAAGTATCCATAACCTGCCGCAATGTTTTTCCCTGATTAATATAGTTGGCTGAAATATTCATGAAACCGTCTTTCTTGCCAAGCTGAACTCCATAATTGCCATTAAAATTAAAAGCATTTCCATCAAACTTATTGCCTGTTTCGTATTGTCCAAAATCTTTTTTAAAGGATGGATTATATTTTTTATCGTAATATCCTCCGTATCCTATGTCTCCGGTAAACTCTCCAACATTTTTTTTCAATACAATATTAATTACACCGGCAATAGCATCTGAGCCGTATTGTGCAGATGCTCCATCACGCAATATTTCAACACGCTCAATGGAAGAGACAGGAATAGCACTTAAGTCCGTTCCCGAATTTCCCCGGCCACGTGTCCCAAAAACTGATACAAATGCTGTTTGATGTCTTCTTTTTCCATTAATTAAAACAAGTGTTTGATCCGGGCCTAAACCTCGAAGTGTAGCAAGGTCAATATGATCAGCACCGTCAGATCCGCTTTGTTTGTTGTAATTTAAAGAGGGTGCTGAAGTATTCAACATGGAGGTAAGAGCCATATTTCCGCTTGAAGTAGAAAGCTGACTTACATTAATTACGTCAACAGGCACAGGAGTTTCCGTTTTTATGCGTCCCAATCGGCGCGTGCCGACTACAACAAAATCGCCCAGCTCCATTGCCTTGACCTGCATTTCAATCATAAGTTCGCTTCGGCTGTTAATCCCTACTGTCTGCTTTTCATAGCCAATCATCTGTATGATAAGAGAATCATTTCCCTGCGCTTGTATTACTGTATTTCCATTTAAATCGGTTGAAGCTCCGGTACTTGTTCCTTTAACAAGTATAGTGGCTCCCGGCAAAACTGATTTGTCTTGTGCATCCAAAACTTTAACATTGACATTGCTTTGAGCAAAAGAAAATGTTGAAATTAGTACTAACAAAAGAGGTAGAGTGATTTTTTTCATATTGATTATTTTAGCGTAGTAAACCTACACTAAAATTTTTTAAAAAGAAATGATGTAAAAAGGATTTATTAACGACTCAGCATTGAATAATTTATTCTAATGTGTGCCTTTCCCATATTTCTTCTCTCCGGCTTTAATAGAAAATGGAATATTATTTTCTTCCGGTGGTCGCGGACATGAATAGCCGGAAGAGTAAGCACAATAGGGATTATATGCTTTGTTAAAATCAACAATCAATAGACCTGCCACTATATCACTTGTTTTAAAATCGAGATATCTTCCGCCATCGTAGGTCTCCTTGCCATTGGTTTTATCTGTAAAGGGAAGAAAAAGATGGTCCTTGTATTCAGGATTATCCAACAACGATGTATTCTGAAATATTTTTAATGAAAGATTTTTACCATTTAGGGCAAATGACAGTGTGCCGAATTCAATAAACTGCTTTGTCAAGCCATTCATTGTAGCAAGATCTATGGGTGTTGCATTTTCAGTTCTAACAAAACCGGCTTTTACCTTATACTTAACTGTTGGATTAAAAAATCGAATGTATTCCAGGTCTTCTTTTTTCTTAAAGGGCGAATGATCGTCTTCTAAAAACTCCTGTTTGTATTTTTCCCTGTAAAGTTTTATTTCATCTTGAAAAGTTTGCGCAAAAGCAGAAATGGAAAAAAATAAACTAAATATAAAAACTGCTTTCATTATTCGCATTTCCCTTATTCTCCTTTTTGCAGCAATATAATCTCATTATCTTTAATTGTAATAAGCCTTTCTTTAAAAAGTCCGCCAATGGTTTTCTTAAATGCTTTTTTACTGATTTTTAATTTCGAATAGATTTCGTCAGGCGAGCTTTTGTCTCCCAGTGCAATTACTCCTCCGCTTTTTTTCAATTGATGAAGTAATACTGACTTCAGGTCTTCAATGTGTTCATAGCCTTGTTGCTGTAAACTAACATCAATCTTTCCGTCTTCGCGAAGAAGTTTGATATATCCGCGTTTAATTTCGCCGGTTTGTAATGGTTCAAATATTTCATTTTGATAAAGCAATCCTTCATGCTTTTGATTGATGATCGTTTTAAAACCTAAATCTGTTTTATCTGCAATAATCAATTCCACTTCGTCTCCTTCTTTAAGATCGCTGTTATCTACATCAATATGCTGCTTCCACTTAGTAGTAGCTGCTATTCTCCCCGACCTTTTATCAATAAAAACAAAAACAAGATATTGATTTCCGGTTTTCATTTCTGTGCGCTGCTCGCTGTAGGGTACAAATAAGTCTTTATCGATACCCCAATCCAAAAATGCACCAAACTCATTCATCTCTTTCACTGTCAGAAAAGCAAACTCGCCAACCAAAGCCAATGGTTTCTGTGTTGTTGCTATCGGTCTGTTTTCATTATCTAAATAAACAAATACCTCAAGCGTATCCCCTACAGAAATATTTTCCGGAGCATAACGTATTGGCAGCAAAACATCATCGCCACCATCTCCCAAATACAATCCGATTTTGGATTTACTTTTAACTACAAGTTCGTTATACTGCCCGTGTTCCATTTTTATTTTATTCCCTCCAACTTTAGTTGGAGGATTTTCTCCCCATACATTTTCTCTCTCAAAACTTTTATGTTTTCATCCCCTATATATTCATCATAAGCCATGCGCTTATCGATAATTCCACCGGGAGTAATTTCAATAATCCTATTCGCTACTGTTTGAACAAATTCATGATCGTGTGATGTAAACAGAGCAACGTGTTTCCAGTCTTTCAGAGAATTGTTAATGGCAGTTATCGATTCAAGATCGAGGTGATTTGTTGGTTCGTCGAGAATAAGGCAATTGGCATTGGTAAGCATCATGCGGCTAAGCATGCATCTTACTTTTTCTCCTCCACTTAATACATTGGATTTTTTCATTACTTCTTCGCCTGAAAAAAGCATACGTCCAAGAAAGCCTCGTATATATGTTTCATCTTTATCTTTTGAATACTGACGAAGCCAGTCAACGAGGTTCAGATCATCCGTAAAATATTTTGCATTCTCATTGGGAAGATATGCTTTCTCAATGGTACCTCCCCATTTAAATTCTCCTCCATCGGCTTTTTCATTGCCCATGAGGATTTCAAAAAATTGTGTGATAGCAATATGTTCTTTGGATAAAACTGCAACCTTATCTCCTTTTGAAAGGATAAAAGATATATCGTTGAAATAATATTTCCCTTCGGGCGATATCTTTGAAAGATTTTCAACACTAAGAATCTGATCGCCGCAATCGCGTTCAGGTTTGAAAATAACACCGGGATATTTTCTTGTAGATGGCTGAATGTTATCAATGACGAGTTTCTCCAGCAATTTTTTCCTGCTAGTTGCCTGTCGTGATTTGGAGGCATTGGCACTGAAGCGTTCCACAAATTCCTGAAGCTCTTTTCTTTTATCTTCAATTTTTTTATTCTGATCAGACCGCTGACGTAAAGCAAGCTGACTTGATTCATACCAAAAAGTATAGTTGCCGGTGAATAACTGAATTTTTCCAAAATCAATATCCGCTACATGCGTACAGACTGCATCCAGAAAATGCCTGTCGTGAGAAACAACGATAACCGTGTTTTCAAAATCTGCCAGGAAGTTTTCAAGCCAGGAAATTGTTTCTACATCTAAATCATTGGTAGGCTCATCGAGCAATAGAATTTCAGGATTTCCGAAAAGTGCTTGTGCAAGCAGAACTCTTACTTTTTCTTTTCCGCTGAGTTCGCTCATCAGCTTATTATGATAGTCTTCATGCACACCGAGTCCGCTTAACATATTAGCAGCATCACTTTCTGCATTCCATCCATTCATTTCTGCAAATAACGTTTCCAGTTCGCCGGCTCTGTTGCCATCGGCTTCGCTAAAATCGGCTTTTGCGTAAATAGCGTCTTTTTCCTCAATAACCTTCCAAAGCTTCTTATTTCCCATCATTACAGTATGAAGCACTGTAAAAGCATCGAATTCGAAGTGATTCTGCTTTAAAACGCTCATTCTGTCGCCCGGAGCAATTGAAACCTGTCCGGTTGCCGGCTCAATTTCGCCGGAGAGAATTTTAATAAAAGTCGTTTTTCCCGCTCCATTGGCTCCTATTATGCCATAACAGTTGCCCGGAGTGAACTTTAAATTGACATCTTCGAACAAAACCCGCTTTCCGTAGCGTAATGAAAGATTTGATACTGATAACATTCTGAAATTTTTTAAGAGCGGCGAAGGTAGTGAATTTCAGGCGGAAAACCTTGGGAATGAAGGAGAATCAGGACAATTTTTGTCTGTTTATTGACTAACAACAGGCTGCTCTTCCAATTGAATCGGTTTATGGTTCCTACGACGCAAAACCTCAAAAAGCACAATGGATAAAACGATACTTACAATTACCTCCATCCAATCACTTTCCGTTCCTACCTTATCAGGGTCAATAGAGGTCACTCCCTTTTGAAAGAGATACATAAATATTACGGCTCCGGCATTATTTACAAAATGCGCAAAGATGGGAAGCCACAAGCTTCCGCTCCAGGCAAGCATATAACCAAGCATTCCACCCAGGACCATACGCGGAAGAAAGCCGTAAAACTGCATGTGCATAGCACTAAATACAAAAGCTGTTGTCCAGATGGCTATGTGAATGTTGCGCGACCATTGATGAAAAATTTTTTGAACGACACCGCGAAAGACTAACTCTTCTCCTATGGCAGGCAATAGACCAATCATAATTAAATTAAAAGCAAAATCACCTATCGTATCCATTTTCAGAAAAGCTTCTGTCAACTGCGCTGCTTTATCTTCTGATTCCCTCATCCAGTCTTCAACGCCTTTCAAAAAACCGGGAAGATGTAAGTGTGAATTGATTTCTCCCAAAAAATTTATGAGAGGAGTAGCCACAATCATTAGTATTGCTAAGATCAAGAAAGAATATCTTTCCGGTTTTACATTTAACGATAAATAATTTAAAGGAAAGTGACTGAATAGTGCAGCCAAAATAAAAGGGGGAAGCAAAAAGGTCCCTGTAGAGGAAACCAGCTGTACAAACTTTAATACAGAAATAGCCAGAGGAGTGGAAGGATTTGCCAGAAGGTTTTGCATTTCAACCATACTGATGCCGTAAATCATTGTAGCGCCAATGGTGCTGATAAACGTAAATAATACGGCCGATATGAGAATAAGACCTACAGAGATTAAAAACTTAGAATAGGGTGTATTGCTCTCCCAGATTGCTTTCATAGATTTTTTGGAGTACTTTTGTGAAAATTTTTATTGCGATTTCATGTCTCTTTTATGCGAGAGTATTTTCGCTGAGTCCGCTAAGATCGCAAAGAATTATTTGCAATGGTAACGATAGGCAAAATATCTCTTGGCGACTTTCCGCTTTTACTTGCTCCCATGGAGGATGTAAGTGATCCGCCCTTTCGTTTTGTCTGCAAACATTTAGGTGCTGATATGATGTACACGGAATTCATCAGCAGTGAAGGATTAATCCGTGATGCCGTAAAAAGCAAAATGAAGCTCGACATTTTTGAATACGAGCGACCCATTGGCATTCAGCTTTTCGGCGGTGAAATCGGTTCCATGATTGAAGCTGCGCAAATTGCAGAAGGAGCAAAACCTGATCTTATCGATATCAATTATGGTTGTCCTGTTAAAGCTGTTGCCTGTAAAGGTGCCGGCGCTGCTTTGTTGCAGGACATTCCGAAGATGGTGAAGATGACGGAAGAAATTGTTAAAGCCGTTAATCTTCCTGTCACTGTAAAAACGCGTCTCGGCTGGGATGAAAAAACATTGAACATTGTGGAAGTCGCTGAACGCCTTCAGGACATAGGCATTCAGGCTTTAACAATACACGGTCGTACCCGTAAACAAATGTATAAAGGTCCCGCCGACTGGACACTTATCGGTGAAATAAAAAATAATCCACGCATTAAAATTCCGATTTTTGGAAATGGCGATGTCGACTCTCCAGCCAAAGCGCTGGAGTTGAAAAATAGATATGGTGTCGATGGTGTTATGATAGGCAGAGCTAGCATTGGCAATCCGTGGATTTTTAACGAGATCAAAAAATTTCTTGCTACCGGTGAAATTATTGCTCCGCCAACGATTGAAGATCGCATTGATGTTTGTAGGCAGCATCTGACCAAATCGATTGAATGGAAAAATGAACGTGTTGGAATTTTTGAAATGCGCAGGCACTATACTAATTACTTCAAAGGCTTAGATCATTTTAAAGAATACCGTATGAGGCTGGTTACAACAGAAAGTGTTCCGGAAATCCACTCCATCTTAGATGAAGTGTTGGAAAAATATTTGGTGTTGGTTTAGGGTTTTCTGAAGATTTTATTGTGATCTGTAATGATCAATTTATCGTACTATTTTTATTATTCATTTATTTTTCTAGCTTTGTTAGGGTAAAAAAAATTTAACTACTAAAATTTTAAAAATTATGAAAAAATTTACACACCCCCCTGCAATTACTTTTCTGTTTGTAATTGCATTTTCATTATTGTCTTTATCAGTTAATTCTCAAATTCCTCAATGCGTTTACCCTAAAATTAAAGGGCCTCTTTTAGTTTGTAATAGTGCTACTACATCGCATTATTATGTCAAGCCCATCGGTAATTATATTAATGTTAATTGGTCTGTGTATCCTTCAACTGCAGGAACAAAATTTAATGCGACACAATTTACTACTGATGTAACATGGTCGGCAACAGCAATAATCGATCATGGATATTTGGTTTATTCTTGCGACGGGTATTCGGATACATTGTTTCCACAGGCTTGCTGCACTTCTGTGCCATTAGGTGTAAAAAAGATCCGGGATTTGGATGATGCAATTGGCACACCTAATGGAGGAGATAAAGTTGCTGATGCATTTAATGATCCTTCACAACCATCATTGAACGTTCAACATACAGCCGGTACCGATATTGTAAAAGTAACTGATGGTGTTTACTTTATTGAAGGCCAGTTGAATTTAGAAGTAACAAGAGTTGAGTTTATCGGTTGTACTTTTTATATGGGTAGTGGTGCTGTAATTTACGCACCAAGAGGGTATTTGCCAGGTGCTGGACTCCTTGGTGACTTTGTTGCCAGAGATAATACTCATTTTCTTGGTACACCATGTGGAATGTGGCAAGGTATATTTGCCACCGGGGATAGCAAGTTATATTTTTCAAATTCAACAATTGAAGATGCCGAATATGCAGTAAAATTTGGCGGATGCATCCTTGCAATTACCTGCGATCAGACTACTTTCAATAACAATGTTATTACTGTTTTTTCTCAACATATAGTATCGCCGTCATCAAATGTTTTTTACAATTTAGGGCCCGACGATTCGCGATTTCGTAATTGCATCTTTGATTCATCGACTCCAATGGTATTGCCAAAATTTAATGGTCAAAGAGCTTTGCCTGGCAATCAAAAACCATTTGCTGCTATGTATTTTAACGATCTTGTTCAAGGTGTAACTAACGGATTAAAATCCATACCTTTCGATGAAAACCCTGTTGCTTCATGTATCATCCAAAATATGCCTTTTGGAATTTATGGAGTCAACAGCCAGTTAGATGTATTCAATTGTCGGTTTATTAATATTCAGGCTCCTGTTGGTTCTTCTTTAGGAAAAATACCAAATACTGCGGCAATTTATTCGACGGTAAAAACAGGAAGTGCTCCCAATCAACTTAATGTGGGAGACGATGATATTCCCGGTGTTTCGAATTTGCACAATGAATTTACGGATTGTTATTTTGGTGTAAGAAGTCAGGGGAATGTAAATAGCAAAATACTTTATAATATTTTTAAGCATGATATTAATGTGACAAATCAAACACCTTCCGGGCGCGCTATTATGCTTCGCGATGCCAATAATGCAACTATAAAAGTTAATCACAATAATATCATTGACCATAAAATTGTTTCTATACCAGGTTCGTTTAATTCAACAGGTATATTTATTAGTAATTCCGGCCAGTTTAATCAAAATCTCGAAATCCTGTCGAATTCAATTGATAATAACCGCATCGGCATTTACCTGTCCAACATTAAAGGCAATAATCTTACGCCCCCTGATTTTCATGTAGCCTATAATTTAATTAATTCAACAATTCCGGAAAACCAGCTAATAGGAACACACTTTGGAATGTTTTTAAGCAAAATCGATAAAGCATTAATTGAAGCCAATACGATTTCACGTTCACAAACCTTATCTACCTCGCCCAACTTCCAGACAAAAATGTATGGAATGAATAATGTCAGTTGCACCAATTCAATCATTGCAGCTAATTATTTCCATCAATACGGTACATCCATGCGGTATGTTGGCCCAAGCGGTGGTACTGAGCTGCATTGCAATACGATGGATAACTGTATTCAGGGCGTATATCTTGCGAATGCCTCTATGTCAACACAGGGTGATGCCACTAATTCAATACCGTGGGATAATAAATGGGATGGGTTTCCTACACCGTCAACTACAACATATAATAGAGTGGATGGGGTACAATCACCTTTAGTTGTTTGGTATAACCGAGGATTGCCCAATACACAAGTAACTAATAATTTTAGCCCTGAACCTGTAAATACGACTAAAATTAATCCTATTCCATTGCCCAATTATAATGATCCTTCCTGCCAGAGTGGAGGCAGTAATAGCTCTTCATTTCAACATCTGTTAGATATCGTTACAAGTAACATTTCCTATCCAGCTTATCCAAATGAAGAAAGGTACAACGATGAAGAGTATGTTTACCAAACCCTGCTCCGGGATTCGGCTTTAATAGCAAGTGAAAATGATTTTCAGCAATTTTTATTGGAATATGCAAATACGAATAGAGATTATTTTCATCAGGTAGAAGAATACATTGACAATGGAAATCTCAGTGAGGCTGCTAATTTATTGAACTTAATTATCGACACCAATGTTATAGAGCACAATAAGCATTTTTCCAAATCTATTGCCTTGCGCCTGTTGCAGGATCCTGAAGCTTTAGTTACAGAAGCCGAAACCGAAGAGCTGGAAAATATCGCCTGGACCAATGCATGGGAAGGCGGCAACGGTGTTTTCACTGCACGTCATGTTTTAGATGAAGAAGTATTTGATGCAGAGAGAAATTTAAAAATTGGCAGACATATATTTAATACAGAAAGGAAAGTAAACATAAGCGTTTACCCGAATCCGGTAATTAATGAAGCAATTATATATCATGATTGGGAAGAAGGAAGTTCTTTGAAACTAATTGTAAATGATTATACCGGCAGGCCAGTTATGGCAACTACTTTAAGAAACAATATAGTAGATGTTTCCAAATTACAAGGCGGCATTTATACATTTTCATTTTATTGTAATGGTGTTTTTAATTCCACTGCTAAAATTTCTGTTCTAAAATAATAGTTAATACGCCGGATATTCTTTGGATATCCGGCATTTTTTATGAAAATAATATTTGTTATTATTTTATTTATTTTATCAAATAATTGCTACTCGCAGGCAAGAAGAGATGCCGTTTGGTGTTTTGGGGACAGTGCACAAATTGATTTTAATCAACAGCCGCCTGTTGTTTCATGGTGTTCAACTCGTTCCCGAGGCACTGCCTGTTCTATTTCTGATTCTTTAGGCAATCCCTTGTTTTATTGCCACACTAATTATAAATTTTTATGGCAACAAGGGTATGATAAACTAGGAGTTATCTGGAATAAAAATAATGAAGTGATGGAAAACGGAGATTCACTAGTTGGGGATGGCTGGTATAAGGAAATGGTAATTATTCCTGACCCAACTTTTAATAATCGTTTTTATTTATTACACACAGGTGTAACAAGGAATGGAGAAATATATTATTCAATTATTGATTTAAGCTATAATAATGGTTTTGGAAAGATTATTCTGAAAAATATATTGCTTGATAGTCTGAATGGAGAGAAGGTAACGGATGGTCTAACTGCAATTAAACATGGAAACGGTCGTGATTGGTGGTTATTATTTCGTACATCAGGAAATAATCCACTTAATAGTTTTCACAAATTCCTAATAAC
>JANOVM010000053.1:0-66239 GCA_031417395.1 Bacteroidota bacterium | reverse complement strand
GAGTCAGAGCTATTATTTATATTCCTACTTCGCGCTTAAGACTTCGCCCAGCAACGGAGCTAAGGAAAATGTACGAAAATAAATCCTGTGCTTCGTAGCGGTCGAAGTCACGCGCTCGATTTAATTCGCAGGACATTTATTTGTATTTTTACTCTCTGCTGGGCGAAGTCTTAAGCGCGAAACGGAATCTTTATTAATTGTACTGCTATCAAATTGAGCGCGTGACTTCGTCCACGACGCAACATGTAAAGTTGTAACGAATTTTATTCGTCCATTTTCACTAGCTCGGGAAAATGTACGTAATTAAATCTCTCGCTACGTAGTGGACGAAGTCTCGCGCTCGAGTTAATTGAGGAGCTATTATTTATATTCCTACTTCGCGCTTAAGACTTCGCCCAGCAGCTGGGATAATTGGGACAATGCTGTCAATGAAGTTTCTAAAATTTAATCCCCTTTGTACTTAACATACTGCCGCCATTTATCCAAAACAGCTTGAAGATCATCAGCAATCGGTGACTCAAAAAACACCTTTTCACGTTTTGTGGGATGCATAAATCCAAGCGTCTTCGCATGCAGTGCATGGCGTGGCATAAGCTCAAAACAATTTTCTACAAACTGTTTATACTTGGTAAAAGTAGTTCCTTTAATAATCCGGTTTCCCCCATACGTCTCATCGTTGAATAGCGGATGGCCGGCATGTTTCAAATGAACTCTTATCTGATGGGTGCGGCCTGTTTCTAATTTACATTCAATAAGGGTTACATAACCGAAACGTTCGAGAACTTTATAGTGTGTAACAGCATGTTTTCCATGTTCACCTCCGGGAAAAACATCCATGATTTTTCTGTCCTTTAGGTTCCGTCCGATGTTCCCTGTTATGGTGCCTTCGTCTTCGTTAAAATCTCCCCATACAAGTGCATTATATTTTCTGTCAATGGTGCGATCGAAAAATTCTTTTGCAAGATGAACCATTGCTTTTTCTGAACGTGCAATGACCAGCAAACCCGATGTGTTTTTATCGATACGATGCACAAGTCCCGGACGATCGAGATTGTCTTTGCTTGCAGGTAAATGCTGAAAGTGATAGAGTAGGGCATTCATTAATGTTCCCGAATAATTTCCGAATGCAGGATGAACAACCATTCCTGCAGGTTTATTGACGATGACTATGTCGTCATCTTCATAAACAATATTCAAAGGAATGTCCTGTGGAATAAGTTCTTTAATTCGTACAGGCTCCGGTAATACTATTTGAATTACATCATTCGGTTTTACCTTATAGCTTGATTTGCTCTCTTTGCCATTGACAAGGATATTGCCTGAAGCACAAGCCTGCTGCAGCCTGTTTCTGCTAACATTGGCTAATCTGTTAAAAAGCCAAACATCTATTCTGGTAGGTTCCTGGCCCCTTTCAACAACAAACCTATAATGCTCAAAAAGCTCATCGTGGTCAATTAATTCCGTTTCTTCGTTTGTCAAGTTAATGGCTTCGTGATTTTAACTGGGATAAAAATAAACCGCTAAATTTTTTTTCAAAAACGGCTTCTAATAAATTCTTACTTATTTTATGATCAACTTCTTTACGGCAGATGCATGATTTTTTATATTCTCAACACGTACAAAATAAATTCCTGCCGACAAATTTGAAATGTCAATTTCATTTGATTGAGTTATAATTTCATCAGCATGAATTGCACCCAGACAATCATAAATAGAATAATAAAAATTAGCATTGGATTCATTGTCAATCTGTAGGTGAAAAGATGTTTCAGTTGGATTCGGATAAATGGAAAAAGAAACCGGTGAATAGGAAATTTCATCAACCCCGACCATTGAGATTCTTTTACCAAATAATGGCCTGATCATTACCGTACCTTTAATGGAAGAAGGCAGCCAATCACCAGCAACACGGTACAATAATTTATCGTGGTTGTCAGTATTTTTATCAAATCCATAGCCCATCAATGCCTGCGGATCGTTTTGAATAACACCAACCCAAACGGTACCGGGACCAACAATTAGTATAGAATCAAAAAGATAGGTTTTAAAGGCATTAATACCATCAAAAGTTCCGGGTTTCTGATTGATCATTCTATATCTTACGGAATCCTGATTGTTTGCTTCATCAATAAATTGCCAGACGGTTAATTGAAAGAGCTCATTGGCTACATTTTCTCCTGTTGGATCAAAATAAATTTGAACCCCACGTAGGGTATCTTGCACTTTAACATCAAAGCGATAAGCGAGTGAAACTTTCTGACTTCCGGAGATCCCATACCCCCATTCAGCGCTACCATCATCGTAAGCGTAGTAATTATGAAAACGCTGAAAGAAATAACTTGTATCATTAAAAATATTAGCGGCAGTACCACTTGAACTAAAATAACTTTTTACAAGAAAATCTGCGCTATCTGTATTTTGAACGGGGAAGGAAAAACCGTTGAGAGGGAATGAATCCGGAACTAAAATATTTGCAGATGCTGTTGTAATATTTAAAGTAGATGAAAATAAAACATTTCCGTTTTGAAGTATTTGTGCACCGGCAGTATAAAAAGTTGGTCCGTAACGAATATCCGTAATGGTATCTCTGATAATCGTTTTCATGGCACTTAATTGTGACCCTAATGCTTTATAATGGGAGTATGGCATGGCTGTATACTCACTAAGAAGTGTTGTCTGTGGACGTAATAGTGCACTGTCAGATATTGTATCTGTTGATGTACTATTGCTTTTTAACACCACATAGTCCAAATTCCAATGATCTCTGTTTCCGTTTACAGTTGCAATATTGTAAAATCTGAATTGGAATCCATTATAGAAATACCGTGCTTCAAGAATTTGAAGTGCAATTCTTGTAAATTCAGTATCGCTCTTTCCCTGAACTTCCCAAATGGTATTCCAGACATTGCCTGTATCCTTAAATTGAAGTACAAGAGAATCTCTCGTCTCCGGTACATCTCCTAATCCTTCAGGCTGATAATAAAAGGAAAACCAAATAGTAGTATCACCCGGAGTAAAGGCTAAATTAATAGGACGAGATGTTAGAATATCTGCAACAGAATCTTGTGTAGATCCTGGTTGATAAGGGTTTCCAAATTGATTCAAACCATCGAAAGTTGCAATTCCAAGTGTGAAAGGACGGGCTGAATAGTTATTGTTGACATAAACACCACTGTCGAGCCAAAGACTGTCAAATGGATACATTCCGGGTCTGGAGAAATCATCAACAAAAGGCAGTGTTAGGGTATCATCAAAAATAAGTTTTTTCTGCATAGTGGCAGAAATGAATTTTTGACTTTTCAAAACAGGATTTTGATTAAGTGGAAGTAGAAATTCCTGTGCTCCGGAAGACAGAACGGAAAGCAGGAAAAGAAAGAAAATTTGGACTTTTTTGATTTTCATAATAGGCTCAAAAATACAATAATTGAAGCAGTTTTGCTATTGATTTAGAAACGAATGCTATTTTAGGAAAAGATCGACAGAATCACCAGCTTTTAAAGAAGTACCGCTTTCTGAACTCGGACTTTGCCTATAAATACGGGCATTCAGGGTATCATTTACTTCCTCATCATAAAGAACTAATCCGATATTTAAGGAAGAACGCTTTAATACAGACCAGGCTTCACTTTTTGTCAAACCGTTTACATTGGGAACGTTAATTTCCATATCCCCCAAACCATCTCCAAGCACCAAATCAATTTCAGAACCTTTGGGAATCATTCGACCCGGTTTAATGATGGAATTTTTATAACGCTGCTCAAGAACAGCATTCTTTGCTAAATCAGACCGATAGGTCACATCTCCGGTTACCAATCCGAAGGATGCAAGAATAGCTTCAGCCTGTCTGAAAGAAACATCTACCAAATCAGGCATCTTTACGTCAGGTGGCAGAACTGAATTAATTGTAAGGTAAATTGTCCGATCCTTTTTAACCTTGCTGTTCGGTGCAGGATCCTGATCAAGAACAGTTCCTGAGGCTTTTTCTGAATCGTAAAGTGAATCAATGATTTTATAATTAAAATTATTTTGAATGAGTACACTGTTCAGACTTGTAATTTTTAAACCTTTCAGATTAGGAACAGCAAAATTTTGCCCGTGGTGGGTATATAAACTTAACAATCCTGATATGGAAAAAAAGAAAGTAATACAGAGTAATAACAGTATTCCCAAATTTTTTAAAAAGGTACGACTGGTAAGAAAGCTGCTTTTGGATTTCGAATTAGTCATTAATGAATGTTAACAGGTCTAAGTTTTTTCTTCATTCCGTATTCAAGAATGCGGTCAATAAAATCGTATGGTTTATAACCGGCCAAAGCTGTCTGGTGAAAAATGCAGGTAGCCGGAGTCATGCCGGGCAAAGAATTAACTTCAATAAAAATAGTTTCTACTCGCCCGTCACTGAATATTCTAACAAAAGCATCGATGCGTGCATATCCTTCAACATTTAAAAGACTTGCTGCATGCATGAAGTCATTTTTAACGATGTCAGAAATTCTTTGTCTTTCTTCCGTGTCAATGGAATATCTTGCAGGAGTAATGTTTTGGCCTTCACCGGCAAGAAATTTTTCCTCCAGCGACAATACATCACCTCCGGAAAGTGCTTCAGACGCTTCGAAGATTTCAAAAATACACTCGCCTTTATCGCTAAATCTGGTTAACAATCCTCCGGTAATTTCCAGAAAATGCTCGGCGCCTTTAGATGTAATAAGTTCTTCAATTAAAAATTGCTTCTTAATCGGAAATTCTTCTTTAAGTTTTAAATTTAAAATTGCTGCTTCCGAAGGATTTAATTCTACTGTCGTTCTGAAAATAGAATTGGCAAAAGCAATAAGTTCGTTTTCATTACGGATTTTTTTAACAGCACTGCTGCAGCCGTCATCAACGGGTTTGGCAATAAATGGAAAAGGAAAATCCCGGCGAATTTCTTCAAGCAATTTTTCTTTATGCATTTTCCATTCGTCCATATTAATAAGTCGGTGTGAGGCCACAGAAAATCCATGGTGTTTTAGAATTTCATTGGTTTCAAACTTATTAATCGTAATACCGGAAGACATAACTCCGGAACCATTGTAAGGAATGTTATATTTTTCGAGCATCTTTTGAATAGCTCCATCTTCACCCGGCCTTCCGTGTAAAGCTATAAAAGCCACATCAACAAGTTCAGAAAGTTCAGGATACGAAATCTCTTTGGGCGCTAAAACATTATTTGTCGAAGAGTATTTCGAAGTAATATTTTCACAAAGCATTATTATTTCCTTTACCACTTCATGTTGAGAATAATGAAGAGCCTTTTCTTTTATATCGTCAGCATTGTCTTTCAACATAAGGTTTACAGGCAGCTGGTATAGACGATGGCTCTCTTCAGAACCGATAAGAAAAACCGGAATGGGATTGTATTTATCAGAAGAGGATAACTTCTCATAAACATTTCTTCCGCTTTCCACAGAAATATGTCTTTCAGAAGAGAAACCTCCCATTATTACAGCGACATTTATTTTTTTGCTTATACTATTCTTAAGAGAAACAATTGTTTCATCAAGATGCTGAAGTTTTGCCTGTAGTCCTTTCCTGTCGCTCATGTCCGTAATCCTTTCATACAATGACATTCGAATAATATAGGTAAGGAATTGAGAAGGATTTAATCCTATCTCTGCTGCCTGATGAAAAAAGAAGGACGAAGGCATCATGCCTGACGTTGTATTGGGATCGTTGAGGAAAACCTTGCCAACAGAAGTAATAAACCCATCGATACGAGCGTAAACATTAAAATTGAAAGAGAGAAAAAGTTTTTCACATTCCTGTCTGATATGTTGTATTTGCTCGTAAGGCAATTCAACAGGCGTAATCTTTCTGGAAAATCCGGGAAGATATTTGGATCGATAATCAAAAAGCTCTTTTCCTTTACGAATTTCAGTAGGGGGCAAAGCAACGGGATTACCGTTTTCATTACGAATGACAATACATGAAAATTCTTTACCTTCAATAAATCTTTCAACGACAACTTCGCTTTCACCATCGAATGCTTCCAGAACAATCTTCTTAGTTCCATTGGTAAAAGTTTCGTTTACTATTTTCTCCAGATCATCGGGATGAAATATTTTCATTGTCCTGCCGTTAACCGAAACATAAACCGGTAAACCAAGACCTTCGCGTATATCCGTAATCGAACGAATGAAAGTAAATTTAGCTGCCTGATCCATTGGAATCCATTCTTCTTCGGTTATTTCCCTGGTAAAAAATGCATGATCAATAGACTTCTGCAAAATATCAGAATCTTCATCTCTCACAATGGTTATTCCTATGGAAGATCCCTGATGAGCAGGTTTAACAACGCAGGGAAAACCAATTTCACTTTTTATTAGTGAAAGAATATCGGTTTTATACTTTTCATTCCATTCATTTTTATTTATTAAAATGTAAGGAGGACCCGCAAAACCGGCATCTTTCATTAATTTTTTCTGAACGGCTTTATTTATTCCTATTGCAGAAGACAGTATACCGGAACCGGAGTAGGGAATACCTGCATATTCTAACAATCCCTGAATTCGACCATCCTCACCAAAGGAACCATGGAGACATAAAAATGCAAAATCTATTAAGCCATGGAGTTCATCAATAGTTATTTTTCTTCCTAATTTTTTTATAAGTTCTGCTTGCTGAGAAGTATTTAATTCACCAAGACTTTCGGCATAAATCTGGTAATTACTTTCCGAACCGGAAAGCATTGAAACAGGGGGATAAAAATCACGAATACTACCTTTGTAGACATATGCCCAATCCAGAAGTATAAAGTTACCAAAACTGTCTACAAAGATGGGAATTGCATCAAAGATTGATTTATTCAGGTTATCATAAACAGTCCGCCCTCCGGCAAAAGAAATCTCTCTCTCCCTTGAAAAACCACCAAAAAAAATACCGATTTTTAATTTCATGAATCAATTCACAGAATGGGCTAAGGTAAGCATTTCAAATACCTTTTTGTTCAAAGCAAACGTTTGACTTTTAAAAACATTTTGTTCAAATCTTGTGATAAAAATTAATTTTCAATAGGCTATTTTACATTCATTCCAAGGTTAAACATTAGAAACGAGAAGATATCAGATTGTTCATCGATTTGTTTTGATACAGGTTTGCTTGAACCAAGAGCTGTTGTGCTGGCATGACCGGAATTTATATCAATACGGATCATGACAGGTTTTTTTCCTTTGTATTTTTCCTGAAGGGTAGCAATAAATTTGAAGGAGTGGGCAGGAACAACTCTGTCGTCATGATCACCGGTTATAACCAGCGTAGCGGGGTACTCTGTGTTTCCCTTGATATTATGCAATGGAGAATAGGAGAGAAGGTTTTTAAAATCCTTTTCATCGTCGCTGGATCCGTAATCACCTTTCCATGCCCAGCCAATGGTGAATTTATGGTATCGCAGCATATCCAATACACCTACAATAGGCAATGCTACTTTAAATAAATCCGGTCTTTGTGTCATAACAGCACCAACAAGTAAACCTCCGTTTGATCTTCCGCTAACTCCAAGCTTTGCCGGGTTGGTGTATTTTTTATGAATCAGGTATTCTGCGCCGGCAATTAAATCGTCAAATACGTTTTGCTTTTTTAGCCCTGTTCCGGCTTGATGCCAGTCTTCTCCATATTCACCGCCTCCTCGGAGGCATGGAACTGCCATTACGCCGCCGTTTTCCAAGAAAATCATTCTCTCAATTTTTAATGCCGGCGTCATAGAGATATTAAATCCGCCATAACCAAAAATTAATGTTGGATTGTTACCATCCAGTTTAATATCCTTTTTATGAAATACAAACATTGGTATCAGGGTTCCATCTTTACTGGAATAGAACATTTGTTTTGTTTCGAAATCATCAGGATTAAAATCCATTTTCGGCTTGAAATAAACCTGCTGAATGCGCGTCTTTAAATTATATTGATAAATAACAGAAGGAGAAGTAAAGCCGGTTAGCGCATAAAACAAATTCTCGCTCTTTTTACTCGCTGAGATCTGATCAACCGATCCTATCATTTCAAGGGGTACATCACCTATTAATTCCCCTGATTTAGAAAACAATTTAAGAACAGAGATAGCATCCTTCATATATTTTGCAATGAATATGTTATTTCCCACCACGACTTCCTGCAAAACTTCAAACGATTCAGGAATTATATCTTTCCATTTCGCTTCAGGGTTTGCAGCATCCATCATTACAAGTCTGTACTTTGATGCTCCATCATTTGTAAGTACATAAAATTTTGAACTATCATTATCAATTACGTTAAAATCTTTATCGAATGATTTCACCAGTGTAACGAAAGGCGAATTTGGTTTCTTTAAATTCTGTACTAAAAGATTATTTCCACTTGTTCCTTCTGAACCTGAAATTATAAGATAATCTTCATCGTCAGTTACACCTGCATTAAAATTTCGCTGCGGGTAGTTTTTATCTTCATATACAAGTTTGTCGAGTTTTTGAGGAGTACCTGCCAAATGATAATAGATTTTATGAAATTCGTTTTTACCTTTCAATATATTGCCGGAGTCGGGAGCATTATAACGTGAATAATAAAATCCATTGTCTCTCCAGGAAATTCCTGAAAATTTAACCCATTCAACTTTATCAGGACCTTGCTTTCCATCAACAGTGCTTTTAACATTTATTTCTTCCCAATCGCTGCCGGCCCTGGAAAGAGCATATGCCAGATATTTTCCGTCCTTAGATGCAGAAACCGAAGGCATATTAACGGTACCATCGGATGATAATGTATTTGGATCAATAAATACTTCAGCTTTTGCTTCAGGGCCTCCCCGAAGAATGTTTAAAACAAATTGATTCTGTAATCCATTGTTTGTATAGACGAAATAATTATTTGCAGCTTTAAAAGGTGAAGATGATTTAGGGAAATTCCACAATTGTTTCAGTCTCTCTTTTACCTTAGAACGAAACGGAATTTCGGATAAGTATTTTTCTGTTACTTTATTTTGCTCCAGAACCCATTCAGTTGTTTCTTTAGATCGGTCGTCTTCAAGCCATCGGTATGGATCCTTTATATCCGTTGTAAAATATTTGTCCACCTGATCAGTTTTTCTGGTCTGAGGATATTGAAAATTTTGAGCACTTGTTTTCAAGGCAAGGACAATTAGTCCGAGAACAATTAGCTTCATAAGTGAATATTATTTTATCAGCGAATCTAATCGATTACGTTTAAAAACAGAAAGAAAATAACATTTCATAACACATTATAATATAGCGATTTACGATAAATTAAGCCTTTTTTAATTACCGATTCCTTCATTCACCTAACAATAGGATTGGTTCGCCTTAAAAAACGGTCGTTTCACAAAAAAAGAAAATCATGCATATTGGGTTCCTATACATTTGAATTATTAATTCGTTCTTTTAGAAGAAAAAAATAGATGTTAGTTAGTTGTTGATTGTGCATACTCTGAGTTTTCGTAAATCCCCTTTGTCGTAGCTCAGATTTTCCCGTAACGGCAGGTATTCAATTATTTTTTAACCTGCCGTTACTTCTTTAAAGTATTTGATGTTTAGTTTTGTTTAGGTGAAAAAAAAACGTTGCAGATGGTGGTTCTGCAGCGTTTTTTTTATTAATTAATTTATACACTGTCTCATTAATCATATTCAATAGGTATAAAAGAAGAACCCCCGGTTTTTAAACCGGGGGTTCGAACACACCATGAAAACCAAACACACTTTCTTAATATACTATGTTGACATGCCCAACCCATTCAGAATATTTTCCGTCAAGGCCGGTGCCTTCAATCTTATATACATAGGTATCTTGCTGACATTTTTTTCCCTGGTAAAAACCATCCCATGATCCATTCAAATCGTTCCAAGAAGTTAAAAATTTTCCCCAGCGGTCAAAAATCAGTACTTTAATTTCTTTCATATTGGTCCAGAATGGTCTGAAGTCATCGTTAGTTCCATCTCCATTTGGAGTAAAGGTATTGGCGATAAATAATGTTGAATGAATTCTTACTTCAATAAATTTTGTAATTGTATCGCGGCATCCCTGGTTTGTAACTGTAATTAATTTTGCCGAATACGTTCCTGTATCACCGAAAGTATGGGTTGGATTCAATTCATTATTTGTAAACGAACCATCCCCAAAAATCCATTGGTACGTAGAATAATTCTGTGATTGATTTAAGAAATGAACTACAGGCATTGACATATCCGTAACCATTGGATCAGCGGTAAAGTCTGCTTCCGGCTGTGAATATACTGTGACGACATTTGATTGAGTATAAGAATTTGTACAACCAAAATCTGAAGCAACAGTTAGTGTTGCATCGTAAGTTCCGCTTTGAGTAAAAACGTGATTAACTGTTTTGTCGGTAGATACCTCTCCGTCACTGAAATTCCATAACCAGCTTGTAATGGTTCCTTCAGGAATCGAACTGTTTTCCACAAAGAATGCATTCACCGGTGAGCATCCCTGAACGCCACCATTAAAATTAACGATTGGTTTAGGATGAATGCGAACCTGTTTTGTAATTGTTGATGTACAACCCTGATTAGTAGTTGATGTGAGAGCCACGTTAAATAAGCCCCATGTATTATAGGTATGAGATGGATTGTTGCTTACCGATTGAGCATTGTCGCCAAAATTCCATGTATAATTACTGTATGTACCTGAAGTTGCTGTTGAAAGGTTACTGAAAACAGTAGAGGACGACTCGCAAACTTCATTGGAAGTAAAGGCAACCGTAGGATTTGCAAAAATAGTTACCTGCTGACTCTGATTTCCTGTGCATCCATTGGCTGATACAGTTGATAATGAAACATTGTAACTGCCCGGTGCATTAAATGTGTAGTTGAATGTTTGTGATGTATTCGTGCTGCCGTTTGGAAGAGTCCATGTATAATTTGCACCTGCCGGCTGATCTGTTGAACCGCTAATTGTTATAGCTGTTCCTTCACAGCCATTTCCTGCCTGAATATTAACTTGTGGTATTGAATAAACAGCCAGAGAATCAACATAAGAATCAACACATCCGTAAGAAGAGATAATTGATAATTCCACATTATAATCACCAGAGTTTGTGTAGGCATGTGAAGGATTTTTATCTATTGAGTGAGTTCCGTCACCAAAATTCCAGAAATTGGAAGTAATAGCTCCATCCTGTGAAGTAGATGTGTTGTTAAATTGTGTTATCTGTCCCGAACAGTTATTTGGTGCAGCAAATTTTGCTATTGGCTTATTGTATACTGACACAGGTAGACTGATCTGATCGGTACAACCGTTAGCTGTTACTATAGAAAGGTTAACATTATAATTACCGGGATTCAAATACAAATGCAATGGATTCGGAGAAGATAAACTATCGCCATCGCCGAAGGTCCAGTAGCTTGTATAAGAACCACCACCACTGATTGATGTTATATTAAGGAACTGAGTTCCATTTCCAGAACAAACATTTGCTGTGGCAAATGATGCAAGAGGATTCGGGAATATATTAATAGTTCCTGTTGTTGAATCCGTACAGCCGAAATTAGAAGTAGCAACTAATGAAACATGATAGGTTCCAGCAGAAGCATATAAATGAGATGGAGCTGTTTGATTTGAAGTTGAGTTATCGCCGAAATTCCAGTTCCACTGAGTGATATTTCCTGTATTAATAGTTGAGTTGTTAATTATGGCAACATTATTTCCTTCACAAACATTCTGTGATGTAAAAGCAAGTAGAGGTATTGGATGCATTGTTATAGACTTAACTGTTGAATCAATGCAGCCATTATCGGATGTCACTACAAGCGTAATAGTAAAAGTACCATCTGCAGCATAGGTATGTGTCGGAGATTGTGTGGACGCGCTTGAATTATCGCCAAAATTCCAATAGTAATTTTGTATACTTCCTGTACCAACAGTGGATGAATTTTGGATATTAATTGGGAATCCAAGACATGCAGTATTGGTGCTGAAGTCTGCGGCAGGATTCGGGTAAACTGTAACTGAAGAAGTAACAGTATCCGAACATCCTCCGGCCGAAGTAACAATCAATGTAACCGGATATGTTCCTGAATTTGCATAAGTTTCTGTCGACTGGAAAGCTGTTGAAGTGTTTCCATTTCCGAAATCCCATAGGTAAGAAATTATTGAACTTCCGGACGCAGTTGAGGTATTTACAAAATTCACATTATTTCCTATACAAACATTTGTTGACTGGAAAGAGGCTGTCGGCAAATCAAGTATTGCAACATTTTTACTAATTGAATCAGTACAACCGGAATTGGATGTAACTATTAAAGTGGCCTGATAATTTCCTTGTGAAGCATAATTATGTGCAGGAGATGCCTGAGAGGATGTTGAACCATCGCCAAAATTCCAATTCAATGAAGTAATCGATCCTGAAGTAACTGTTGATAGATCACTGAAGCTTACCGATGAATTCTGACACGTAGGAACCGTTGAGAAATCTGCAACAGGTAGTGGATTCACTGCCATGTTTTGTTGAATCGTATCGCTGCAACCCGCATCGGAAACAATGGTTAGTGTTACCGCATAGTTTCCGGAAGAAGCATAGGCATGTGATGGATTATTTGCTGCAGATGTGAATGAATCACCGAAGTCCCATAGAATACTTAGAATACTTCCGGAAGACAGATTAGATTGATTGGTAAATGAAGCCGCAATACCATCGCATACAGGTGATACAGAAAATAAAGCTGTTGGAACAGGGTGGCCTGCAACTATATGATCAAGGGTAGCAGAACATCCATTGTTATCTGTAATCGTAACAAAATAAGTTCCGGGAGTTGATACTGCAATTGTTTGAGATGTTTGTCCGGTTGACCATTGATAGGTTGCACCGGGATTTCCCGCATTCAAGGTTACATTTTGTCCTGTGCAAAAATTATAGTTTACAGGTGGAGCATTCGGATTTCCGTATTTAGTAACTACGGAGGTACCAAAAGCCGGACATCCATTTGGTCCTGTCACAACAACTGAATAAGTTCCCGAATCCGAAACAGTGATAGTCTGAGATGTTTCTCCTGTAGACCATGAATAGGTATAACCGGGGTTTCCTGCATCAAGCGTTAAAGTGTATCCGTCACAAATGAAAGCAGGTCCAAGACTGATAGAAGGTATTGGATTAACAGTTATTGTAACGGTATCATACGACAAACATCCATTGGCATTTGTACCAATTACAGTATAATCGGAGGTTGCAGTAGGTGTAACAAGAATTGTAGAGGTCGTCAATCCAACCGGATTCCATAAATAACTTGAAGCTCCACTCACCGATAGTGAAACAGTAGAACCGCTGCAAATAACCTGGTCAGGGCCTGCAGAAATCACCGGATTGCTGCTTACAAATACGGTTACGGTATCCACGTTAGAGCAGCCATTTGCATCTGTTACTGTTACCATATAATCCGTATCAACAGATGGCTGAACGGTAATACTTGCAGCTGTCATACCGCCCGGTGTCCACGAATAATTCGTACCGCCGGCTGCATTTAATGTTATTGAATTTCCTGAACATAGATTTTGATCATTACCTGCCTGTGCATTCGGCAAAGAATTTACATTTACCGTTACGGCATCTGTTTTTGTACAGCCATTTGCATCAGTTACCGTAAGTGTATATACTGTAGATGCAGATGGAGAAATATTTAATGTATCGCTGGTCATTCCACCCGGACTCCACATGTATGAACCATTACCGGTTGCTACGAGCATAGCATTATTTCCTGAGCAAATGGATTGATCAACACCGGCATTTGCCGCTGGTAAAGCATGAACCACTACATTTTGAACAATTGTATCGGAACAACCTATTAAAGAAGCAACGATTAACCTTACGGCATATGTTCCGGAAGCTAAGAATGTATGAGAAGGTGAATTTTGTGTTGATGTATACGTGTCGTTAAAATCCCACCAGTTTGAAGAAATTGAACCGGTAGCAATAGAGGAGGAGTTAGCAAAAATGATAGCACTTCCCAAACAGGCATCCGGCGCACTGAATGAGGCAGTAGGTTTCGGATTTATGGTTACAGATTTACTAATAGTATTTGAGCAGCCGCCGGCAGATGTAACTTGAAGAGTAACAATGTAATTACCTGCAGCAGCATAATTGTGAGTAGGATTTTGTAAAGTAGATGCATTACCATCTCCAAAATTCCAATTGTAAGAAACAATATTTCCTGAAGTGATACTTGAAATATCAGTGAAGGAAGCTGAGTTTCCTAAGCACGTATTGGCAAAAGTGAAATCTGCAGTAGGTAAAGAATTAACTGCAACAGTATTGGTTACGTTGGATGAGCATCCGGCAGCACTGGTTACCGATAATGATACTGAATACGATCCTGCAGAACCGTAATTATGAACAGGATTTTGAATAAGTGAGGTGTTTCCGTCACCGAAATTCCATGACCATTGATTAATTGAGCCGGAAGATATGGATGAGCCGTCAACAAAACTCATAGGATCTCCTTCGCAGATAGTGGCATTGTTAAAGATTGCAACCGGCAAAGGATTTGCTATTGCATTTACACTGATTGAACCATTACATCCTGTTGGATCAATGACTGTAACACCATAAGTTCCCGTACTATTTACCGTAATGGTTTGCGTAGTTTGTCCTCCCGGAGTCCATAAATAATTCATACCCGGATATCCCGCATCCAGGACTGCTGAATCTCCCTGGCAAAAAGTAACATTCGCCAGACTGATTGTTATCGTACTATCGTATGTAACAGTAGAAGAAGCGGAAGATGTGCAACCGCTGGCATTCGTTACGGTTACCGTATAAACACCTCCTGAATTAATATTAATAGTTTGTGTCGTTTGTCCTGTGCTCCAAACATAAGTTGATCCCGGATTTCCTGCATCAAGAACAGAAGTTGCTCCGACACATAGGAAAAAGGATGGAATATTTACAACAGGTCCGGGATTTACTGTTACCCTAACCGAATCTGTTGCTGAACATCCCCCGTTGGTTACTGTTACCTGGTAAGTTTGAGAGTTAGTTGGATTTACCGTTAGCGTAGAAGAAGTTGAACCACCGGGGCTCCATACATACGTCCCACCGCCGCTTGCTGTTAAAACAGTACTTGCTCCACTGCAAATATTTGCATCCGGACCGGCATTGGCCGCAGGAAGTGCATTAATGTTTACAACTACTGCATCCGTTGATGTACATCCGTTTGCAGCTGTTCCGGTTACTGTATATGTTGTATTTGAAACCGGTGAAACTGAAATAGTCGAGGAAGTAGAACCTCCGGGATTCCAGACATAAGAAACTCCGCCGACAGCATTCAATGTTACACTTTGTCCACTGCAAACTGACTGATCAGCTCCTGCACTTATAACAGGAAGCGGATTCAATGAAACATTTACGGTATCATTTTTAACACAGCCATTGGCATCGGTAACCTGAACCACAACAGTTGTGCTGCCTGAAGGAGTAAATGTAACCGTTTGACCTGTCTGGCCAATTGGTGACCATACATAAGAAGTTCCTCCTGAAGCAGTCAAAGTAACCGGACTTCCGGTACATACACTTATATCAGCGCCTGCATTTGCAGCAGGTAAAGGATATATAATAACAGGCTTAACAATTGTATCTATACAACCGGAATTGTTTGCTGAAATTAGAGTAACATTATAAGTACCGGGTGTTGTATATGTATGATTGGGGTTTTGTAAATTTGATATCCCTCCATCACCAAATAACCAGTTCCAGCTTGTTGGAGAACCTGTTGTCTGATCAGTAAAACTAACATTCGTAGATACACAAGCAGAAGCAGCTGTAAATTGAGCAACCATCGGCGGCTCTACAACTACCTGATGTGATATTGTATCAAGACAACCAAGTGTATTTTCAACAATGAGTGTAACGGTATACGTTCCAACTCCCGGAAATTGGTGTATTGGATTTTGAACGGTTGAAGTACCACCATCTCCAAAATTCCAGTTCCATCCACTAATTGATCCTCCTGTAGTAGTTGACTGGTCAGTAAATATAATTGGAATATTATTACATCCCGGTGTTGTATTTGTAAATGCAGCAACAGGTAAAAAAGGCATTGTTATTACTACCGTATCGGTGGCAGTACAATTACCATCGCTTGCCGTTACCCAATAGGTTCCTGCACCAACTGTAATTGATTGCATATTGGAACCGTTACTCCATAGATAAGTATAGGGTCCAAATCCTCCTGAGCCTATTGCAGTAATCGTTGCCAGGTCACTACAAGCTATTGCCTGATCGGGTCCTGCACTTACATTAATACCGATTACATTAATTGTATATGAATATGTCTGGCTTCCAAAATACGGACAAGCATCATCCGTAACGGTTGCAGTAAAGCTATAAGTGTGACCAACGGCTGATTGCGGTGGAGTCCAGCAAAAAGTACCCGTTGGGTGCCCTGCAGTGCTAGTGGTAAATGTTCCTGCCGGTATTCCGTTGTTCCAGCTTACTGTTAATTGCTGTCCTGCATCAGGATCGTTTGAAAATATATCAAAACATGTTTGCTGATTAGCACAAACAGACATATCGAAATTATTTGTTCCGTTGATGCCTGTTAATGAAGGAAGGTTATTAGCGCAATTCATTACTGTAAGTTGTAAATCCCTTTCAACCGTTCCGATTTTTACGCCATTCCTGTATTCTTCAACTAATACAGCCATAACTGTTACTTCAAGGGCCTGAGGGGTTAAACAAATATCACCGGTTGAGCTATTGAACTGTGTAGCAGGAGATGAATTAAGCGGATTGTTTGCATTGTACGGAGCATTGTATGCAACATTGGTTGATGCAGTTTGTTTTGGAGTAATTAACCTATATACCAGTGAATCTCCATCAGCATCATACGCTCCATGATTGAAACAAAACTGCTGGCCAAGACAAAGGAAAGGTACAGGCTTGTTTGAGAATGTTGGAGAAGAATTACAAGGTGATACTACATTATTAAGAGTTGCATATATATAGAAGGTGTTTGAACTTGGAGTATTAATGGTGGTAATGGCAGCATTTCTGCAGCATAATGAATATCCAAGTATCCAGTCAGTACACTGCATAGGAAGTGTAACTATTCCATCATAAACCCATTCCTGAATACCGGTAAAAGCACCTCCATTACAAGTCGTAACAGAACTTGAACAGGTAGGTGTAACTTCCTGTCCGGTTCCGGGGCGAGGATAACAGGTAACACTTAGATTTTGTCCGCATGAAGGTGAGTTAATAGTTACTACTGCATTTGCAGGAGCAGGAATTCCAATACAATCTCTGTAAAACGAAAGAGTTACCTTATAAGAGTTTCCACCCAGGCATTCATAAGTAAGATCTGCTCCCATCGTATGACTTGCATAGGCTGAATCGGCGCAAAGCAACCGAATCACTGCTGCAACAGTCAAGATCAATCTTCGAAGTAACAATTGTTTCATAGTTTCAATTTTCAAACAGCACTCTTTAACTTTTCCCGTAAGTTTAGGACTGACTATTTCTCGAACCTTAAAACTAGGCTACAAGGGAAGTGAATGTTTGCAATAACCGAAAGCCCATACATTTGTAAGAAAATTCAATAATGATCTATAACTTTATAGAATTCGACCTAAAAAAGAATAAAATGCAGGGAGTGTTTAGGAACCTATTTAAAAACCAATATTTGATTAATGAAAGGAAAAAGGAAATGTATTGTGTCTTGACTAAAAAGCAACTGAAATTCTATTATGATTGATGTAACTTTCTTCTGAAGCTCATTTATAGAAGATTTTTTTGGACTTGTCATGGAAAAAAATAAAAATACTTTAATGATTTTTGGGGGTTTTGATAAAAGTAATTTCATAGAAATAGTTGAAAATTCGGCAATTGTAACCTGGATAATTTTTTCCTGCTCAGGCGAAAAATTATATCTTTGCCAGCCCTATAAAAAAGTACAAATCTTTGATTTTAGAGTATTTCGGGGTGTAGCGTAGCCCGGTAGCGCGCCAGCATGGGGTGCTGGAGGTCGTCGGTTCGAATCCGGCCGCCCCGACTTGGATCAATAACGGACCCAAGACCTATTCCGGTAATTCTTAAAGCAATTGATTTTTAACTTCATATTTTAAATCCTTAATCAAATAATCAAAATTTATGTGTGGAATATATGGTTTGCTTGGAGAAATAACTGAATCTAAAGCTTCAGGTGGATTTGAGTCCTTTCAGAAATTAAGATCACGAGGACCGGACAGAAGTTTGACCGTATTAAATCACGGATGCTTTCTGGGTTTCCACAGACTCGCTATTATGGGTCTGGATATCGATGGCGATCAACCTTTCCACCTTATCGATTCTAATAAAACTTTTTACCTGCTCTGTAACGGAGAAGTATATAATTTCAAAGAGCTAATAGATACCTACGATCTTAAAGTAAGTAAACACGGTTCCGATTGTGCTGTAATACTTCCTTTGTATAAGTTGTTCAATTATGATATTAACAAACTTAATAAAGCTCTCTTAGGTGAATATAGTTTCGCAATTATAGAATTTGATGGCGACCGTTTTAAATCTATTCATCTGAGTACTGATCCATTAAGCGTGCGTCCGGTATTCTATGCTATTTCTGATGATAAAAAAAGTTTTGGCTTCAGCAGTTTACTTTCCGGATTAAGCAATCTTTTTACCGATGTGAAAAGGCTTGGTCAAAAAACTATCTTGCGCTGGGAGCAGGGACAAGCACCTGCATTTGACAAATATTGGCCTGTAGTAAAATATGAAGGAGGACAGACAAATGCTGTTCCTCTTGAAAAAGATAATCAGGAAGTTGTCCGGATTTTTGAAGATGCAGTTAAGCGAAGACTGATATCAGACCGACCGGTTGGTTGTCTTCTTTCCGGTGGACTTGATTCAAGTCTTGTATGTGCAATTGCCGCTAAAAAATTAGCAGAAGATTACCCCGGAAAAAAACTGAATTCCTTTAGCATTGGAATGAAGGAGGGAACAGATATAGTTTATGCCCGCAGCGTTGCTGAATATGTGAATAACCTGTATCATAATATCGAACACCATGTTATACTTTTCACACCCCAGGAGGGATTGGAAGCGATTGACCATGTGATTAAAGCTACAGAGACATACGATATTACAACTATCAGAGCCAGTGTTGGCCAGTTTCTATTGGGAAAATATATTAGTACAAAAACCAACATCAAAGTAATTCTTAATGGAGATGGAGCAGATGAAGGTCAAATGGGTTATTTGTATTTTTTCTTAAACCCCGGTGCCGATGAAGCCCGCGATGAGCATTACAGACTGTTGGATGAGATTTATTTATTTGATGGATTACGGGTTGATCGGGCTATTTCCTACCATGGACTAGAAGCACGTGTTCCTTTCCTTGACAGAGAAGTTGTTGATTACTTTAGGGGAATTCCTACTGAATGGAAACTTCCGACTCCAACAAGGATAGAAAAATATTTTATTCGGAATGCTTTCAGTGAAGTTTATAAAACACAACCAATTTTACCTGCTGAAGTTATGTGGAGAAAAAAAGAAGCATTTTCAGATGGAGTCTCCGGTAAAGAAAAATCCTGGTTTGAATGGATTCAGGAATACTTAAACGAAAAAGTATCGGATTCTGAATTTGCAAGTGAGAAAACAAAGCTGCATCCAACCCTTGTTCCTCCTTCAAAAGAAGCTTACTATTACATGAAAAAATTCAAAGAGAATTTCGGCAATCAATGGTCTGTCATTCCGCACTACTGGCTTCCAAAATGGTCAGGTAATATTCAGGAACCTTCTGCACGTGTGCTGAATGTATATAAGCAATCTTAATAGATGCATTATTACTTAATCAATATTTCAATTAAACTTTAAAAATAATCCGTTTGAATAACTTTACCTTGAGTTTAAAAATCAATTGTAATTATACTACCTCATGATGCTATTAGATATTTTAACACCTGAGGGAATATTAAGTCTCGTTACACTTGTATTTCTTGAAATAATACTTGGAATAGATAACATTATTTTTATTGCCATCATTTGCGGCTACCTGCCGGCAAAGGACCAGAAAAAGTCGAGGACAATTGGTTTAATGCTGGCCATGATCTTCAGAATTATTTTACTGATGGGTATATCCTACCTGGTTCATTTCACCCAACCTCTGTTTAGCATAGTAACATTTCAGGTATCAGGAAGAGATCTGATTCTTTTTGGCGGCGGAGTTTTTCTGATTTATAAAACGCTGAAAGAAATCATTCATAAGTTGTCCTCTCATGAAAGTGATAGTTCAAAAAAAGAAAAAACCATGACGGTATCTCAGGCTATTGTCCAAATTGCTATTATTGATATTATTTTTTCATTTGACTCAATTCTAACGGCTGTTGGGTTAAGCCGCGATCTGCCGGTTATGATTTCTGCTGTCGTTGTTTCCATGTTTGTTATGTTATTTTTTGCTCCTTATGTAAGTGAGTTTATTGCTCGTTTCCCCACAATGAAAATGCTTGCTTTAGCATTTTTAGTTTGTATTGGCGTACTGCTTGTACTCGAAGGACTTCATCTGCATGTTGAAAAAAATTATGTTTATTTCGGCATGGCTTTTTCATTGGTTGTTGAATTATTGAATATCCGTCAGAGAAGATTGCAACATAAGTCAAACTAAGTTTTGATAGTATTGTTTTTCTAAGCATAAAGTTGTATTTTGCTCATATGATTAAAGGGAAATCTCCTTATCCTTTCCAAACCATTGCTTTAGCGATATCTTTTTCGCCGGGTTTGCCCTTTCTGGTATCAGAAATGGAAAAACTTTGCTTGCTGAATAATGCAATGGCCGTATTTATTCATATCGGAAAAAAGACCGGAGAAAAACAAAGGGAACTGTCAACACTGCTTATTAATCATGGCTTCAACGACAGCAATTCAAGAATCTATTGGGAACAGGGTGAAATAGTACCCGCTCTTCTCCGAATCTGCAAACACGAAGTAGTTGACCTTATTTTATTAGGGGCATCTGAAAAATCAGATTTCCAAAAACCGGTTGGCACTGTGGTTAAAGATATTGCTTCACAAGCTAAGTGTACTTTACTTTTTTACTCATCTTGTACATCGTTTGGAAATTTTAAAAATATTGTTGTTGAAGGAGGAGATCATCCTAAGACAGAACTTACAATACAAACTGCTGTTTATTTTGGAGACTTAGTTAAGGCCCAAAGTATTAGTGTTATAGATGATGGCGAATCTTCGATCTATGCTAAATCGTATTTAAAATATTCCAATAAAACATCCTTAGCGGAGCCTTCCACACAAACTATTTCGCCTGAAAATACATTGGTTTCAGTCAACCATGTTTCCCTAAAAGATAGCAATTGTTCAGATTTTGCAGATTATTGTTTCAGAAATAATGTTGATCTTATGATTACTCGGTCTAACGAACACAGATTAAGAATTTTTGACAGGGTTTCAGTTGAAAATGATATTGATGCTTTCCTGGATAAACTGCCTTGTTCCCTTATGATCGTTCACTCAAGACCTGTCGGTTAATTTATTTTCATTCATACATGAGAATATTTCTTATTGGCTACATGGGCAGTGGTAAATCCAAAACAGGCGAAGCACTGGCTAAAATTCTTAAAATTCCCTTTGTAGATACTGACACGTTAATTGAAAATAAAACAGCATTATCAATTTCTGAATTTTTTGAATTGAATGGTGAAGAGCCTTTTCGGAAAATTGAACAAGAGGTTTTACATTCTACCACATCACTCGATAACATTATTGTTGCAACAGGAGGGGGCACCCCTTGTTATAAGGATAATATGGAATGGATGAATCATAATGGAATAACTGTTTATCTGGAAGCCAATTCAGGATTACTTTTTCATCGACTGGCTATTTCAAAAGCGGGTCGACCGTTGATTGAAAAACTAAACGATGTTGAATTAATGGAACAGATTTCTGGAGCACTCGCTATTCGAACTCCTATTTACAGCAAGGCTGATATCTCCTATAAAGCAGCAAATTTAAATGTCAAAGAATTAGCTGAAAAAATAAAAATCTTTAAAAAAAGTATTTAATCAGCTAAGCCAGGCAGTAGCTCCATTCTTGTCAAATTCAACAGAGACATGCTCCTGCAAGGTAGTGGAAAGAGAAAGTCCGGTAAAATCTGCAGCCACAGGAAATCGTTTGTGGTTACGATCTATCAATACAACTGTTCTGATTTTTTTTATGTCAGCGGCCAGGAATGGCTTCAATGCATACATCAATGTTTTACCTGAATTAAGTACATCATCTACCAGGATAATAACTTTCTTTTGTAATTGCTCCCTGTTAAGAGAAATAGAAATTTCTTTATTTACCTGACTGTGTTTATCTACAATAACTTCTGTCAGCAAAACTTTTAACGGTGAAATAGTTTGAATTGCTTGTGCCAGTTTTTCACATAGCAAATAGCCGCTTTTGGCAATACCTGCTAAAATGATTTCTTGCTCATCTGAATTATCTTCATAAATCTGGTAAGCAATTCTATTGACACGCTGTAAAACCTGCTTCTCATTTAATAATAAGGTGCGAGAGTCGTTAAAAGTTTCATTTTTCATTCGTTTATTCGTCCTCCTTTATAAAAATATTTTGAGTAATATTTATCGTTAAGATCACTTACTATTACACCGTTTGTCCTGCTGGCATGAACAAATTTATTGGCGCCAAGATAAATACCAACATGAGAAACTCTTTTTCTGTGAATTTTAAAAAAGACAAGGTCGCCTTCCTGTAAATCAGATCGCAAGAGATGAGTGGAAGTTTTATACAATTCAACAGCACTTCCGTTTATCACCTTTTTATAACTCTTTTGAAGAACCTGACAGGTAAATCCTGAACAATCAATGCCATTTTTACCACGGCCGCCGTATTTGTAAGGGGTTCCCATCCATTCAGCGGCTACCCTATAAAGATCAGGATTTCTGATTTCAGTGATGTTGTAACCAAATAAATTGGAAAATAAAAAACATAATTCGAGCTTAATCTGATCAGAATCTTCAGCAGCTATTGTATCTGAATAATTTCCATTTGCTCCCTGCACAGAGAAAACGATAACTAAGAAATTTAAAATAAACATGAAAAACTTCTGCTTCACGATTTAATTTTTCTTTAATAGCTGAATAACATTTTCAACATGAGAAGTATGCGGAAACATGTCAACCGGTTGAACTTTTGAAATGATATAATGTTCAGTAAGCATTTGTACATCCCTTGCCTGGGTAGAAGGATTACAGCTAATATAAATGAACTTTTCCGGAGATGCAGAAATTATTTTTTTAACGACATCTTCATGCATTCCTGCGCGCGGGGGATCGGTAATAATAACATCCGGTTTCCCATTATCAAAGATAAATTTATCATCCAAAACTGTCTTAATATCACCGGCAAAAAACGACAGATTTTTAAGATTATTATCAATAGAATTTTGCCTGGCATCGTTGATGGCATCTTCCACATAATCTATTCCAATTACCTTTGCTGCTTCGGAAGACACAAATGCTGCAATTGTTCCTGTCCCTGTATATAAATCATATACGATCTCTTTTCCGGTCAAACCTGCAAAATTTCGAGCCACTTTATACAATTCATAAGCTTGAAGGGAATTCGTCTGATAGAATGATTTAGCACTGATACGAAAAGTAAGGTTCTCCATTTTTTCAAGAATAAAGTCTTTACCATAAAAGACATTTACATCCTGATCAGAAATTGTATCGTTTCTTTTAGTATTAACAATATATGATAATGAATTGATATTTGGAAACTTAACAATCATGTGCTTTAGTAATTTCTCTCTTACTTCTTTTAGATCTTCATGAAAAACTACTATAACCATCCATTCACCGGCAGTCGTATTTCTTATTATCAGATTTCGCATTAGACCGATTTGACTCTTCAGGTCAAAAAAGGTTAGATCATTTTTAAGGCAATAATCCTTAACTTCTAATCTAATCTCATTAGAAATATCATCCTGCAAATAACATTTTTTTATATCCAATACCTTATCAAATCTTTGCGGTACATGAAAACCAAGAGCAGGAGTATCGTGGTTTTCTACATTTGTCAATTCATACTTTGTTAGCCATGATTTATTGGAAAAAGTAAATTCAAGCTTATTTCTGTAGAATTGTGTATTCCCGGATCCAATTATGGGATTTATGAACGGCAATTCCAGATGTCCAATTCTTTCAAAAGCATCAACGACTTGCTGTTGTTTAAACATCAATTGTTTCTCATAAGAAAGATGTTGCCATTTGCACCCACCGCATGTACCAAAATGCGTGCAAAACGGATCTATTCTATCAACGGAGGGTTTTATCAGTTTAATAAGACGTCCTTCTGCAAAACTCTTTTTCTTCCGGTATATAGCAACATCGCCAACATCGCCGGGCACTGCATTTTCGACAAAAATGACGAGGTTTTCTACTCTGGCAATAGCCTTACCTTCAGATGCAAAGCCTGTTATTTCAAGGTTTTCGATGATATCGCCTCTGTTTATCATATCACGAAAGTAGGGATATTTATATTTATTATCTTTGTAATTCAACGTTTTTATTATGAAAACAGCAGTAGAAAAATCCAAGAGCGAATACCTAATGCAGCTTGAGGAAAGGTATGGAGCGCACAATTACCACCCTTTGCCTGTAGTTTTGGAAAAAGGAGAAGGTGTTTTTGTTTGGGATGTTGAAGGGAAAAAATATTTCGATTTCCTTTCTGCATATTCAGCCCTTAATCAGGGTCATAATCACCCAAGAATAGTTAACGCTTTATTGGAACAAGTGCAGAAACTTTCCCTGACTTCCAGAGCTTTTTATAATAATTGTCTTGGAGAATTTGAACAATTCATTACCGGACTACTTGGTTACGACAAAGTACTTCCAATGAATAGCGGTGCAGAAGGTGTTGAAACAGCAATTAAACTTGCCAGGCGCTGGGCGTATGTAAACAAAGGAGTACCGGAGAACCAGGCCAAAATAATTGTTTGTGAAGGGAATTTTCATGGAAGAACCATTACAATAATATCCGCATCGACGGATCCTGATTCATACGGAAAATTTGGTCCTTTTACTCCCGGCTTTATTAAAATCCCTTATAACGATATAGATGCTCTTGAGAAGGCATTAGAAGATAATACTGTTGCAGGTTTTTTAATTGAACCTGTTCAGGGAGAAGCAGGAGTTGTTGTTCCGGATGAAGGTTATCTTTTCGAAGCGTTTCAACTGTGTCAGGAAAAGAATGTATTGTTTATTGCTGATGAGATTCAATCAGGCCTCGGACGCACCGGAGAAATGCTGGCATGCGATCATGAAGGAGTTCATGCCGACATACTTATTTTAGGTAAAGCGCTTTCGGGGGGACTACTTCCTATTTCGGCTGTACTTGCTGACGATGAAATTATGCTTTGTATTAATCCCGGAGAGCATGGCAGTACCTATGGAGGAAATCCGCTAGCCGCTAAAGTTGGTATTACCGCTTTACAGGTTATTATTGACGAAAATCTTGCCTACAATTCTTCCAAACTTGGAGTCATCCTGCTGAAGGAACTGCAGTCCATTCAAAACGATTACATCACTTTGGTACGAGGTAAAGGATTGTTTTGCGCTATGATAATTAAACCCAAAAACGGAAAAAATGCATGGGATTTATGTGTCGCTTTAAAGAATAATGGATTACTTGCCAAACCTACTCACGGAGATATTATCCGTTTCGCTCCACCGTTGATAATAACAGAAGAGCAGTTAATGGAAGGAATAGAAATAATTAAAAAGACTTTGAATGAGTATTAATGACACAACTCATTGAATACTGCCTTTGCTTCTTTGTCACCATTTTTAATGGCCATTTCAAGATCTTTGCAGGCTGATTCTCTTTCTCCAAGGTTGTATTTGGCAATAGCTCTGTTATAATAAGACTCTTTATCAGTAGGATCTAAAAAGATAGCTTTGTTATAATCTTCGACAGCCATGGCATAATTCTTTAATTCGAAATTGGCATTGCCGCGACTATAATACAATTCAACGCTTTCCGTATCCACAGCCAATGCTAAATCAAAATCGGTTATAGCATTACCGAAATCCTGCATCCTTGACTTAACAAAGCCACGGTAGTATAGCGCTTCAGAATTCTGAGGTTCGAGCATAATAGCCTGATTGTAATCAGCCAAAGCACCTTTAAAGTCTTTTACATCTTCCTTTTGATTGCCGCTTTTAATAAATTCATCTGCAGTTTTCTGAGCTGAAACTCCATAAGCAAAGAATAATGAAAACAGGGTGATACAAACTTTAATCATAATTTTAATTTTTGTGGTGTAAAGGAATGTGATTTCTGCGATTCTTAATAATTTTCTTTTTTACAATCTTTCTGTGGTGTAAATAGCGTCTCATTGGTTTACGCACAAAAGGTCTTTTTTCTTTATGAATTATATAAACCTTTGTAACTTGAATCGTAGTAGGTTCGCTGAAAGCCACCGATTCGCAACAGAGAAATGCAACAAACAAAACCAGGTATTTCATTTTTTATTTTTTTTAAATTGTAATTAATTTGTTCTAGGACTCAATTAACCGGTCAGGGTTTAGGCCTCCTTTAAATTTTTTTCAATGTTTGCCAAAACTTGCTTTTCTTTATCTGAATAAGGGAATTCGGCTTGATAATTAGCATGCTCGCTTTTAAGTTCCTTTGTATTTTCACGAACAGTATCAAATGTTTTTTGAATTGAATTACTTAAGCCGGGCTCCATACTGCCAATAGTTGATTTCCTATGAATTCTTTTTATAGTTTCTTTATTTTGACTAATATTTGAATTGCGGCTAAAGAGTTTAATTCCTGAACTAACAAGCATTAATGCAAAAATCGAAGACAATACAAGTAATGAAATGGATATGTTTCTTTTCCAACGATAAACATCAGCCTCCAATTGTTGCTTTTCACTTTCCAGCTTGCTAAGTTTAAAAATCCGGTCTTTCATTTCTCTTTCGTCAAGCAATTCACGAACAGTAACCGATGATAATGTATTATTTATAGCAGCTTCCTTTTGAATAACAAGAATATTCTCTTTGTATACAACATATTTCCTAAAAGCTTCATATGCCTGTTTAAAATGGAAATTAGCTGAGTAGCCGGAAGCTATTGCTCTATAAGTGTCCATTACTAAAAAGTCATTCAAGCTATCTGCACCCGGATTCATTTGAACAGCTTTTAAATCAATTAAAACCTGGTCAAGGGCTTCAGGAGTAACATATTTAACTTTTGCACGGTAATTCAATGTGCCCAGCTCATCGGTAAGTGAAGCAAATATTGAAGTGCCCGTTAAAAACAAAATTGAAAAAAGAAAAATTATTTTAGTCATACTTCTATTTAAAAAATTTAATATATACATCGGTACTGTTTCCCTTTTCGGATTCAATTTTCACTTCTCCACTATGCATTTCTTTGGCAACTGATTGTGCAACCCATAAGCCAAGTCCGGAGCCCTGACCCGGAGGCTGCGTAGAATAAAACTCTGTTGCAGCATTCTGAATTACTTCATCACTCATTCCTTTACCGTTGTCCCGTATTCGTATTTGTAAGAAACGCGGAAGTATCCTGGTACTTAGAGCAATTTTAGGTATGTATTCTTTTACACCGGAAGTGCTTTTTTCCTTCACTGATGAAAAAGCATTGTTTAATACATTCAATAAAAGTGTACCTACAGCGGCAGAATTTATCTTAATAGGGGGGAGGTTCTTTTCAAAATCTTTTGTCACCTGGAAATTAAACTCATCATTCATTAGTCCCCTGAAGGCAATATCAGTATAAAGATTGCAAACAGAATTAATGTCAGAAAGTTCAAAAACTCCTTTGTCCTCACCCAATTGAAGAAATATTCCTTCATTTATTTTGTCCTCTTCTTCCAGTTTCTGTTTGATTTGCTCTGTCTTTTCTATAATATACTTCTTGGCAGGTGAAATATTTTCCTGATTCACACCGGTTGAAAATGATTCAGAGAGTAAAGAAAAATCCTTGTGCAATTTGTTGATTCGTTCCCTGTTGCCCGGAATATTCCTCAACAATTGATCTGCTTTCGTTACAAGGCCTTCCATTGATCTCAATTGAGCGTTAGTCTTCAGAAAATTGTATTTTGACTTCGTCAAGGTTTTTTTTCTGAATCGTAAAATAACTATTACAATAAGAAGCCAAAGTCCGAAAGAAAACAATGCTTTTTTAATAAGAGATTTATAAGTAGTGTCGATTTCTGACTTTTGAATAGAAACCTCATTAATCTTTCTGTGTAAACTGTCAATAACAACCTTCTTCGCATTAGCCCCTGCATTATACTTGTTTTCCAGGAAAGCCAGCGAATCTTCCCTTTCTGCCTTGTAAAGGGAGTCAAGTATGCGATCATAGTTAAGAAGCTTTTCCAGGGCAAACTTGTTTAAATTTACGGATGCAGAAGCATAAGCACTTGAATCTATTCTATGCAGAATTTGCTGATGAATGGTATTGCTTAATGGGTTCCGGTTCTCTTCTCCATTAACATGAATGAGTAAAAATGAAAATAAAAACAAAAAAATAAACAACTGCTTAGAGCAGATTTGAAGAAATTTCATTTGGATTCAATAAGTTGAGCAAAGTAAGCAAGATAGTCGATGACTTAAACTTATATTTATGCTAATTATTAACGAAAGACTGTGCATGAAATCACTCTTGTTAACTCAAAAAAGTTTATTCATATTTAGGGAAATTTTTATATGAAAAGGAGATTAAAAAAAGCTTTAACTATTGCAGCATTTTCAATAGCGATTCTGTTGATTTCTTTCTTCATTTTCCGCAATACTATTTTACACTGGGGAATAGGTAAGGCCGCCGTTAAAATAAAGGGTCGTTCCGGTGCTACATTGAATATTGATCATGCTTCTTTTTCAGGTTTAACAACTATTTCATTTGAAAAAATTTCCCTCGTTCCTGATAAAGGGGATACCCTGTTTAATGCTGATAGTGTTTCTATCAGGTTTTCTATTTGGACCTTATTTATAGCTACTTTAAGAATAAAGGAGGTTGACGCTTCAGGAATAAATATTAATTTGTCGTGTTCAGACAGTCTTTGTAACTTTAATGGTTTTCTCCATGAAAAAAGGGAGCCCGGGACTTCTGGCGAAAAGAATTATTCGCTTCTATTAAAAAGAATGCTCGACAAAATATTCAATCTGGCTCCCCAAAGAGCAGATTTTGAACGAATTCTATTTTCCTATAAAAACAATGATGTAAAAAAGGTACTTTCCATTATTGAATTTCATTCCGATGAAAATACACTCTCAGGAAACGTTATTGATTTAAATACAAAATCAAAATGGGGGTGTTCCGGTAAATTTTCTCAGTCGAAACATTCTTTTCTGTTAAATATTTTCCCGCTTGAGGGTGATAACCACCTCCCTTTATTAAAAGAACTAACCGGTATTTCAATTGGTTTCGACACACTGCATGCTGCATTAAACAACTATGGTTGGTCAGGTAATTTACTTACTGCTAGCGGCAGCATTTTTGTTAAAGAATTCAAGGCTTACCATAAAAGGATTTCTGATGACAGTATTAAAGTACCTTTAGCATCCTTTGAATTTAATTTTCGTGCCGGAAAAACTTTTCTTGAAATTGACAGCACTTCATCCGTTTCTCTTGGGGCAATTGCCTTAAAACCATTCATTAAATTTACCTCAGAAGCAACAAAAAAATACGACCTAAAAATTGCCACTGACACCGTAAATGCACGTGATTTTTTCTTTTCACTTCCCGAAGGGATTTTTGATGAAGTTAGAGATATTAAAGCAGATGGAACCCTTCGTTTCCTATTGAACTTTTCACTTGATTCTTCGCATCCTGAAGATGTAATCTTCGATGTCTCCATTCCAAAACAAAAATTTCGTCTTCGTAAATTCGGTTCTGTTGATCTTATGAAAATGAATGAAGAATTTATTCACAATGTCTATGAAAACGGCCGATTCATTCGATCGTTCACTGTTGGCCCTTCTAATCCATACTTTGCGCCTTTTGAAACTGTGTCCCCATTCTTTGTTAACGCTGTATTAACTTCTGAAGACGGAAGCTTCTTTTTTCACAATGGTTTCAACGAAGATGCTTTCCGTAAATCCATTGCAACAAATTTTAAAGCCGGAAAATTTGTACGAGGTGGAAGTACAATAAGTATGCAATTGGTAAAAAATGTATTCCTGACTCGTAAAAAAACAGTTGCAAGAAAAGCAGAAGAGGCTCTTATGGTGTGGCTGATAGAAAGCAACAGGCTAACCTCTAAACAAAGAATGCTGGAAGTCTACCTTAATATTATTGAACTGGGACCTGATGTATATGGAATAGGGGAAGCTTCCTACTTTTATTTCAATAAGAAGCCTTCAGAAATAACATTGCCGGAAGGGATTTTTCTTGCCAGTTTATTACCACGTCCAAAATGGTTTAAGTACAGCTTTGATACATTGGGTAACTTAAAGCCATACCTGGCTGATTATTATAAGATAGTTTCTGATTTTATGCTTCGAAAAAATTTAATTACTCCCGAAGATCATGCAAGTCTATTGCCTAATGTTAAGCTGATTGGTCCTGCCAAGGAAATGATTGTTCCAAAAGATACCCTGCTTAAACAACTTGATTTATAGTAGAAATCAAGCCATGTAATTCAACTGTTCAATTTTTCCCTGTAACTCAGAAAAATCAGGGTTTTCATCGTATATATTTCGAATACGTAGGAGGAAGTCCTGAGCCTGAAGCAGATAAAAACTTCTTACTCTGTTAAATTCTGCTTCATCCGTTTCACCGCTTTCAATAGCCATTGCTTTAAGATCATCACCGATTTCACATAAAAATATTCTGCAGCTTAATTCAAGTAAACAATAAAAGAAAAGGACTTCTTCAAAATCGTACTTAATAACTTCTCCGGCTTCGTATTGCCAATTGTGAACTTCAAAATCTTCGAGCATAGCATCTTCAAACATATCCAATCGCATTGCTTCGCGGATTAGATCATAATGAGGATGGATTAAAATAAACTTTCCGGCAGCTATTGATATATTCACCAGTTGCTTGAACTCGCGTGAAACTTTAATATTAAGTTTATCTCCGTATAAAACCAATGGTACCATAAGCAGTATTACAAATATACAATTCAAAAAGTTACTTTTCCTTAAAACTTAAACAATAATATCTGTTTGGAATCTTACAGATTTTTCTTATATTGGTGATTCTGAATTTCAATTAATTATATATGCTTGGACTAAAATTACCAACGGATCCGCGTTGGGTCAACATTGTAGAAAAAAATATTGAAGAAATTCTTACTGATCATGCGTATTGTGAACAGAAAGCAGGTACAAATGCCATCAACCTTATTGTTCACTTTCCTGAATGTACGGAACTCGTAGATGGTATGCTGGAACTGGCAAAAGAAGAACTGGAACATTTTCAAATAGTCCACAAGAAAATAAAGGAAAGAGGATTTGTTCTGGGACGAGAGCGTCGCGATGAATATGTTTTTGAGCTTAACAATTTTATAAGAAAAGGATACCAGCGAAATTTTGTACTGGTTGATAAACTGCTTTTTTCTGCTCTTGTTGAAGCTCGAAGCTGCGAACGCTTTAAAGTTCTATCTGAAAATATTAATGACGAAGACCTACGGATGTTCTATCGTGACCTTATGATAAGCGAAGCCAATCATTATACGCTATTTATTCGTTTGGCAAGATTGTATGCCAATGGAATTGATGTTGATAAGCGTTGGCAGGAGTTTTTGGATTACGAAGGTGAAATCATTCGCAAATACGGGAATAAGGAAACGATACACGGTTAAATTGAAATGTGTTTATTCTGATTAATTTTTTTAAAACATATATCTTAAAAATCAGTTCCTTCAAATTGGTTGATTGCAGTTTTCCATTCTTCAGGGACAGGAATGGAATTATTTATTTCATAGTTGAACATTACTATTACGGATTTGGCAGAAGCAAGAATTGTTTCTTGATTCTCTACAATCTTTAAAAGTTCATAATCAAGCGTAATGCTTTTTAGTCCAATTCTTGTGCAACGTGTTTTTACAATAACATTGTCCTTAAAGTTAACCGGAATTTTATAATCAATTTCAATCCGTGCCAGTATAATTCCGTTTTTAGACCAATCGTAGTTCCAGTGAACTATTTGATTAAAATACTTTATCCGAGCCTCTTCTATGTAAGTAAGAAAATTTGCATTGTTGATATGACCGAATGCATCCATATCGGAAAAACGAAGAGAGACGGGAGAAGTATGTCTAAACAAATTAGTTAAAATTAGAAATCAATGGTGAATAAATTACTTAGGCTACTATGATCAGGAAAACTTTTTAGATACCACCGGTTCCTTATTTTCTCCGTACTGATAAAATCCTTCTCCTGATTTCACGCCTAGTTTACCGGACATAACCATATTTACAAGTAAGGGACAAGGAGCATATTTAGGGTTTCCAAAACCGTCGTGCAACACACGGAGTATGGAAAGGCATACATCCAGTCCAATGAAATCAGCAAGCTGCAAGGGGCCCATGGGGTGAGCCATACCCAGCTTCATAACAGTATCAATTTCTGTCACTCCGGCCACACCTTCAAACAAAGAATAAATTGCTTCATTGATCATTGGCATTAAAATCCTATTTGCTATGAAACCAGGGAAATCATTGACTTCAACAGGAATCTTTCCAAGTTTTTTAGAAAGATCAAAAATTTGACCGGTGACGTCGTCAGAAGTAGAATAACCCCGAATTACTTCAACAAGTTTCATTACCGGAACCGGATTCATAAAATGCATACCAATTACCTGAGCAGGACGATTGGTTTGAGCAGCAATACGCGTAATAGAAATAGAAGATGTATTTGTAGCAAGTATGGCACCTGCTTTACAATATTTATCAAGGTCTTTGAAAATTTTACATTTAAGGTCTAAATTCTCTGTTGCAGCTTCTACAATAAGGTCGCTGTCTTTAACTCCTTCTTCCATAGAAGTAAAAGAATTTATACTTTCCAGTGTAGATTTTTTTTGTTGTGAAGAGATTTTTTCCTTTACAACCATGCGTTCCAGATTTTTTTCAATGGTTGCTATTCCTTTTTTTAAAGCTTCAGGAGAAACGTCTACGAGGTTAACGGAATAACCGTTCTGCGCAAATACATGAGCTATTCCGTTTCCCATGGTTCCGGCTCCTAATACTGAAATTTTCATAAGAGATATTTATTTTATAAAAATGTTGATTACTTACCTTTTCGTTTTAAAATAATTAAAACAGTATAAATCATTATTTTAAAATCAAGAGCAAGCGACATGTTTTCTATATAAATTAAGTCGTATTTCAATCGCTCAACCATTTGTCCAACGTTTTCAGCATATCCGAATTTTACCTGTCCCCAGGAAGTAATTCCCGGCCTTACTTTGTGCAGGTGACGGTAGTGGGGAGCAAATTCCATAATTTTATCAATATAAAACTGGCGCTCCGGTCTTGGTCCTACAATAGACATATCGCCAATTAAAACATTATAAAACTGAGGTATTTCATCTAGTCTGATCTTACGCATCCATCTTCCGAATCGGGTAACCCGTGCGTCGAACTGACTGGAAAGCTGAGGACCGTGCTTTTCTGCTTCTGCTACCATGGATCTGAATTTAAAAATACGGAATGGTTGTCCATGCCAGCCAATTCTTTCATGGCTGTAAAATAAAGGTCCTCGGGAGGTTAATTTTACTCCTAGTGCAGCGAAAATATAGACAGGCAGTAAAATAATCATAAGAAAAATAGAAATAAAAATATCCAATATTCGCTTTACAGAACGCTGCCATATAGGCATCAGTAAAGGATTTATTTCTATAAGCGGTGCTCCAAAAATTGCATTCATTTTAACGGAGCCGGAAAGAATATCATACATGTCAGGAATGATTTTAATGATAACAGGTAAATCTTCCAGTTCATTGATGATTTTTCCTATATTCAGATGCTCAGAAGATTCAAGAGCAATAATTGCTTCTTCCACCTTGCTTTTTTCGATAATCTCTCTCAGATTACCAATGCCTCCGAGATTGGCCATATGAGCGGCAAGTAAATGGTCGTTATTGCCATCTACATGCACAAAACCAATAAAAGAATTTCCTTCAACACTATATTCTTTTTCCATTTGCATAAGTAGTTGAACGGCATTGGTATTGCTTCCAATCATAACAGTATTAAATCGAATTTCTTTATGACGAATTTTACGAATAATTCTTGAACTCAAAATGAAACGAAACAGAGCCGTATAACTAAAATGCAAGGTTAGAAGGGTGAAGAAGGTATGGTAATATGTTTTATAAGTAATGATTGTATCATCTAAAAGGAAAAGAAAGAAAATTATTAAAACACCAATGACAGAAATATAAAGTGTTTGCCCAAGTTCACGAAGCCGGCTTCTTCTGTAAATGTTTTGATAAGAACCCATAAGCGCATACATGGCAACCCAGCAAAGAGGAATGATGAGTATTCCCCACATAAAATTTTTATCCTCTAACAGCATTTTAGGATAAAAAGGTTGTAATTCAATATAAATTTTCCGATAAATGAAAAACAATCCCCAGGCAGAAACGGCAGCCAGCCAATCAGCCAAAATAAATTGAATGGTATGTCTTCGCTTATTCATTATCAGTAAACAACCTTAAGATTATCAAAAAACAAATTCGCTGTACTTAAAGTATTTCCCAAACTAGCTTGAATATATATTTTCTCGTCAATACCATCCGTTGTTACCGCTCCTAATTTATCGAGAGTAACATATATCTTTTTCCATTCAGCGCTCGACCGAACTGAAATTAAATCTGTTTTTATAATTCCATTTAATGTTGTAATAAATACACCAATAGAAAAATCTACATCTCCTTTATAATTCAACTCCAGGAAAGACGGAACATTTAATGGAAGCACAAAAGGAGTTGAGGAAGCAACTTCAAAAAAAGTATGGGCAGAATCAAGTGTGCATTTTCCTGAATTACCTTCATAAGAATCAGGATCTGATTGTTGCGTAATAACTAACGGTGCATAATCAGCATTCGTTGTAAGTAATGTTAAACTGGCATCATCAAAGTCTTCAATCTGCGTAAAGATAGCGCCCGGAGAATAAAAGATTGAAGGATTAATTTTAACAGTATCCCTGGTAATTATTGCTAAGGTAGTATCGAAAGAAATATATTTGGGATATGCAGCTCTTGTTCCGGAAATGCCATTTTCCAAAACTCCTGCTTTAACAGAGATTTTATGATTACCTTCTCCAAGGATAGGAATAGCAGCAGGTAAAGGAAAGGTGCCAAGGTATTTATTATCCACTAACACCCATGCATCCAAAACTTTTTTCGAATTACTTCCCTGAGTAGCATAATCTGTTTGCAAAGTAAAATTGTCAATATAAACATAACCGGCAGACGGAGAAGCAGGGTCAGTCAGGGAACAGGAGTTAATGCTAATTCCTAAAAAAAGTAAAAGAATGAATTTCCGGATCTGATCCATTTCAATTAGACTATTACATTTAAGGAACTGTTAATTTTGTCCATTACCTGATGTGCCACAGTTAAAGCATTTAATCCTTCTTCAACAGTAACAGGTGTAGGCAGGTCATTCAGAATTGCATTAATAAACTGTTCCAATTCCATTTTAATAGCATTGTTTTCTTCGATTTTCGGTTGATCGAAATATATTATTTTAGAACCCTTAATGCCAAGATCAATAGTAATATCCAGAGGCCCTGCTTCGCCAACAAGGTTCTTTAATCGAACAACTTCTGTTTTCTTTTTTAGAAAATCAACAGATATATAAGCATCGCGTTGGAAAAAGCGGCTCTTACGCATGCTCTTTAAAGAAATTCTGCTCGCTGTTAAATTTGCTACACAGCCATTATCAAATTCTATTCGCGCATTGGCAATATCGGGTGTATCGCTTACTACAGCAACACCACTGGCAAGTATTCTTTTAACCGGCGATTTTACAACGCTTAAAACGATATCAATGTCGTGAATCATGAGGTCGTGCACAACAGGCACATCGGTTCCCCGTGGATTGAATTCTGCCAATCGGTGAGTCTCTATAAATAAAGGCTGTTGAAGAAAATCTTTTGCCGCCAGAAAAGCAGGATTAAATCTTTCAACATGACCAACCTGAGCTTTTACGTCTGCTTCTTGAATTAAAGCTAATAATTTTTTTCCCTCAGCCACAGTATGAGTTACCGGCTTTTCGATAAAAATATGTTTTGACTTTTTTACAGCCTGGAGACCGTATTCGAAATGAGTAAGCGTGGGAGTTACAATATCAATAGCTTCACAAGCATCGATGAGTTCTGCAACATTGTCAAAACTTTTAATTCCTGTTTCACCGGAAACTTTTTTGGAAACTTCCTGATCATGATCGAAGAAACCGATTAGTTCAGCAGTCCTAATTTCATTTAATAGACGGAGATGAATTTTCCCCAAATGACCTGCGCCTATAACTCCTATTTTCAGCATCTTGCGATATTACTTCGCGCGAAATTAACAAAAAATAAGGCCTTAAAAAAACATTCTTTTTACAATTAATAACCAAATTAATATTTAGAATGTTGATATGTTAACTATTAACCTGTGAATTTGATGATTCTTGCTTATTTCTTTGCATTCATCATGACAGAATTATCAAAATTACCGGAAGATACATTTAAACATAAGGGAATGCGCCAAAGGCTTATCGATCAGATCAAAGCCAAGGGAATCACTCAGGAAGATGTTTTAGAAGCTATGAATCGAGTTCCAAGGCATTATTTCTTTAACCAGGCATTTCTAAATCAGGCATACTCTGATGAAGCTTTTCAAATAGGGGCAGGACAAACGATTTCTCAACCGTATACTGTGGCTTATCAAACTTCTTTACTTAATATTAAAAAAGGTGAAAAAGTATTGGAAATCGGTACAGGAAGCGGATATCAGACATGTGTATTAATAGAAATGGGAGCAAAAGTTTTTTCAATCGAACGTCAGAAAGAATTGTTTGATAAAACATCAATGCTTTTACCGCTTATGGGTTATAATCCTAAACTATTTTATGGCGACGGTTACAAAGGTTTGCCAACGTTTGCTCCATTCGATAAGATACTCGTTACATGCGGTGCTACATCAGTTCCCGAGGAACTTTTTCTGCAATTAAAACAAGGAGGCTCCATGGTTATTCCCGTAGGTATGGGTGACGTGAAATTTATGACCCTGGTAAGAAATATTGAAGGCAAAATAGAAAAAGAAGAATTTAAAACCTTTCGCTTTGTTCCAATGTTAGAAGATAAAGCGTGGGGGGAAGAGAATTAGTTAATTAGTTAATTCTTTTAATTCGATTCAGATCGTGGGAATATTCTGAAAGTTCCGGATTATAAATTCCTACCTTATCAATTTTATCAATTCTTACTTTGCCATGAGCGTGAATTATATGATTTCCGGGCAATAGAATACCCACGTGTGAAATTTTCCCTTCTGAATTTTGAAAAAAAGCAAGGTCTCCGGGTTTATATTCATCCAGGTTGTTTATAATTTCTCCCTGCTCTGCCTGCTGCCACGCATCTCTTTTTAGTTTCATTCCGCACAACTTAAATACCATTTGTGTTAAACCGGAACAATCAATTCCCATAGGCGAACGCCCTCCCCATAAATAAGGAGCATTCAAGTACATGTATGCTCGTTCAAGGAGATTCTCCGGTTGAGCCAATGTTGTTTCAATTGAAGTGCCTTCGAATGAATACTCTGTCTGCCCAATTATAAATTTTTGATTATTATAAAGTGGAAGGGAACTGCCCATTACAATCGGACAAATCTGATTTTGTTTCCAGATAACTATTTGAAAAAGATCAGCAGATACGAATGGAATGGAAACTATTATTTGCTGCATCTGATCGTCTGTAATTCCAATGACTTGCTTATTATCAATCCAGCCAATATAATCATCATAAAACATTCTTATCTTAAGCCAGCTTTCTTTTTTGTCGATAACTTCAACCATATCACCAAACAAAAGTTGAGAAACCATTTCACTTTTATCGGAAGGGTCTTTGCGAACAGGAACAAGGCTGAGATTGGCTAAAGCGTACATGGGGTTAATTTGAGAATTTGAGAATTTGAAAATTTGAGAATTGATGTTTGGAAAGTGTTAATTTTGAAAAAATAATCGAATTCAGTCCCCCTCATTTTCAAATTTTCAAATTAAATTACAAGGCTTCAATTACCAAAGCACTAGCTCCACCGCCGCCGTTGCAAATAGCGGCTGCACCGAAGCGTGCATTATTCTGTTTGAGTACATTAATAAGGGTGACAATTATTCTGGCCCCTGAAGCTCCAAGAGGATGACCCAGCGAAACTGCACCGCCATTAACATTGACACGAGCGGGATCCAGTTTCATTAATTGATTATTAGCAATAGATACAACTGAAAAAGCTTCATTGATTTCAAAGTACTCTATCTGTTCCATTTTTAATCCTCCATTTGCAACTGCGCGCGGCAAAGCTTTTGACGGAGTAGTGGTAAACCATTCAGGAGCTTGTTGTGCATCGGCAAAACCGGCTATACGTGCCAGAGGTTTTAAGCCAAGCGCTTGCGCTTTTTCTTTGCTCATCAGCACGACAGCTGCAGCACCGTCATTCAGCTTGGAAGCATTTGCTGCTGTTACAGTTCCGTCTTTTTGGAAAGCGGGTTTTAATCCTGCAACTTTATCGGCACGCAAATTTTTGTATTCTTCGTCTTCACTTACAACCACAGGATCTTTCCCCCTAACAGGCACACTGACAGGAGCAAGCTCATTCTTAAACAATCCTTTGGCATAAGCTTCATTGGAACGTTTATAGGATTCAATTGCATAAGCATCCTGATCCTCACGGGTAATTTTACATTCACTTGCACATAATTCGGCAGCACTACCCATGTGATAATCTTTATAAACGTCCCACAATCCATCTTTAACAAGGCCGTCAATAATAGAAGCATTTCCCAGCTTATAACCTGTTCGAGCTTTATCGAGGTAATAAGGAACATTACTCATACTTTCCATTCCTCCGGCGACCACACAATCGTTAAAACCAAGCATTATTGATTCAGCAGCAAGCATTATAGCTTTCATACCTGAAGCGCAAACTTTATTAACAGTTGTTCCGGGCACGGTATTAGGAATTCCTGCCCAAATAGATGCCTGGGTAACGGGAGCCTGTCCAACTCCTGCTGATAGAACATTACCCATAAAAACCTCCTGAACCAGATTAGGATCAAGCTTGATATTCTCCATAGCGGCCTGAATTGCCTGAGCACCTAACTGTGTAGCCGATAAAGCAGATAAAACTCCGCCAAAACTTCCTATAGGAGTACGTTTGGCAGATACAATTACAACTTCTTTCATATTAAATTATTATGGAACAAAGATAATAAATCTCTTCTACCTACTACTTATTAGTTAGTAGTAATTCGTATTTTCGCAAAGCCATATGAAAAACTATTTTATCCGTCTTTCCAATAAGCACGAAACAATTTCCAAATATGTTTTTGTATTCCTGACAATCATTCTTATTGTTATTGCTTTACCTAAGGAAACACAATTCAATTATACTTTTCACAAAGGTAAGCCATGGGCATTTGACAATCTGCTTGCACCCTTTGATTTTGCCATTAATAAAACAGAAAATGAACTGAATGAAGAAAAAGCAAATGTGATGAAGAATGTTCATCCATTTTATCGCTTTGATGAAAAAATAAGTGAGCAAAAACTTTATTCTTTTGAAAATGAAATCAATGACGTCTGGAAAAAGAGATTTGAAAATCAATCCGCCGACATTAAAGTAAAGGATCAGCTTTCAAAACTCAAACTTACCCAGCTTGCCATAGGAAAGCAGATTTTAAAAGTTGTATACGAAAAGGGAATCATTCTCATAAATGATCAATCCACTGGTAACAATCCCGATGGCATTATTACTGTAGTAAAAAACAACGTAGCGGAAGAACATGTTTTGATGGATTTTTTTACCATTCAATCTGCATACAAATTTATACTTGATCAATTAAATACTTTATCCACTGCCGATGTTTCCCTTTTGTCTCCCTTACTTGAGAATGCTCTTTCCCACAACATTATTTATGATGACGATGCTACGAGGCAATGGACAAAACAGATTCTGGATAAAATTTCTTTATCGCATGGCTTGGTCCAAAAAGGGGAAGTCGTAATTCTGAAAGGGGAAGTAGTGGATGATCAGAAGTTGCAAAAACTTCAATCACTAAAAAATGAAATGAAAGACCAGGAGTTCAGCGGCTCAGCTAAATGGATGATATATCTTGGACATTTCATTCTTGTATCTCTCGCTTTAGGTATGTTGCTGCTCTTTTTGTATCAGTTTCGGCGACCGATTTACGACGATAATTCGCGTATTATTTTATTGATGTTATTAATTGTCCTCATAATATATATTTTTCTGTGGGCAAGGATGATCAATGTTTTCGATATGTACCTCGTTCCTGTTTGCATATTGCCAATTGTAATTCGGGCATTTTACGATACACGAACAGCTTTATTCTCCCATATTGTAACCCTGTTAATTATAGGTTTTGAAGCTCCAAGCGGTTTTGAATTTATGTTTATACAAACAATTGCAGGTATGGTTGCCATTTTTTCTATTTTCAGCATGAGTCGCCGTTCGCAATTTTTTATTACCGTATTTATGATTTTTCTTTCTTATACGGTTTCTTTCCTTGGAATTACCATCCTTCACGAAGCAAACCTGCGAAGTATTGACTGGATGAACCTTAAATGGTTTTTGGGAAATTCAATAATTACGTTGTTTGCTTTTCCATTAATATTTGTTTTTGAAAAAGCATTCGGTTTTCTTTCCGATGTTTCATTGATGGAGTTATCTGATTCTAATTCCCCGCTCATGAGAGAATTATCAATGAAAGCGCCGGGAACTTTTCAGCATAGCCTGCAGGTTGCAAATCTGGCGGAAGCAGCTGTTCAGCACATTGGAGGCAATCCACTGCTTGTAAGAGCAGGTGCTATGTATCACGACATTGGTAAAATAGATTTTCCATTATATTTTATAGAAAATCAAAATACCTTAAACAATCCACACGACGATCTTCCTTTCGAAGAAAGTGCACGAATTATAAAAAGCCATGTTATTCGTGGCATTGAGAAAGCAAAGAAATTCAGAATTCCGGAACAAATTATAGATTTTATTCGAACGCATCACGGAACGGTGCGCTTGCAATACTTTTATCAGTCCTTTCTAAAAAATTATCCGGAGCAGGTGCCGGATGAAGAATTGTTTCGATACGCCGGTCCTTTGCCATTTTCGAGGGAAACGGCAGTATTAATGATTTCTGATTCAGTAGAGGCTGCTTCCCGCAGTCTAAAGAACGCTGATACCAATTCAATTAATGAACTGGTGGATTACATTATTGATAATCAGATGCAGCAAAAACAATTTGATAATTCACCAATTACCATGAAGGACATTAGCGAATTAAGAAAACTTTTTAAGAAAATGTTAATGAGTATTTACCATGTGAGAGTAGAGTATCCTCATTAATAAATTCGAAAATAAAAATGCGATACTTTATTCGACTTTCCTTTGATGGCACAGATTTCCACGGTTGGCAGATTCAAAAAAATGCTCATAGTGTTCAGGCAGAATTAAACAAAGCTCTGGCAATTCTATTAAAACAACCATCGCTTGAAACAATTGGATGCGGAAGGACAGATACAGGAGTTCATGCGTTAAAGTTTTATGTTCATTTTGACAGCGATGAAATAATAAACGGCGACGATTTGAAACATCATTTAAATTGTATCCTGCCTTCATCCATAGCTGTACATTCGGTTTTCAATGTAGCTGCTGATACTCATGCCCGGTTTAGTGCCACTTCAAGGACCTATCAGTACAAGGTTTATCAGAGTAAAAATCCTTTTCTCCGGAATTGGGCATATTATTTTTCTTCGCCTGTTGACCTGCAAAAAATGAATACTTTAGCCGAAACATTAAAAAACCATTCTGATTTTTCCGCTTTTAGCAAATCACGTACACAAACCTTAACAAATCTTTGCACCATATCCGGTGCGGTTTGGGATTGGAAAGGGGATGAACTTGTTTTTACAATTTCAGCGAATAGATTTTTACGCAATATGGTTCGAGCTATTGTAGGGACATTATTGAATGCAGGAATAAATAAGATTGATGAAAAGGATTTTCTAAATATTCTATTGAGCCGAAACAGAAGCGAAGCCGGCAAATCTGTCCCTGCCCATGGCTTATATCTTACAGATATTGTTTATCCCTTTCATGTATTATAATGGAAAAGAAACAAACAATAAGCGGTAAAGCATTTGACGTTGCAGTGCTAAAGCGGATTTACCGGTTTGTTTTGCCGTATAAAAAAAAGTTTAATGTTGCAGTAGCTTTAACACTTCTTATTGCATGCATTTCACCCGTGAGACCTCTGCTCATTCAATATACCATTGATCATTATATTGTAAAGCTCGACCGTGAGGGTCTTTTAATGATGATGGCTATTATGACATCACTTTTGTTGATACAAACAGGCATACAATATTACCATACATATCTCACAAATTGGCTTGGACAAGTTGTCATTAAGGATTTACGGATAAAATTGTTTAATCACATTTCCGGATTACGTTTGAAATATTTTGATCATACCCCCATTGGAACTTTGGTAACGCGCACCATTAGTGATCTGGAAACGATAGCGGATATATTCAGTGAAGGATTAATCGTTATTATTGGAGATTTATTACAAGTTGGGGTTATCATAATTGTAATGTTTGCAATGGACTGGCAACTTTCATTAATTAGTCTTTCAACAATTCCTGTTCTTCTTTTTGCAACAAGAATTTTTCAAAAGGGAATTAATAAAGCCTTTCGGGATGTTCGAACCCAGGTTGCCCGTCTGAATACATTTGTTCAGGAACATGTAACCGGGATGACAGTTGTACAGGTTTTTAATAGGGAAGAAGAAGAAATGAAACGTTTCAAAACCATAAATAAGGAACACATGAAAGCTCATGTCAAATCTGTATGGTATTACTCCATTTTTTTTCCTGTTGTAGAGTTGTTAACCGCTGCATCCATAGGTTTGCTGGTATGGTGGGGCTCCCGAGGGGTTATTGAGGGAAATGTTTCCCTTGGAAATGTAATCGCTTTCATCATGTTTATCTATATGCTTTTTCGACCTATACGTGAACTTGCAGATAAATTTAACACATTACAAATGGGAGTAGTAAGCAGCGAGCGCGTTTTCCGGGTCTTAGATACCAATGAATTTATTTCAACCGATGGAAATATTAAGCGGCCCATTGAAGGTAAAATTGAATTTAAAAATGTTTGGTTTGCCTACAACGAATTACCCTTATCGGAAAATGCCGAGCCGGATTGGATTCTAAAAGACATTAGTTTTATTGTAAAGCCCGGTGAATCTTTGGCATTAATCGGGGCAACAGGGGCAGGCAAATCTTCTATCATTAACCTTGTGGGAAGACTTTATGAATTTCAAAAGGGAAGCATTTTGATTGACGATATAGATATCCGATCCTATGACCTTTTTGAATTACGAAAACAAATAGCAGTAGTTCTACAGGATGTGTTTCTCTTTTCAGATACTATTTTTAATAATATAACATTAAACGATTCCTCTGTATCACGTGAAAAAGTAATCGAGTCTTCCAAGGCTATTGGAGCGCACGAATTCATTATGCGCCTTCCGGGAAATTATGATTTTAATGTTATGGAACGGGGAGCTATGTTGTCAGTAGGACAACGTCAGTTGATTTCATTTATTCGTGCTTATGTTTTTGAACCGAAGATTCTGATTCTTGATGAAGCAACCTCATCCATTGACAGTGAATCCGAAGAACTTATTCAGGAAGCTACCTCTAAACTTACCTATCAGCGGACTTCCATTGTAATTGCGCACAGACTTGCCACAATACAAAATGCAGACAGCATAATTGTTCTTGACCATGGTCGTAAGATGGAACAAGGGAGCCATCAGGAACTCCTTAAACAGAAAGGCCTTTACCGTGAGTTGTATGAAATACAATTTGTCGAAAAGTAAAATTTTATTTTATTGATTGTTTTTCGTTTTTTAACTGAAAAAGCGTTTTTTGAAGTAAATTATTAACAAAATTTGCTTTTTTGCTTTTTTTTTCTTTATATTTAAGATCACAATTGAGCTATTGGGTTAAGTTATTTTAATCCAATAATGAAATACCTCTCCAATAATTTAATTCTTTCAACATTTAAGGAAGTAGCATTTTAAATAAGTTGCTTTCAAAATTCATTATTAACAATATTAAACGATGAGTAAAAATTATTACATGAAAAATTCAAGATCAATTTACATCCTTTTGTCTTTTGTTTTTGTCTTTTTATTTAATGTAGAACCAATACAAGCAGCCATTTCTGTTAGTGTTGACATACCTGCTAATACAACTCCTAACCTTGCCGCATCCTATTCATCACTGGCTTTAGCGCTTGCAGATTTAAATGCTGTGACCGGAATGTCCGGTCCTGTTATACTTACCCTTTCCGGCTCAGAAACTGCACCTCCAAGCGGTTTCACAATTGGAAGTGCAACACTGAATCCAATTTTAAGTGCTGTAAATACTATTACTTTGATACAAAATGGTGGCGCAACTATCAATGCCGGAATTGGCACAGCTACACCCTCAAGCGCAACGCCTGATGGAATACTTAAGTTAAATGGAGCTGATTATGTAACCCTGAATGGCTTAACATTAATTGATGGAAATGCAGCCAATCCCGCTACCATGGAGTTTGGAATAGGACTTTTCAAGCGTTCAGCCGGTGATGGATGTAATAATAATACAATACAAAATTGCACAATTTCATTGCAACGAATTAACAATGCTTCGTCTACAAGTCCAATGATTGATGGCGCTACCGGAATTCTTATGGTTAATTCAACACCAACTGCTGCCACAACTGTTCTTGCACCAACAAATGGCGGAACCCTGGCAACGAATGGAACAAATTCGGCAAATAAATTTTATTCCAATCAAATCAATGGAGGTAATTACGGAATAGGTCTTTCCGGATATGCTGCTACCGTAGGTATAGGCCCCTCACCAACAGCCGTTTCTTTTCTTGGAGATTTAGCAAACGATATAGGTGGCACGTCTTTATCAACCGGTAACACTATTCTAAATTATGGCGGTGCTCCGGCTGCTACCAATCCTTCAGCAGGTATTCGTGTAAATAGTCAATGGAGTGTGAATATTTCCTACAATACCGTAAACAATAACAATGGAAGCGGAGTAAATCATGTAATCACTTTACGAGGTGTATATGCCCAGTCTGCCTCAAGTGCAAGTGCAACAATTAATAATAATAATATAACCCTTCAATCAGGAGCAACAACCAGTGCTTGCACAGCCCTTGAAAATGGAATTGGAGGTCTTGCCGCTTCAAATTTGATTACGATAAATAACAATGTAATTAGCGGTGCTTACAGTACAGCAACAACAGGGGTGTTTACAGGAATATTAAATTTAGCCTCTGCAACTACCGTTAACATTAATGGAAATACGATTTCCGGAACAGCACCGAATTCCTTGGCCGGAACCGGAACTCACATAATGATTGAAACAGGATCTCCTGCTAATGTAACTGTAAATAATAATACCATTAATAACCTAAGCAGAAATGGAGCCAGCGGTTCGTGGAGAGGAATTAAGACTACCAGTCCTGCCAATTTTACTGCCAATGGAAATACCATTGAAAATATTAGCTGGACCTTGCTTTCCTCAACAGGAAGTTTTGATGCGATTTATTGTTCAAGTTCAACCATTAATGTTACAGCCAATAATAATATAATAAGGAATATTTCCATTCCAACTACAGGCACAATCAATGGTATTCGTGAATTCGGTGTATCGGGATCTAAAAACTTTCTGAATAACCAGATTTATAATTTCACTACTACAGCAGGTGGGGCAGGGGGTGCTACTTTTAACGGAATATTTTGCTCAGTAGGAAATATTACAGTAAGTACTAACCAGGTGTATTCCTTAAATAGCTCCGGAACAACTGGAGGAACAGCAGGTACAATTTATGGAATTCAGATTTCCGGGGGAACTACAATTAATGTTTCCAAGAACAGGATTTGTGATCTTTCTTCAAGCAGTACTAATCCAATTGTAGCCGGAATTAATGTTTCAGGCGGTACCACGAATACGATTTCCAATAACAGAATCGCCGATTTACGTGGAACAGCTGCTAATGCCGCAAACCCTGTTGTTGGTTTGAATATTACAGGTGGAACAACTATAAATGTTTACTTTAATACTATCAGCCTTAATGCTGTAAGTTCAGGAGCATTATTCGGTTCAAGTGCCATTTCTTCTTCAACGACTCCGGCGCTTACTCTTAATAATAATATTTTTGTTAATAATTCTATTGCGAGTGGAACAGGATCAACTGTTGCTTACAGAAGATCATCAACAACATTAAGCACTTATGCCAATACTTCCAACAGAAATAATTTTTTCGCCCCGGTTATTTTTTCAGACGGCACGAACTCTTTTATTACCCTGGGACCCGGTGCAGGAACCTATAAAAACTTTATGGTTTCACCGCGTGATGCAAATTCTATATCTGAAAATACTCCTTTTCTTTCAACAAACTGCGGAGATCCTGCTTTCTTAAAAGTAAACACAGCCACTCAAACAGGAACAGAAAGCAGCGCTTCTAATATTTCAGGAATTACAGACGATTTTGAAAATGATATTCGTCAGGGAAATCCGGGGTATGCAGGTTCAGGTACAGCTCCTGATATGGGAGCTGATGAATACAACGGAACACCGTTGCCATCCTGCCAGGGGCAGCCGGCAGCATCAACAATTATTGGAGCATCAGGAGTTTGTTCCGGTAATGGTACAACACTTTCTTTAAGTACTGTTTATACAGATTTAGGATTGACCTATCAGTGGTCATCCGGAACTGTTCCCGGGGGACCGTATCCCAATACACTTGGCACATTGCCTTCACAATCTACAGGTAATTTAACCGTGCCAACATATTTTGTCTGTACAATTAATTGTGTGAGTAGCGGACAATCATTTACTACTGTTGAAAAATCTGTCTTAATTAATCCATTTCCTGCAGTTACATTAACGCCTTCTGCAGCTTCGTATTGTATTCCGGGAGGGATTGCCGTAACACTAACTTCAAACGGTGCAACAACCTATACTTATTCTCCAACAGCAGGACTCACACCTACTTCCGGACCTGTTGTTTCCGCTGCTCCTTCGGCTGTTACAACGTATACTGTTACGGGAACAGATGCAAACGGTTGTGTTAAAACTGCTTCTACCGTAATCGGATTAGCAGTGAACCCAACCAATGTAACAGCTTCGGCAAGTCCTTCATTTATCTGTACAGGATTGACTTCAAACCTAACATCAACCGGAAGCATACTATACACAGCGAATCAATATTCATTCAGCTATAATGCCACTTCAGGAACTTTGGAGCCTATGACAGGAGCTACAACAGTAGTTGGAAGCAGTGTCGATGATGCACCAATGGCATTATCCGGAACAACTGCTGGAGCATCCCAAACTATAGGTTTTAATTTTATTTACGAAGGAGTAACGTATACCCATTTCTCTGCTTCTCCCGATGGATGGATTCAGTTGAAAACTACTACAGCAGCAGCTACCGCTCAAGCGACGAATGCAATTAGTAGTGCAACAAATGCTCCAAAGATTTCTCCTTATTGGGATGATCTGGCTACAGGAACTACGGGTTCTGTTAAAACACTTGTTATTGGAACTGCACCCAATAGAATTTTCGTTTTGCAATGGTTTGTTACCATTCCACGTAATACTACAGGAGTTCCAAACTCCAGGTTCCAGGCATGGCTTTATGAAACAACAGGACAAATTGAATTCCGCTATGGAACAATGGGAACTGCAACAGGAACAGTATCTTCAGGCTTAACCGGTGTTACTTCATCCAAATTTAGCAGCATCACTTTTTCAACAAATACAACAAGTGTAGTTACGGCTAACGATGCCCAGATTCCGGGTTCTTTGCCTGCAAACGGAACACTTTATTCCTTTGCGCCACCGGCAAGCCCTTCATTTTCATGGTCACCGGCAGGAGATGTAGTTAGTCCGAATGCGCAAAATACAATAACAAATGCATTAACTGCTAACAAGACATTTACAGTTACAGCAACCAGTGGTGTTTGTTCAGTATCCGCTTCAACAACTGTATCCGTTGATCCACTCCAATGCCAGCCTGCAATACTTTCAGGAAGCCCTTGTGTTGGAAGTAATTTTACGTTAACAGCAAGTAAAACCGGAGGCGGTTCTCCATTTACTTACTCATGGAACGATGGAGTCGGAGGCGTGTACCCGAATACCGAAACCGTCACTGCAAATCTTCCTGTGGGAACCTATACGTTTTATTGTACGATTACCGATGGTTGCGGTGCTCAATGTGTTTCAAGTTTACCGGTCACAGTAAACTCTTTGCCTAACGTTAGCATCAATCCAACGAATGGTGTCATTTGTAATCCGGGAGGCACTCCTGTGAACCTCTTGGCAAATGGGGCTGTTACATACGCGTGGTCGCCTGCAACAGGATTATCTGCAACAACAGGACCTTCAGTTACGGCTGCTCCGGCTTCCACAACAACGTACACTGTAATAGGAACAGATGCAAACGGGTGTTCAAATACAGCTTCTTCCGGAATAGTTTCCGTGTTAAATCCAATAGGTTTTACAGCTTCAGCAACGCCATCTACAATATGTGCTGGAGCTATAACCAATCTCAGTGCAACAGGAACCATTCCCGTTAATGTTAACCAATATGCATTTAGTTATAATGGGTCATCCGGTATTCTAAATCCCATGACCGGAGCTACAACGGTTGTTGGAAGCAGCATTGACGATGCGCCAATGGCCTTGACGGGAACCACTGCAGGAGCTTCTCAACCCATTGGATTTAATTTTGTTTATGAAGGTGTCAATTACTCTCACTTTTCTGCTTCTCCAGATGGCTGGATTTTATTAGGAAACTCTACCGCTGCTGCAGCCAATCAATTTACGAATGCCATAAACAGTGGCACAAATGCACCAAAAATTTCAGCTTACTGGGATGACCTTGCTACCGGAACTACCGGTAATGTAAAAACACTTATTTCCGGAAGTGCTCCTAACAGAATTTTTATTGTACAATGGTTTGTAACAATACCTCGGAATACTGCCGGTGCTCCTAATTCAACCTTTCAGGCATGGCTTTATGAGACTTCAGGACAAATTCAATTCCGTTATGGCACAATGGGAACAGCAACTGGTACTGTTTCCTCAGGATTGACCGGTGCAACTTCTACTAATTTCAACAGCATTACTTTCTCAACAAATACTTCTAGTAGTGTTACTGCAAACGATGGACAGATACCGGGTGCTTTACCATTAAACGGTACACTGTATTCTTTCACACCGCCTTCGGGCCTTACATTCTCCTGGTCACCTGCAATAGATGTTGTAAGTCCGAATGCACAAAACACTGCAACAAATCCATTATCTTCTTCCGGAAACTTTACTGTAACAATAAGTAATTCCGGCTGTTCAGTAACTGCATCAACAAGTGTTACCGTGAATTCGATACCGGCAGCACCTACGGCAAATAATTCCACTCAATGCGGAATCGCTGTACCAACTGCTTCGGTAAATGGTGTATCGGGACCTTATAATTGGTACCTCTCACCAACAGGGGGAAGTCCTCTTTCAGGACAAACCGGAACATCATTAACAGGATACTCTATTAATACAACAACTACTTTTTACGTTTCTGAATACAACGGCACATGCGAAAGTCCAAGGACTGCATTAATAGCAAACGTAGATTTGCCTGATGCTGTTACCGCTTCAGTGGCCACTCCAACCTGCACCGGCACTCCATTTACTCTTGAGGTAACAAAAGCTCCAGGTGTTAATGTATATACATATTCCTGGAACGGTTCACCTTTAGCCGGAAGTGGATTATCCGGTCCTACTTCCGGGGACATACTAGATGGTCATCTTTCAATTACACCAACTGCATCCGGTACATACACCTATACAGTAACAGCCAGTGGGGGAGGATGCATTACCAATAGTTCACTTGTTTTAACAGTATCAAATTATCCTGTTATAGATAGTGTAATAGCTTCGCCAAACACGCTATGCTCAGGAGGTCTTGTAAATCTAAATGCATATTCTGCTGCTATCGGATCCGGTTCCACTATTGAACCTACGGGATATTTAGCCTCTAGCGCTACAAATACAGCAGATGATGAAATATTTAATGTTACAATAAGTGGGACTACTCTAAATAATAGTTCAACATGTTCAACGCTTGCTCCCGGTCCCGGAAGCATTGTTACCAGATATTCTAATTATACAACAAGTGTTTCAGCTCCTGTTCTTTTGGCAGGAAATACATACAATGGAACAGTTACAATAGGTCAATGTTTAACCACAGCTTTTACTACAGGTTATGCAGTTTTTATAGATTTAAACCGTAACGGTACATTTGATGTCCCTTCTGAAAGAGTATACGGTGAAGCCAATACTACATCTGCTGTAGCAGGAACAGTAAAACCATTTTCATTCTTGATTCCTTTAAGTGCTTCACCAGGTTTAACACGTATGCGAATTGTAGCAGTTGAAAGTGCTAACGGAGCAACCGGGGGAATAGCACCAACAGGAACGTATTCATGGGGTGAAACTGAAGATTATTTAGTGAGCATTCAAAACATTGTACCTCAAAATGCTGCTCTTACTTATACCTGGACCAATGCAGCTGCCGGAATACCCGGTTATTCCGCTGCCGATTATCCAACCAATCTGTCTTCAATTCCTTCAACGGCAAGTTATACCGTAACAGTTTCCAATGGTGGGTGCAATGCAATAGGTTCGGTTAACGTAACTGTTAATCCATTACCGCTAACTCCGGTAAAACAAGACGACAGTCAGTGCGGTCCGGGTTTACCTACCTGTTACGTAACAGGCGGAAGTGGTACGTTCCGATGGTATCTTACTCCTATTGGAGGAACACCAATTGCAGGTGAAACAAATTCTTATCTGACTTCTTATAATATTAATTCAACAACTACTTTTTATGTTTCAGAATTTAATGGACTCTGTGAAAGTGATCGTATTGAAGTAATTCAAACAGTTAACGATCCCGGACCCATTACTGTTTCCACAACTTCTTCAGGATGCATTGGTTCAGCATTAGTTTTGAATGTTAGTAATCCTATGAATTATCCTTACTTAACATACGACTGGAGTTCAAGTCCACAGGCAGGAAGTGGTATGACAGGTATAGTTCCCGGTAATCCTGTTAGTGGCCAGGTAAATATTACTCCTACAGCTATAGGAACATATACTTACACTGTGCTTGCTTCCGATGGTACATGTAATGCCTTTGGAATAACATCTGTTTCAATCAGGAACATTCCATCCCTTGATAGTATTGTCGCTAATCCAAAAACTATTTGCTCAGGAAGTCCCGTTACATTGAATGCGTATTCTAACATTATTGGCACAGGCCCACAAACTCCTCCAACCGGTTATCCCGGACTGACTACCACTCCCGGTACCTTAGCTGATGAACAAATTTTTGGCTTCACTTTCGGTACAATGGTAAATAATCAGACAGAAACCTGCGCATCCAATTATACAGATTATACCGGTACTATTGCGCCTGTAACAGTTTCAGCAGGAAGTGTGGTTCCATTTGTAGTGAAAGAGAATGAATGCGACGGAGCAACTTTCTACTCAAATGGTTGTTCCATCTTTATTGATTTTAACAGGGATGGGGACTGGCTTGATGCAGGTGAACAGGTTTTTACGACTACAGCAACAGCTGCTGCCACGGGAGCTTCTCCGGCAGGAGATCTTATTCGTTCAGGAAATATTTATATACCATTATCCGCTTCATCGGGTGTAACTCGCATGAGAGTAATTGTTGCGGAAAACATTGTCTCTCCCACTTCAACTCAGGCATTTTCCTATGGTGAACAAGAAGATTACCTTGTAAATATATTGTCAACAGTTTCTCAAAATCCATTATTCTCCTATAGCTGGAGCCCCGGAGGTGCATCAACACCGAGTACAATTGTTAATCCAATAAACCCGGGAAATACAACTATTGTGGCGACCTATACTGTAACTGTATCTGATGCAACTTGTCCAACAACCGGAAGTGTAACTGTTAATGTAAACCCTGTTCCTTCAACTCCAATTGGAATACCATCTACGCAATGCGGTTTAAGAGTACCGTTAGCTTCCGTGAGTGGAGGAGGGGGTATATTTAATTGGTACCTTACTCAAGCAGGAGGATTACCAATACCCGGAGAAACCGGTAATAGTCTTACAAATTATTCAATTGCAACAACAACTACTTTTTACGTTTCTGAATACGATGGAATTTGTGAAAGTGGAAGAGCAGTGGTTATTGCCAATGTAACCAATCCTGATCCGGTTACTGCTAATGCAGGAGTAGCACCATTCTGCAAAAACTCAGTAATTCAGCTGACACAAAGTTATACTCCGGTACAGAACACTTATTCATCCTGGACATGGACAGCACAACCATTAACAGGAAGCGGATTATCAGGACCAACCCCGGGAAATTTAATAAACGGCTCACTCAATGTTACTCCTACAGCGGCAGGAACGTTTACATATTCAGTAACCTCTTCCGATGGAAATTGCAATACAATATCATTTGTTGTAGTAACTGTAAACGATTTGCCATTAATAACAGCATCAGCCGGTTCCTCAACTATTTGTGCCGGTTCTTCAACAACGCTTACTGCCATTTCACAATCCGTTTCTTCAGGTCCTCAGGTTTTACCAACAGGATATTGTGTTTCATCGTTGCATACTGCAGCAGGTCCTTGCATTTACAATGTTACTTTTGAAAACATTTCCAATAATACTTCTGCCTCACTTTGTGCTTTACCTTCTAATACAAATGTAACACCCGGAGCTGGGACTACTACCAATGTACTAAAAGGCAATTCTTATTCTTTGAACGTAACTCTTAGTGGAGTTGGATATTCTTATGCATGGATAGACTGGGATAGAAATGGAGCATTTAATACAACTACAGAATATTATAGTATAATATCTAATGGAACAACAGGTACATTATCCATAACAGTTCCTGCAACTGCAGTAAACGGATTAACACTTCTAAGAGTAAGAGGCAGATCCGTAGCTTCTACTACAAATGCCTGCGAGCAATATACATCCGGAGAAACAGAAGATTATACTATTAACATTCAAAGCCTTGTTTCAAGTCCCAATGTCACCTATTTATGGAATCCTGGCTCACTTTCTAATCCTGCAAACGTATCACCGGGTTTATCCACAACATATACCGTTACAGTAAACGACGGTACAACCGGATGTTCTACTGCTGCATCTGTTCCTGTTACTGTAATCAACAGTGCATCGCTTCCCGTTGCAAGCGCTTTGCCGAATGAAATATGCATTAGTGGGGTTTCTAACTTATCAGTTGTTACTCCGGAACCGGGAGTTACATATAGCTGGCAATACTCGCTTTCTCCTGTATCCGGTCCATGGTTAAATCTTGGAACAGGGGTTACTATTTCTTCTGGTACTTTAAATCTGAGTACTTATTTCCGTGTTACGGCTTCGTGTGGAATTTCTTCAATTACTTCGGCTCCTGTACTTGTAACTGTTTTAAGTCCTCAGGTTACAGGATTTACGGGTGGTACACGCTGTGGACCGGGATTGGTAACTGCAAATGTTATCGGTACTGGCGACTTTGATTGGTATTCAGCACAAACAGGAGGTATACTTTTATATGCTAACACCTCTTCAATTACTGCAATTATAAACGTACCAAGTACAATTTTTTGGGTGCAGGCAAAAAGCGGAACGTGCTTGGCTACGAATCGTTTTGCAGTTGGTTTAACTTCATCTGTTGCCCCTTCAGTTACAGTAACAGCTTCTCCGGGAACAACTATTTGCAGTAATAAACAACTGACGCTTACTGCTGCCAGCAGTAATGATCCTAATTATACATACAGTTGGTCAACAAACGGAGGAACTACTACGATTTTTACCGGAAATCCTTTCATTACAATACCTGCAAACACGGCTACTTATACTGTAATTGCAACGGATCTATCAAACGGTACTTATGCCGGATGTGGAAGTGTTGCAACAAAAAGTATAACGGTTAACCAGGCACCTTCAATTCCTATTATAACACCGGCAGTACCTGCAATTTGTTCAGTAGCGGGATGCGTTGATTTAACAGTGGCAGGAGCTTCAACAAATGTTCCCGCTATAGTTACAGTAGGAACAGGATCAACAGTAAATGCCGCCTCAAGCTCTACTAACATGCCGCCATATGGGAATTACTTTACAGGAAATCGCCACCAAATACTTGTAACTGCTTCAGAACTCCAAACTTTGGGTATGGTTGCAGGAAATATTTCTTCTATTGCTTTTGACGTAGTAAGTAATACGAATGCTTTAGGCTACAATAATTTTACAATTTTAATGGGACATACGAATGCAACTGCGCTTACGTCTACTTTTGAAACAACACCAACCACACAAGTATTCAACATAGGAAACTATCATCCCGTTCCCGGTTGGAATACCCATAATTTTAATGTTCCATTTTCCTGGGATGGTGTTTCAAATATTATTGTTGAAACTTATTTCAGCAATTGCCTCAACTGTACAGGAGGGAATGTTTGCGGAACAACAGGGTCCGGTACAACTTGGACTCAAAATGCAGTAACAAACCAGACAGTACAATCCTTTATTTGCCATAATTTCTATTATTCAGATGGCAATGGATGTAATACCAATACTATCACAACTGCTACTTCCACAACGGCTACTCGTCCCAACATGCAGTTTAATGCCATAACAGGCTCACCGGTTACTTATACATGGAACCCAGGCAATATTATAGGTCCTGTCGCTAATGTTTGTCCTACGGCAAATACTACTTATACTGTTGTTGCCTCTGTTCCATCCGGTTGCTCAAGTTCTGCTTCCACGGTAGTGCAATATTCTCCACTTGCGAATCCCGTAATTACAGCAAACGGACCAACTACCATTTGTCCCGGTAATTCAGTTACATTAGATGCAGGATCAGGTTTCGCGAACTATAGCTGGAGTGACGGAACGAATGTTGTTGCTTCTACAAGAACATATTCGGCTTCCCCGGCTTCAACCACTACATATTCTGTAACTGTTGGTAACGGGGCTATCTGCACAAAATCGGCTTCTCAAATTGTCAATGTTTCCAATTTACCAACGCCAATAATAATAGCTGTTGGCGGTAACCCTACAACGTTTTGTCAGGGTGGAAGTGTTACATTGGATGCAGGTTCAGGTTATAGTTCTTACAGCTGGTCAAATGGTACAGGTATTGTTGGAACACTGCAAACACTGAATGTATCCACCGGTGGAACTTATTCCGTAACCGTTACCCTAAATGGATGCTCAGCTACAAGCAGCGGTACCACTGTAACCGTAAATCTAAATCCCACAGCATCTATTACTCCTTCAGGACCGCTTCAATTGTGTAACAACGGTTCTAATTCACCACTTATTTTAACCTCTCATATTACAAATCCGGGTACAGGAGCAACTATTTCCTGGAATCAGGACGGTAATCCATCAACAAATACCATTAGCATTAATGCAGGAGATATTGATTTGTTGTTGGGTGGAAATTCTTTTGGTTATAATTTCCAGGTCACAAACAGTTTCGGCTGTTCTGCTATTTCTAATACAGTAACTGTTACAGAAATTCCGTGTTCAGGAACAACTTTATATGCTAAATTATTTCTGGAAGGGTATTATTCAGGCAGCGGTCAAATGAATACTTCAGGACTTGGAGGATGCTTGTTTACAACTTCACAATCCTTAAATCCATTGCATGCTGATTACGTTACACTTAGTGCCATGTCGTCAACTTCTCCTCATGCATTGATTGAATCACAGACAGGGATATTAAAAACCGATGGCACCATCAATGTTTTATTCAGCTCTGCAATTGTTCCGGGTAGTTCCTATTATCTGCGTGTTACGCATCGCAATGCTCTGGAAACGTGGAGTGCGCTTCCTGTTATCTTTAGTGCAACATCTGCACTAAATCCATACGATTTCTCTAACAGCCAATCAAGTGCATACGGAAATAATCTTTCAGATCTTTTTGATGGCAATTGGGCCATTTTTAGCGGCGATATTTCTGATGCAGCTACTGCAACCATTGGTGTTCAGGATGGAATTATTGAATCACAGGATTACGGTGACATGGAAAATGCTGTTTACGTTACCTTACTTGGGTATGTTGTAGAAGATATAACAGGGGATGGTATTGTCGAGTCAGCTGATTATGGATTAATGGAGAATAACGTTTATTATACAAGAGTAATCCAAAGACCTTAATAATATTACCATAATTTTTAGCACTGAATATTGAATTTTTCTTTTGTTTTCAATTCGAAAAAATTCAATATTCAATGCTAAATTTTAACTTTTAACTTTTTCATTATTAGGTTTCGGTTTTAAAAGGAAATATTACTTAAGGCTATTGCTGAATTTTCTGATTAATTGAACTTTTACAATAATTTTCATTAACTATTAAGTATTTTCAAGTAATGTTCGTTTTTAATAATTTAATAATTGAGCCGTTGATTGAATTAGTTTAAGTAAATCCACTAACTTTTATTATTAAAAATATTTAAGCACCAAATTCAATTTACTTTTGTTAATAATACAGTTTGCTTTGTACATAATCTCATTTGTTTCATTCATTTTTGAATTTAACTTTGTAATTATTGAAAATAACAATCTATGAGGAAGAAAATAATAGCGGCGAACTGGAAAATGAATTTGACCTATACAGAGGCAATGACATTAACTGACACATTAGTGGACTCGTCTTTTGAATTAAGCCCTGCCGAAGTTATTCTTGCTGCTCCTTTTGTATATCTGCATGACCTTGTTGGAAGAATTCAAAGCCAGCCTTCCTTTTCCATTGCAGCACAAAATTGCTCTTCAGAAGAGAAAGGAGCATTTACAGGTGAAATTTCAGCTTCCATGCTCGTTTCCATAGGAACCGAATTTGTCATAATCGGTCATTCAGAACGACGAACAATCTTTGGAGAAAACGACGCATTAATTGCTAAAAAACTAAAAGTTGCTCTGGCTAATGGTCTCATACCTATTTTTTGTTGCGGAGAGGATCTACAGCAGCGTAATTCAAATAATCATTTTAACAAGGTAGAAGAACAATTACATAACGGTCTCTTTTCTCTTGACATTTCTCTTGTTAGCAAATGCATAATTGCTTACGAACCTGTTTGGGCTATCGGTACAGGTGTTACGGCAAGTACTGATCAGGCACAGGAAATGCATGCATTCATTAGAACTAAATTGAAAAGCAAATACAATGCTTCAATAGCTGAATTAATACCCATTCTCTATGGAGGAAGCGTAACTTCCAAAAACTCCGCCGAACTTTTTAATTGCGCCGATGTTGATGGGGGACTTGTAGGCGGCGCTTCCTTAAAAGCAGTAGAATTTTTGTCTATCATCCAATCAATGAATAATTTACTAATAGAAAAAAAATAAATATGGATTTCATAGAAGTCCGCCTGTTTAACAATGTTCAATACAATGATGTAATCATTGCCTGGTTAGGAGAAAACGATTATGACATGTTTGATGAGAGGGAAGACGGTGTTAATGCTTATATTGCTGCGAATCTTTTCAATGAAGAGAATCTTAAAAATGCTATAAGCTTAATTCCTGATGCCTCTAAAAATATACGGTATTTTACTTCGTTAATTAAAGACCAGAACTGGAATAAAAAGTGGGAATCAAATTTCGAACCGGTATTTATAGATCAACGTGTATACATCAGGGCTCCCTTTCATGAGCCTTCCGGAAAATTTGAATATGAAATTGTTATTGAACCTAAAATGTCTTTCGGAACAGGTCATCATGCAACCACATCTCTTATGATGCAACTGATGCTTCAATCCAATTTCAAAAACAAATCTGTTCTTGACATGGGATGCGGTACCGGAGTTCTTGCTATTCTTTCTAAAAAATTGGGGGCGAAAAAAATCACTGCTATTGACATCGATGAATGGGCATATACCAATAGCCTGGAAAATTGCGCTGTTAATGATGCTCCGGAGATACTTGTTAGACAAGGAAATGCCGGTCTTATCGAAAATCAAAAATTCGACATCATCCTTGCCAACATCAACAGAAACATCCTGCTGGAAGACCTTCCCCAATACGCTAAATCCCTTAACCCCATGGGAGAAGTTTTTCTTAGCGGAATTCTATTTGAAGATTTTGAAATCATCTTTCAGCGATGCCTTGAATTTAAACTGGAATTGATAAAAAAACTTTCCCAAAATAACTGGCTGGCTTTGCATTTAATTTTAAAATAGATATGAAAAAAACTCTCTCAATATTTTTATTGTTGGTATTTCAAACATTTGCCGGATGCGCACTGGCACAAACTGCCCTTAAAAGCTTTTCTGCCGACCCACAGAAATATCCTACTGAGTTACAGAACTTTCTCGAAGATGCCGACAAAAAGGAGGCTCAGAAACTAATGGAAGAATTTAACCTTATCTGGACATCCGGAAAGTTTTCTTCACAGCAGCAGGAATTAATTTACAAGACCTCCAATGCCATGCTAAAAAAAAGGTTGAAAGCAATTCCCGATTTTTTCAATTATGCTTCTGCCTTAATTTCATTTACAAAAAGCTCACAAACTGCATCAAGCTTTGCTGCCTGGCAGGCGAGTCTGGAAAAACTTCTTTTATTGCCGGCGCGACATTTTTCAAGTTACATGACAACATGTAACAACCTTTTCAGAGGAAATATTCTTTATGAATCCAATTCAACCAATTGGCATAGTGACAATTCAAATTACTCCTTTGATGCAGACTCCATTCCTAAAATAGTTTTTAATTCATTAAACCTTATTTGTTCGGCCCGCAACGATTCGTCTATAATTTTTAACACGAAAGGATTTCTTTATCCTACCCGAAAACTTTTCTATGGACAGGGAGGAAAGGTAAACTGGCAGCGGGCCGGCTGGGACCCCAACCTTGTAAATGCCGAACTAAAAAACTACATTATTGATGTAAGTGGCAGCGACTTTATTGCAGACTCTGCTCTTTTTCATTTCTCACCTTATTTTTCGCAACCGCTGATAGGTAAATACAGTGATAAAATTTTAGCAAATGTTCAAACGGATAATGCTTCCTATCCACGTTTCGCTTCATATACTGCCGGCTTCGATATTAAAAACATTGTTCCCGATGTCGATTATCATGGCGGATTTTCAATGAATGGAATTCGAATGATTGGTTCCGGAAATTCACAAGACATTGCTTCTGTCACCTTTTATAGAGACAAAAAACCATTTTTAATTGCACAGTCCCGCAGCTTTTCCATTCGCAAAGAACAACTTACTTCCGACAATGCTTCTGTTCTAATATATTTTGGAAAAGATTCCGTATACCATCCTGGATTGGTTTTTAAATATATTGTTAAAGACAGGGAACTTGCTTTAATCAGAGGCGAAGAAGGCAAATCAAAGAGTCCATACTTCGATTCCTTTCATAAAGTTGATATGTATTTTGATGGTCTCTATTGGAAAATTGACGAACCTATAATCAATTTTAAAATGATTAGCGGTACTGGAGAAAGCAAAGCAACTTTTGAATCGAGTAACTATTTCAGAAAATTTCGATTCTTGAGACTACAGGGATTAAGTGATACTCATCCACTTTATACTATAAAACAATATGCTGAAAAGCACGGCTCCAAAACTGTTTACGTCGAAGACTTGGCCAAAGAAATGCGTATGCCTGATTCCGAAATTAGGACAATGCTAATAAGACTTTCCAATGAAGGCTTTGTTTCGTATGACTCCGGGGATGATAAAGTACTTATAAAGGATAAACTCTATTATTATTTACTCGCAAATACAGGCAAAACCGACTACGACGTTATTCAATTTGAATCCATTATTAATGCTCTGCCCAATGCAAGTGTTAATCTGTTGAATTATGAAATGACTCTTCGTGGACTTGCGCCCATTGTTTTAAGTGATTCGCAGAATGTTGTGATTTACCCAAAGGAACAGGAAATTAAAATGCATAAAAACAGGGATTTTGATTTCGCCGGTCATGTACGTGCAGGTCGTTTTGATTTTTTTGGTAAATCTTTTTCTTTCGATTACGAGAATTTCAAAATCAACCTTGACAACGTCGATTCTTTACGACTGAAAGTTGAAAGCGAGGATCCTTCAGAAATTGATGAATATGGAAGACGAAAATTAGTTTCCGTAAAAAGTGTACTTGAAAATATCACAGGCGATTTGCTGGTTGATTTTCAGGGCAACAAATCCGGAATGCACGATTATCCACAGTATCCAATTTTTAACTCTAGAAAAGATTCCTATGTTAATTACGATAAATCTTATATTCAAAACGGAGTGTACAACAAAGATCAGTTTTATTTTCACCTCGATTCTTTCTCAATTGATTCCTTAGATAATTTCAGCAGGGCCGGATTACAATTCAAAGGAGAATTTGTTTCAGCGGGAATTTTTCCTGATTTCAGAGATGTGCTTCGGCTTCGACCTGACCTATCACTCGGTCTTGAAAAAAATACCGGACCTGAAGGTTGGGCAGCCTATGGCGGAAAAGGTAAATTCACTAATAAAATTGATCTCAGTAATGAAGGTCTGCATGGTGATGGCAAATTAGAGTATTTGACTTCAACGTCCTTGTCTGATGATTTTCTATTCCTTCCTGATTCAATGAACTCTAATGTCGATAATTTTGTAAATAGAAAAGAAACCGTTAAGGGAATTGAATTCCCTTCCGTTAAGGCTGATTCTGTTTACGTTCATTGGGAACCTAAAAATGATCTGATGGATGTCAGAACGAAAAACCTTATGATGAGTATGTATGAGGGACAAGCTACCTTGAAAGGAGGAATACAACTGAAACCGGAAGGTCTTTCCGGTGTTGGACTTATGACCTTTGTTGCCAGTGAGCTTGAATCAAAAAAGTTTAAATATAAGGCAGATGTATTCGATGCAGATACCTCTGAATTCAGGTTATCTTCCGACAATGCTAGCGCTCTCGCTTTTACTACTGCTAATGTTAAATCGCACATCGATTTCAAAAAAAGACTGGGTGAGTTCGAATCCAATGGCGGTTTATCTTCTGTTAGCTTTCCTTTGAATCAATATATATGTTTTATTGACAAATTCAAGTGGTTTATGGATGATAAAGAAATAGAGTTTTCTTCCACTCAGAGTGCCGTAACAGATACAGCAACAGGTGTTTCATTGCAGGGTTCTGAATTTATAAGTGTTGAAGCTCGACAAGATTCGCTTAGATGGCAAGCACCATTTGCGCGCTATTCACTAAAAGATTATTTAATTAAAGCTGATAAAGTTGCTTTAATTAAAACTGCTGATGCATCGGTTATACCCGATAGCGGTAAAGTAGTAATTGAGCGATATGCCCACATGCAAACATTAAAAGATGCCAGAATTATTGCCAATAATACTACACATTTTCATTCTATTTATAATGCTACCATTGATATCCTGGGTAGGAAAAAATATGAGGGGTCTGGGGATTATGATTATATCGATGAAAAGAATGTAAAACATAACTTACATTTTACTCAGATAGGTGTTGATAGTATTATTCAAACCGTAGCCGATGGAGAATTAACTGACACATCAGGTTTTCCCCTTAGTCCTCAGTTTTTATTTAAAGGAAGTGTGCACCTGAATGCTTCACAAAAGTTTCTCAACTTTAAAGGTTATGCAAAACCTAATATCCAATGTGAAAAAATTCAAAAGAATTGGATACGTTTCAGCAATGAAATTGATCCTTCTAAAATTTATATAGCCATTGAATCGCCGATAACAGATAATGGAGGAAAACTTTCTGCTGCAGTAGCTCAAACTAGCGACAGCACCGGAATCTATGCTGCTTTCCTTATGCCAAAACAAAAACCATCAGACCTGGAGATAATTAATGCCAATGGTGTTTTATATTTTGATAAAGAAACTTCACAGTATAGAATTACAACCAAAGAAAAATTACTAAAGCCGGATATTGCAGGAAATTTTCTAAGCCTGGACGATAAAAAATGTCTGGTGTTTGGTGAAGGTAAACTTGATTTCGGATCTGATTTTGGTCAGTTAAAACTTAAAACTGTTGGAACCGTCAATAACGATTTAAATACAAGTAATACAACTTTTGACATACTTGCTGCTATTGATTTCTATTTTAATGAAGACGCTTTGAAAATCTTAACTACCCATCTATCAACTTCAGCAGCTCTATTTCCAACTCAGGATGCCGGTCGATCAACCTATGAAAAAGGATTAAAAGAATTGGTTGGAAAAGAAAAGGCCGATAAAATGCTTAGCGACTTAAATCTTTATGGTTCCTTTAAAAAAATTCCTGAAGAATTACGTCATACACTCTTTATTTCAGAGTTGAAAATGGTTTGGAATAACACCACCCGTTCTTACCGCTCCGTTGGACCTATTGGTATTGGAAGTATTGATAAAACAAATATTAATAGAAAAGTAAATGGCATCGTTGAAATAGTTCATAAACGTACAGGTGATGTTCTGAATATATACCTTGAACCTGAGAATAATCAATGGTATTATTTCAGCTATAGCAGGGGAGTACTGCAAACATTTTCTGCTGTTACATCTTTCAACGATGAAATCAATAAGGTCAAACCTGATAAAAGGGTAAATAAGGAAAAGGATTTACCTGATTATGAATACATCTTATCCACAGACAGAACTGTAAAGAATTTCCTTAAAAAAATGAAGCCTTAATATTAAACAAAAGATAAAGCTAATAGAGTGTTGTTAATTAGCTGTCAATTAACTATGATTGCGCTTTAATTCACTAGATCAACCTTGATTTTTAGTATAAAAATGGCGTTTTATCCTTGTTGACCTTACCAAATATCCTTGGACTCCTGGTTTCCTATCTCATAGGTTCCATTCCATCAGCGGTTTGGGTTGGTAGAACTTTTTATAATACTGACGTTCGCGAATACGGAAGCGGAAATGCAGGAGCAACGAATACTTTTAGGGTACTGGGCAAAAAACCCGGTATTGTTGTTCTAATTATGGATGTACTCAAAGGATTTCTTGCAGTCAAGGTTGCCTATATTATGGGAGATTATGACTCCCTTTCACCTGAATTCATTGATTTTGAGATTGCTTTGGCCATCTGTGGTCTATTAGGACATATTTTTCCTGTTTATGTTGGTTTCAGAGGTGGGAAAGGGGTTGCAACGATGTTGGGTATTTTAATCGGAATACACCCTGAAGCAGCCCTTTTTTGTGCAATTTCATTTATAATCACTTTATCAATAAGTGGATATGTTTCACTTGGAAGTATGGTAAGCGCAATTACTTTTCCTGTTGTCATCATGGTGTTCTATTCAACCAATTCAAGTATTAACATATTTTCTCTGGCTGTTTCAATTTTGGTTCTGGTCACACATCAGAGAAACATAGAAAGAATTTTTCGAAACGAAGAATCAAGGGTAAAATGGTTTAGAAAAAGAAGTTTTTGAAATTCCATACTTCTTTAAAAAATCAGTTTCTGAAAGTAAACTGTCTGCTTCCCACACTTTCTTTCTGTCAAGGAAAGCTCTACCTTTTAAAGCAAGATAATCTTCTGCCAGATAACGATGGAAATAGGCTAACGTAAAATCCTGTTGCAAGCGTATTGCCCTGTCAAAATCTTTAATAGCTGAATATGCCATATCAACATCCAACTCCAGTTTTGTAAGTTTAAGAAACCCTCTTCGGTGATAAGCATTTGCATTATCCGGATCAAGATCAATACTCTGATTATAGAGCTTTAATGCTAAATCGTTTTTATTTAAACTATCTGCTTCAAAGGCCATTTTAAGAACTAATTCCGACTTCTTCTTTTCCGGATTTTTATGCTTGTCAATGTACAAGTCTGCAATGATTCCTTCCTGTTCAGTATACTTCGAACGTATGTATTCTTCATAGTAAGTGGTACGATAGAAATTATGAAATGACCTTACATTAAAAAACGCAGCAGTAATTAATACAAATGATATTAGCATACATAAACGGATACTAAATCTACTTTCAATGATTTTTATAAATCGAAGTGAAATAAAAATTATCCAACAGATTAAAGCAATAACTCCTGGTCTTCCGGAAGGAATCCAGGATTGTAAAAAAAACAAGCTGATAAATAAGAATATTATTATTAAAATATTAACCCGGACTCGATTTGAATTAACTTTTAATAAACGATAGGAAAGTAAAACACCAATACAATACAGCAGGATTGAACTACCCACCAATCCTGCTTTCTTCATAATTAATGCCATCAAAAACAGCACAAACAGAATCCATCCCTTTTTTTCAGAACCCATAAAATTATTTAAATGTAAAACTAACATTAAAAATATATTTTCATTTAAATCGCTCTGATTTGACTAACAGTTTTTCAAATTCCTTTGTTAAGAAGATGGTTGTTAAATGACTTAAGCTTTCATTTAGAAAGCCTATTTTTGCAGGCTAAAGGAAAATAATGTTCAATCGGTTTTTACTTTTATTTTTAGTTGGTGCATTTATTATTATTTGCCAATCATTAGAAGCAAGGGCTACTGAAAAACCTTTATTCCAAACACCTGATGCCGAACACTGGGCTGATTCTGTTCTTAATAAGTTGAATCTGGAGCAAAGAATAGCCCAGCTTTTCATGGTTGCAGCCTGGAGTAATAAAGATTCCACCCACATAAAAGATATAAGATCATTTATTGCCGAAAAGGGAATTGGCGGTTTGATTTTCTTTCAGGGTGGTCCCGTTCGGGAAGCTTTACTTACAAACGACTATCAAGCTATCTCTCGGGTTCCTCTTTTGATTGGAATGGATGCAGAATGGGGTGTTTCCATGAGACTTGACAGCACGCTTCGTTTCCCAAGGCAAATGACAATGGCTGCAATAGCAAACGACAGCGCTGTTTACAAAATGGGAAATCAAATAGCACGTAACTGTAAGCGCCTTGGTATTCATGTCAATTTTGCCCCCGATGCAGATATTAATAATAATTCCTCCAATCCCGTTATTGGCAGCAGATCGTTTGGAGACGATAGAGAAAATGTAGCATTAAAATCAGTCAGCTACATGAAAGCTTTACAAGACAATCATATTCTCCCAACCGGAAAACACTTTCCAGGGCATGGCAATGTCGATGTGGATTCACATTTTGCACTTCCATTAATAGTACAGAATGCCGAAGAACTTGACTCCATGGAATTGTATCCCTTTCAGGCAATGATTGACGCCGGTTTAACGGGAATAATGGTCGCTCATTTAAATGTTCCTTCACTTGAAAAATGTATTGATTTACCGTCCACACTTTCTTCTTCAATAATTAATACACTGTTAAAAGATAAAATGGGCTTTAATGGTATCGTCTTTACAGATGCTTTAAATATGAAAGGCGTAACACTTTGCTTCAAACCGGGGACACTGGAAAAATTAGCTTTGATAGCAGGAAATGATATCTTGCTTTATTCTGAAGACATTACTAAATCAATTGAGGAAATTTCAGCTGCAATTAATAACAATGAAATTTCTAAAGAAAGTATAGATAGCAAAGTTCGCAAATTGCTAATGGTAAAGTATTGGTGTGGATTGAACAAGCGGCAATTCATAGATACAACTAATTTATTTTATGACCTGAATACTCCTAATGCACAATTATTGCAAAAAGAATTATACGAGAAAGCAGTAACCCTTCTGGTCAATAAAGATTCTCTTCTTCCATTTCGATCAAAAGATTCTCTTCGCATTGCTTGTGTTGTAATCGGCGATAAAATGAAAAACCCATTTCAGGAACGATTGTTATCGTATGAGAATATGGATTTGTTTTACGAAGATAAAGACGCTGCAGTCTCTGTATTCAACGCTCTTTACGGATTTCTTTCAAATTATGATTACGTAATTATAAGTCTTCACGGTACAACTATGAAAGCACAGAATAATTTTGGT
>JANOVM010000052.1:0-132329 GCA_031417395.1 Bacteroidota bacterium | reverse complement strand
GAATTAAAGGGAGAATCTTTAAGAAAAAAGTTAACTAAAAAACAATAACTTTACACACTCAAAAAACACAAAATTGAAAACCTTAACAGGGGGTGGTCAGTTGCCAGTGAAATGACTGGTCAGTTCGTGTGAAATACTCACATGCGAAGCAATCTCTGTAAAATTAATTTTATCATGGGAAGATGGCTCCATTACAACATTCGCAAAGACAAAACTTATTTCATGACTATGACAGTCGTTGATTGGACCGATCTCTTTACTCGTGTAAACCAAAAACAACTCATCCGAAATCCAGTGGTAGATAAAATTGTTTACAATGAACAGGATTATTTTCCCGATAATTCTCGGGACATCTCAGCTCGTAATTATTATGGACTGCCCAATGTTCTGGAAATTGATTGTCTTACAGCACCGGTTACTACTGTGTCGAGCAGAAATTTCTTTAATACATGATTACTTCTTAGCAAACTTGATTGCTATTTGTAAGACGGTGATCTTTGAAAAGTGGATGAATATCCACAGCTAAAAAACAACGGACGAATGTCCGTCGAAGCAACGCCGTGCTATTAAGAAAATTTTAAGCATCTCCGGCGCAGCAGGTTAAATTAAATTTCCGTTATAGAGGTGCCTTGCCCTCCTCCATATATTTCTGCCTTTAAATTTTTAGCCCCTTCATTAATGATTCCTTCCAACTCTTGTAATTCGCCATTGGAAAAAACACATCCAAGAGGATATGGTTTTCCACCGGTCAATTGTTTAATCGTTGGAGAGTTTTCACCTGTTATTTCTCCAGTTAGTCCTCTGAAAGGGAAATCAAACGCCTCCAAACTTAAAACATGCTTGTTTTGATTAAGTAGTTTTTTTTCTTCATCATTAAGTTCATAATGAGCTTCAACAACAAACCAAGTTTTTGTTGAGCCAAGTCCGAACAAACCTTTGCTTTCTTTTTTGTCTTTGTTAATGTGAATTTTCATAATAATATAGCTTTTATTTTATGCCTACTCTAATCGGTTTTCGGCTTCCCCTAAATATTTTGTTTTAAAATTTGAAGCTATTAACTATAGAGCTAAATTCTATATCATTGCTCTCGTATGTAGATGCATTTGAAATCAAATGTAATCTAAAAGCATAATTTTCTTTTGTAATTAAAATTGTTTTATCTAATAGGTGGTCACCTATTAGCTCGTCAGCTAAATACAAATACCATAATGCTTCTGTTCCATTAATATTAGTAACACCGCTCTCTATAAATTTATCAGTATCAATTTTACGGTCTTCACAATACCAACCACAATAATCGTCCAAAATGACAGGTTCATCATACCTTTCTATACTAAGCATTATAATTGCATCATTTTTTTCAATTCGTAAAAAAGCCTTTGCCGAGTTGAACTCTGTTTTTACTTCTACCTAATCTGAGGGAAACTCTATTGATGCGGTTACATTATCCCAATTAATTTCAATCTTATAAATATTTCCTTCTGTTATATATTTTTTACTATAGCTTTCCATTACTTAATCTTTAAAGGTATTGTATTAAGTGCTCAGCTTGCCAGATTTTATATTTCTGTAACTGACGCGCCCTCTTCCATAACCATTATTATTTGTGTATGTGCAATAACCAATTTTAATTACCGTGATCAGCGCCATGCTTTGGACAAAGCTTTCCACTTCCTCCACAAAGAGTACACTTCTTCTTATTCTTATCAATACCATTACCATTGCAATTTCCACAAGTTACAAGCATCTTTCCGCAAAAGCTTTGCTTACATTTTTCCATTTGATTTAATTTTTTTATTATTATTTTACAATTGTGTTTTGATGTTACCCAAAAATATATTATTTATAAAATGCCATTTCTTTACTGAATTAATACAATACTGGTTTCTAAATTTCAGTTTTAAAATCAGCAAATTCTCCATAGATGTACGAAAGATGAAACAACTCATCGGCTACCATTTCATCTGGATTTTTTGAAATTAATTCGTCAATATACCATTCAGCCGCTTCTGCATAATAATTCACATTTTGCTTGACAACTCCGACAATTTTGTCACCAACTATAACTTTCGCTAATTCGTATAACGGAAATAAAATGACATATTTTATTAATAACGCAAAAAGCATTGGTAATTTAACTAGTATAGACAAAAATACGTTTGATGATTCTGATTCAGACTCGGCCCAATAATATACTTTCAAACCAAAATTAATAAATTTAAAGACAATATTTTGAATTTGTTCTGGCAACCAAAATCGCGATAGAGGTATAAATCCCAAAATACAACTTAGAGCATGAGCAGCCCAGACTATGGCTACAATTGTTCCTAATACAGGACTGATTGCATTTGCAATGAAAGTACTTATACCGAATACTACTATTCCGTAAAAAAAGGACACTACTGATAGCATTGCTAAATCTTCTTTAAAATCTTCTGATAAAAGATTTTTTAATTTAAATCCATCACTTAAAACTATTTCTTTTATTGATAATTTAAATTTTTTCTGTTTGATCGATACCCAAACATTTCTCAATTTAGTCTGAATATCTGGTGCATTTTTACGTATAACTTCTTCAGGTTCTTCGTGAATTTTATTAGACGATCCTGAGAAAGCTTCGCCTCCGTGATATGTCCCTTTTAAAAAGGATATTATCATCTCACATGCGAGATTTATATTTTGAAAGTTCTGAGTATATTCATTAGTGATCGAAGAATCTTTTAAATGTGCAACTTTATCTGGATGCCATCTTTTTTTTGATGTCCTTTCTATTTTAGCAATGTCATCCTGAGTTAATTTAGAAATGTCAGAAATTTCAAGCAATTCTATAGCATGATCAAATGTTAATTCCATAATAAATTAATTTTAGATAAGTGATTTAAGCTCTTGCAAATAATTTTTGCAAGAGCTTAATTTTAGTTAAACCTACTTTACACCGGAACCGCCACAAGTGCTGCAAGGTTTACCATTTTTGTCTTTACCCGAGCCATTACATGACATACATGGGCCATGCTCAGGTTTTCCAGGAGGTCCTTCTAAAGGTTTTCTCATAATTTTAATTTTTCTGCCTACTCTTCGACGGATTTTCAGCTAACTCCGATTATTAAATTAAAAATTACAATAACTATTAAAACAAATTCAACTCATATTCTTAACTGAAATCATTCATCTTACACATCAAATGAAATTATTAAATATGTAAAAAGCAAGTGTATATGAAAAAATACTTTAGATGGCCAAATTAAAGGGCTTTCCCCATGAACCAATTTTGGAGAGGTTTCCGTTTTTGAATATAATCCATTCATTTTCTAACAAAGTCCACTTCCTTTTAAACTTTTATGATTGACCACTCTTTTCCAATAAGTACGAGCAACAATTTATTTATTGAATGATCGTATTCGGAAACCGAAATTCATTTCACTAAGGGGGTCTGAATTTTCTCGCCAAGATAAATATATCAATTGTACTTGTTAAAGACAAATCAATTAATGGAGTAATATTTTATTTATCAAATAACTTGTCTTATAAGAATGACTGTTTGTGATATGGAAAAGTCACTAATACGCTATCTTTGTTGATTCTAAAAAACTTTTAATTTATGATCTGGAAGATAACTTTAATCATTATACTTTTAAGGTATGCGTATCAATTTTATCGCTCTTCAAAAAATCCATCAATCCCATTCCCACCACAATTTCAGGAATTAATAAAAATTATAGACGAAACCACGACCACCTGGATACATTATCCTGGTCAAATATCTCAATTTCAATACGGATTTCTGTTTGACGTAAGACTCATTACCGGAAAAGCTAAAGGAAAAGCACATCTTGACTTTGAACATTCAGTTCTAACAATAAACATCTCTAATCAAATTCCGGTTCCTGAAAAATATCATGAATTTTGCTTTGAATTCATTGGAATTGTAAACAGCATATACGATAACATGAAATTAGAGCTTGATCACCGGACGCGTATAATTGCAATAAACTCTTGGATTCTTTTCGAACCATCAATAGGCGTCCTCTCACCAGATACAGATCATTTATTAAATGCAATGATTGGATCAATGAATCAATATTTAAAAGCAATACAAAAAATTACCCTAGGAGGAATGTCAGCAGAAGAAGCTGTTTCGTATTGCAAAGATATTATTACTAAAAAACCTTCATTGCATTGATTAACCTAGTGCAAATAAATTATACAGATACAAATATCAATTAGGAAATGTCTGATACTTCAGCCAGGAAAATAATACTGTTCAGTAAAACCTGTAGATTGATTTGCACCTGCTGGATGATTTAAATTTAAACCTTTGAATTGCCTTTCATAAAAAATATTGCTAAATAAATTCTCTACTATATTTTATTATGTAGTACCGCTGTAAACATTTTAAACATGAATTACAATTGAACTACTTGCAATATCATGAATGGCTCTTTTTCGTTTATTAAATGTTACAGTCAAAAACGAGATCCATCCAAGAATACTTTTAAAGAAAAATCTAATAAAAGCATGTATTATTGAAATATTCTTATTTGAACTCTTAATGCTTCGTACTCTTAATTTCAATAAATAATGGCCAACAGTACAACCAAAAAAAGTTACAAAAATAGGTTCGTATAAAAAAATCATTGTTATCATTATAGTGCCCTTTAGCCATCCTTGAATATCCCCGGATAATTCTATTAAATACGCTGTTAGAAAAAATATTGTCAAGATTAATATTAGATCTATAAATAATGCCATAATGCGTGTCATTAAGCTTGGGAATTTAAAATCTTTATACTCATCAAATGCGATTGCGTCCGCGTCCTTTTCCATTGGTTCAACTACTTTTTCTGGTTCAGAAATAGGTATATCAAATCCGAAAACATCTTTTTGTTTTAAAAAATCTACCGGTTTTTCTGAATTGTCCATTTACTTCGTTTTTATTTTATTAGTGTGAATTATCCTGCCTGGGTAAATATATTCATTGTAGTTGATAAAGACAAGTCAATTTGATAAAGAATACAATTTTTATAAAATATTCAATTTGATAAATAGTGCAATGAGTTTAATAGACAATCCCTTTAAAGCATTAACTTTAAAAAAGATAAAAGGCCATTCATGCACTGGGAGTCAATTGTAATCCTCATCACTTTAAGAACCGCTTATGAATTTTATCGTGGCTCCAAAAAACCAGTCCATCGCTTTACATCCGAATTCGAGGAAGTAATAAGAATAATAGAAGATACACCCGGCACTTTCATTCATTTTCCGAAACGTATTTCCGATGATCTATACGAAGTCAACTTTGACGTAACACTTTATACAGGCAAAACTGAAGGAAGAGCTCGTCTTGATTTCAATGAAAAAGAACTTATCATGCGAATTTCTTATTCGACTCCAATTCCTGAAAAATATATGGAGCCATGCTACGAGTTCATCGGTATCACAAATGACAACATTAATATTAGTAAGTGGGAATTGGAACTTGATCATAGGACAAGATTAATCACAATGGTTTTTGGTCTTGGTTTCGAACCTGGCATTGGTGTTCTCCCCCCTTATTCTGAGCACATTTTAAATTATGCGATTATTCAAATGAATAAATATCTGAAAGGAGTTCAGAAAATTACATTGGAGGGAATGACTCCGGAAGAAGCAATGAGTTATTGTGTAAGCTCAAATGTTTTTTCGAGTTAACCTTGAATAGAATTATTAATCACCAACATTTATTTATTATCTTTATTCTTTTTCAATTTCTTCATACCATTTCTTAATAGTACTATTCCAACAACCAGAATTAAAATATTCCCAATTAACGTTCCGGTAATCGCTGCAATTCCATTTGAGTTACTACTATTGAAAGCTGATAATTGTTCAATTACTCTTGGTAGATTAATAAATAAAAACCAAAATAATATAATTCCACCAAAAATAAGCGAAAAGCAACCTCCAACTTTTTTCATTTTAATTATTTTTATTATCCAATTACTTTAAGTACAACCAAATTTTTAAATAAAAATCATAAATTATCTGTCTTTAGAAAGTCAAATGCAAAACAAAGAAGTCTAAAAAGCAATTCATCTATTATCCATTATTGTTTTTTTTATACAGGAAAATTTCAAAATGAAAATAAATAACGAGTCTATCCTTCTAATTTGCATTTTTAATAATGATATTTTTTTTTATCTTCTTTATAAATAAGAATTCTTTTTTAGACTCATCCCAAATATTAATATAATATATTTTCTCTTTGTTCATGTTTTGTGAATTTTCTATTTCTGATCTATCACAGGAAGATGAAATAAATAACCTACTATTTGCCTTATACAATAATCTATCATCCGCATCCTTTTCGGAATTGCAAAAGTAATAAGCCTTTACTTCACCTAATGGTAGATCATAAACTTTCCCATCTCTTACATCAACCATTGCTCCGAGAATGCAACCTGTTCCACATCCCCATATAATTGTAATATAATATCCTGCGAAATCTACTGCTCCTGAACTATATCTACTTGATACCCTCGACCGCATCTGTTTTGCAGTAGGATTGCTTGAATAGTCTATTTGAGCTTTACTTTTGGGAATTGGGTCTATTATTTTGTAGTTATCAAATGAATAGCCTTCTATTGTTTGACCAAACAAAATGTCAGTTACAAACAGCATAAAAATCAGAAATATATATTTATTCATTTTCAAGTTTAGGGATTTATGTTAATAATTTAATAAAACAATATCTGAAGCTAAATTTAAACAGGTATATACTAAATATCATTCCTGGCTTTCTTTTATATTGAAAAAATCCTTGGTTGAAATACCTTCACGGTGTAATCGTCTATTTTCCCAAGGAGGCATTGGATTTTTATTAACCCAAAGCCCGCGTTTAGAATTCCTTGCTTCTATTTCCAAGTTTGATAAAACTTTGTCCGTAGAATATTTCTTGAAATGCCATGCCAAACCAGCTTTGATCATTTCATGACTCAATTCTCTTCCATCATCCAAATATGAGAACGCTAAAGTTCTTCCGTGAAGGTCTTTCCCTGTCACTTCTAAACGAACATTTTTGTTAAAACACATTTCACCTAAGTAGGATTTTGAAACTCTGTAAAATGGCATACCTTTTTCAGGTGCATCGATGCCTTCCATTCTTACTCTTATTGTCTTATTGCCTTCCACTAAAATATCATACGTGTCCCCGTCTAATATTGAAATGACTTTACCAAAACCGGGATTTGATTCAATTTTATCTCTGTTAATTGAGTTACTCGAAAAAGGCAATATAAGTAAGAATAAAAATAAATGCCCCTTCCTTTTCATATTGAAAATATTAACCAACATTTTAAATTCCGTCAATTCCATATACTTATTACTTTTAATCAGAAGACCAAATTAAACAATCGAAGATTAAGAAATAGAATAAAATATTAATCAATCTATATTGTTTAATGAATAGAAAATCAAGTGAAGTTTAATCATAGATCAATTGATTTAATAAAAAAATAAGATTTATCTGATTCCTTGTCACTATTGAACCCAATATTATTTTTTATGCCTTCAATTTTTGAAAATGAACCTTCATTAATTTCATATAAAATTGATTTAATATTATTGGGATTTTGAAATAAATGCTTGGATGCCATATCAAGGTGTTGCAAACATTTTTTTAAACATTTATTATATTCAACAGAATCAATATTCATTTTTTGTAAGTCCTGGGCTAATTTTACGGATGAATTGAAAAATATTTCACCATATTCAATTTTATGTTTTATGTCTCTTTCTAATTGTAAAAAACCAAGTATCATATTATTCTCCTCGCCTTGTAAAAAAATAAAAGATTTTTCAATATTAATATTTAAATTTGAAATCTCATCCAATCGTTTTAGTCTCTCGGAATTGTATGTATTTATTTCATGCTTTGCATCATACTCGAATGGAAACATTGGGACCTCTTCATATTTATCCCAAAATTTACTATTAAATAGAATTACTCTGCTTACATACGGTCGGTTAGTCGCAGATTTCATACTTCTAAATCCGTGTAAAAATTTAACTTTAGAGTTTTCATTGGAATCTGGACATCGAAATAGATAATCGATACAATAATTTTGTTCGTGAGATTCTCGTAACCCTAAATTCACATGAAGCATCTGATTAAACATTATCGCTTTCCCATTGTATTTCTTTTTGTTCATGCCTTCAGAATATACTTTCGTATTTCTTTTAATATCTAAAAATGACAACTCATAATTTTTTTTATCAGAACAAACAGTAATCAATGAACAAAATCCATAAAATTTCATTAAAGTGGGATTTGTTTTTTCAACAATCTCAATTGAACTTTTCTTTGAACCTAATAAACTAGAATTTCTTTTCTGAGATTTAATTATTTTTTGAATATCAGCATTTGTTACCTTTAATGGATTGGATGTAAATTTTTGATAAGACAATATTTCATCCTCACTTAAAAACAGTTTAATAATTATAAAAAAAATATTTTTGCTTGTATTTCCTTGCCAAACAAAATTTTGAACTGTTTTGTAAGATACCTTTTCTTTCCCTTCGAGCCCTTTTGTTTCAATATACTCTGTTAACGGACTTTGTTTAAAATCATGAAAAGACCCATTTAATTCCTCATTCCAATCCTTTGGGATTTTTGTAAGAAAGAACTTTCTAACATAGTTAAAATAGTAACGATAAACTATAGACGATTCATTAGGTTTTATTTCTAACCCCATATAGCTTAATTAAATTGTTGAATTTTAAGAATATACGTAAAAATAAGAATTTCCAAAGAATCTCCAAAGAATTTTAAAAAGTAAATTTTATATTCCAATAGCTTTCCTCTAAAATGCTTTATGGAAACATATTAGCTTGGTAATTTTGTCTTTAGAAATTAAAAGATAAGTTATCAAACTCTACACAAAAATGAAGGTAAAAATACTAATTTTCGTTTTATTTATTATTTCAAGTAACAATACATTCCCTCAGAAACGTGCTTGGAATTGGACATTCGGAAATCACGTTAGATTAAACTTTAGCAATGGTACCCCAGCATTAAATAATAGTGCTCTTGCAACCTCAGAAGGATGTGCGACAATGTCAGATACCCTTGGAAATCTGCTTTTCAGCACCGATGGAATCACCGTATTTAATGCACTCCAGGATACCATGACTAATGGAACGGGGTTATTAGGTCACCCTAGTTCCACTCAAAGTGCAATTATTGTTTTACAACCTGGTTCTGACTCCATATTTTACATTTTCACCATCAGCTCTTTTCATAATGCGCTTTTTGGGTTGAATTACTCAATTGTTAATATGGCATTGAATGCAGGTCTTGGTGCAGTTACAACAAAGAATGTATTGGTTTATACTGATACCAGAGAGCGATTAACTGCATTAAAGCACACTAATGGGTTAGATTATTGGATCATAATTAATGCATCGAACGGAAGCTTGCATTCATACCTTTTGACTAGCTCTGGGCTTTCGACAGTTCCAGTTATCAGTAACGTAAATGTTCCGAATTCTATCGGTTACCTGAAAGGTAATTTACAAAATAATAAAATAGCCATAGCAAGTTACTTTCAAGGACAATTCGATTTGCTGGATTTCGACAACTCTACAGGCTTTGCGTCAAATAAAATTAGCATACAATCATCTTCATCGGCTCCTTTTTCAATCGCATATGGGGTAGAGTTCAGTCCTGACGGGTCCCTATTATATGGAACTACCATGAATTCTTCCTTTAAGGTAATTCAATATAATCTAAATGCTGGTTCACCTTCTGCAATTGCCAGTTCAGGAATTATTCTAGCATCGCAACCTACAAAAGCACAATGCTCTTGGGGTTACTGGTATGGCTCAATTCAGACAGGTCCTGATGGAAATATTTATTGTGTTTCGGAATGTGATTCAAACATAAATGTAATTAATTATCCCAATATAATTGGAAGTGCCTGCAATTTTGTACCGCAAGGCGTTTCTCTGAATGGAAGAACAAGTACATTAGGTTTGCCAAATATAATGCCGGATTATTTGGCTCCTCCTATCACAAATTTACCAGTCGAATTAAAATTATTTTCAGTTTCCTCCTTCCAAAATAAAGTTAAACTTAATTGGATAACTGCTTCCGAAATAAACAATGATTACTTTACCATACAACGCGCTTCTAATGAAATACCTGCTTTTTGGGAAGACTTATTAAAAGTAAAAGGAAACGGAAATTCCACAAATGATATAACATATGTAGCTCAAGATGTTCATCCCTTCTATGGGGTATCATATTACAGATTGAAACAAACTGATTATGATGGGAATTCGAAAACATTTGAATCTCAGGCAATAGATATAAACTTTGGCGAAATTAATATTTTTCCCAATCCCGTTAATGACTTCCTCGAAATCAGAGTTGATCAGAACTGTAAATTTTATTTGAATCTTTATTCACTTGAAGGAAAACGAATGGATGTCGAAGCGGTCAAAATGAACCAATGTTATATGATTGACCTTAGCAGTATTCCAAATGGAATTTACATTCTAAATATTGATGCTGATGATAGATGCGTAAAACAAAGTAAAATTATTGTACAACACATTAAATTTAATTAAATTATTTACAATGTACATCTAGAAGAAAATAAATCAAATAGAGTTCCCATCATTCTCAATCTAAATTTGAATCATCTAAATTCAACGAAAATGAAAAGAAATAAACTCCTACTATATTTCATACTTAGCAATTTACTGTTGCTTTTATCAATAGGCGAACCAGCAATTGGCCAATCGATTTCAATTGCCAGAACAGGACACAATCAAATTACAATTAATAATACTTCCTATCATGCAATATCATTAAAAATTGGGCATCTAAATGCTCCTGAAGAAATTGTAATTCCTTATAAAAGCAGCTACACAACAAATTTTTCATTAAATAATGATAATGTACGCTTAACACCATTCGAGGTTTCCTATGACATCAATAGCTTTAGATCTGATTCATCACAAGAAATATATTATGAACTCAGCAGAAAGCAAGATGCCGACAAGTTTAGTTACCGAATGAGTTTATTGATTGCATTATTTCAAAATGATTGTCAATGGGAGAAGTTTATTTTAGCAGTTAAAGGATTGAGTTTCCTATTTGGTATACCTACTCCATTGTTAGATGATTTTTTTTCAAATTTATCCTATATTGATGTGAATCATATGACTTGTGAAGAGATAAGTAGTATTGCTCTAATTGCAATCCAAAAAACAGTTAAGAATACATATAAAGAAGCTGAAGAAATCAGAACGCAAAGAATTAAAACAATATTTAATGGAATATTTACTCACAAAAATGAAATCTACTATGTTTCACAGTTTATCCGTCCACAAGAAATGTCGAGCCTTGAATTTTCGCCATATTATACTGTAGGATATCATGTAAATTTTTTTCATAATTATCAATATCCCTCAGATCAAAAACTGCTGAATACAATTCCTGTTAATAAAGAACCCTATTACGGCGCCAGGCTAACCTTCAATTCAAATTTATATGATAAATATGGAAAGCGTAAACCATATCGTCGACAATATATGGTTCTCGATTATTTTCAAGCACCTAGTACTTACAAAACAAATTCAGATTCAGTTTTTCCCGAGCATATAGCTTATTCCTGGAGATTTTATAGTATTGGATATGGAAGAGAATACATTAATACACAGATAAGAGGTTTAAGTTTACTCGCAGATGCTGGCTTAATTTCAAACAGCTTTTCAAAAAATGTACTTGATAGTAACAATAGAGTAATTAATAGTACACAGAAATCAGATTTAAAAGGAATAGCAATTTATTTTCATTTTGGGACAAAAATAAAGTTAACAAAGTGGCTCGATTTATACGGGGCATACAATACGACTCTATTTAACCAATCAAAAGAATTTAATAAGAAAGACCTGCCATCTTTCCGGTATTTTAAATTCGGTTTAAACATAAAGTTTTATAGTTGTTATAGCTATCAATACTGATTTTCGGAAAATTTATTGTAACCCAAAAAATGAACAAATTGGCATTCAAAATACCAAACAAAATGAAAAGACATAGAAATTTTCTAATGATGATTATTGCCAGGATTGTTTTCCATTAGGGGAATAATAATAGTGAAAGTGTATTTTGGAAATTTTACATCCGTTGTATTATTCAATTCGAACTTAAAGCGGTTTCAGTTTTATTAAAGAATGGACGACCCTTTTTTGGACACTACAGTCCGTATATACGGACGGGTTTGTTTCACTTTCACGTGGAAACTGAGGTGGAAAGGATTAAAGGCATATATTTGGTAAATAATGTTTGATAAATGATTGTTTAAATGATTGAGGAAAATTTGTAAATTGGGCTGGCTTTAATGGAAAGTTTGAAAGATTGCAAAAGCTAGTTTTTATTTATGATCTTTAAATGTGATAATATAAATTTTTGTTATTTGAGGATTCAACAGAAAAGAATAATACTTATCCTTAAATAAAAAATAAACGCGGCTACTGCATTTATCAATACGCTACCAACAAACCTAAGAAAAAATACAACGACATGATAAAAATTGACAAGACGACATACAAAGACGGAAATGTAAGACAAATCGGAATGACAGCCTACAACACAAGCCGACCCGGGAAATTTTTATTTTTTTCCAACCCACATTTTTTATTTGGATCTATCCCAAATTGCAAACATTGGAAAGAAGCAGGAACCGCCTCGCAAACTAAAACTTGCCAATAAATACAATTTTGCCAATATACAAAAACAAATTTATTAGAATAATAATAAATTCTTACTAAATTAAATTTTTAATGAACTTAATAGCAAACACAGGCATTCAATTTTTCACCATTCCATTTGAAATCAATTTTAACGACAACTTTAAAATGTATTTTCACGAATGGCTTGATATGGCAGACCAACAGAAAAAGTTGGAAATCGCTCATTTCTTTTCGGAAGAAGAAATTTGGATAAAGAAGCACATTTTATATGGTAGTAATCTCGGTTATGCAACTTTGAACAATAACTATAAAGTTACCGATTCTTGGGAAACAATCTCGAACGACGATGAATTTGATGATAGTTGCATAATTCCGATTGACACAGAGGAAGCAAAGGATTCGGGTTGCTTCGAAATATCCGTTAGTAAAATTAAGGAATCTGATTGGACTAAGTTTGAAAACACTTGGTTTCCGATGCCGTTTTTTCAGCTCAAAGGCAAACGGTCAGATTTTGGACCGACAAATTGGTGCCGTTTCAAACTAATTCCTAACGGACAAGAAAGCAAAATCAAGAAATATAATCTTCTGTTGGCTTTTGACACGAGAACTGCATTTAAGGAAGAAGGTTTTGAAGAAGAAGACTTGCAGGAAACGCCAATTTTTACAAATGCTGCCGATATTTTAAAAAATTATGCTTTATGTAATACCGAAGAAGGTTTGGTTGGTTATTGCTCAGAAGAAAAAAATTGCGGATGGGTAGATAAATTTGTATTGAAACATTTTCACGGCATTGATAATATCAACGACAAAAAAATAAATATGCCGAAAATGATGTATTTGGCACAATATATATATGTCAATAGGTATATACAGCAATTTGGAAATTTACCAATTGTCACCTTGTATTCCAATCAAAATGCGGCTTATGGAAATGTTGATTTAGTAGTTGATATTGGTAATTCCCGTACTTGTGCTGTTTTATTTGACAACAGCGATTTTACGAAGTCAAGTCCGCTTGAATTGCAAGATTTTACAACGTTTGTCGCAAACGGCTCACTCAACAAATATCGTGATTCTTTTGATATGAGATTGGCTTTCCGTGAAGCCAATTTTGGCGGAAAATTTGGTTTAGAAAACAGTCGTCAATTTGTATATCCCTCATTGATTCGTTTGGGGGAAGAAGCAAACCGGCTGATTCACCAGGCAACTAATATGAATACAGGGGCGGAAAAGATAAGTACTTTTTCAAGTCCGAAACGCTTTTTGTGGGATGAAAAACCACAAAAACAGGAATGGGAATTTGTGCAATTAGATGGCGAAACCGCCCTACCGATTTATATTGAGGGCATTTCGGAGCAATTAAACGAAGACGGAACTTTGGGCGATGGCTCAATCAAAAACCGCTATTCCCGTAAAGCATTGATGACTTTCGCTTTTCTCGAAATTCTGTCTCAGGCAAAAATGCAAATCAACAGTTATGAGCAGCGCAAACATTGGGGATACATATCAATGCCTCGAAAAATCGGACGTATTATTGTTACCTGTCCAACTGCTATGTCTCGAAAAGAGCAAATTGCACTGCGCAAATGTGCCGAAGATGCCGCTATTATGCTTGACCGCTTCTTTGAAAATACCTATTCTATAGAAATAGACGAAACCGAAATCTCTAAAAGAATACAAGTTATTCCATCTGCCAAAAAACTTTCTGCAAAAGAAGAACGCACCGAATGGATTTACGACGAAGCAACTTCTTCTCAATTTGTTTTTCTTTATCGTGAAATAAAAGAACGTTATCAGAAAAACGTAAAGGATTATTTTGATTTATACGGAAAAGTGCGTAGCGATTTGGAAGACTACAACAAAAAGTCGCTTACAATCGGCTCGGTGGATATTGGTGCAGGTACAACAGATGTAATGATTGCCGCATACAAATACGAAGACAGCAGTGCGCAATGTACATTAATACCTGTACCGCTATTTTGGGAAAGTTTTTATTTAGCAGGCGATGATTTAATGAAACAACTTGTACAACAACTTGTTATTGAAGGACAAAACTCGCCCATAGAGCAAAAATTAAGACAGCTCAGTAAAAAACCTGTAGAAATTTTGCAACCTTTTCTCGGAACTAACACTGGCGTTTCGTTCCGTAATCGCCGACTACGAGGCGATTTTAACTTGCAAGTTTCTGTTCCAATTGTTTCATATTATCTTGAATTACTGAAAGAAAATAAAGACGACTTAATTCTGTCGTACTCCGATATTTTCGGAAAAAATCCGCCAACGCAAGCTGTGTTACAACATTTCAAAGACAGTTTCAGCTTTGAATTTACCGATTTGCAATGGACTTACAAAAAGAAAGTTGTTTCTGATATTGTTGAAAAAACCTTTGATTCGTTGATTGCCGAAATTTCTTTACTTCTTTCGGATTATGCTTGCGATATTGTATTGCTTTCAGGTCGCCCGACTTCTCTTAAACCTTTGTCTGACTTGTTCATTGATCATTTTGCAATTTGGCCCAATCATCTGAAATCAATGAATGATTATCACGTAGGTCGTTGGTATCCCGAAGACAAGCGCTATCCGTTTATCAACGGCAACGGAAAGTTTATCAATCCGAAATCTATCATTACAACCGGCGCGATGATAGGACAAATTGCAGAGAATGGCGGATTGAACGGTTTTGCCTTAAATCTTTCGGAATTGAAAAAGAAACTTTTGCCCACGACTTTCTATTTCGGCAGACTCAACGAGGATTCATTGGCATATCTAACCACATTTATTTCCCCGGAAAACAATCACGCAAAGGTTGATGTTGCTTCTTTGCCGTTCCGAATAGGAGTTCGGCAGAAGGATAAGCCGGCATATCCTTCCCGTCCTTTCTACACGCTTGATTATAACGATTTCAAAATTGAAGACCGCGTGCTGGGGCGATTTGATGAAGATTATCCGCCAATAAATCAGGTTCAACAGGAAATTCAAAAAGAAAAAGATAAAATACGCAGAGGAATGCCGCTAAAAGTTACAATCTCGCGTGATATGAACGAAGATATCGAAAAATTGACTTTGGAAGAAGTTACAGACCATGACGGAAATCCTATCAATAAAAATTTCTTCAATTTACAGGTTCAAAGTATGAGTGAAGTAGAAAACTTTTGGCTCGATTCGGGTATTTTCTCTTTGAATTTCAATGCTTCACAAAATTAAGGAGGGTGCAATGATGGAAAAAGACATACAAAGACAACTCGAAATAATAGAAAAATCCAACGCCTGGATAAAGACCTCGTTAGAAGGCAATAAAGCAAAGGAGGCGTATCGCAGTATGGTAAATTGTCGCCGCAAGTTAAATAAGAAAAAATTTGCACTTGAAGGCAATCCCGCTGCAGCAATGTACGGCGAAAGTCAAGCAGGGAAATCATATCTTGTAAGTGCATTATTGTCAGGAATAGGAAAATCGTTTAAGATATCAGACGGAAATGGAAAAGAATATGATTTTAAGAATCAAATCAATCCGAGAGGCAATGAAATGGAGTCAACTTCTCTTGTTACACGATTTTCAACTGAATATAAGGTTGCAAATGCGAAGTACCCGATAATAGCCAAAATGCTCTCACCCAAAGATTTAATTCTTATAATATGTGAAGCGTTTTACCATAACTTAAATGTGAGTAGTACATTAAGTTTTAATGAATTAGATGCAAAAATAAAAGAATTTGAAACTATTTATGAAAACAGGTCGGACTGTCAGAGTTTAATCATTGAAGATGATATCCTAGATATTGAGGATTATTTCATAGATAACTTTTCATTACTGGTGTATAACAATATTAAAGATGCTAAATTCTTTGAGAAGATATCAAGTTTCATTACTAAGATTCCACCTGATGAATGGAAAGATGTTTTTTCGTTGTTTTGGAATTTTAATTCTCAACTGACGAAATTATTTTCGGATTTAGTGGAAAAATCCAAGCAGTTAGATTTTGCGGATACATTGTTTCTGCCAGTAGATGCAGTATTGAGAGACAAAGGAACTATTCTCGACGTACGGCGACTCAACGAAATCTATTCTGATTTCGAAGGACAGGAGACCGATTATTCTGCAATTTCGGAGGTCTTTTTTTCTAGTAATAGAAAAACAATTTCTTTTTCAAAGCCATATCTATGTGCATTGACGGCTGAACTTATTTTTGTATTACCTGATTCAATTAAAACAGAGAAACAATTTTTGACCCATACGGATTTATTAGATTTTCCAGGAACTCGTCGTTTTGAAAACACAAGTGAAAATAACATTACAGATAAATCATTAACAGTCTTACTAAGGAGAGGAAAGGTTGATTATTTATTTAATAAATATTCAAGTAATGAGCGAATTAACACTTTACTCTTTTGTCAGAATCAAAAACAATCGGCTCAAAGCGTAATGCCTGAAAAATTAAACAGTTGGATTGGTAAAATGATTGGGGAGAGCTCCGCTGAAAGAGAAAAATTCCAATCCCCAATATCTCCATTATTTGTTATTAGTACTTGGTTTAATAAAGATTTAGAGTATAATTATAATGAAGATACACCCAATAAAACTAAATCTTTGAATGACAGATGGGATCAACGATTTTCAAGAGTGCTTGAAGATGAGATTTTTAAAACAAGTGAATATCCTTGGTTAATTGAATGGACAACCTCAAACGGCAACTTCCAAAACATTTATCTTTTACGTGATTTTGATAAATCGTCAGAGACCAACAGTCAAATCTACAGAGGTTTTAATGAGTTTCTGGAAGAAAAGGAAGAAATACTGCCTAAAGTTTATCCAAAATTTAGAGAAGATTTGAAAAAATCTTTTCTTGATTACGATTTTGTGAAACGTCACTTTGCCAATCCAGAGGAATCGTGGGATGAAGTTGCAAGAAAGAACAAAGACGGGACAGATTTAATTATTGAAAAATTGAAGATTGCAGCAAATCATATAAATCCGGCACGTATAGAAAAAATGAGGGTGGAACTCACCATAATATCGCAAACCATTCTTGCCGAACTGCTTAAACATTTCCACAGTAATGACAAAGATGAGGAATTGCAAAAGGCAAAAAACACCGCAGGTGATATTCAATTCAAGTTAGCAACTGCCTTCTCTGCCGATAAAATCAAAAATTTCGGACATCTGATGAGGGAACTGATGCTTGATGAAAGTACAGTGCTTGAACTTTTCCGTAAAAAAGTTGATGCTCTCGAGCACCGCGACTTGGTGAATATGGATATTTACAGCACATACCGCATTGAAGTACCAGTTGAAGAAGACGATACTGCCGAAAAATATTTTGAACGTTTATGTGTCCGTTACGAAAAAATAACCGAAGAACGTAAAGAGGAATTTCGTGCTGAACTCGAAGCGAAACAAATTAATTTAGAAGAACTTATTAAAGGCAACTCCGATTTGATTAAAAACAATGCTCAACAACTGGCAGAAGCATTGCTCGAATACTGGTTTGAATACGTTGCCTTGAACGACAAACATATAGTGCAACAGATATTAGCACAGGATTCCTCTTTGGACAATATCAAAGAGATGTATCAAAAACTGTTTAAAAAATTAGGCTTATCCAAACGAATAGCCGAGAAAATTAGACGATATGTTGATGGGCATAACAAAACCGATTTGCCTTATGAAATTGTCGCAGATATTTCTGCTGAATTGCTGAATAAATGTATCAATACTGTTGGTTTTGAATATCTTGACGAATCGGAAATCAATGATTTGCGGCTGGCGAACGAACAGAATAATTTGGGTTTGATTTTGGATAACAACACCAACCCGACAGAAAATTCTGTTGAGGAACTTTTTACCAAAATTGAAAATCAAACCGAAATTATGACTTCGCAACCCGAAGAAATGAAATCCTTGCCGAGTTATCGTAATTATCTCGCCTGGAGCAATCGCCTGAAAGTCGGCTTTGTTTCCGTTTGCGATATTCCGAACTATGATGTAACAGCTAATGCCAATTTAGGAAAAATTATTGATGAATGTAAAACCATAAATCACTAATATTATGGCAACAGTAATAAATTACCAATTTTTATTCAGTACTGATTTGGAGTATTTCAAAGCGTTGCAAATTATTGGCGACAAAACAATTTTCGACCGCTATAAATTAGCAAGTTCAATGCTCGAAAAACTTGAAGAAAAATATCGAAATTTTTTGGCATATCCTGTGAAAGACAGCAATTATATTGAATTTCACGGAATAAAATCAAAAAATGATACTCCGAAAATTTTGTCGGAATTGCAAGGCGATGATGCAACTAAATATCAGAATATCAAGACAGAAACGCTTGCTTATTACAACAGCAAAATTGAAGAACTGAAAGCCACAGACAAAGATAAATCAGAATATTTAACAGATGCCATTAAATCGGTTGATGACCGCTTTGTGTATTGCTATGACGATAAGGTTGTTCTTGGTGCGTGGGGTATGCAGTTGCGGGAAAATGTGCGGAAAGATATTACGGAAATCCGCAAAAGTTCGCCGCGAAAACCCAAAAAAGATAAAGAGCAGGAAGAAGTTGTTTCTGAACCCGAAATTGTACTGCCAATAACACCATTTAATGTTTCATTCAGCGCAGGCGAAAAAGGCACCCTCAACGGTAATTCTTTTGTTACCAAAGATGCTAATTCCTACCTCAGCGATGATGAAATTCCGCAAGTAAAGCCGCAAAACGGCTACGAATTTATGGGTTGGGATGAAACCCCTAATGGTTATCAAGTTACAGACGATAAAGAGTTTACAGCACAATATCGACAGATCCCTCCTGTTGTTTTACCGCCCCCAAAACTCCCTTGGTGGAAACGCTTATGGCTGTGGCTCACAGGCAAAGGTTGCTTGACATGGTTATTGCGGGCATTACTGTTCTTAGTATTGTTGCTTTTGCTTTCATGGCTGCTACGTAGCTGCAACGGTTGCAATAACCATACTGGCGGTGGTGCAGCACTTGGCGACAACGACAGCACCTGGCTACACGAAGACCCGAATGTTGGAAAAGGGGGCGGTATTTACGACCCTTACAAACCTTACGACCCAAAACCTACTCCACCGGGCTACGAAGATGTTTTGCCACCTCAACAGGGCGTTTTACCACCAATCGAAGACAATCCAGAAATTATTCCTGGAAACCCGTCGATCATTGCAAATCGCTTAAATATTCTGATGGATAACGAAGATAAATCTATAATGGATTTGGCAAAAGATTTCAAAGCAAAATATCCCGATAACAAATACAAAGTAATTTATTACGATGATGTTGTGAAACGTATGCAAATCGAAATTCCAAAGGAAGAACGCGAGAAACTGAAACAAGAAATTCCACCTGCTTTTACCCCCCAATACGAACTTTTTGTCTTCGACGAAGCACTTTTTGAAGGGGCATATATTCCCAACGACCCTGCCTTTTCAGACAGCGAAAAATCGTGGTACTTAAAAGCGATTCGCGCACCGCAAGCGTGGGACATTACTCGTGGTTCCGAAAAAATTACGGTGGCAATTGTTGATAACGGCTTCAGCCTTCAACATCTTGAACTGAAAAGCAAGGTGGTACAACCCTATAATGTTTGGAAACATTCTGATGAGATTTTTCCGCAACAAGTTGACCATGGGACACATGTTGCAGGAACAGCTCTCGCTTTTGCCGACAACGGAATAGGGATTTGCGGTATTGCTCCGAATTGTAAATTCATGCCCGTTCAAGTGGCAAACGAGCGGGAGCAAATGACTACTACCTCGGTGTTGGATGGCATTCTTTACGCTCTTTATCAAGGTGCCGATGTAATCAATGTTTCGCTTGGCAGTATGTTTACAGGACTTGCCCAGTATAACGAAGCATTACAAAAGGATATGATTAACAATCATTTCAAAGAAGAAGAACGTTTGTGGAGACACGTTATGCGAATTGCGGCAAGTCATAATGCTTCAATAGTTATTGCAGCTGGAAACGACAATGTTTTGGCTGGAATTGATGCTATACAACGCCCGGAACTTTTTATTACCGTTTCTGCAGTTGATAAAAATAACCGCGCTTACAACAAAGCCGATTTCAGCAACTATGGACAATTTTCCGATATTTCGGCTCCCGGAGTGGGTATTTACTCTTCAGTTGGCAAAGATGGCTATCAAACCATGGACGGCACAAGTATGGCTGCACCAATTATTACCGGTGCTGTTGCTCTGATGAAAAGTTTGAACAACAATCTTACTAACAAACAAATTCTTTGCATTTTGCAAGGCACAGGAGTAGAAACACTTGGTAATATCGGAAAGCTTGTGCAGATAGACAAAGCATTGCAAAAAGTAAAATCGGGCGAGTCAGTTGATTGTACTCCCGAACCCGATACCGGCGATGTGCAAGTTCTTTTGAGTTGGAACAATTATAACGATTTGGATTTGATTGTTACCGACCCTTACAACGAATATGTTTGGTTCAAAAACCCCCGCGTATCAAGCGGCGGACAACTCCAAATTGATATGAATGTGGAATATCCTGAGAGTAAAACGCCAATCGAGAATATTTATTGGCATTTAAATGGAGCACCTAACGGCACTTACAATGTTTATTTACTGTATTCTAAACAACACGAAAATACGTCTACAAATCCATATAAGATTACCGTTAAGCACAGCGATAAAACGGATGAATACAGAGGGACTATCAATAACGAAAAAGAAACTATTCATATTTGTACTTTTACTCTGGGAAATCCAAGCAGCATTCAAAATCCGCCAAATGCCAATCCAAATAATCCTAACACACCACCTGATGACAACCGCCGTACACAATTAGAGCAGGAACGTGACCAATTGCAGCTGAAGTTAGACAGAGTGAATGACGAACTAAGAAGAATTAGAAGCAGTAGATAAATTATTGAGTAATAATTAAAATAAGTTATTAATGAATCAAAGTAAATTTTCTTTAGCCGATGTGCTTACTGCCTTAGCATCCCTCGCTTTTGGCTTTGTGTGCTTTTTAGGTGCAAATTTTTTGAATATCGGCAATGAAAAAGTATGGGGGATGTCTCATATAACTGGCTGCGTAGTTATTTCAGTATGTATCTCTGCGTTATTTTTCAGCACGGCCTATGGGGCAAAACTTCTCAAACGCACAAGCCGCAATTTCAAAACCTGCCGTGTATGGGAGAGGGTATTGCTTGTGTTGTTTACGCTATTTGCCGTATTTTTTGCAACGAAGACAACTCCGTTTCCACACTTTTTTACGGTAGAGGCTCGTAAGTCAGAGATTATTGACAAACTGCAAAAAAGCATTAGGAAGGCTGAAAATATGTTTACGGAGTACGAAAGTTATGCGGCTAAACGCGAAAATCTTTACAAGCACAATCTACAACGCGTGGCAACCTTAAAAAATATAAATCCACCTGATTATACCAATTATGGTTTTAGTGGTTCAAGCGGTGTTTCCGATGATTCACAGATTGATACCAAAATGTTTACTGTTCATGCCGACTTGTTTCCAACCAATTACAGTGACTCAATTGCTCAAAAAGGTATAAAAGAAGTTGCTGCCAACTGGCTGCATGAAGCAAATAGCATAACAAGAAGGTGGAAACGCATTGGAATTGTGGGTGTTGTGAATGATATTGAGAAAAACTCAAACCAGTGGCTCGATAATTTGGTTAGGCTATCGCAAGTTCATGAATTTGGCGAAGAAGCCACCGATTTTGAATACGCCCAATCATTTGATGAGGTAAAAAGCAACTTTACAATAGTAGAAAATCCGACAGAACTTGCCATTGGATTTTCAGTGTTGGCGTATGTGCTAATGTTGTTCTCGTGGTATGTAACAAAACGAAACACACGTGCAGAGGGAGCATTTACAACAAAACCTTATGAAGTAATATTATAAATCTTTTTAAAAAAATACAATGGACAGAAATTATTTTTTTGATCATATGGACGACTTATCCGGTCAACAACTTTTTGAGGCGATCAAACAGGGAATTGTAACTCTTCAAGAACTCAAAGATACTGAGGAGTTAGACAAATCAAAATGTGATGTCATATTAAAATTGCTAAAGGCACATGAACAAGAACAAATAAAGGCACAAGCAGATCACGCCAAAGCCAAGGACGAGGAACAGGAACACAATGCTAAAAGTGATGAAAAAAAAATTATCCTTGAGGAAATACGTAAAGACCCTAATTCATTTCCACTCTCCGCGATAAATAAATACTTGGATAATAAGACTATTACCAGTAAGGATTTGCAAAATGCTGGTGTTCCAAATAATGTTATAACCTTTATCTTGGAGAAAAAATCTCAGCCACAATTGGAACTTGGAAAGTCGCCACAATCTATTCCAGATGGTTACACCGAAGTATATTTTTGGGGTATTAAGAGTTCTGGAAAAACCTCTGCTTTAGCTGCTATTTTGAGTGAGGCCGAAAGAATGGGTTACTTGGAGATAGCCACAGGTCCTGGATATAATTATATGTTAAAATTGAAAAATATCTTTTCAAACCCAATTTCATTAATACCCGGTCCAACTCCAAATGAGACAACGCAATATCTGCCGTTTGTATTGAAAAAACCAAATGAAAAATCTTCTCGTTCTGTTTCGCTGATTGAATTAAGCGGGGAAATTTTTCAATGTTTCTTACGAAAATCTGCAGACAAAGAATTTGAAACTGCTGGCCAAGAAGAAACATTTAATTCATTGATTCGGTTTTTGAATAGCGGGAATCGAAAAATACACTTTTTTTTGGTGGATTATGATAAAAAAAATGAACCCGATAAAGATGGATACAAACAAAGCGATTATCTGAATGCTGCTTCTACATTTTTCAACGATAGGGATAATAATTTTTTCAACCGAACTACTGACGCTATATATATTGTTCTCACAAAAAGTGATAGAACAGGAGTTGAAAAAAATGGAAGAGTAGATGAAGTTAAAGAACATTTGAATAATGCTAATTATTCAGCATTTGTAAATTCGTTGCGCACCAAATGTGAAGTTAACAGCATTAATGCAGGGCGTATTCTGGGCACACCATTTACTTTGGGAAATGTTTACTTTCAGCAGTTATGTGAGTTCGACCCCGAAACCTCACGTAATATCATTGACATTCTATTGCGTAGGATTGCTCCGAAAAGACAAAGTATTTTAGATGCTTTTAACAGATAAAAAAGGTGAAAATATTAGTTCACGGAAGACAACACGGATATAATGTTTTATATCCTAAACCAACTCCAGATGAGTTTTATTATTATGCAAATGATGTTCAGTCAGAAAGTGCTAATGATGATTACGTCAATTATGGCAAGTGTTTTTATACACTTGCTTTTGAAAAAGAAGGTTGTATTTTTACAAAATATGTAATAGGGTACGATAAAGATCGGACACATATAGGCGAAATTGGTATATGTATTTTTATTCCAAATTCTAAAAAATTATCGGGTCAAGATATAAAACTTCTGTTGGATGAGCTTATCACTACTTATCGTAGCAATTATATGCTTGACAATAATATAGTCGAACCCAAAAATGGTTACGACTGGCAATTATTCACCGAGTTAGCAAATAGTTATGATATAAAATTACTAGCACATTTTTCCAATAATGATAATGTTACAAAAGGCGAGCAAAAACCTGCCTTCCATTATTATAAATCCGACAATGAGCTCATAGAACATTTTGATAAGCCGTTTCAAGAAGAATACCGCGACTATAAGCAAATTTTATTTATCGACTTCAATTTTCAAGGCAATACGAATCCGCTTAATATTTTGAAAAATTCTGGCGTTGAAGTAAATCCTGATCTGAATAACGAATATTACTATCTGAATAATTTTAACAGCAACATAAAGGTTAATGCCAATGGCAAATCACGTTCAGATAAAAGGGGAGAAAATCAAATTCGTTCAAAATGGCAAATAGAAATCAAATACTCAAAAGATTACCACAAGCCAATCGTAGCAATTGGCAGTATTTCAAATCCTGCTTCTGATATTCACAAATATTTGGAAATAAATGGAAGTAACATAAGAATTAAGTACGATGCTTTTCTGCCTAACCCCGAAACAAAAACTATCACTTTTGATGTAATAAGAAAAAAAGACGGTGTAAAAGTTACTGGCGCCGAAATTAGTGTTGATAATCAACCATGGCAATCTGATTTAAAAATTACCTTTTCTGGCGAAGATATTGGCAGAGAACATAAAATCTTGGCGCGCATAAATGATAAGTTTTATGGTGAAAGAAAAATAACGCCCAGAGATTATAAGGAGGCCCCTCTACCTTTAGAGTTGATAGAGAAAAAAGTTTTAAATATTATAGTAAAGGAAGCCGAAGGTGAGAGAAATTATATAGGTAATTTCAAAGTATGGGTAAGTAATGGAAAGTGTAATAGTCAAACAGACCACATTGTTTTCACAGATAAAGAAATTGGCGAAACTTATAAAATAACTGTTGAAAAGGAAGGTTTTTTGCGCTCAGAAGCTAAGTCCTATAGCCCGAGGAACGGCAGTAGCACTATCGATTTTGAACTTAAAAAAGACAATAAACAACATTCGCGGGATAATAAATCGCCGAACTATCCAAGCACACTACAAAATAACGGAAACCCAAAATCATTTGCCGAAAAACTAATTACATTTTTAGCTAAACCAGCTGGTATTGCAACATTAATAGTTAGTGCATTAGTTTTCGGCTTTGTTATTTTGGCGTTGTATCATTTCTCGGGTAATGATAAACAACAAAAGAAAGACACGCTCAACAATTTTATTATTAAAATGTATGTCGAAGGAGATTCTTTGATGCTTGATAAATTGAATGCTTACAAAACAATTTGGGAAAATCAAGAACAGGATTTTATTACAAAATCAGGCGGCGGAATGTTTGGTGGCGATGAAATTGTCGATTCTAAAAAATGGAAAAACGTGTGGAAGCCTGCGGATGAAAGCATTGACAGAGCAATTAAAAAAAGGAAATTGATTAACAATCAAAACATTGCAGAATTGCGAGATCAGCATTATTCTGATGGGCAATTATCTTTCCGAGCTGCCATTGAAAAAATCGACAGCACAAAATACACAGAAGTGGGCACTCTGCTCGGTAATGTTTCTACTCTTACTTTATCGCAAATTGCAAAAGAAATTGATTCAATTCTAAAATCAATGGAACCTGTAAAAGAGGAAGCACCGCAAGAACCGATAATGGAAGAAAAGAAACCAAAACGGAAAAAAGAAACGTCTGAAAAAAATGAACTGCCGAAAAAACAAACCAATCCGGCCGAACAAATGCCTTCTGCAACCGATAAAACTTCAGAAATTATCCAATACATAAAAGGCAGCGAGTTGGACGAGGCAAAACTGATAGCATACAAAACAAATGGTATTAATCAAAAACTCAAAAACAGTATTCAGTTATGTTTGGATTTTTGGGCGTTAGATGGTTCTGGCAGTGGCAATAAGTCGAAAACTTATTCGAATTTCCAAAATAAAGTAAATGCAGATAATAATTTCAGCAATAGCAAATTAAAAGAATTTTTAAACAAAATGTCCCAAGAAGGGGAGAATCCTTCATATAGTAAACAAGATAAAAGGAAAGGATTAAAATAATATGAGAGAATTAAAAATCAGTTTAGTCGTAATCGTAGTAGCAGCAATCGGTGCCGGAATTTTTTTTTGGATACAAAGTATTATAGAACCCAAAAAAGTAAAAGCACTCGAAAATCAATTTACCGCCAAGATTGAGATGGAAATTGAGCAACTCAAAGGAAAGTCCGACAATAAGTTCTGCAATGATTTCTATAAAGAAGTTGTATCCCACATTAACGATTTCTACAAACCATTGCCACCAACATATCCTTATGGGCGGTTTGGTAAAACGCAATCGGAAAACGACCAGTGGAAAGAGAATTTTGAAAATAATCTCTATGCCGCTTATGCAGAAAAGTTTATCAAGCAGGCAAAAACAGTTTTTCGTGAGTCGGAATGGAAACCCGATGACCTGAAATTCATTCAAGCAGAAAAGAAGGAATTGAAAAAGTCGAAACTGCTTGTTGCTGGAAGTCCTGTCGATAAGGACTTTACGACCATTCAAACGGCTTTAAACAAGTACAACGAAATAGTATCTTTTATTTCGTCTTGTAAAGGTTACGGCTATTCAAGTACTGATTTGTCTGCTCGTTTCCCGATTGCAGATGTGCAAAGCAAAATCTCCCGTACCGCAAGTTTGCTTAGCAACCGTTTGGAAAACGAGTTTGTCAATAACTGTACCCGCCTGCACGATGGATTGAAAGAAGTCCCTCAATCTTTGTTTAAAGCACACGTCAGGTATTTAGACGAAAAAATCAATTTTTGGTCGGGGTTATATAACAATTACAAATCTCAAAGCGACTATGTCAATAATCTTTACAAACCACTTAAAGCCGAAATAGATGCATTGGACAACGCCATATACCAAGTAGCCACGTTCGATGGTGAATACAATAGGTTGTTGCAAAAATGGAGTACGGATAATACAAAAGCATATAATTATAAGTATTAGGAATTATGAAGGAGCTATTATTTTTAACTATACTATTTTTCTGTGGTGACCTGGTATATTCACAATCAGACTCTTTGTTGAAAAAATATTACGAGGAAAAAATACTCGAAAACAACAAATTAAAAAATGATTGGCAAACAGAAAAGCAAAATTTTTCTATTTTGAGCGATGCTTATAAAAAAGATACACTCGCTTTGCAAAAACAAATAAAAGATTTACGCAATGAAGTCTATATTGAAAAACAAAAAGTTTCGGATTTGGACAAAAAAAAAATCAATGAAGAGAGAGATAATTTGCAAAAGAAAGTTGATAGTTTGAATATCGTAATTTCAAAAATAAATCAAACTATTAAAGATAAAGATAAGCAAATTGTAAACGAAAAAGCCAATGCAAAAACAACCGCCGACAATGCAAAAAATGATGGCAAAGCAGAAGCATTGGCAACCATTGTAAATTCGTACAAAAAACAACCGTTTGATGAATTAATAAAATCTTCAACCAAAGAGTCAGTAGCTCGAGATATGCAACTTGTGGTAAATAATTCGGAAGTAACATCGGTTTTATATGATTTGCATAATTACTTCAACGCATTAGAATTGCTCTCAGAAAAATATAATGTCGACCCAATCAAAAATGCTCAAGCGCAGTTAAGCCAAATCAAACCCAAATCTAAATTGCTTGATGTACTCAAAGTCGATGTTGAGTCTTACCAAGATTTCAACACTGAACTCAAAAAAACAATCAACAAACTTATTGAATTAGATAAACATAAATCGGCAGGCGGCGATTCTGAAATTCAAAAATTGAAATTCAATGATATCGTTACCATATTGACGGATTATATGTACAATTATTACGATTACGTTAAATACCCTTATTTGTCTGCAATAATGTATGAAATTGTCAAACGAAAAAAGCCCAATGCAGATGCGGATATTACAGATTTGTTGATGAGATTATAATTTAGAAATGTTGAAACTAATTACAATATTATTTTTTATAGCAATAACCGCATTTCCGTCATATTGCCAAACTTACATTCAAGACGGCGACCGCTGTTTCGATGGTGGTGATTACGTTTGTGCCGTAACCAATTACAATAATGCTTTCATAAATGCTATGGGCAAAGACAAACAGATTGCCGAAATAAAACTCACACGGGCAAAATGGTGCGCCGAGCATATCAAAACTGCTAATCAGTCATTTTCCGCCAAAAACTACTTAACCGCCAAAGACGAATATCAAAAAGTTTTGGACAGCAACCCGAAAGACAGTTACGCACAATCACAAATTGTGAAGTGCGATAATGTACTAAATCCACCGAAATTACGTAAAGCCACAACTGCAGAACTTACAGATATTTGGAATAATAAATTCGGAATTCAACCACAACGCCGCGAAAACCTGATAAATGAAGGCATTGACGCCGATGATGCTCAAAAACGCATAAATTCTGGCGAAGGCAAACCGCAAGAAAAAGAAAAACAAGCATCGGGCAGAACAAGTCCTAACTCTAAACAATCAAGCAGTCCTAAAGAACAAACAACTCAAAGTAACGCAAAGAAATGTTTTAACTGCCCAAAAACACAAAATACTTGGGGGCTGACTTTGGGGTATGCACAACAAACAATTGATTATTATTCTATGGATGTCATTCAGTTTGGTTTGAAAGCTGAGCCATTGTTTAGGTATGGTTTTGGTTTGAATACCGGAATTAATTTATTGGGATATTCGAAAAATTTTTTTGAATCTGATTTTGAAACTTATGCAGTCAATATCCCTTTGCATTTTGAATATCGTCTGAATTTCTCAAAATGGTTTAATGCTTTCGCATACGGTGGCGTTGGCTTCAATGCTTTAAGTAACCTCTATTTTGACAATTATTCTTTTCCAGCAACTTTTGAGTATGGCGGCGGCTTTCGTATCAGTCATGTTCAGTTTAATATTGGCAGAAGTTTATATTTGGGAAATTTGAGAAATACACAAAATTTTGGTAAACATACAGAGATGTACCAAAAATTAAATCTTTCAGTTTCGTATATGTTCAGATCTCATGACCCATACCTCAAAAAATATAAGGGATTTTAAAAAATTGTTCGTAGAATGAAAATGCTTGTTATTTTTGGGGATTCAACTTCAACTACCCTTTTTCCCACTAAATTCTGATAAATCCTTTCCGTTTGAAGAAGCAATTAGATACCTGAAATTGGTGGCAAGCCCGCCACTGTCTCGTGCACTGTGTCCTTTTTCGCTGACAAAACCATCCAGCGAAACAATACTTTCTCTCCCAGCGATTGCTTATTTTTCACCGATTTCCTTAAGTTTCCGACACGAATTTAACTGATCGTCCTTCTTCCAGCAAGACGTGTATAATTTTATACACTCATTTTTCCGCAGACAAAATCTTCCAGCGAAACATTCCTTTCACCTCCAGCGAAACGTGAGCGAAACATCAACGGCTCCCGATGGCTCCTAACGGCTCCTAATGTAAACAAAAAAGCTCCATTTCAGCGAAATGGAGCCTAATGAGCCCTAATAAGGCGATACTGGAGGTCCCGAGCGGATTTGAACCGCTGTACAAGGTTTTGCAGACCTCTGCCTAACCACTCGGCCACAGGACCTTTATTAATTTGAGAATTTGGTAATTTGAGAATTTGAGAATGGTGGAGAATAGTCCCTTTTGGGCAAATTTAATAAGTTTAATAGGGAAATATAATCGACCTTCTTATCATTAATTTATCCCTCAAATTTTATTCTCCAGCTTATTTTTGCACTAATTTTCAAATTCTCAAATTTTCAAATTCTCAAATTATTTAGTGTGCAAGTATATGAATTTTATCCCAAAATGTTACAAAATTGAAGATTCTATCTTACAATTCCGCGTAATTCACTGGGTTTTCAGGGAATAAGAAGCTTTCGTTTTAGTCTTTTAATGAATATGTCTGATGCTATTCTTTCTTTTATGGACGAATCAGACTCCTTGAATAATAAGTGTTGTTTTGCATAATGGAATAATCGGACGATTCAACTACACCATCTCCGGTTATATCCTCATACACATATCCGGTAAGTGATAGCGCTATGGCATTTTCCAGGTCTGAATAATCCTGCGATTCTATTACTCCATCCTGAACTCCCACTGCTCCCGTACCCGCATTAGAAATATCGCCACTGTAAAATGCCCAGCCTATAGCATCATAGGTTTGTATCATATTATTACCGTATGCCTTATTCTGTAATGATGTAAAATCATATAAACTTGTTAGCAATACTGCTGCTGAACTCCAGGTCTCAAGTGCATTGCGGTGATTGACTTTTATGAAATAGGTCGTGCCGGCAAGTACCGATGCGCTAAAGGTTACACTCACTGTTCCATTGGTCTTTAGTATTCCGGCTTTTCTGTCAACCTCTGTATGCGTAATTGAATTCATAGCACTTACATATACCGTATCCACATCACTTACATTGGCTGAATAACCTAATACTTTAAGAAGTCCTCCGATTCCTCCATTATCCATCAAACCTCCGGAAGCGCTTCCGGGCTGATAATATCCTTCGAGAAATAATTTCAAATTGAGTGTTACCAGGCCGGTAAAAGTAAAATTAACCGGACTATTGCCCGTTCCACAACCTGATGTTACTGAAATTAATCCTGTCGAAGCTCCTACGGGCACTGTTGCTGTTATTTGTCCGCCATTGTCGACTGTGAAGCTAGCCGATATTCCGTTAAATTTTACTGAAGAGGCACCCGTAAATCCTGCACCGCTGATGACAACATTCATTCCCGGACCACCTGTAGATGGCAATATCGAACTGATAGAAACGCTTGCTGTAACTCCCATCGTAATTGCATTTGATGTTGCCGGATTTCCTGTTGCACACGTTGCATTCGATGTCATTTCACAGGTTACACTATTTCCATTGGCAAGTGCATTGTTTGAATATGTTGAACTGTTTGTTCCAACGTTTGCAGCTCCCAATTTCCATTGATAAAATGGAGTTGTGCCACCATTCGTTGGCACTGCCGTGAATGTCACATTTGTTCCCGAACAAATTGTATTACCGGGATTGGCTGTTATGCTTACACTTGCCGCTACATTCGGATTTACTGTCATCGTTATTGCATTCGATGTCGCCGGATTTCCCGTTGCACATGTTGCATTCGATGTCATTACACACGTTACACTATTTCCATTTGCCAGTGCATTGTTCGAATATGTTGCACTGTTTGTTCCAACGTTTGCAGCTCCCAATTTCCACTGATAAGAAGGAGTTGTTCCGCCATTCGTTGGTACTGCTGTGAATGTCACATTTGTTCCTGAACAAATTGTATTGCCCGGATTGGCTGTAATACTTACACTAGCTGCTGCATTTGGATTAACGGTAACAGCAAGCGGTGATGATACGGGGCCGTTGCCGCATCCAATATTTGTTCCCAATACTGTTACGTTTCCTGAAGAAGCACTTCCGGAAAAAGTTACGGTAATGGAATTAGTATTAGAGCCTGATGTTATCGAAGCTCCTGCAGGAAGCGTCCATGTATAACCTGTTGCATTTGCAATAGCCGGCACTGAATATATTACTCCGGCCTGACCCTGGCATACGCTTGTTAAACCAGTAATTGTACCCGGGCTTCCGATAGCAGCTGCTATCGTAATGTTTGACCCATTATCTGTTCCTGTAACTACAGGACTGGAACTTACAACACGAATTCTGTAAGCACTGCCGACTGCTGTACCACCGGGTATTGTAGCAGCAATTGTTCCTGCATTGGTGCTTGTCAAAGTACCAATACTTACAGGACTTGCAAAACTTCCTAAAGCATCGGAAAGTTGTGCAGTGAAAATGTTTCCTGCTGTAGCCGGTGCATTTGTTGTGAAGCTAACGTTTACATTACTTCCTGCACAAATATTATTTGATGTCAATGCACTTGTGGTGATTGAAGAAAGCGTACCGGAAGATGTTATGGTAAAATTAACATTAGATATGTCGAAGAAAATATTTCCAATAGCTTCAACTTTTACCCGCGCTTTAGTGCTTGCAATGTTTGGAATGGTTACAGCCTCTGTTCCGTCATTCGTTGTACTTGCAAGTAAGGTATAAGGATAGGTATAACCACTATCAACAGAAAGCATAATCTTCACATTCGCACAACTGATCGGTGCTATATTCGTTGATGAAACATCCCACGTAACTGTTTGGGTTGATCCGCCGGCCCATGTAACTGCTGTGTTGGGAACGGTTACTTTGAATGGCGTTGTGGTATTTGTTACCGTCAATGTTACCGGTGTATTGTTATGCGTAACACCTCCGCCGCCTATTCTATTATCTCTTACTGTAAACCTGAAAACAAGTGAACGCGCATAGGTTGGAAGAATTTCGCCGAGGGTTTGTACGTTTCTGACCAGATCTTCCATTCTCGGACAAACTCTGAATGTATCTGTAACAGGTACCCAATCTCTGAAGATGGGCGCGTTTCCGGAAGGAGAATTAGGAGCTCCTGCCGGACCAAGGTCGTATTCTTCCCATAGGTACGTTAAAGCATCGCCATTGATATCGCTTGCTGTTCCGCGGAGAACAAAAGGGGTATTTAACGGAATTGTATAATTTGTTCCGACAGGAACAACAGGTGGTGTGTTTCCTGTAGCCGTTTGAACCGGACAGCTATTGCCGCTTCCTGTAGTAATAAAAGCCTGTATTTCATCAAAACTTTTTGTGTGAAAGATGGCATCGCTATGAGGTTGGATATTATCAGTACCACAAATGCCGGCATAAGCCATAATGGTTGTTCCGCTGCCGGGTTCGTATGCAGCCGTGCTTGCACGATTGCTGGTGCACGAACCGGTGGCGCTGTTAAATGTGTGATTGCCTCCGAATTGATGTCCCATTTCATGGGCTACATAGTCTATGTCAAATGAATCGCCTATGGGAGAAGTTTGACCGGTTACACCCCGTGCTTTACTTCCTGAAACGCATGGCACCCTTAAACTGGCTACACCTCCGCCGCCTGTACTAAAAACATGGCCTACATCATAATTAGCACTTCCAATAACTCCATCACAGTTTGTCTGATTTTCACCGAGCATCGTACTGCCGCTGCCATTGGTATAAGGATCTGTTCCTGAATTCGTATATACAATAAGGTTATTATTGGCAATTAAAGTAAGTCGAACTGCCAACTCATTTTGATAAACCCCGCTGACACGGTTAACAGAAGTGACAATGCCCGATAATGCGCCTGAAACTGTTCCACCGTAAAAAGCAGCATATTCACCTGTACAAGCAACTGCCAGTCTGTAGGTTTTTAATGTAGCTCCTGAGCTTAGAAGAATAAGGTTGGGATTTTGAGGAATGCTTCTTTGACTTTCCAATTCATCCATCGTTTCACAAATATAACTCTGCGCACGATGTGAATCCTTTTTATAGAAGCTAATATAATCACTTGTATTGCCGAGGACGGCAGGATCAATAAAGACCATGCCTTCAGCAGATAAAATCATTGCATGAAATCCCCATTGTGTATAATCCAGTTTTGCAATTGCTGTTGGGTCATCAATTCCTTTTGCAGTAAATGCGCGTATCATAGGGAAATTGTCCATTAGCTGTTTAGGCATCAAGGTAGAAACAGCTACACTGAATTTTGAAAATGACCCATCGGGCATTGGCAAAGAAATGACAGTGCCGTTTGAAAAAGCATTGGGAAGGGTTTCGTCTATAGCTCCGTTAAGCAATGCTTTCAGTAACGGGAGATCAAGTTGAACGGAGCGGTATTTATCTACGATGCTTGAGCTCGGACTTGTAGCAAATTTTTCTTTTGAATCTTTCCAGTACGATACGGTTGTCTGGGATTTGGTATTTGCTGTAAATGCCAATACGAATACGACGCAATAGAATATGCGGTAAAGAGTAGTAATTTTCATGAATCTTTGGAATTAGGCTTAAGTCAGCCAATCCTTAAAAATACAGTTTTAAGGTAATACTTACAAACCTATGATGGAGATTCATTTTAAACACAGAAAATATGACAATTTACAGACGAATGTTGAAGGCTTACTTTATTCTTTAATCCAAGAGGATGCTATAGATGGTCGAATTTTGACTTATATCAGGATTGAGAAACAAATTGTAAACTCAAGTTAGGGTGAGTTAGATTGTATAGGTGGAGTTACTGGTTTTTGGATGTGTGAAAAATAACCGCGGCGAAGCAGCGGTTCGCGGCGGTTCCGCGGCGGTTCCGCGGCGGAACGCTGCTTCGCCGCGGTTAAGTCCGACAATAAAACACTTTCAACATTATTTAAAAGAATCTCCCCCTTTCTAAATTAAAAATTAAAAAAAGCAGCTTCACTTTACCGCATATATTGATTGTAAAGGAAGACTGATATACCTACTTTTGAAAAGAATATAATTATCTAATTTTATATTTCATGCTCGAAAATTTAAATCTGAAGAACATTCTTTTCCTGGACATAGAAACGGTTCCGCAGTATGCTACCTATGATGAAGTACCTGCTGACTTCGGAAAACTTTGGGAGAAAAAAGTTCAAACTTTACGCAAAGAAGAAGAATCAATCGATGACTCATACAGGCGGGCGGGCATCTATGCTGAATTCGGAAAAATCATTTGCATTTCCTGTGGATATTTTACTGCAGAAAATAAATTCAGAATAAAATCTTTTTACGGTCACAATGAAAAAAAACTTCTTCTTGAATTTTCAGAAGTATTATTAAAACATTTTAATTCATCCGATAAATTTCTTTGTGCACATAATGGCAAAGAATTCGATTTCCCTTTTCTTTGCAGGCGTATGGTTATTCATCAGCTTGCTTTGCCTTCCATTCTTGATACTGCGGGCAAAAAGCCATGGGAGGTTTCTCATCTTGATACAATGGAGCTGTGGAAATTCGGAGATTATAAATCGTACACTTCCCTTAACCTGCTTGCACTGATTTTAGGCATTCCCACTCCGAAAGATGACATCGATGGCAGTATGGTTTGGAAGGTTTATTGGGAAGAGAAAAATCTCGAAAGAATTGTTACTTATTGTCAGAAAGACGTACTCACCGTTGCACAGATCCTTAGAAAATTTCGACGAGAAGAGTTAATTCCCATTGAGGAAATGGAAATCGTTTAAGTTTTATTAGAACACTTTTTTTGTTAATGAAAAAGGATAAAATTCGCTTTTCAATACCGAATCTACTTTTATCTTTACCACCATGTCATCAATCCTGGAAGTAAAAAATCTGAAAGTAACTTTCAACACAAAAGAAGAACCTGTACATGCCGTCAATGGTATTAATTTCTCTCTCAACAAAAGCGAAACAGTCGGCATTGTTGGCGAATCAGGTTCTGGGAAATCCGTTACAGCTCTTTCCATAATGCGGCTTCTTTCTAAGGAAGGAAAAGTTTCGGGTGATATAATTTTTAATCCAACAGGAAATAATCCCGTTAACCTCACAGCTGTTACTATAAAAGAAATGTCTGTTTACCGAGGTAACGATATTGCCATGATTTTCCAGGAACCGATGACTTCGCTCAATCCCGTTTTCTCTTGTGGCTTTCAGGTAGCAGAAGCACTCATGCTTCATAAAAAGCTTTCTAAGTCTGAAGCGAAAGAAAAAACAATCGCTCTATTCGAGAAAGTAAAACTGCAGCGTCCGGAACAGATGTATGATGCTTTTCCGCACCAGATATCGGGTGGACAAAAACAACGAGTCATGATTGCCATGGCTATGAGCTGCAATCCTTCTATACTTATTGCCGATGAACCAACAACTGCTCTTGATGTTACCGTTCAGGCAAACATACTTGAGCTCATGCGTAAGCTTCAGGAAGAGTATAAAACAGGTCTGCTATTCATAACACACGACCTTGGCGTTGTAGCGGAAATCGCCGATCGACTGATTGTAATGTATAAAGGGAAAATTGTGGAAGAAGGCACTGTCAGCAACATCTTTTCCAGTCCTCAACATCCATACACTAAAGGACTGCTGGCCTGCAGACCGCCTTTAAACAAACGCCTTCAATTACTGCCCACTGTGAAAGACTTTATGCAGGAAAATGAAGATGGAACTATTGTTGAAATAATCAGCTCCATAAATTCAGTAAAGAATGAAATTAGCAAGTCTGAGACAAAAACAAATCGTGAGAAAATTTATTCGAACCCGCCCATACTGGAAGTAAAAAATCTGAAAGTTCGCTTCCCCATTCGCAAAGGAGTTTTTGGAAAAGTAACAAATTATGTTCATGCTGTTGATGATGTTAGTTTTGATGTTTATCCGGGAGAAACTCTGGGACTGGTTGGCGAATCCGGCTGCGGAAAAACGACACTTGGGAAAGCAATCATACGGCTTCTGGAACCCACTGCAGGTAAAATTATTTTCAAAGGAAAAGATTTCTCTTCACTTTCCGGCTCGCAATTACGCTCTATGCGTAAACATATTCAGATAATCTTTCAGGACCCATACTCATCCCTGAATCCGAGAATAACAATTGGCAATGCTATTCTGGAACCGATGAAGGTGCATGGTTTGTTTCCCGGGAATAGAAAACAAAAAGTTTTTGAATTGCTCGAAAGAGTGAATTTGAAAGAAGAACATTATAACCGTTATCCACACGAATTCAGCGGTGGTCAGCGGCAGAGAATTTGCATTGCACGGGCACTCGCACTGGAACCGGAATTTATCATTTGCGATGAATCGGTTTCTGCTCTCGATGTTTCCATTCAGGCACAGATATTAAATTTATTAAACACTTTGAAAAAAGATTTTCGTTTCACAAGTATTTTTATTTCTCACGATCTTTCTGTTGTTAAGTTTATGAGTGACAGAATGATTGTAATGAATCAGGGGAGGATTGAAGAGATGGGGGATCCGGATGTTATTTATGCTGCTCCTGCTTCGGAATATACTAGAAGGTTGATAGAGGCTATTCCGGGGGGGAGGAAGGACGGAGGATTAAGGGAGGAATTAACACGGAGAGTGGAGGATGAAAAGGATGAGGAAATTTAAAGGGGGGATTAACACGAGGCACGGAGAGGAAAGGAGAGTCTGTATGAGCGGTTTTACTTGGGAAAATTGATCAATAAAGAAATTGAAATGTTTTTGATAAAATGAAAAGAAAAAGCTCTATTATTCTTCTCACAAAGTAATTTTTCTACCTTGCGAAGCTTTTAAATTTATACATTTTTATGTCCTTTTCCTGGGCTTTAGTTGTTCCAATGGCTAATGAAGAAAAAGAATTTGATTTCTTTATTCAGGCATTAAAAGAAAATCTTGGTAAACTTCCTCCCGGTAAAGTATATCTTGTTGTGGATAATGTATCTAAGGACAAAACACTTGACTTGTGCAAAGCTTTAAGCGCTAACGATTCAAGATTTCATACAGTGTGGGCACCTGAAAATAGAAATGTTGTTGATGCATATATTCGCGGATATAAAGAAGCATTAAAATCAGATGCTGATTATATTATTGAAATGGATGCAGGTTTGTCTCACGATCCTGTTGAATTGGGGAAATTTTTGAAGCATCTCAAAGCAGGAATTCCCTGTGTATATGGAAGCCGTTTTATTAAAGGAGGTTCCATGGGTGATTCGCCGGCTAACAGACAATGGTTGTCGAAAGGCGGAACCGTTCTTGCAAATTTACTTCTGGGAACAAAACTGAAAGATATGACTTCCGGTTATCAGGGTTTTCATCGGAACATCGTTGTCGCCTTTACATCTTATCCACTGCGATCGAAAGCACATTTTTATCAGACTGAAATCCGATACCTTCTGCGAAAACATCAATATATAGAAATACCTATCTATTATAAATCACCCTCACCCGGAGTGTCGGTAAAAGCGATTAAAAATTCAATCTTTACATTGTTATTTTATTGCTGGCGTAGGTTAACTTTGCGGCCGATATCACTCTGATGGATTTTTCTAAATCATCTTTAGTCATTACTTCTATTTCTGCTCCGAATGCAGCAATGAAATTATTTGCCCGGGAATCAAAAAAGCTGGGAATTGAATTTATTGTTATTGGTGATGTAAAATCACCTGCGAATTTTAAACTCGATGGCTGTCGTTTTTATTCGATTGAAGAACAGGAAAAACTCGATTTCCGTTTGGCAAAGATTCTTCCTGAAAAACATTACTCTCGGAAAAATTTAGGATACCTTCTTGCTGCTCACCAAGATGTTATTATAGAAACAGACGACGATAATTTTCCGAAAGAAGAATTCTGGATTCCCCGTTCAAAGAAAATTATTTCGAATGCTATTGAAAACAACGGATGGACCAATGTATATGGATATTTCTCCGATGAGAAAATCTGGCCCCGTGGTTTTCCGCTTGAATTGCTTTCGGGTATAATTATAAATCAAGGTAATCCTGAAGTAGAACATTTTTGCCCCATACAACAAGGTCTGGCCGATGAAAACCCCGATGTTGATGCTATTTATCGAATGAGCATGAAGCTGCCTATCATTTTCAAAAAGCGAAATCCGCTTGCTCTTGGAGATAATTCATGGTGTCCCTTCAACAGTCAGAATACAACCTGGTTCAGAGAAGCATTTCCATTGCTTTACCTTCCCTCCTATTGCAGCTTCCGTATGACAGACATCTGGCGGAGTTTTATCGCTCAGCGAATTGCATGGACCTGCGGATGGCCAATACTTTTTCACAATGCTACAGTGTGGCAGGAGAGAAACGAACATTCATTATTGAAAGATTTTGAGGATGAAATACCGGGATATTTGAACAATTCGAAAATCTGCCGGCTGCTAAAAGAGCTTGAACTTTCCAAAGGGATAAATAACATTCCTGAAAACATGATCAAATGTTATAAATTATTAACGGAAGAAAATTTAATTGGGCTTGAAGAAATGAAACTTCTGGAAACATGGTTATTTGACATTACCCGTATTTTCGATAAAAAGAATTAAACGAATATGAAAAAGTCGTTGTATATCCTTATTTTTTCAGTACTAGGAATATTCTATATAGGATCGGGAATATATTTTTATAAAAAAAGCCTTCGACGCCAACCAAAAAAACCCAAGGAAAGCGTAATACTTGAGGTAATGCCCTTAAGTCTAATTGTAATGAAAGAACTTTTTAACGATTTTGAAAACGAGAATTCCTTACTAAGATACTCTCTCAGTACAAAAAGATCCTTTTCCGGGAAAAGGAGTGTCAAGCTGGACAGTAATATAGAATTTGGTGCTGAAATTGTGAACAGCTTTTCAGAAATTCCATATTTGAACAACTTAAGGGAAATAGAAATATCCATGAAATACTGGAATGAAAAAATTAACGGTGAAGTAATATGGGTTTTAGAAATTGACGGCCAGGACGGAAAACTTCTTTCCTGGGAAGGCGATGTTATGCCTGATACGCTAAATAAATGGGGGAATTATACTGTACGGTTTAAAATTAAAAATGATTTCTTGAAAAATTCCAATAGAGTTAAAATGTATGCATGGAATAAAAATAAATCCACCTTTTATGTTGATGATATCCGCGTCCAATTCAGAGGAATTGAAAATATTTATAATACTTCATTAATCGTAAATAACATTAAGCAATCATCCTTTCATTTCGATCTGGAGAATGATTCTCTGCTTAATAACATCGGCAGCCTTACCGATGAATTAAGTCTTTCCGGTAAATATTCTTCTGTGATGAAAGGCCGCGATCAAACAAGTGTTTTGATCTGTAAAAATCTGGAGCGTGTTGTAAACGATACCCTTAGAAACTTAACAGCAAGCGTTTGGATTTATCCTCTAACAGAAAATGTCAACTGTGTTCTTACTCTTGAAGTGAGATCATCCGACGATGAGCAGATTTACTGGAGTGGCAAGAGTACAGAAAAAATGAATTTGAAAGCCAGACAATGGCAAAAGCTTAATTCGCTTTTTAATATTGAACCCGAAGATTATTTAAAATTTAATCCTGACGATGAAATTTGTATTTATCTGAATAATAAAAGCGATGCAACTGTTTATGCAGACGACTTTGATGTTTCATTCGGACCTACACCATCCAGACCGGGAAATCAAACTATTGTTGATATGAATGCAAGAGAAGGCGGGGTATATAATTACGACAGGTATCATCCTCCTTATGAAAGATCCTTTATGCAATTAACGGATATTGGGAATTTCGATTCACCATTCCTTATCGGTTCTGATTCCATTGCTCAAGCATTCCTTAATCCTTACGACTTACTTTTCAGCGGGAATTTTAGCGGGAATGCTGTATTAACCGATGAATTGCTTTCGATTAATTCAAAAGATCTAACACTATTCCATTATTGTGAAAGCAAAAATCGCTTTGTCGTGGATGGTGTAATTCCTTTTGATAAAAAGAATTTTCCGTATGACAACATTACTACCGGAGATTTCAATGGTGATGGGAAAAATGAAATTCTTCTCTTGTCGTCCGGTACTTCTTCCATGTATAGCATTTCTGCTCCTCCGAAAAGTTCATGCAGTGATAATATAAATGGCATTTCACTAAATGAGATGTGGAAAGGAAAGCTGGAAAATTCTACGATGAAATATTTCACAGGAAATTATTTAGGGAATAATGCCGATGAATTATTGCTTGCCGGAAAACAGGGAAACATAATACTCAAAGGTTTTGAAAATGGAACCTGGAAAACGATACTTGAGGAAAACGTGCCTCGAGTAATTTTTAGTGATTCTTCAACCGGTGTTTCTATAAAATATTTGTCAGATGTCCATGAAAACATAATCTCCATTTATTCTGAACACAAAATTATCAAAGGACAAATTCTGGATTTTAAAAATAACAAATTAAACAGGGGGCCTATGCCCGACGAATCTTCGCTGTTTAATTTTTTCTCTTCAGATGATCAGCTGTTTCCTATCCGGGCAAAAAACTCAAAAAGAGAGGATATATTTTCATACAATAATCGATGGCGGTTCGAATTAAAACTTATCACACATGATAAAAAAGGATTTTACATATCTTCCATTCCCGAATTTACGGGATATGTTTCTGATCAAAATCCAAAATACTATGAAATTGTTCGTTTGGTCCCCGGAAATTTTACAGGTAACAAAACCGAGTTATTGTGCATTTTGCGCAATTGCGCCGATAATGATTTCGACGGAATGAACTGTAAAAAATTTGATTCCCTGAATGATCTTCCGAATCGCATTCAGGTATACTCCCTGCCAAAATGAATTCAATGAAACATATCTCATATATATTTTTTCCGATTTTCATGTTGATTTTAATTACCGGATGTAATAAGAAAAAGTCTTCGATATCAACTTCCACTCCGGCTCCTGCAACGGCAACTGCAACTGCAAATACTGCTCAACGGGAAGTAAAACAATCCGCCGAATTCTCTATTATAGATTTTGATGCACTTACCAATTGTACTCAGGTAAAAAGTGACAGCTTGCGCATAATTTATCTCGATTATTTTGATGCTATTAATACAGGATTTATTATTCCCACAAATAGGCAGAATGAAAAAGGCAGGTTTCTCTGTAAATTCAAAATAAAGAATAATTCAGGAAGCCCAAAAAGATTTTCTTACAAAATATTCTATCAGAATGAATCCTACAAATTTCCTGAAAAAGATACTGTAAACGGAAATTTTAATCCGTATGCTTTTGAAAATTTTTATGGCAGCTGGAGTGATTCCACTGTGCTTTTCCGAACTACATCGAATATTCCTTCCGATGGAAAGTTTCATGTAATTAATGATTCCATTAACATTACAGGTAATCCCAGAAATGAAGAAATGTGTTACTTCAAGGGAAAAAATAACCGATGGAAGAGAAACCCTCGTGTAGGAATTTATTCATTTCTTCTTGCTGTTACAAGCGAAGAAAATATTCGCAATAATAACATTCCATCAGCAGTACAAAATATCAGCCTTCGTGTTACTGACAATTTTATTCATCCATATTTTTATTTTAAATATGGTGAAGGGGAAAAACTTAATAATACGCTTTCTTTGATTTCGAAAACCTGGCTTAAAGTAGTAGCTAATCCGGATCTTGGTTCGGGAATTTTTGTCGACAACAAACAATTTACTTCTCTAAAAGATAACCGTTACTCAGGGTCTAACTGCGGAACTGATACGAATTTGTTTCGCAAGTCCGGTTTTGAACAATTTCTACATTACATAGATGCCTCTACACGACTTGACAATATTCCTGTCATAGCCGATGTTTTAAAAGATAATTATTCAAAGCGCGATTATAACTGGAACCGGGGCTTTTATAGTAAAGAAGAGCTTATTGGAACAACACCGATGAAAGCTCTTATTCCATGCGAGACAGTGTATTCAGATCCGGTGAATAAAAAAATAATAATTCATAACCCAAAGGCTGAACCTGCTAAATGGAAAAAAGAAAATGTAGGTATTATTTCCAGACATGGACTGTGCTATGGAAAAATACGGGTGAAAGCAAAGTTGACTGAGTTATTAAATAAGAATAACATGTGGAACGGACTTACCAATGCAATCTGGCTTATCAATCAGGCCGATGATGGTAAATGGAACTTACGCCGTCCCTGTCAGAAGGAAGGCTACATGGCTACCTATTGGGGTGGCGAAAATGACAAACGTGTTAACCGCGTGGGTTACTCAGAAATAGATTTTGAAATATTAAAGACTCCCGCTTATTGTCCTGACCAATTTTTTCCTCCGCTTTATAAAAATCCGACAAACAATCCGCGTGACATTAACAGCTGGAATACCCGACTTCCTGATGAAATTACCTCCAACGATGGGAATATAACTGTGGCTTGCACCAATTGGGATATGGCATGCTGGGAACCCGAAAATTTTGGCGCAGGATGCAATACCGTAAAATATGGTGATAAAATTTTTGAAGCCCACCGTTGGAATCACACATACAGAGCACTAACCGAAAAAACACCTGCTCCTGATGATTCTCTTTTCGGATCGAAGTATTATTACTTTGAAATTGACTGGAGGCCTGAAGAAATAATCTGGCGCATCGGTCCGGAACCTGATCAAATGCATGTAGTTGGCTACATGAATAATAAAGTAACAAGTATACCTAATAACCAGATGCTATTAATTGTTACACAGGAATTCCATAATACAAAATGGTGGCCCGGGTCTCCATATCAACAGGACAATATACCGTTTCCTGCCAATGATATTTTCGGAGAAATTTATGATGTTACAATTGAATAAAATGAAAGCATGCTAATTCGGGCTTGTACATTTTATGAGCGGTTTGGAATTATTATTTTTGTTCAAAAATCTTTATGGTTATATCATCAAGCCAGTAACGCTTCTTTTCAGGGTTCCAGAAATACATTTTTGTAACATCTGATTCCCCGCCGACATTATCAATTTTCATAGCGATTTCAAGCCAATACCAACCATTCTTTCCTTTATAAAAACTATCGACTATCCGTGTCTTGTAGAAATAAATTTGACCGTCAGCATGCTGATGACTTACCACAAAAAATAATGAGTCATTCCTGTTAAAGTTTTCAGATTTGATATGCCCATACACAATGACGGCAGGCTTTTTACACTCTGTCAATTTTGATTCCTTTCCTGTGGTGATAAGGGTCCTGCTAAATAATTCAATGCTATCAAGCTGATTAACATTTTTTCCGGATAGTGCATTCTGTCCCGCGTCGAATATCTTACCATCCTGCCATCCTTTTTTATCTGTTTCGAAATCATTTTTGAACGTCGACATCAATACACCAAAAATATCAATTGGTTCAGGGTTATCCCATACATATCCGTACCATTTATAACCGGTTTTAAGAAAAGTCTTCCAATACTTAAACTGGTCCATTCGATCCCAATGAAGAATGAAATACTTGTACTGATATGCCTGAATCTGATTTACCGGAATAGCAGCCACACACAGAAGGATGAATAAAATCTTCACCCATTTTTTTCGTAAGTGCTGTAAAGCTAACAATAGTAGAATAGCAAATAAAGAATAATACTCTATCATCGGACGAAAACCATAGCTGGAGCCATAATACCATTGATGCCAGCAGCTGATGATATAGATGAGAAGAATAAAAAACAATAGGAAAGAAATAGCTCCAAAACGGTTTTTGCGAAAGAGCACAAATAGCCCTGCAAAGGAAATTAAGCAAAGAGGAGTATAGATAAACAACCCTTTCCTGTAACTGAAAAGAACATTAATAAAATTAGGCCGATCGAAGTAAAATCTCTCATTACTATAAGAGTATACAATGAAGTTGCCAGTTTGTTTATACCAAATTAGAAACTGAATTGAAACGATCAGGAAAGCTATTATTGAGCCGGAAATTAATAAAAGATAGTTTCTTAAAACAAATACTACACCTTCCCTTAGCTGCCGTAAACTGCCGGCAAGAAAAGGGAGACTAAAAATTATCAGCAAATTAATGGGTCTGATTAAAATGAGGATTCCAAGTGAAATTAATGCGGGAACAATAAACGTCTTTTCTTTTTTTTCAAAAACTCCTTTACAATAAAACAGAAATGAAGTTATCGCTGCAAAACTAAATACATGCGACATAGACGGCTCATTTACCACATAATAATAAAGATTAGTAGCAAATACAATCAACAAACATATAAACAACGATTGATAGGTTCCTCCGCCATATAATTTTAAAAGTCTGTAACAAAAAAATATTCCAAGAAAAGCATAAAATACTGCTGCAAGGCCAATGAAGTATTGATACAAAATAGAATATCCATCAGCAGGTTTATGAAAATAAATATTTAACCAATGCGCAGTAATAAAAAATGGATACATCATAACTGCAGTTCCAACAAAATATTTGTCTACCAATTGTCCATTGATAGTTTCCATGTATTCCGGAACCCCTGTTCCTTCATAATACAAGGGGACCTTTTTGTGAATAAAACTCTGTGTATAATCATTGTAAATAAAAATGGCCGGCAGATATGAATAATAACCCATACCATCACTTCTAATAATTCCGCTTTTCTTATTGGAAAAAAAACCGTTACTATAAAAAAAACAAGTAAGCAGAATGCCGAGAATTAAATAAACACCTGTTCGATTAAAAAACCTTTCCGGCCGGGCTGTCATTTGCTCCAGAGATTATATTTTAGAATGCACCAGATAGCACGAAATCCATCTTTCCATCCGATCTTTTTACCTTCTTCATAGGTGCGGCCATAATATGAAATGCCAACCTCATAAATGCGTACATTCTTTACGCGAGATATCTTTGCTGTAACTTCCGGCTCAAATCCGAATCTCTTTTCCTTTAATTTTATGTTTTTAATTATTTCTGTCTTGAAAAGCTTGTAACACGTTTCCATATCAGTAAGGTTGAGATTTGTAAATGCATTTGAAATAGTTGTAAGGAACTTATTCCCTATTGAATGCCAGAAAAATAATATACGATGTGGATTGCCTCCCATAAAACGAGAACCAAAAACAACATCGGCAAAACCATCCAAAATAGGCTGAATAAGGAAATTGTATTCGTTTGGGTTGTATTCCAGGTCAGCATCCTGAACAATTAAATAATCTCCTGTTGCTTTTGAAATTCCTGTATGTATGGCTGCACCCTTACCCATATTAACCGGGTGATTAATAAGTTGAAAATTCATTCCGGGATTAAGGCGGATATAATCCTCTATAGCCCTTGCCGTATTATCTTTAGAACAATCATTCACTAAAATTATTTCTTTTATTATATCATTCTTCAAATTAACCATTTTAACCCTATCCAGGATAAGGTGTACCGTTTTCTCTTCGTTGTAACAGGGAATAACTATGGAAAGTTTATTAAATGGCATGTGTATGATTTGTGGTAAATTTATAAATTAAAGTATATTAACCCCTATTGCTTTAATGTAATAAGTTCAACCTGCATATCGTCGATAAAAACAGGATATTTGGTAAAATTCCAGCCATATACTTTCATAACACCTTCTCCGGAAAGATAAGGAATTCGCACACAATAATTAATTTTTTTCCAATTGCCTATTTCATCTTCGTCCATTAGAATTGGATAATTGTTGTAACTAAAAACCTGCTGATCTGCTTTTTCAAAACTAACAATCAAAGCGCTTTCGGCTTTTCCATCTAATAACTTCGCCCGCATGGTAACCTTGACAAAAGAAACTTTATTTTCAGAAAGGTCTTTGAATGACTTCATATAAGAAGGGCTGAATTGAGCTTCATTGCTTATTTTGACACTGTGTTTTGGAGAAAAACAATCTTCTTCTGTTATTGTGTTGTCGGCTCCCCAATCTTCGACACCTTCAAAGTTATTTAGAATAATGCTTCTGTATGCTATATTTTTTTCGTCGGGTTCGATATTAATAATCGGTATAGCAACGTTTCTGTTTTTTAAGCCTGTTTTTAAAAAGACTTTCCAAAATATTTCTTTAGTCATTTCCGCTATAATAATCTGCTTCTGATATTGATATGTCTGAATCAAACTGACAATTATCAGTGAAATAAATAAAACTGCAATTAACATTAATTTCCACTTCTTAATAACTTCGTTTAAGCTGATGGACAATGGTATTATAAATATAGGGTAAAATTCAATAAAAGCACGCAGTCCATAAGATCCGCCATAATCCCAGGCACACCAGGATGAAAAAATGTAATTCAATATAATAAAAAATAAAAAAAAGGATGCTATGGAAAAAATATTTTTCTTCCATTTAAAAAATATGGAAATAATCGCAAGAAACATTAACGGTGTATATATAAACAACCCTTTTCTATAACTGAAAAGGGTATCCAGAAAATGAGGATTAAGAAAATCAAAGCTTTCTCCTTCATAAGGCCAGTGAAAAAATCCACCATAGGTAAAATATAACATCAAGGGTTGTAAAAAAACGATGCCTGAATAAATAAGGATACAAAGAATGAGATTCAATTTATTTTTCAAAATATTATTAATGAGTCCCAGAAATCTTTCCCAACTTCCGCATAAAAAAGGAACTGCCAATACAACAATAATATTAATAGGCCGAAGCAACGTAATAAGACTTAGGGCAACAGCAGCTGTTAATAAAAATGATTTCTTATTTTCCAGTTCAAATTTTTTCAGGTTATAAACAAATACGCTTATCGCACAAAAAGAAAAAATATGCGAATTACTTGGTGCATATACAGAGAAGTAGTAAATATTTGTACCAAAAACAAGCATTATAAACATAACACTTATCCATACATCCCTTATATTATAGAGCTTTAAAAATTTTCGAATATAATATAAAGCTATTGCTAAATAAAATAAAGAAGCAATGCTTATCGATCCGAAATACACCGGGTTGTAGCCGGTTATGGGAAGACCCATGCAATAGGAAACCAATGTTGCTAAAAGGAAAAATGGCAATAAAAAAATGGATACTCCAATAAAGTATTTATTTCCTCTATTCCCATTTTGCAAATAAAGATACTCTGATGAGCCTTTTCCATAAATCGTATCCTCCTGTTCTTTTATGAAATCAAATTTCATGTCATGAAAAATCAATACGGCCGGTAAATATGCATAGTAACCGCGTCCGTCGGAATCTACGATACGTCTCCACGCACTTTTGTCGTCACCTAACCAACGCCCTGTATACGTAAAATAAGCCAGGATAATGGTAATAACGGAAATAGTGAAAACAGAGAAACGCTTGGAACGAATAAAATCTGATAATTTCATTTCTTATAAAAATTAATGGTTTCCTATTCCTTCCATTAAGGATATGCTTTCATTACCTTATCCATAACCTCCTTTGGAACATAATAGAAATTAACATTATAGTTGTCGACAAAAAAATCGTTATAGACAGAATTCCAAATATATAATTTAATTCTATCCTTGGATGAAACAGTTTCGGGAAGCTTTATTTTAAATTCCTTTTTCATCCAGGTATTTTTCAGTGTAGTTTGTAGTTCATAAACCACCCAAAAATAGGTTGTCCCTGCACCTGAGTCTATTTGTACAATAACACCGGCCTCAATTTCTTTAGGAGTCTTGACCATGAAGTTCATTTCAAGATATTTATTGTGTGAAATACCGGATGGTTCTACAGGAACATTGATATTAAATACAGCGCCAAAAGGAATCGAAGAATTAAAAACTTCAGCCCTATTACCTGAATATGCCCCTTCCAATTTAACAGCATTACATTCAAAATTTGATACGGGTGTTGTCTCGTAGTCATATGAAAATTTGCTGACAATATATTTATCATCGTTTAACAATAATTTCTTTTTTCGTAAATCAAAGACAGAATGTATTACACCGTCGTTGCGTTTAATATCGTAATCAGCCAAACATTTATAGGGACCGCGCACATATCGATATGCAGTTAGGGCATAATCGGCAAGTTCAACGGCAGGAGTGTAAAAAATTCTAGCTTTCTCTTTTTCAGAAAATATTTTCGTATTATCTAATCCCGGTGCAGGTTCCGTATAACACAAGGTAATATGCGATGCCGTATCATTTTTAAGTATATGTTCTAATGCTTGTTTATAGCTTAACCCCCAATAATCCATTTCATATCTATCGCGAATTTCTTTAAGCGAATTTCCTGCGATGAAATTAAAATATAAATTTTCAAATGGGTGAAGACGAACCATTGTAAGTAAAACAAAAAGGCAGTACGCCATAATTCCTGTTTTAAATAAAATATCAAATTTGGTTTCTTTTACTTTTTTAAGAAGATTATCTACACTTATTAGGGTAATAAAAATAAAAGAAGGGTAAATAAAATAAAGATGCCTCCACCCATCATAAACTACTGAATGAAGAAGAATGACACTTAGAATAGGAAGAAAAAAAACAAAAAGATGAAGCCACTCTGCAATTTGCACTTTGGTTTTTTGAATTACGTTCTTAACAAGAAAATACAATGAGGCAAGAAACAATAAAACATATAAAATTGGTGTCGAAATAAGAATCCAAAAGGGCAGATAATGAAAAGGAAGCTGCAAAGAAGGATATTCCTTCCCCATAAACAATACATAACCTTCCCACGGGAATTTACTGTTTTCTTTGAAAGCAAGAATAAATTGTTCAATTGGATTACGCCATAAAACCGGCCAGAACAAAATAATAAATCCAACAAGTAAAACCAGGTAGAAAAGAGTAAGCTTTAATAATCCTTTTCTTTGATCTGAATTTTTTATAAAATCGATTAATAGAATTAAACCGGTAAACATCGGTATGATAATACCCATGATTCTAATGTCAACCATGAAAGCGGTAATCAAAGCATTGATAAATGCCGACTTATAATTTTTCTTTTCAATAAAAATCGTTGTAGTAAATAAACTAATAATTACCATGGATAGAAAAGCCAAATCCTTGGAATTGTAAAAGGAATCGGCAAAAATCCTAGGACTTAATACAAGTAAAACCGGACCAAGAAATGGTATCCATTTATTTTTAAAATGTTTCAGACATAGACGGTAAAAAAATAAAACAGCTGTTGCAAAAAGCAGGAAGTTAACTAAATGACGCATTAGGAAAATATTCCTTGTATCACTTATATTAAATATCCTTTCAATGGCCAATAACAGCATTTCAAAAGAAGGTCCATGATATTTGGCATTACCTTCGATTAATGCTTTGTAGTTACCGTTGAAAATATAATCGAAATTCACAATGCCCATATCAACTCTACAGGCATTTTCATCCCAGGGAATGCCATAGTCCTTAAAAATAAACAGGCCTATTATTAGAAATGCAGTATAAAAAATGATAAAAGGAAAGTGATTCCTGTAGCCGGGTTTAATAAAAAGCATTTTTGTAATTAACTAAATTTCAAGAATAAACATTTTGCAAATATAAAAATACAAGTGAGACTATAATTATATTAATAGTTGCTGAAAAACTTGTCAAATTCTTTAAAAAAACCCGTTGAGAAGGTTTAAGTTTTGAATATTAATCCAACACCATCTCTTTGACCTCTTTGTCAATAGTCAATTTCCCTGCTGTAGCATTTTTCACCTGCTCTACACTCACCCCCGGAGCAAGTTCAATTAGTTTAAATCCTCCTTCGGGCATGACATCCAACACGCCGAATTCAGTTACAATTCTTTTAACGCAACGCTTGCCTGTTAATGGTAATGTGCAAGCAGGAAGCAGTTTTGATTCGCCCGCTTTGTTCACATGCTGCATTGCAACGATGATATGCTTAGCCGATGCAACAAGATCCATGGCTCCTCCCATTCCTTTTACCATCTTGCCCGGTATTTTCCAGTTGGCAATGTCACCGTTCTCACTCACTTCCATGGCGCCCAGAATCGTAAGATCGACTTTTCCTGCCCGGATCATTCCAAAGCTCATCGCTGAATCGAAAAAAGCTGAGCCTGCAACAGTAGTGATTGTCTGCTTACCCGCATTAATCAAATCCGGATCTTCTTCTCCTTCATAAGGAAATGGCCCCATGCCCAGCAATCCATTTTCAGATTGCAAAACAACATTGATTCCTTCAGGAATATAATTGGCAACCAAAGTAGGTATGCCTATTCCAAGGTTTACATAATATCCGTCCTTTACTTCGCGGGCGATTCGTTTGGCGATTCCGGTTTTGTCTAACATGCTTTTAATTTGAAAAGTTGATTGGAAAGAGAATATCTCTTTTGTTCCTTTAATAAATCAGTAAATTCAATTATCTGAACTGCAAATTGAAATGACTTTTCTACAATTACATTTTTTTTATCGTCCCGCATATCTTCCACAAAGAACGCGCTTTTATCAATAGTTAAATCACTCAATCTCATTTTCATAAATATATTCTCCATCAAACATTAATATTTATTTACTCCCAACATTTTTAAATTCTCAAATTCCCAAATTATAACCATTTAATTCCCGCCATTTTCAAATTTTCAAATTCCCAAATTCTCAAATTATTTCTTCCTCACAGTTCTTTGCTCAATCCTCTTCTCATAATTCTTTCCCTGGAAAATTCGGTGTACATAAATGCCAGGTGTATGAATGTTGTTTGGGTCAAGTTGTCCTGCGGGGACGAGTTCTTCTACTTCTGCAACAGTTATTTTTCCTGCCATAGCCATTAGCGGACTGAAGTTACGGGCTGTTGCGCGGAAAATTAAATTGCCTTGTGTGTCGCCTTTCCAGGCTTTGACTAAAGCGAAATCAGCTTCGAAGGCATATTCTAGCAAATGTTCTTTTCCGTTGAAGATGCGGATTTCTTTTCCTTCTGCAACTTCTGTTCCTGCTCCGGCGGGTGTAAATATGGCAGGCATTCCATAGCCGGCGGCAAGGCAGCGCGTTGCCAGTGTGCCCTGCGGTATCAATTCTACTTCCAGCTCTCCGCTGAGTAATTGCCTTTCAAATTCTGCATTCTCGCCCACATAGGAAGAAATCATTTTCTTTATCATCTTTTCCTGCAAAAGCAAACCAAGGCCAAAATCATCTACGCCCGCATTGTTAGATATGCAAGTCAGACCTTTCACTTTTTTCCTTACCAGTGCTGCAATGGAATTTTCGGGTATTCCACAAAGGCCGAAACCTCCAACCATTAAGGTCATATTGTCTTTCAGTCCGTTGAGGGCTTCGTCTGCATTTGAAACTACTTTATTCATGCGTGTTGCTTTGCCGGAATCTTAAGCCGGCTTAGGTGATTCAAAAGTATGATTTGAAATTGTGATTAAAAAATTAAATCGGTGGTTTTAATAATTTCCTCAAGGGCTGAATAGAGTTTGTCTAAATCATTCTGACTATTAAAACCCTGAATAGAAATCCTTAGAAATATTCGCTCTCCATGCTTCATAATGGGTACTTCAATTTTATATTTATCAAAAAGCAGGCGGTAAATTTTTTCCGGTTGAGTAGTTTTTAACGGAAAGCTTATCATTTGTCCAATGAAATCGTCAGTTAGTGGTGCTAAAACATAAGAGCCTAACAGATTACAAAATCTCAAAGCATTGTTTTTTATCAAAGCTCTGCATTCTGCTGCTATCTGATGCCAATTATGCTCCTTCATAAATTCTAATGCTTTGGGAATAGTAAGAAAAGCTGAAATATCACGTGTTCCTTGCAATTGGTGATAATCAAGGAATTTGGAATGAGATGGGTTTGCACTTTCATAACCCCAGCTGATTACCAAAGGATCAAACAAAGGCTGCAACTCTCTTTTAACGTAGAGAAAAGAACTTCCTTTAGGTGTCATCATCCATTTGTGGCAGGCTCCTGTGTATATATCCGCTTTTAACTGCGAAAGGTCAATTGGTACATGTCCTGGTGCATGTGCACCGTCTATACAGGTAAGCAATCCCTTCTCCTTTGCAATTTCACAAATTTCTTTAATCGGAAAAATTAATGCAGTAGAACTAGTTATGTGACTTAAAAATACAGCCACCGTCTTATTGCTTAAGCCTCGAAAAAATTGTTCTATAAATGTTTCTTTGGAAATAATGGGCAGCTCTATTTTCTGCCGTATTACTTTTGCTCCACTTTTTTTACAATAGTATTCCCAGGTTTTATCAATGGCTCCATACTCTAGATCAGTTGTGAGTATTTCATCGCCCGGGTTTAATTTTAAACTCTTAACAATAATGTTGGAAGCATACGTTGGATTGGAAACAAAAACTACATCATCGCCATTGCAGTGAATGAAATTTGCCAGAGCATTTCTTGACTGCTCAAGGTATTTAGGGCCATTGACAGCAATAAACTGGACGGCTTCGAATTCAAGTTCTCTTTGCCATTTTTGATAATCATCAAAAACGGGTTTTGGACAGGCGCCATAGGATCCGGTGTTTAAGTATGTTATTTCAGGGTTGATTAGAAATAACGATTTCAGATAATTTGAGTCTGTCATATAAACGAATTGAAAAATATTTCAAGAAAGTAGGATATATATGCCTTCTTTGATTAGGAAATTGAATTTAATTTTGGGAAATTATTACTGTCGGAATTTAACCACAAAGTACACAATGATCTCAAAGAGAACCACAAAGATTAGGGTATAAAGAAAAGAATTTTTTCATGCATTATTCCGGGAAACATTTGTAATATTTTTTATTTTTCAGGAAGTTTATATTCCATTCCAAATCGTTTTGCATAGTCTTCCATGGGCTCGAGGCCTATATCTAAGCGCCTTCGATTGACATTTTTTTCATCTTCAATCGGCCATATTTCCTGGGCTCCGGTTTTGGGATTAATACTTATCTGTGAACCATATTTTTGTTTTTCACCCTTACGCATTAGAATTCTGTCTTCTAGAAGTGCAAGATCCATTTTCCGGGATTCCCCTGCTTCAACAGATTTTTTAATCATTGGAAAATATTTTTCTTGTGCTTGTAAATCGGCGTGTTGAATTACAAGCCATGCTGTGTTATTCCCCTTCGCCCCTACTAAACTTCGACCCGGCCAACCGAATTTTTTAACGATTGCCTCCAGCATTATTAGATTAGTACTGTCAATATAATGAATAAACAAAACAGAATCTCCCGTTTTCCTTGGTTTTTGATCTCTTTCTAAAATAAAAGATAATTGTTCTTTTATCGCTATAGTGTCAATAGCAGATTGAGCTATTGCAGAGAAAGTAATGATGAAAAAAAATACTGTAGTGAAAAATTTCTTTTCCATTTTATTCAATAAAAAAAAGCGGAAAAGTATTTCTCTTCCGCTTTCTTTATTATTTTTTAAAGTATTCCACGAAAAAATAATTATTCGCGACCCTCAATTTTTTGTTCTTTCTGAGGCTCTGCATGCTCTTCTCCTTTTTTACAACGCTCAACTATGTGGTGAAATGTATCGTGTAAGTCACTTAAGGCATCCTTAATTTTCTGATCGTCGGCTTTGCTTTTAACAAGCACATTAAGCGCTTTGCTGTCTATCTCCAGTTTATTTACAGCCTCTATTACCCCTTTATTATTGAAGTCAGCCGGGATTTTTGATTTCGACAAAGCCAAAGCTTTTGATTCCATCTCTACGCTGCGTTCTTTAATTGGAGCAAGATCACCTTCTTCGCTTGGATGAAAGGTTTCAGACATTACACCATGAAAGGTTTTTAATTCTGGCCAAAGATCAAACTTAGATTTAGTTGCCTGGGCATTTACATTGTTTGTAGCTAATACAAAACAAAAAATTAAGGATAATAATACTGTTGCTTTTTTCATTGGATTTAATTTTGATTTTTTAATTAAAGTTTCTTCGTGTTCTTGAGAATCAAACCGGCTTTTTAAAGGATACCCGGATAGGCTGATTCATTGGCAACTAAGATAAAACAAAAATTTTAATTAAATAAACGCTTCTTCAATATAGCCATGCAGGCTTCACCGCAATTTCATCATTTCGTATCAATTCAAGTTGAAGCAGAAATTAAAATTAAGATCAATCCGAAAAAAATCAATTATTCAATGGCATTTTACTATTTTTACCCTTGTGAAATTTTCAAGTGTAATAGGCCATCAGGACGTAAAACAACGGCTAATTCAGTCTGCCTCAGATAAACGCATCAGTCATGCGCTTCTTTTTCTGGGACCGGAAGGAAGTGGAAATCTTGCAATAACAATTGCTTTTGCCCAATACTTGGTTTGCGAAAACCCTGGAGAAAACGATTCCTGCGGCATTTGTCCTGGATGTAAGAAAATGGAAAAGTTGGCTCATCCTGATGTTAGCTTCACTTTTCCTGTAGCCCCAAAAGAAAAAATCACAGAGCCTAAAAGCTCTCATTTTATGACGCAATGGCGAACGGAGGTTATAGACAATCCATACCTGAGCTATAACAACTGGATGGAAAGCCTTTCGCTGGATAACAAACAGGGAAATATTTCTGTTCACGAAAGTGCTGATATTATTGGCAGACTTTCTTTGAAAAGTCTGGAAGCGCCCTATAAAATTGTCATAATCTGGCTGCCGGAAAGAATGAATCACCAGGCCGCAAACAAGCTTCTCAAAATTATAGAAGAACCGCCCGACGATACTATTTTCCTTCTTGCTGCTGAGAACTATGAATTGTTACTTACAACAATCGTTTCACGTACGCAATTGATTAAGGTTAATAGAATCAATGACGAGGATATGCTGCATGCACTTACGGAACGACACGAATTGGATAAAACTGTTGCACGAAGACTCATTCATCTTGCAGATGGCAATTATAATGAAGTAATGAGTATGATTGGAAATGATGAAACAGAAACTAATCTGAATCAGAAATTCCTGGAGTGGATGCGGTATTGCCTTAAGCTGAACATTAAAGGCATTAATGATTTGTCACAGGAATTTGGCGGATATGGAAAAGAATCGCAGAAAAATTTTCTGCGTCACGCTCTGTCTATAACACGTGAATGCCTCTTGCTTAATTACGGCAAACAATCGCTTGTACGACTCGACGGAAAAGACCTTGATGATATTTCCCGCTTCTCTCCCTTTGTTAATGAAAAAAATATTCATGCTTTTTCAGAAGCCATAAACAAAGCGCACTTTCATCTGGAGAGAAATGCTAATTCCAAAATTCTGTTTGTAGATTTATCTTTTTCTATACACAAACATCTAAATGCTTCAAAATGAGGCATTAATGCTTTCATAAGTTTTATTAAATTTACAATCTTATTCAATTTTCTAAATAACTAAATTTCCCTATGTCTTGTAGTAGTTGTGGAACAGGTAAAGATCCATCTCCGGGTTGCAGAAGCAATGGAACCTGCGGAACAGATGGTTGCAATAAACTCAATGTATACGATTGGCTTTCTGAAATGGTATTGCCCGATGGGCAAAAACGTTTTCCAATATTAGAAGTGAGATTCAAAGGAAGCCGTAAAGAATTTTATCACAATAAAGAAAATATCGAGCTGCGTGCAGGAGATGTTGTCGCTGTTGAATCTTCTCCCGGACACGACATTGGAATTGTTTCCATGGTTGGCGAGCTTGTGCGTTTTCAGCTTCGTAAGAAAAATGTTTCTGAAAACAGCGATACCATAAAAGCATTGTATAGGAAAGCAAAAGAAAACGATATCGTTAAGTGGAATGAAGTAAAAGATAAAGAAACAGAAACATTACATCGTACCCGCAGCATCATACAAACAATGAAGCTATCCATGAAATTAAGTGATGTGGAGTTTCAGGGCGATGGTAAGAAAGCAACATTCTATTATACTGCAGATGATCGCGTCGATTTCAGAGAGCTCATCCGTAAGTTAGCGGAAGAGTTTCATGTACGTGTTGAAATGCGTCAAATTGGTATGCGACAGGAAGCGGGAAGATTGGGAGGAATTGGCGTTTGCGGCAGGGAGCTGTGCTGTTCAACATGGCTGACAGATTTTAAAACTGTATCTACCGGTGCAGCACGTTATCAGAACCTCGCTTTAAATCCTGCCAAGCTAGCAGGACAATGCACCAAACTGAAATGCTGTCTGAATTACGAACTGGATTCTTACGTAGACGCTTTGCGTGATTTCCCTTCTACCAGTGTAATACTTGAAACAGAAAAGGGCCGCGCATTTCACCGAAAGTCTGATATTTTCAAAAGACTTGTATGGTATGCTTTTTCTGTCGATGAAAGAAAAGAACAATCTGAATTAATGGAAGGCGGCGTCGGTGGAAACTGGGTTGTATTGTCAGTTGACAGAGTAAAAGAAATTATTGACCTTAATAAAAAAGGAGTTAAACCTGAGGATTTAAAACTTCCGGAAGATGAAGAAGAAGTAATTGCACTGCCCGATTATGAAAATGTGGTTGGACAGGACAGAATCGACAGGATGGATAAACTCAAAAAGAAGAAGAAGAAGAAGAAGAAACCGGGATCAGGAGAAAACCAAAAAACAGAAGGAACAACTCCCGGTGTTCCTTCACAGCAGGTTAATCCGCAGTCGAGGCCAATAGAACCTTATAAACAAAATCCTCCAAGGCAGAATCAGCCAAAGCAGAATCAGCCTAAACAAAATCCTCCAAGGCAGAATACACCACAACAGCCGAATCAGCCGGGGCAAAATCAACCCAATGCTAACAATCCCCGGCCTCAAAGGCATCAGCACCCGCGCCGTTCGCCCAATCAGCCCGGAAAAGACAATAACAATCAAGGCTCTGAAAAGCCTAAAACAGATAATCCCTGATCCATAAGGAATCGATTATGAAACTAATCCATATTCTTTTCATCATTTCGTCCGGACTGACTTTGTATGGCTGTGATCCGAATGTTGTATTTGAAAAAAATGTTACGCTTCCCGAAAACATGTGGGAACAAAAAAATGCCATTGTTTTAAATGCAGAAATTACCGATACCATACAAACGAATAATATTTATATTAATGTCAGAAATGCAGGAGGATATCAATTCAGCAACCTCTTTATTTTTTTTACGACGCAAACTCCATCCGGCAAAGCTGAGCGAGACACGGTTGAAATAACACTTGCTGATGAAACCGGAAAGTGGCAGGGTAACGGAATGGGCGACATTTGGGATAACAGAATTCCTTTCAAGCACAATTTTCATTTCCCTGAAAAAGGTACTTATACTTTTACTCTTGAACAGGCTATGCGTGTTGATCCGTTACCGCAAATTATGGATGTAGGTATACGCATTGAGCGTACTGAAAATTAATTTCTATTGTTCTTTCGTACAAGAGCATACAACGTTACTCCCAGAGTAAGAATAAGCAGGAAAAAATATAATCCATGACGATTCATACTGCTTTTACACTTCTTGTTTTCGGCTTCGTACACAGAAAGTTTTTTTGTTAACGTATCGTTGACAATGTTTAAATTGATAAGCTTTTGTTGAACCGTTAGGATATCGTCTGACATGCTCTGCTTTTCAAAATTCCTGAAGCCAAGCCGTCTGTTAAGCATATTCATGATTTTATTATCCATCTGTACAATCTCCATCAATTTGTCCTGACTTTCGCGTATATCGTTCTTGGTGCGGTTACCGAATAAACCGCTTTTTTTTGTAAGAGAAGCAGTATAACCATTGAACATTACGGTTCTTTCCTTCACCAGAGCCATGAATTCCTTCTTTTCAGGGTCAGGGGTTTCTGAAAAGGCCAGAGAGAAAAAAATTAAACACACAAAGGTGATTGAAAATTTCATTGCACAAAAATAGGGTTTTACCCTTTGGTTTAACAGAAGAAGTCGGGCATAATACATTTAGCAATTCAATACCATTTACATCCCTAATGTTGTTAATACTATCTTAAATCAGTTTTTTATCTCATTTCAAAATGATACTTTCGCATTCTATTAATAAACTAACAATGAAGACCATTCGATTAATATTTACAAGCACATTTATACTTGTTTGTTTTACATTGCATGCCGGTAGCGACCAGCCCGTCAATAATCTTAAAGCAAAACAGGGTGATGCTAAATTAAAGGCAGCTCCACAACAACAAAATGCCTTAAAACATATCTCTACCGGTAAGCCGGATAAAATTTTCCCGGCGGAAATTTCCCAATATAAAATGAGTAATGGGCTAAATGTCGTAACTGTTCCTACGCACAATCCCGGCATTGCTGCTTTTTACATTATTGTGCGCACCGGTTCCAGAAATGAAATCGAAAAAGGTAAAACCGGATTCGCTCATTTCTTTGAACACATGATGTTTCGTGGAACGGAAAAATATCCTAAAGAAGCGTACGGCAACGTATTAAAATCAACCGGCGCTTCTGCAAATGCAAATACCAGTCTTGACCGTACACTTTACCATATGACAGGCGATGCTTCCAAACTTGAAACGATGTTTATGCTTGAAAGCGATCGGTTCAAAAACCTTTCTTACTCCTTGCAGGATTTCAAAACAGAAGCCGGAGCCGTTAAAGGAGAATATACTAAAAACTCAGCAAACCCTTATACAAAGCTGAATGAAATGGTTCAGAACACGGCTTTCGATAATCATACCTATAAACATACAACAATGGGTTTCTTTGAAGATATTGTTGATATGCCCAACCAATACGATTATTCCCGCGAATTTTTCAACCGTTTTTACCGCCCTGAATATTGTACCATTCTTGTTGTTGGTGATGTAACTCCTGCAACAGTTAATAAACTGTCGGAAACCTATTTTGGTGACTGGAAGCGCGGAACGTATCAGGCTGAAATTCCTGCTGAGCAGCCACAAAAAGAAACACGATTTACCAATCTGAAAAAACCCGGCTTCCCTCCCTACCTCGGACTAAACTATAAAGGCCCTGCTTATAGTCCGACTGAAATTGATTTCCCTGCCCTCGACATTTTATCAGATGCTTTTTTCGGAGAAAACTCCGATCTATTTACTAAACTGGTCATCAATGAAAAAAAACTGCGTTCACTCAGTGCAGATGCTACAACTACACGCGACCCGTTTCTTATTTCCGTTGAAGGCTCTCTGGTCGATACCGGAGATTTTGCTTATATAAAATCAGAAATGTTGCGTACTCTGGAGATTGCAAAAACAAAACCCCTCGATGCAAAACTTTTACAGGAAACCAGGGAAAATTTTAAAAACAGAGCGATAATGCAAAACGATAATCCAACTTCCATGGCTCAGTCACTTAGTTATTTCATATGGGTTGCCGGCGATCCGGAAGCTTACAATAAATATTTTGCGGCTTACGACAAGGTTACACCGGAAGATATTATGCGGGTCGCTAAAAAATATTTCCTTCCTGAACATCTTACTATTTCTACCATTTCACCTTCTGATTCCGTAAAATTCTAAACAGACATTCATGAAAAAATTAATTATATCCTTCTCTTTTCTGATAATATTTCTATCGCCTGTTTTTTCAGCCGACGTAATCGAATTAAAAATCCCTAGCTCCGGTAAAGTGACCATGCGATTTATGTTTCGCAATGGTTCCATCAGTGACCCTAAAGGGAAAGCTGGCCTCACAACGTTAACAGCTGACATGATTGTTGAAAGCGGCACCAAAGCCATGTCTTCCATTGACATTCGAAAAATGATTTACCCTTGGGCGGCGCGAATGAATAGCTTCACTGACAAAGAAGTTTCCATCTTTACTTTTGAGGTTCCAACAAAATATTTAAGTTCGTTTTACTCCAAAGTTGTAAAACCGCTTTTGCTCACTCCGGCAATGGATAAAAACGATTTTGACCGATTGCTATCTAATCAGAAAAATTATGTTGAACAGGTTATTCGTCAATCGTCCGATGAAGAGTATGGGAAAAAATATCTGGAAAATGTTTTATTTGACGTTACTCCCTACAGTTACCTAACCGAAGGATCTGTCTCTTCTTTAACTTCCATAACTCTTCAGGATGTAATAGATCATTATAACAAAGTATTTACCCGGAACAATGTAACCGTAGGTATTGCGGGCGATTATCCTGCTGACATGGCAATGAAATTAAAAACCGATGTTGGACTTTTGCCTGATGTTAAACCTGTTCTTCCTACATTGTCTATGCCGCCGACCCGCACAGGAATAATGGTCGACATTGTTTCTAAACAAGGTGCTTTGGGATCAGCTATCTCTGCGGGTTTTCCTATGAACATTACGCGTTCCAATAATGAATTTGCTGCTTTAATGGTTGCCAACAGCTGGCTGGGCGAACATCGTAAATCATATTCTCATCTATACAAAAAAATTCGTGAAGAGCGCTCCATGAATTACGGTGACTATACTTACATTGAATGGTATGAAAACGGTGGTTCGAATATGCTGCCGGTTGCAGGAACTCCGCGTTCGTTAAATTATTTCAGTATCTGGCTCCGTCCTGTGCAAACTGCAAAAGGATTGAAAAGCCAATATCCTGAACTTGCCAATATCAATATCGGTCATGCTCACTTTGCTTTACGAATGGCTTTGCATGAAATGGATGAATTAATTACTAAAGGATTACCCAAGGAAGAATTTGAAAGTACACGCGATTTCCTGAAAAGTTATTCTAAACTTTATATTGAGACTCCTGCCAAAAAACTTGGTTACCTTATGGACTCTCGTTTTTATGGCCGCACTGACTGGATCACAGAATTGGATGCTTTGCTTTCCAAACTTACTGTTGAAGATGTAAATGCAGCCATGCGCAAATACTGGCAAACAAAAGATATGACGGTAGTCATTATTACTGATGAATCGGAAGCCAATCCGCTGGCAGAAAGTCTTCGAAGCAATGCTCCTTCCCCAATGTCATACAGCAATGGACTAAAGTCTTCTTTACCTCAGAGTATTTTAACGGAAGACAGTATTATTGCCAAGTATCCAATATTAGTTAGGGATGTTCGCATTGTCAATTCTAATTCGACTTTCCAGAAGCAATAGGTTTGGGTAAGTTTTCGGTTTTTATTAACTAACACACTACCCTTATTTATTTTAACGATCTTTACTCTTCAATATGGGAGTATTTAATCGTAAGTCCAAATATTATTTCCTGTCTTTTATCAAACATGATTTTAGGGCGAGTATTACTGTATTTTTTGTAGCCCTTCCGCTTTGTCTGGGAATATCCCTGGCTTCGAACACTCCTGTATACTCAGGACTTATAGCCGGCATCGTTGGAGGAATAGTAGTGACTCTGATTAGTAAATCGGAACTAAGTGTTTGCGGTCCCGCTGCAGGACTTACCGCTATTTGTGCTGCTATAGTAGCTCAATCAGGAACATTAGAAATTCTTTTTATTTCCATTGCTCTGGCCGGACTTTTTCAAATATTGCTTGGAGTATTTAAACTTGGGGGATTCACACATTTCATTCCGTCTGCTGTAATTAAAGGAATGTTGGCAGCCATTGGTATTCTTTTATTCTCTAAACAAATTCCGCTTTTAATTGGATACGACAAACCCGATTTCTGGACCGATGAATTATTCAATATTATTACTTTCAATCATGGTTTTCAAAGGATAGAAGATTTATACTCGCATACCTCAGCTGTATCAATAACTATTGCTCTTCTATGTTCCCTTGTACTTATTTTCTGGAGAAAATATTTTTCAACGAAAATTCCCTTCTTGCCAGCATCATTCATTGTTGTATTATTTGGAACACTTCTTTCTATTGCATTAAAAAAATATTTTCCTTCGTTTCAACTTAAAGAAACACAATTGGTCAGTGTACCAAACAATCTTTTTTCGAATATAAAAATTCCTTCTCTTGGCAACTTTTTCAATCATCCGGAAATCTGGCGCAATGCCTTTTTAATTTGTTTTGTTGCCACGCTGGAAACATTATTAAGCGTGACGGCAATAGATAAACTCGACCCTTACAACAGAGTAACTCCCCAAAACAGAGAGTTAATAGCTCAGGGAACAGGAAATATTTTAAGTGGTTTTGTCGGAGGTCTGCCTATAACAGCCGTAATTGTACGCAGCTCGGCAAATGCCGAAGCAGGTGCGAAAACAAAACTTTCATCGCTCGCCCATGGATTCTGGCTTTTACTTGCAACAGTTTTTGCAATACCACTACTAAACCTTGTCCCTTATTGTGTACTTGCAGTAATTCTTGCCCGCACAGGTTACAATCTTGCAAAACCAAAAATGATTTACACTGTATACAAACAGGGCCGTGAACAGTTTATGCCATTTATTGTGACTATTATTGCGATTCTCTTTACTGATTTACTTATCGGTGTCTTTATTGGTATATTTTATGCACTTTACTTTCTCATAAAACATACTTATCTGGCAGGTTATACAATTAAAGAAAATTTAGAAGGAAACACTAAACATTTCTTCATTGAATTAGCAATCAACGTTAGCTTCCTGAATAAAAAAAGATTTACAGAAATGCTTGATAAGCTTCCCGAATATTCAATTGTGGAAATCAATGGCTCAAAAAGTAATTATATTGACAGAGATATACTTGAAATTTTCCAGGACTTTAAATCAAAAGCACATAGAAAGCATATTCAGCTCGTTATGATTAATATTCCTGAAGTGGAAACGATAGAATTGCATTAATGACATTTTTGAAAAATAAATACTGTAACCTAAATTAAGGGTTCAATAATTGCTTAATAGATTAATAATAGCTCAGCAATAAACTCGAGCGCATGACTTCGTCCTCCACAGAGCGCGGTATTTACTTAAGTACATTTACCCGAGCAATTGAAAATAGACAAAAAAAATTCGTTACAACTTTAAAATCCGCTTCGTGGACGAAGTCACGCGCTCAATCTGCTAGCAGTACATTTAATATAGATTCCGTTTCGCGCTTCGCCCAGCAAAGAGCAATAAATAATGAACGAACCTAAAATCAAAGCACGCTACAAATCTTTCTTTAGAAATTTTTTCAAACTCATCCTTGCCGGAATAAAAAACCAAAGTAAAAGCGCCAATGATGAAAGAAGTATGCCATTAAATGTTCCGAAAAAATCTTTGAAAATGGCTCCTGTATAACCCATGATTGCTGCCATATCAACTTTCAGAAGAATTAAAATCCGCACCAGATCAACAGGGTTCAAAAAAGAAATTGCAATGACTGCTTTCTCAAGCGGATATTCACTGAAGCGAAAAAGAAGAAACAATATCAATCCGTCATAAATCAATGTGAAATAAAACCAGATAAGCAGTGTTACACCAATACCACGCGCTTTATCGTTTGCATATACAGAAGCTGCCAATGCAAAAGAAGTGAATACAATAGTTAATCCTATTCCGGTAAATAAAAACAACAATGAAGTTAAATCCGGTGAGTACACAAACAATGGAATGCCAATACCAATAATAAATGCCAGTGAAAGCGCAAATATCAGTGATAACAAAATGCCAAAGAAGATTGTTCTCCTTTTAATCGGCTGTGCTACCAGCAATTCTATGAACTCTGAAGAATTATAAAAATATATCGTTGAGAATATACCGCAAATCAAAGGCAAAACGATGAGCTGGATGTTCATCAGGCTTATGATTGCTTTCACCGGCGAGTCAGAAATATTAAATATACTCAGACTTATAGCCAGCAGCGATAGGGAGTAAAATAAAATAATTTTACTCCGAATGATGTCAAGAAATACGTATTTAAAAAGTTTGTTCATGTTTTTGGTGACCCATTACCTTGGCAATGGCTTTAGATAATTTTACTTCGCCGGTTTCATTTCTGAGTTCTTCAAGAGTACTCCTTAGTCTTATGTTCCCATCCTGCATAAAAAGTATTTCATCGACGAGTTCATCCAGATCGCTTAAAATGTGGGATGTAATCAATACCAGTTTGCCCTTTTTCCTTTCTGTAAGAATTTTTTCCTTCAATATTTCATTAGATAAAGGATCCAGTCCTGAAGTAGGTTCATCAAGAATCAATACATCCGGGTTAAATAAAAAAGCCAGACAAGCACTTATTTTCTGTCTTGTTCCTCCGCTTAATGTTCCCATTCTTTTTGAATAGATGCTTTCAATTTTAAATTTTTCTATTAATTCAGTATCGCAATCTTTAAGTGATGTATTACGTAATTCCGATATCATTTTAAAAAGCTGGCCAATCATCATATTATCAGGATATCGTCCAATCTGTGGCATGTATCCAATGTGCTTGCGATATTCCCATTCGGATAGTACAGGTTTTCCTTTAAAAGAAATAGAACCCGATGTTGGAATAACAAGTCCAAGGATGGATTTTATTAACGTTGTCTTTCCGGAAGCATTAGGGCCAATCATGGCCATGCAGCAGCTTTTTTCAATCTTTAGATTTATCTCATTAAGAACTTTTAGTTTACCAAAATTTTTAACCAGTTTATTTGTTTCAATAATCATAATACAGGCTTCATAAAAGGTTTTTCATCCAAAAGATTTTCAGGGGTAACCGCAGGAATAGCTTTTTCAGTGCGTTCCAGCAGCATTACAATAAAACTTCTGTATAAAATCATTGCATAAGGCATGTCCTCGGCAATAGTAGAAAATAAACTTGAAGGATGGTAAGGAATGTCACCAATGCCATCGTTGTTAATATCGTAGCCTTCGTATTTATCCCAATAATTATTTTCGAATTTATTTAACATAAGGGTTCCGTTTGTTGCTACATCGAAAGTATTGCCGCTGAAATTATTTTTAAACACATTAATGTCTGTACAACTGGCCTGGATTTTAAATGCCCAACCGTTATTTTCAAATTTATTGTTCATAACAGAGAATCGGTTGACGCCCTCCATAAAAATCCCAATGGTGTTTCCTTCAAAAGTATTTCGATCTACTGTTCCGTCGGAAATTTCTTTCAGTAAAAGTCCGTATGATGCTCCTCCGCGGTTATTGATAAAGGTGTTTTGTACCATTTCTACATGATGAGAAAACATTACAGCAACGCCGGCACCATTTTCAGAAAATCTGTTGAAACGATAAAGATCGTTATTCGAAAACATGAAATGTAGGCCGTAGCGGATGTTCTTTTCGCTATTATTATTTACCACATGCGATTCAGTAACAAATTCAAAATAAATACCGTCTCTGTGGCCTGAAACCTTGTTATTGAGTATAAATGCATGATTGCATTTCCATAAATGTATTCCATTGCCTGTACTTTGCTCTTCTCCCGGGTTTCCTGCAATAACGTTGTCCCTTACATTAAAAAAAGAACAGTTAGATATGTGAATGCCAAAATGTGCATCAATTACTTTGTTGTTCTCTAAAGTAAATCGGGAAGCATCAATAACTTTAATTGAAGCAAAATCATTCATGGAAGAGTAACCTGAATTCCTGAAGGTCATTCCCCGAATAAAAAAATTTTTGCCCGACACAGTAAGTATTTCAAATTTATTCTCCCCTTCAAGAATAGTATTTGTTTCACCTACGAGACTAAGTGATTTTGAAATAACGATATTGCCTTCTCTGTAAATACCGCTTCTGATTTGCAGCGTGTCGTTTTCAAGAGCTTTTGATACGGCTTCTTTAATAGTTGCGAATTGTTCTCCTTTTCCTATGACAAGTATATCTGCAAAAGCAAAACTATTATAAAATAGACCAAGTAAAAAAAACACAACTCTTAATTTCATTTCTTTCTATCGTACAATTTTTGCCATTCAGTTATTTCTCCGCCTTTTTCCGCTTGGAGCTTTAATGCTTCTTCATTACTTGCAAATGCAGCTGCATTACCATTCATAGGCGAATGCAAATCAATACTTGATAAGAGAACCGCTTGTTCAGCAACGATAAAATTCTTTTTATCATTATAATTAACGATGTATACCTTATCAATTTGCGTTTTTTCAATTGCACCTGATTTCATAAAATCAATCATACAGGCTATGTCGTCAAATTTAAAAACCTTATTTTTCTTAGTAATGATTTCTGTTCCAAACCGTTCATCGATTACAACCATTTTACAGGCTTGGCATTGATCTTTACCGGCAACAATTGGCTGAGGTCCTGTTGAGCAAGACCAGAATAATAAAGTCAATAAAATCAATTTCCGCATGGAAGAGTTTGGTATTTGAATTTAAAGTAATGTACTTAAAAAGATTCAACTTATTTTCGATTAAAATTATTTAATTCGAATACTCCTGTCAATTACGAATATACCTATTCTTAAGTCTTTTTCTTCGATGTAAACCAGACAATAACCGCTATAACAACAACAATTACTATTACATAACCTCCTACATCGGGAAGGGAATAAGCATCAAAGTTTAACAATTTTTTATGTCCGATAACCGGTGGTTGATAGCCCATGCCCGGTATTTTAATTGGTGCATCAGGGTTAAGATCGTGCCCATATGCATAACCCCAGCGATAAAAATCAATCAAAGCCAAGGCTCCTCCTATAGCAGAAACGACAAGGTAGCTAGTTAAAATTTTCCTGCTTCCGGTAAAAGCAATAAGTAGCCCATAGACAATATAACCTGCTACCAAATAAACCAAAAAAGAAAACTCAGGAAACATTTCCACATTAATCTTCTTCATTCCGATGTAATGATTTAATCCATTGATGATTTCAACGTCTCCGGTTAATTTATTGAGCCATATCTTCATTACTAAGCCTTCCGGATACTGAGGAGCAAAAAGATCAATTCGCCAGACAGGGACAAAATAGGCAGCAATAATGCAAAGGGAAGAAAGTGCAATGATAACTCTGGAAAATGTGCTTAGTTTTTTCATAATTTAACAGGAGTAAAAAAAAGCCCCTTTGAAATTTAAGGGGCTTTAAGGTTTAATTTTTATTTATCTGCGGGGGGCAGGAGGACTTCATCAATTACGTGAATAATTCCATTAGAAGCAGGAATGGAAGCAACAATATGTGCTGTTCCATTAACCAAAACCATACCGTCCTTTACACTTAAAGTTATGTTTTTCAGATTAGCCTGATTGATGGTTTGTCCATCCATCATATTTTCTGTCTTGTAGACGCCTACTGCTACATGGTATTCAAGAATATCCTGAAGTTGTGCTTTACCTTCCGGTTTCATTAACGACTCTACAGTACCCTTTGGAAGTTTGTCGAATGCTTCATTGGTTGGAGCAAAAACGGTGAAAGGACCTGCATTGGAAAGATCGTTTACATAGTCTGCCTGTTTAAGAGCAGCGACAAGGGTAGTATGGTCTTTTGAACCAACTGCAATTTTGACTACATCCTTTTGAGAAACATCATCAACAACAGCTTCCTGTCCGCCAGCAGCTGGCGCCGCATTGTCAGTTCCGGTTGCTGTTGATTGATCTGTTTTAGTGTCGCTGCTGCAAGAAACCATTCCTGCAAAGAGAAGAGCGTAAAAAATATATTTTATGTTTTTCATTTCTTTAGTAGAATAATAGTTAGAGTATATTATGGATTTGACTTAGGTTGATTAGTACCGGTACTGAACAATAAAGGGGTATTGGCGTTCGAAGCACTTACGCGAATATAACCCTGCATTTCCTGATGAAGTGCTGAACAAAAATCTGTGCAATACATTGGAAATACTCCTGTACGGTCCGGTTTCCACATTAATGTTTGTGTTTCACCCGGCATGATTAAAAGTTCGCCATTGTTAGCTCCTTTTACTGCAAAACCATGCGGCACATCCCAATCCTGCTCAAGGTTGGTAACGTGGAAATAAACAACATCTCCCATTTTTACTCCTTCAATATTATCAGGCACAAAGTGAGAACGTATCGCTGTCATATAAACATGAATTTCATTTCCTTTACGCTCTACCTTTGCTTCCTTTTCACCTTTTGTTACATAAGGGTTTTTGTTGTCTTCGATCTTAAATATTTTAGTCGAATTTTTCATTATTAAATCCGCGGGAATTGCTTCAGCATAATGCGGTTCGCCAATAGTTGGGAAATCTAAAATCAACTTCATTTTATCTCCGCTTATATCAAAAAGCTGCGCACTTTGCGCAAGTTCAGGACCTGTTGGCAGATATCTGTCTTTTGTAATTTTATTATATGCTATCATATATTTTCCCCAAGGTTTACGTGTTGGTCCGCCTGGTACACAAAGATGGCCGACTGAATAATAAGTTGGAACCCTATCAAGCACCTGTAAATCACTTAATCTCCATTTTACTACTTCACTGGAAACGAAGAAAGAGGTGTAAGCATTCCCATTGGCGTCAAACTCAGTATGAAGTGGACCTAAGCCCGGCTTTTTAACTTCTCCATGCAACACTGCATCGTACTTCAAAACAGGGATGCCCTGATAGTTGCCGTCAAAATTTTTACTTTTAATTGCTTCTTGAATTTTTGTAAAAGAGAATACAGGAATGATTGCTGCCAGCTTGCCGCTGCCTACTATATATTCACCCGTAGGATCGGTATCGCAACCGTGAGGTGATTTTGGACAAGGCATAAAGTAAACCATGTCCGGACAATTGGCAGGGTCTAATACCATAACTTCTTTCTCTATTGTAGATGTGGCTGAATGAGTACTTTCATTATATACATTATGTGCATAGGTTACATTTCTTTTTTCTCCTTTGCCGGCTTTCATATATTCTTCTGCCTTTTTCCAGTTTATGGCCATTACAAAGTCCTTGTCTTTTTGACTAGAATTCACTTCAAGAAGTGTGTTTGCCTGCTCAGAATTATAACAGCTGAAGAAAAACCATCCGTGAGATACTCCTTTACCTGCACGGGCAAGGTCAAAATTCACACCGGGTAATAAAATCTGGAAAGCAATATTCATACGACCATCGTCTTTATTGACATTGATGAAACTTACCGTTCCCTTAAAATTTTGCTTATAGGTGTTAATAGGTACATCGGTATTTTCTCCCATGGGTACGCTGAAGCGTGTTCCGGCAACAACATATTCTGTATTTTCAGTAAGAAAAGGAGAAGAGTGGTTACCTCCGCTATTGGGAATCTCAATAATTTCCGCTGTACGGAATGTTTTTAAATCGATACGGGCAATACGGGGTGTGTTGTTGCCATTACCAAAAGCCCAGCGACCATCTTGTATCCCTTCGGTTTCAGATAAAGCAATGTGATGCAAATCATCCCATGGAACAAAACCATGTGCTGTATTTAACATCGGTTTCGTTTCTTCACTGTAGCCCCATCCTTTTTCAGGGTCAACGGAAAATACAGGAATAACACGGAACAATCTTCCGGAAGGCAAACCGTAAACACTCATTTGCCCGCTAAAACCTCCCGATACAAAGTTGTAAAACTCATCGTATTTTCCGGGAGCTACATATGCTTTTTGAGCAGACTCATTGCCCACAACTTCTGAAGGACCTTTGGGTTTGCATGATTGCATTAAGACAACTCCAAGCATAAGGACAGCCGTCAGTTTTAAAAATTGTTTAGTATTCATATATGTGTGTTTAAAAATGTAATTTATATGTCTCTTCACTTCAATCCATCATTTTTTCTCATAAATTCATATACAGAACGGGCCTCCGCATCTGCTAAATTCTGATTGGGCATGCGCACAAGACATTCTTCTAACATTGCCTGTGCCTGAGGATCCTTATTAAGCATTTCATCAGGATTGGTAGAAAAGTTCATAACCCATTCAGCTTTCCTTCTTGATGTTACGCCTAACCAGCCCGGACCAACCAGTTTTTCATTGGTCAGTTTATGGCAAGCAGAACATTTTAAATCATAAATTTCACTGCCTTGTTTGGCCATTGCAGCATCAAGGGTTGGCGATAATTCAACATTTGTAAATTTGCCGATTCCTCTTGCATCATTTGCTGCAGTTTTACTATCGTCCTCCTTAAGTAAATCGTTGGTGTTAGTTGAATTTTGTTCAGGTTGTTTTTGCTCATTACCTGAACATGAATAAATCAACGCTGCAATTGCCGATAGAAATAGTATTTTTCTCATAATAAATAATTTTAATGGTGTAAATGTATTTTAGGGTAATGTAGCAAAGAATGATTTATATTATTATCCCTCCTGATTAATGTCATGTTTAATTATTTATAAACCCATTATCTTTAAAAAATTGAATTACTAAAAAGTCCATTAAAATGAAATTTTACTGATAATTTTACCCCGTTAGTGTACGTTTCAACCTTCTGAATTTTCATTTAATACTTTATTAAAACTGTTTGATCTTCAATCAGTTTCCCATAATACTCCCTTTATCGTACACCCAATCAAAGGCAAAATTTTATTCTTGCTCCTTCGTTGATATAAAACATAAATCACATTCGACATTGCTCAATATTTTACTACTTTTATGATCTTCCGAATCTATATGATTTATGCCCAAAGCTTCTGAGCGACAATCCTTTAAAAAGTACATTTACTTTTTTTGGATTTTGGCTGCCATGCCCTTTGTTTTTCTGTTTCTGATCTTATTTTTAGCTTCTAAGGGCTATATAGGACAAGAATTACCAACGTTTGATGAGCTTGAAAATCCAAAAAGTAACCTGGCTTCTGAAATTTATTCTTCAGACAAAGTTATTTTAGGAAAATATTTTTTTCAGAATCGCACAAACATTCACTATTACGAATTGTCTCCTGTACTTCTGAGCGCTCTCAAAGCAACAGAAGATGTTCGCTTTGATGATCATAGTGGTGTTGATTTACGTGGACTCATGCGTGTCGTATTATTTGCCGGAAAAGCAGGCGGAGGAAGTACAATTACACAACAGCTGTCAAAAAAACTTTTCCACGAATCTCCCGATAACAAGCTGGAGCGTATTATTCAGAAATTACAGGAATGGATAATTTCTGTGCAACTGGAACGCAGATACACCAAGGAAGAGATTATTGCTATGTATTTAAACACCGTTGATTTTAGCAGCAATGCTTACGGTATAAAATCAGCTGCACAGACGTATTTTTCAAAAACGCCCGCTGATCTGAACACGCAGGAAGCCGCTATGCTTATTGGTATGCTAAAAGCGCCTTCGCGTTTCAATCCCGTGCGCAATCCCAAAACTTCTATGGAAAGAAGAAATGTCGTTCTCTCCCAAATGAAGAAATACAATTTTCTTTCGCAGCAACAATTCGATTCCCTCAAGGTCTTACCAATAAAATTAAAGTACAGAATAGAAGATCACAATTACGGTATGGCTACTTATTTCAGGGAAATATTGCGCGGTGAGCTTGCTCAATGGTGCAAAGAACACATCAATAATTCTACCGGACGGCCCTATAATATGTATACAGACGGCCTTCGCATCTATACCACCATTGATTCACGTATGCAGCGCTATGCAGAAGAAGCAATGCAGGAACATCTGAAGGTTCTTCAGAAAAAATTTAACGACCATTGGAAAGGGAAAGATCCGTGGGAAGAACATAAGGATCTACTGACCGATGCAATGAAGCGCACGGAAAGGTATCAGTCTTTGCAAGCAGCAAAGGCCACAAAAAAAGAAATCGATAAAGTTTTTAAAACGAAAACTAAAATGACTGTATTTACTTGGCGAGGAGACGTAGATACGTTATTGTCACCGTTAGACAGCATTCGGTATTATAAAATGATTGAACAATGCGGCTTTATGTCTATGGATCCGCATACAGGACAAATAAAAGCCTGGGTCGGCGGTATTGATTATCGTTATTTCAAATACGATCATGTGAAAGATGGAAAAAGACAGGTTGGCTCAACCTTTAAACCGTTTTTATATACTCTTGCCATGCAAGAGGGTTATTCACCCTGCTATAAAATTCCCAATACAAGAATTACGTTCGACCTTCCCTCAGGTGATCAGTGGTCTCCTGAAAATGCCGATGGTACCTATGGCGGAATGCTTACATTGAAATATGGATTGGCAGAATCGGTAAATTGTATTTCAGCATATTTAATGAAGCAATTCGGTCCGCAGGCAATGATAGAAATTGTGCGGAAAATGGGAATTACTTCTCCCATAGATGCTGTTCCGGCGATTTGTCTTGGTACTCCCGATGTTTCCGTTTTAGAAATGGTTGGTGCTTACTCTACATTTGCCAATAAAGGAGTATGGACTCAACCTACTTATCTTTTACGCATTGAAGACAAAAGCGGAAATATGCTTCAGGAATTTGTACCTCGCCAGGTAGAAGCTGTAAATGAAGAAACAGCTTTTCTCATGTTGAATTTAATGAAAGGCGTTGTACAATTTGGAACGGGAGCCCGTTTACGCGGACAGTATAAATTTTCAAATCCTATTGCCGGTAAAACAGGTACAACGCAAAACCAAAGTGATGGCTGGTTTATGGGTATTACACCCGATCTCGTTTCCGGTTGCTGGGTAGGCTGCGAAGACCGCTTAGTTCATTTCCGCACGCTCGAAGACGGACAAGGCGCACGGACAGCCTTACCGATCTGGGCTCTTTATATGCAAAAAGTTTATGCCGATAAATCAATTAACCTCACCAAAGGTGATTTCGATAGGCCTGATGAACCGCTTAACGTAGAGCTCGACTGCGATAAGTATGTACAGCCGGGCGAGAATAAGTCGGCGACGTTTGATAATTTTTAAGACTAACTAATTTGGAATTCGAAAAACTCAACGTGTGATTAGTAGTTGTTTTTTGAAGTGCATTTCATCATCCTTCAACTCTATAAAATAAATCCCTGAAGCAAAAGAAGCAGCATCAACACCCAATTCATTTTTTCCAATATAAACAGGATAATTTTTTTCACTTAAGATTCGTCCTGAAAGATCTGAAATAAGCAATTGAGCATTCCCTTCATAATTACCTGTAAAACGAATGCTAAAAAAGTCAAATGCCGGATTCGGAAAAATTTCAGGATCGAAGTATTGACTAACAGTGTGTGCAAGCTTCGGCGGTGTTCCGAATGTTACCGGTAAAGAATATGGAGATGGCGCTCCGCTGCAGAGGGAACGGACTTGCCACTGATACGTGGTAAGCCCAACAAGTCCGTTTATATTTGTACTAAAACTGCTGCCTACAATTTTTTTCCAGGTATAATTTGTTGATCCATTTATTGAATAACGAATAAGAAAACTATCAGCCGTAATAGTATTGGTCCAGCTTATATCAGCATTTGAATTGGTAATGTTTGACGTAGTTAATCCATAAGGCTTTCCGCATAAAACAGGAGCATTAACGGTAGTAAACAATCGTGAAGGAGAATACCCCGAACCTTGCCCCAGGCAAACAGCACTGACCTGGTATTGGTAGGTTGTATTAGGCACCAGGCCTGAAATAGTTTTTGAATTTCCTGATAAACCGGGCGAGTTAAAATAAAAATAATTGGTTGATCCAAATACTGAACAGCGGATGCGGAAGGTATCAGCCGTAACCAAGGGTGTCCATTGTATGGTAGCTGTGGAATTAGTAATGTTAGAAGTATCCGTTGCCCAGGGCTTAACACACGATGTTGGTGATGCAACTGTTGTAAAGCTTCTGATGAAACTATAGCCTGTCCCTACACCCAGACAAACGGAACTTACCTGAACCTTATAGGTAGTACCCGGACGCAGATTTAAAAGCGTCACATTATGCGGGCCTGCACCATTTACATCAACATACCTGGCAGTAGTAGTATCGGTTTCAAAATAACGAACCCTAAAAGTTGTAGCGGTTACATAGTCTGTCCAGGAAACCTGCACACTGGTATTAGCAATAAAGGACAAAGAAATGCTATAAGGTATTACACAAGAAAAGGTTTGCGGAAGCGTCGTGAATGTATCAACAGGTGCACTGTAAGTACTGTGGACACCGCCGCAAATCGTACTTACATCGATATAGTATAATGCTCCCGAGAATAATCCAAAAATGGTATCGAATGTAACGTTACCGGCTCCTGGAACATCTTTATAAAAATAATTGCTGGTTCCGCTTTCACGATATCGTATTCTAAATGTATCTGCAATTACTGAAGGATCCCAGCTGATAATTTCAGAAGATCCGCTGCCTGTAATTGTGTCAGCGGAAATATTAAAGGGAACAGGACAACTTCCCGGAAGGCGAACGACAAAACCATATGTCAATATGTTATCAATTGGTGAATTAAATAAATCGTAGGTTTTAACATGAACTTCATACCAACCCGGCTTTGCATATACAGGAATCGTAAAATCTGCCGTCAGTGAATCAGTGTAAGGAGCTGCGCCGGGGAATATTTGGGCAGAAGTAAATGCATTAGTATAAATAATACTATCTCCCTGTTTAAGGAAAACGTCTGTAATTACAGAAGGGGGATTTCCTGCCTGGATGACTCCCGGAGCAAGTTTAATTATGGAAGTAAACGTCTGATTCTGAAATGCCGTCGAAGGACTCATAGATACAACCTGTCCCTGGAGGCTATAAAATAAAAAACTGGAAATTAAGGATAAATATATTTTCATGCGGGGATATTACTGTTACAGGTAACGAATATATGACTTTTTTAGAAAATAAGAAATATTCCTGTATAAAAAAATAAACAAAAAGCCCGCCGGAAGCGGGTTTTACTTGGTAAACAGATAAAGGAAATTCAAATACTCCCCATAACATACATCTCACTCAAAGTTGGAACAGAACTTCCTCCTGATTTCTCGAGAGTGACAGCAAAAGTTTTAATACCATTCACAAATTTCATTTTTAATAATGGAGCATCCTGTTGAACTGGTAATTCAAAAACGCCAAGATCAACAGGTACGTTGTTTACAATTCCCCATAGCTGATATTGCATTCCTAATGGTGGCTGTGGTAAGGAATTGATAGAAAGATAAAGCTCCTTTGAATCCCGGTTCCAGTAAACAGTAGTTTGCGATTGAGGTGAAAGTGGAAGCCCCTTCATGACAACAGGAATAGAATTAGGATTGATTATTGCTAACAATTGCCGTTGTGATTTATCTACCAAATTTTGCTGCTCTGCATAATTTTTTGCTGCAGTTTTTTGCTGAAACTCCAACTCGTCTATGTGTGTAGTAAGGTTATTATTCCTACTGTATAAATTAAAAATTACAAAGCCACAAAAAATAAATAATAAAAGGCATGCTGCTATTAAGTACCTAAAAGCAGAGCTAAAGGCCGGATTGTTCGGTGCAATAGACAATACCTTTGCTTCTGAAGTGCCTGTGGAAGTATCAATTTCATTAATTGCAGCAAGAATTCTGGACTTCAATTCAACCGGCGGTTCAATTTTATTTGCCAGCGCATCTTTCTCAAAGAAGGAACGCAGCTGTTCCAATTCATAACGCACTTCAGGAAATATACGAGCCATACACTCAGCTTCCAGTATTTCTTCATTCGTGCAGTTACTAAGAACATAAAATTCAAGTTTTCCGGATTCAATATATTCCCTAAAATCCACTTTAAAAAAAAGTTCTTTCTATTGTCCAGTAAAGCGCAATGCCGCCGATTGCTAATGAAGCCGGTACTACAATCCTGTTGTGATACCACTGTTTGTTACTAAACCATCTCCCTATTAAAAGATAAGCGAAAATAATTACTGCCAGTTGTCCCGATTCCACTCCAAGGTTGAACGTAATTAAAGCAAGTAAATAATTTTTTTCCGGCAGCCCGACTTCCGTTAATGCTGATGCAAATCCACAACCGTGAATTAATCCGAAAGCAAATACTATCAAAATGCGCCACCATTTTAACTCTGTAATTACTATGTTCTCTATTGCAATAAATAAAATAGTGAGTGCTATGATAGGTTCAATTACAGAACTTAACGGATGAATAAATCCATAAATGGCTAATCCAAGTGTAATACTATGGGCTATTGTGAAGGCTGTAGCCTGCCAGAGAATTGATTTTAATTTCGGATTGAGAAAAAATAGCCCAAGTATAAACAATACATGGTCAAAGCCATAGGGGAGTATATGCGTAAACCCCATTTGAAAATATATCCAGCCTACTTCAGCTTTTGATATGGAAGTAAAATCATAATTGACGGTGTGTGCCAATACACCCATTGATGTAAGAAATAAAACGAGTAAAGTCAGAAGTAGTTGCTTTTTCATTTTTTACTATACTTAATTTCTATTTCAATGTATAATGTTTAACGGAATTCAAGATTCCTTTCGCTTCCCACATTAAATCGTTTGAAATAAATTTATTAATGGTAAGCGATTGCTGTAAAAGTTTTTTTCCTTCAGTTAAATTTCCGGACATGCTCTTTATCAATCCTGCCTGGAATAATAAAAGTGGATTTTTTGAATTTGTTCCCAATGCCACATCAATATGTTTATTGGCTTCTGCATATTCTCCTCTCCGGTAACGAACCCAAGCCAACGTCTGGTTTACATCAATATTTTTTGGTCGTCGATTGTATTCTGTTAGTGCATGCTGAAGTGCTAAATCGTACCGATATTTTTTTAAATATAATAATGCCAATTCTCTGTCTGAATAATGTCCGTGAACAGAATTGCTTTCTTTTTCATTTCCTGCACTTAACATATCAATGGCTTCTCTAAGTTCATTATCTGCACTATCCGGTTTTTGCATTGCTCTATATACATCTGCACATTCATCATAAAATGCATAATCCTTAATAGTAAATTTAGCGTTAGAAAAATATTTTACCGCTTCTGAATAATTTTGTTTTGCCTTTTCGATTCTACCCATTCCTGCAAGGCCAAAAGCATAGTGAGGGCGATGGTATAATGAAAGCTGGTATTGCTCCGACGCTTCTTCATACTTCCCAATCATTTCATATAAATGTCCTATGTAAGCACGAGCCCATTCTGTCTGCTCCATGCCGGGAATTCCTGATTGAACTGCCATTTTCATGGCCTCAATGGCACCTTCGTAATCACCGAAGATTTCCCGTAAATAAGAAACACGAGAATACGAACGAATATCGGGGCGCTTTGAAATCATTTCATCGGCGCTCTTTATTGCTTCTTTGTAATTACCGAGTTCGACATGAGCATCTGTCAGAACCCCATATCCGTAAGCACTGTGTGAATTTTCCTTTATTATTTGATTTCCTGTTGTTAAAGCTTCTGCAAAGTGATGCTGAGAAAGCAAGATGGTTGCTTTTGCGCACAATGCTTCATAATCATTGGGTTTCTTCTCTAAAATTTCATCAATTAATTGTGAAGCTGCTTTGTCGTAATATCCATGATTTCCTGTTTCACGCGATTCCTGAATGTAAGCAAATGCTAATTGCATTTTTGATTTAATGTTATCCGGATTACGTCTTAAATCAGAAAGTAATTTTTGAATCGCTGCTTTTGAATTTAACCATTCGGATGTACTATTGATAGTTCCGGTCCGCTCAATCAACGTTAACTCCGTTTTTGGTTTATCTCTTTTTACGAGAAAAAATACAAAAAAAGTAAAGACAATTGCAAAGGAAATATATACGTATTTGGGCTTCATGGATGTGTTACTTTATAAAAACTACAGAGATGTGAAGAATCAAATAAGCTCTTCACATCTCTATAGTTTTAATTCTTATTTATTAACCACTAATTTAATCGACTGAACGGTTTGATTGTTATTCGCTAAAACAGCATAGTACACTCCGCTGCCAAAACGTGTAAGATCTACAGGAATATCATACAAGCCTTTGTCTTTCATTGTATTTAAAGGAACAGCGATTATTTTGCTGTTACCATCGTAGATTGAAAGCTTAACATTTGCTCTGTTCGCTACACGAATACGAATGGTGTTCTGAGTGCTTGCAGGATTCGGAAATGCTTCCATCATCATTTCAGGAGCACCTATGTTTAATCCTCCATTTGGTTTAATTGACAATACAATTGAACCTCCGGCACACAGTCCATAACCACTCCATGGAGCCTGAACATAAGGAAATGATGAATTGAAAGTTGTATCATTCGCTTCAACTCCTGTTGTATATCCCAAAACGCCAAGCAAATTAGGTGTAACAGGACTTTGACCAATTACATAATCATCGTAGAACAAACCAACTGCTGCAAGAGCTGCTCCAGCCACTGCTTGTAATTCGATACGGGTTACATCATCTTCCAGACGACGGCCATTTGGAAAGCCATCCATGTTTGGAATAAATTCAAGTGTAGTTGTTGTATTATACATTGGGTCTGTCAAACCGGAAACTGCTGCAGCAATAATTCCTTCAGAACTAAATGCAGGACTGTTACGAGGTGTTACAGGCACAGCCATATTGAGTCGGAGCATATCACCAAATGTTGGAAGGAAATTGTTGATGAATGGTTTACCCGGAGATAATGGATTGCCAGCAGTTTTTCCTGTGGCTAATTGATACGGAGCTAAATTTGGAACACCTGTATAAAATATAGGTAATAAATCAACAGAACGTGGTTGATTATCACGTAATAAATATTTTCCGAATATAGCTGTGTCCAAAGCTGTTCCTGTGGTGGCTGCATTTCCATACAATACATACAAACCATCGTTACCATTACCAAAATCAACATTGCCAAGTACTGTTGGAGATGCACGCTGAATTCTTAATGCACTTAATGCAGGTACTGCAGCACCAAATTGACTGTTGTCCATATACAATCCAAGTTCAGGATTACAGAATAAACTGTCGAAATATGTTCCATCCTGATAAGGTGTTAATGAATTCCAAAAATCTTTTTGTCCGATTGGAATAACAACTTCATTGGTTAAAGGCATACCCAGACGAGAAACCTGTACCCAGTTTCCGCTATGCGTCTCCGTACCGTTTCCGTTGATAGTTCGAATTTGCTGACGGGAAGCTGAAGCCCATACGCCAATTACGAAATCAGGATCAAGAATGTTTGCTGCCTGAGCAACACTTAAGCCATTTTTCTGCAAAGAAGCAATTGGAGCTTTAATACAAATAGCATGTGTGTTTTTACACCTCAAACCATCTCTTGGAGCGTCAACTCCTGAACCTCCGGCGCGTGTCTGACCTAAATCAAATACTCCGCCAAGATCTACAAAGAAAGGATCATCAACAGGACCGCAAAAAATTGTTTCGCCTGAAGTTGCAGTTGCAACAGCATTGCTCATCAGCGTCGAATACGGTGTGTTTAAACCAACAGGACCATCGATAGAACGCGGTCCGATATTGTTCGGAGGAACAACACCATTACTTACGATTGTAGTAAAAGAAACTCCACCGTCAGAACTCTTTTCGCACGTATACGTGGTTTTCAAATTTTGCTTTCCCAAACGAATATTGAAGAATGTTGTTGAGTCTTCATTCATCTGAGAAAATGTGAAACGATAAATAAATTTGTCTTCAGTTGCAGATGAACCATTATTCACATGGACTTCATAACGCACATTCGGGCCAAAAGAATAATAATTTGGACCTCCCTGCGGCAGTTCCGTTGGAACATAACAGGAAATGATCGTTACAGAATTGGTATCATCCGGACTACGGAATGCATACAGATCCGTATTATCGGCTAATGGATCGTTTGCAATAAGTGGCGCTTCGCGGTGACTTGAGGCATCCAGAAAAGAATTGGAAATCATAATTGCAGAAGTCACTACAGCGACTACAGCAAGCGAAATCCACAATGATTTTTTAGTTGATTTTTTTTGCATGATAATTTGGTTTTTAATGATTAATAAATTGTTTATTGAAGATTTTAGTAAATAGTATAAATAGTTGGTACCATTTGCCGAAACCTACGGTTGAAAAGAAAGTATGGATTTGCTGTAAGGAAATAATTTAGCCGAAAGCCCTAATTAAGCGAAAATCAAAGTAAACGGTTTCCGAAAAGATATTTAAGCGTTTTACTTAACGGCCTTATTTTACTTTAAAACTGTACGATAAACCAAAAGTTAATATTGAATCATCTTGTTTAATACCTTCAATAACGACATTTTCATGCGTGTATGTAAACAATGCATTAAAAGATAAACCTTTCCAAATTGGAAATTCCATTCCTGCATCAGCCTGAGTTCGAAAGTTATTTTTATTATTAAATGCCAGCTGATAAAAAGCATCATAAAAAAGGCGTACCCGTCTTTCCGGTAGATAAGTCCAGCCGCCCATGTATAAAGTAATACGTCCAAGATTAATTCTGTCACGACCATTATAGTCTTTATAATTGTACCTATAATTCTTGAAATTTGTACTTTCATGAATTGCACTTAAAGAAAATTTTAGCACGTTTTTGTTTACATTGAATATTTGCCAGGTAGCTCCCACACCGGCAAAATATCTGCTGTCAATTTTTCTCCGAAAATTAGACGAGATATAAGCAATAGCAAAAGGATAAAATCTTAATTGCGGTTTATAATACAAGTAGTTTCTGCTAAACAGATCGTTGTCTGCCTTTTTAGAATAGAAGGCCTGATACAAACTGCTATTTTGTGACTTAAATACCCAATTAGAATGGGGCGAATAAGAAAAATCAATCTTACTTCTTAGATTTAGTACTTCAACATTTCCCTTTTGATAGTTTCCGGTAAGGCTGGTTCTCAATTGAAACTTTAGCGTGTCGCTTTCATTTATTTGAGCAAGGGAATTAAATTTTAAAGTAATAAATAATATTGTAAAAACAATTTTTCTTATTCTATACATATATGTTCCTTAAAAGTCTAATTTCAAGTTTACCTGATTTGTTTAATAATTTCAATAAACCCCGAAGGATCGACTACAAATGGCAAATGTGAAGTGGACATTTCAAAAACTTTTTTAATGGTTCCATTGTCTTTTATCATTTGCTGCTGTAATGAATACGGCACCGCTGCATCCTGTTTTGTTGCTATATAATATTTGGGAACTCCTGCATACTTTGATGTTAGAACAACTTTTTCGTTAAGGCCCTTTGTTGGTTCTGCGCGGTGGTATTTCACTAAAACATCTTTCATGTATTGCGGGCAATCAGCACAAACTGCCTCGGTAATAGCATCTTTTTTTATTGTTGCCAAAGTATAGTCAGTATTGAACTCCAAATTTTTTCCAACCTTACTGGTACTATCCTTTTTTGAAAGATCAATAACGCTTTCGCCATTTTTAGGTAAATAGGCGGAAACATAAATTAACTTACTTATCTTATTGGGAATGTTTTCTGCCACTTGTGAGATTACAGCTCCCGCCATGCTGTGACCCACTAAAATTACTTTACCCTGTTGCGAATTTACAGCCTGCGTTACCGTTCTTACATAGTCATTCAGACCGATACCAACTCCGTAAGTATTATCAGCTCCGTGCGCAGGCAGGTTTACAACAACAACATTGGCATCTACTGCCAGTTGGTTTCGCACAAAACCCCAGGCACTTTCATCAGCCCAGGCGCCATGAACTATTACATATGTGGGATAATTGGATTTCTGTTTTTCTAAACGGGAAATAATTAATTTGGCCGCTTCTGATCCTGAATTTTGCTGTTGACCGGTAATTAAATTTCCGTCATGAATAGCAAAAGCTTCAAACATAGGAGCGGTTGTAAATTTATTGTTAGGCATTTTAGCCGCTTCGTCTTCTATTCTGAATGGCTGTATCTTTTTCCCTACATAAGCATCTGCATAATTCTCTTCACTGTTTGCAAAACCGGTCCATTTTTTTCCTTCGACAAGATATTTCCCATTAGGCAACTTGCATTTGAGCAAAATACAGGTGCCGTGGCATATAGCTCCCGCAGGTTTTCCGGTTAAATAGAAATCAACAAAAAACTTCTGAAGCTCTGTATTATCAATAAATGTATACATGGGTCCTTGTCCACCGCAAACTAAAATTGCTTTATAATCCTTCGGATTTATAGCTGATAATTTAATGGTGTTTTTAAGCAATGCTGCTTTAGAAGGGTCTTTTAAAAATCCCAATGACAGAACATCCCATGCGGCATATTTACTTTCATCCTCAGGGTTACTAAAACCATCAATCTTAATCTCGCCTCCATCAGGACTGGCAATATCAACGGAATAACCGGCAACAGTAAATTCCCAATAGGGATGAAAAACTTCAGCAGCCCATACTCCAATCGGCCATCCTGTTTGTTTGCTCATGGAAGGATTAGAAGCTATTAATAAAATCTTACCATTGTTTCCGGCATTGTGCTGCGCAAAGGAAAAATAAGATACCTGTAAAAGGGCAAAAGACAGAAGAACTGTTTTTAGGATTTTCATTGTATTGATTTATTTTTGAATTTTGAGCTGCAAATATTGACATATATATTATCTTTACAACATGACTTACTAATAGTAGTGTTACTTGCCTTTTAGAAAGTAATAATATAATCAGCCCATATAGAATATGCCGGACTTTATTTTTAACAAAAAAGTTTATTACAATCCTGTAGAATTTGCAATGGATAGAATTGGGGGCACATGGAAAATGCCCATTCTATGGAGATTAAGAGACAAAGTTCTCCGTTATGGAGAATTGAAAAAAGATATTCCCCACATTACCCATAAAATGCTCACAAGTCGTTTGCGGGAATTGGAATCGGAAGGATTTATCAAAAGAGTTGTATTTGCTGTTGTCCCGCCTAAGGTTGAATATTCCATTACAACAAGAGGAAAAAAAGCAATTAGCGTTGTCGAAGTTATTCGAAATTATGGACTTGAATTAATGAAGGAGTTTGGAATAGAAGATGAAAAAATAAGAAAACAAAAAAAAATAATTAAAAATACATCTTACAAACAATAACACCCGTAATAACACAAACCAGATCAACAAGAAGCATAATTCCCAATGTATAACGTGTCTCTTTAACATTAACAGAACCGAAATACAAAGCAATTACATAAAAAGTAGTTTCAGCAGCACCCTGAAAAAGACAGGATAGTTGTCCTGTAAGACTGTCGGGACCGTAAGTTTTCATTGCGTCGAGCATGAAGCCGCGTGAACCGCCGGCACTGAAAGGGCGCATTAAGGCAACAGGAATAGCATTTGTCACTTGCGGATCGACGTTAAATACATTCATTATAGAACGAATTCCTTTCATAATGATTTCCATTAGTCCGGAATTTCTGAAAATACTAAGAGCAACGAGCATTGCAATCATATAAGGCAGCACACGGACGCCTGTTGTGAAGCCATCCTTCGCTCCGGTAACGAAAGAATCAAAGATGTTCGTCTGATTAAGTTTGAAAATCTTTTCATTGAGCATGCTGTATGCAACGATTGCAAGGATTATAATCAGCAGTATTGAATTACTAAGGTTTCCGGTGAAATGGACTTTTTCAATGCTACCCATACGAGCAATATAAAATAAGAGCAGTCCGATTAAAGCGCTTATGCCGGTTATAAGAAGGATAATTGTTCCATTAAGCAGGTTGATCCTTTGTTTGATGCTTACAAAAATGAGTGCAGCAATTGTACCGATAAATGAAGTAATAATGCATGGCAGCATTATATCAGAGGGATTGGCAGCATGTTGTGCGGCCCGATACCCGATGATGGATGTTGGAATTAATGTTAAACCGGCAGCATGCAGGCATAAAAACATAATCTGGCTATTTGATGCCCTGGATTTGTTTTCATTTACTTCCTGCATGCTTTCCATAGCTTTTAAGCCGAATGGGGTTGCAGCATTATCGAGTCCGAGGAAATTAGCTGCGAAATTCATCGTCATGAATCCATAAGCAGGATGACCCTTCGGTAGTTCAGGAAATATTTTTACAAATAGCGGTGTCAGCAATCTCGCCATTTTGTTCAATGCATTCGAGTCGCTAAGCAGGTTTAATAAACCACAGAAAAAAGTCAGGTAACCTATCAGTGGCAGCCATAGATCCATGATGGTATTTCTGCAGGTAATAAATATTCCATCGGCAGGCTGCTTTCCGGCGGAAATTTGTACTGTTCCACTTTCGTTTAGCAGATAAAGGGTATCGTTTCTAAGAAAACCGGTTGGCCCTGAACGAGCGATTGCATTGAAAAGTGCAGTGTCCTTAGTAAATAAATCTTGTGAAGGAATTTCCGCCACGAGAGCAGGATCGTTTTGTTTACCGTTAACGACCTGTCCTATGGTATACAAACGCCCGCTTCCGAGCATAATGAGCAGGTAAAGTATGCTGCCTGCAATAATAAACGACCAAAAGCGACTGAGTACCATATAATACGCACAAGAAAATAATAAAAATTAAATTCACACAATCAAACTAACAATATGAAATAAAAAGTATGAACAAGTGGAAGGGATAACTATGTTTCAAAAAGTTGTTTTTAAATCCAATAAAAAACACACGGTTTTATACCTTTTAGCTTGCAGATTGCCAAGTAACTGTTTAAAAATGAGTGTTAATCAGTGCAAGTCATTCACTAAGGTCTTTTACCGTTGTTACTTGTTTGTAAACTACATCGTCGAACTTTTTGAAATGTGCTTTTCCACATTTGATTTTTAGTTTCTCGCTTTTCAAAAGTTCTTGGTTTTCGCTTTTAGTTTCAGCAACAAAATAAATTTTCTTTTGTCCTTGAAATACGATTGCCCAGTCGGGATTGTAGTTGCCCATTGGAGTTGGAATTTTAAACCAATATGGAAGCTTGAAATAAAATTCAATATTCTCACTGCTCTCACAATCTTTTGCAAATTTATTTTCTACACCACTGTCAAGCGGAATGTAGTTTTCATAAATCGTTTTATCCACTTCGTTAATTGAAAAAGTAAATTTGTCGAGGTAAATTTCAAGTTCGTTATCTTCAAACAAAGTCATTTCATAAACTTTGCCTCCGATTTTTTCATACTTAATTCCATCAATCATCAACTCATACAAAACATTTTTAATTGTGCTTGTTGTGTTGTCCATGAACATTTGAGGATTGATAAGCAATTCGGTAATTTTTTCTGACTTCTTTATAATGTCAAGAATAGTTGTCCGTGTCAACTCTGTTTTTCCTTGTATATATGCAAGCATATCAGGAATTTCAAAACCGTTTCCGTATTCATCATTTACAGTATCGCTTACTAATTGTCCAGAAACACCCTCATCAGTCAAAAGAACTTTTTGCTTTGTGCTTCTTACTGTTGGTCGCTTTGTTTCTTGCATATCCTGCATTGCCTTTGCAGCCAATGTTATTAAATCGTTGGTCTGATAAGCAACACTGTATTTTGTTTGAAACTTTATCTTCTCCCATATCTGCAAAAATTTCGAGTCGGCTTCAAAACCTTTCCTGTAAAGAAGTTTCTCTCTTTTGTTTTTATCCTTAATTCTTCCAGTGAAATTTACTCCGCAATCTTCTTCAATTTCCTTTTGTAGTGCGTTTGCAAAATCATCATAGCTTTCATTTGCAATTACAGTTAAGCGATTTATGTTTTGGTCAAAGATCCTTTTTCCGTCTTGATTTACCGACAAACGCAAACCTCTGCCTATTTCCTGCCGTTTTTTTATTTCTGATTTCGTTTCGTTCAAAGTGCAAATCTGAAATACATTTGGATTGTCCCAGCCTTCACGAAGTGCCGAATGGCTGAAAATAAAACGAAGCGGTGTATTCATGTCAAGCAACTTTTCTTTCTCTTGCATTATGAGTTTGTAAGTATCATCATCTGCCTGTGTTTCGCCTCCTGTATCTTTTACCTTTCCTTTGTTGTCCTGCGAAAAATATCCGTTATGTATTTCATCAACTGAATAGGAAATTAAATTTTTATTCTTCGGTTTATTTATTTCTTCTTGATAAATTTCTTCAAACCATTTTGCAAACTTCCCCGCAATTGCATTTCCGCTTACATCATACTCGCGATAATTTTTCACCTTGTCAATAAAAAACAACGTCAAAACTTTTATGCCTTTGGCTTTATAATCTCTTTCTTTTTTCAAATGCTCCTCAACTGTTTTCTGAATCATAAAACGCATCACTTCATCATTCATTCCTCCTTGTGCTTCTCCAACTGCTAAAACAATTCCATTGGTGAGTTCCATTTGCTGTCCGCCAAAATCTATTTCATAAATTTTTAGTCCATCGTATTTTTCATTTTTGCCGCTTAACTCAAACAGGTCTAATTTATTTTTGTTGGCGGTTACTGATTTCCGTTTTATCCCCGTAGTAGAAGTAACATCAATTTTAATTTTTGCAGTAATGTTGTTCCCCGTCCTGTTTACACTTTCCAACTGAATAAAGCTGCTGTTAAAATCATTTTCACTCATTACGCTGTCCACCTCAATTTGTTTTACCAAACCTAAGTCATAAGCCTTTACAGGATTGAGTGAATACATCAGGTTATAGAGGTTCGTATGTGTAGCCGAATAACGCAAGGTGCAAAGCGGTTCTAAATTCTGAATTGCTTTTTTACGAATTTCTGTTTCCATGTTTTGCGGTTCGTCCACAATTACAATGGGCTTTGTGCTTTGAATAAACTCAATCGGCTTTTTGCCTGTGAGTTTGTCGTTGGGTTTGTTGATTATATTTTCGTCTTTCGCAAAGGAATCAATGTTGATTACTAAAACCTGAATGGCATTGCCCGAAGAAAAACCACGAAGATTTGAAACTTTTTTGCTGTCGTAAATATCAAAGTTGATTGAAGTTTTATCATACAGCGATTGAAAATGTTCGTGGGTGATTTGCAGATTTTTTAGAACACCTTCACGGATTGCAACTGATGGAACTACTATTACAAACTTTTTAAAACCGTAAAGTTTGTTCAATTCATAAATGGTTCGCAAATACACATAAGTTTTTCCTGTGCCTGTTTCCATCTCTATCGAAAAATTCATTCCCTGCAATTCATCAACTGTATTTTTTATTTCGTTTCGTTGCTGAATGGATTTTACATTTACTAAAATTTGTTCTGCTGATAAAGTTAGGTTGTTGCCAAAACCATTTTCAGAAAGCAAAGCACCCGTTGTGTTTACAGAAAATTCAAAATCTCCGCTACTCAAAGGTTGTCCTTCAAAAATATCGGTGATGGATTTTAAAGCATCACATTGGTATTGCTGATTACTGTCGAAGTGTAGTTTCATTATTTTTTTTCAGGTCGTGGAATTTTTACAGTAAACTGTTCTCCCTCAACATTGTTAATGAGTTCAATATTGGGTTCTGCTTCAATAGCTCTATTCACACCTGAACCAACTCCGCTAAATGGTAATGTTCTTGATGCAAAGTGAAACAATTGGTTGTTTCTAATTACAGGGTTACTGTACCTAATATCATCTACTGTAAGACTGTTTGGTAACCTACCTGGACTAATAATTTCTACACGATTATCAAACACAAACAAACGAATAGGTGCATTTTTGAAATAATCTCTATGTATTAAAGCATTTTGAAGTAATTCTTCCAAAGCAATTTCAGAAATTTCCAATTTCCCTTGAATATTGAAACTTTCGCCAGTTTGTATAAAATCAAGACTATTCTTTAAAAATTTCATTCCACTATCAAAAAGTTCTGGAATAGTTCCTTGTAAATCACTAGGCTTACTTTTATAATCGTTACTGGCTAAATTGTTGCCAAAAAAAGAAACAGCTTTGATTGTAAATGCTGGTTTTATTGCTTGCGGTTCTTTTCCAAAAAACAGTAAGCCCGCTAATGTAAGTTGTTTGTTCCTCAAAACTCTTTTAGCTTTTAATGCCTCTTCAAATGTTAGTCCCTTTTCTTCAAATGTTTGCTTGAATTCCTTTTTGAAATATTCTGCAAATTGTTTTTCATTGATATCGTCTATGGACGTTCCATGCACTTCCATTTCATCTGCTGATAAGTTTCCGCTTTTTTGATAAATCCTTAAAATCTCAGCATCATCCGTTACACGTCTTTTATCAGAGCCTTGCTTTACCCAAATTGCACCATTATTATCTTTATATATTTGGTCAGGATTTTTAGGAACGTGAATTACAAGTACTTTTGACGATAATGCATTGTCAATAGGTATTATTTCTGTATGAATATAAATTGGTGGGTTTACATTATTAGATGCAATGTTTGCCAATCTTTCATTTATGTTACTATTAATATCTATACCAACTATTTCCCCTGTCTTGTCAACCACTCCGAGTAAAATAATACCTCCCAAAGTATTAGCCATAGCAATAAATTCAGCTGCCATAGAGTCATTGTGGGTAATTTCCCGTTTGAACTGAACTTTGCTCGTTTCTTTTGAACTTATTATATCAAGTAATTCTATTGCGTTCATAATTATTTAGATTTTTAAATGTTCCAAATGCTGTAAATATTTTTTCTGCGATTAAATGCTTCGTCACCACCTTCCATAATGTCAACAATAAATCTTTGTGTATCATGATTATCTATTGTTCCTGAATGAACGAATATTTTCTTCTCGTCATAACTACACGATACAACTTTCTCGCTATCGCCCAAAACAGGAATGTTAGCGTTATGCGTTGCAAAAATAAATTGCATATTCCCTTTAATTTTCTTCAATTCCTTTATAACTTCATCATAAATGGTTTGATTATCCAAATCGTCTTCGGGTTGGTCAATAATCAGCACATTGTTTTCCTTTTGTGCCAGCAGGAACAGAATTAACGCTGAGGCGCGCTGACCCAAAGAATGTTTGTCTAAAGCTTTACCGTTGTAATTTATTATTATTTTATTCTCAACCTTATACGTTAAAAGGCTGTCCAAATTTTCCGAAAAGCGGGTTTTAAATTCAACCACTTGATTTTCGATCAAAATATCATTCAGTTTTGCGGAGTCCTTGTAAATCTCTATGAAATCTTTAAACGTGTTTTCAATTTCCTGATAAGCTGTTTCCCGAATGCCTGAACCTCTGAACACCTGCTTCAGTTTGTCAATATATTTGTCTCTTCGATCCTTAAATAAAACCTCAATGGTTAATTTGTTATCAGCTTCATTAATTCTGTCAACTTCCGTTTTCAAGAGTTTGTATTCATCAAGCCATAAATTATTTAACTCCGACAGTTTTTCCAATAATGATTTTTGCAGTTCCGTACGTTTCTTTTCAGATTTTTCAATTTCATTTAATTTTAGCTGAGCCGTATCAATTTGTCTGTTCAGTTTTAGGAAATTATCAGGATTGATTGTGTCTGTGGCAAATTCACGTTTTGTTTTTGCAAATTCTTCTTTCAATCCTTCTTTCTTCGCGTTTATTTTTATTAAAACGTCTTTTATCTTTTTGTGAAGGGCAGTAGATGTGTTCTGAACCTTTTTTACTTTTTCAAATTCAGCTTTCAGTTCAATGAGTAATTTGCCTGATTCTTCAAACAATTCCTTATTTGGTTCTGAACCTGATATTTCCTGCTGAAAGAAGTATTCATGATTAATGATAATTGAATTCAATTCCTCAATGTAACTTGAAATGCCAATTTCTGTTTGAGTAATTTTGGACACATCAGCGTCAAACAAAGTTTGTTGTTTTAATTTTTCTTCTACACCATTTTTCTTATAAAGTTCAAGTTGGTGCTTTGAATTTAGAATGAGTGTATCTGTTTCCTTTTTGAGTGCACTCAGATTCAGCAATTTTTTTATTTCAGAAACAGTACTTTCAATTTCTCTTTTTTTAGTATCAATTTTATGTTGTACAGGTTTTAATCTTGTCCCGATTAAGCGCTGAATTAAGTCTGCTTCAAAGTCAGCATCTTTATTTGATAAATCTTTCTGCCCGAAATAAACTGGATGGTCAAAAATACCGGCAATAGAAATTGTAGGTTGTAAAACATCATCCTTGTAAATATCTTCCTTTTGTCCGTAAATTTTTTCGATTCTATATTCTTCCTTATGTTCGTTTACTACTATAACAATAGATTTACCGCCACTTTTAAGCACATGCTCAATAAGTTCGTCTTTGTATCGTGGATCAACTGCAATTTTCGACATTGGAATTCCCAATGTATATCTGATAATCTCCAAAATGGAAGATTTGCCGCTACCTCTTATACCTATAAGATTATTCAGTTCGGGTGAAAAATCAATTCTCGTTCCGTCTAAGAGCCCGCCTTCAAATGCTATTGATTTTATGTAAGAGTTTTTTATTTCAGGCTTGTCTTTTGGCGAAACTCGGTATTCCGCATCTGTAAGAGCATATTTTATTGCCTCAAAATTAAAATCACCAATTTTTACATAAGTCACTCGACCGTTTCCGATAGCTTCAATTCCTCCGTGTGCATTGTCTGAACCTTCTACATAAGCAATTTTACGCTTTGCCAACTTGCATAACAGCGTATAATTTTCAGCGTTAGCACTTTTTTGAACGGCAATTACTTTTTCAAAAGCCTCACTTTCAATAAACGCATCTCTTGTTCTTCCTTGCATTACAGTAAATAATCCGTTTCGGTCATCAATGTGTGCAAGCAGAATACAATACTCAAAACCTACTAAGTTTAATGCTTCCACTGTTTGGTTTAAATCAAACTTTGAGTTTGAGTAAGGTGGGTTGTGATAATTTGTGTCAGGGTAAAATGCCTGATTTAAGAATTGTGAAATATTATCTGTGTCGCCTTGATACCATTTATCGTCAAACACAATCAAGATATGAATGCCTTCCTTTAGAGAAAATTCAACCCCTGCAAATAAACCGATGCCTTCTTTTTTTGCTTTTTTGCGAAGTGAAATAAATTCTCCTTTATCAAATTTGTTGTGGTTGGTAATTACTCCAATACCAATTTGTTGATTTTTTAATTGCTCAATGTATAAACGAACAAAATCGTTATCCGTGCCACTATAAGCAAACTCCTTATCGGCTTTGGTATGCAAATGAAAATCGGCTCTAAGCCAAGTTGCTCCATTTTGAAAAACGTTGTTTGTTGTTTCTTCCATGAGTTAAATTGTTTTAAAATCAATCCCTGCATCTTTCATCTGCAACACAGTATTTGTTTTCAATTGGTCGTTTCCTGTAAAAAGATTATCAAGGGTTATTACTTTTTTGGGTTGGGCTGTAACGATGTTGTCAATTATATTTTGATTGAGTTCTTCCAATGCTATTATCAGTTCTCCGTCATTTACAGAATAATATTTCCCCTTTGATTCGATTTTGTCCGTAAGCAAATAACCTGCTTTCAGCATCAATTCAAAAAGCATATTGTCTGTTTTGCTTTCTTCCTTTACTGGATTTGTAAAAGCGTCTAATTGAGTTACTAAATTTTCTTGGGTAATTTCATTTCCCCTCCAAATTTTAAAATTGGAAGTGGAGAGTTTGAAAACTTTGAAGCCTAAATCAATATTTTTGTTTTCGTCTTCATTAAGAAGATTTTTATTTATTTTAATTTCATTTTCAATTTTCTTTATAGCTCTCCTTATTCTTTCTTTTGAAATATCTGCAATAGTTTTGAAATTTGCCTTGAAAGCTTCGCTGCTTTCATCAGTTAATTCAGGCAATTGAACTAAAATAAATTTGCGATTTCCTCCATCCTCTTTGTTCTGTTCTAAAACGGCTTGGGCAGTTGTTCCTGATCCCCCAAAGAAATCAAGAACAATATCATTGGAACCACAGGAATTATTAATAAGTGTTTTTAACAATGATAATGGTTTAGAATAATTAAAATAGGAACCATTAAATAGATCTTGAATTGCCTTTGTTGCTTCAGAATTTAATCCAACATCTTGAAGGAGAGAAGATATTGGATTAACTTCACTCTTCAAGTCCTTTTTGTATTTCTTAAACATTGGTCGTTTTGTAGTGTCACTTGGAAATATTATTCTTCCACTATTTAACAATTTTGCCATTGTTGCTGGGGCCCAAGCCCATACTCTATTAGGATTTGCAGGGAATATATTACCCGTTTTAGGATCCACTAAATCATAGTATTGATTTGGTCTTTGGTCTTTGTTCATTCCAACAGTTGGATTATCGTACATCCATGGTCCATTGGGATCATTATCTGGGTTCTTAAAATTAGCATAGTTTTTTTTATTCCCAAAAAATGAAAAATCTAATTTTTGATATGCAATTACGTACTCATGATCAACTGAAATTAGTCTTTCAGCAAGTGCGGATGAAGTTCTTCTTCTCCAAACGAATTCAGTCAAAAAATTCTCTTCCCCAAATATTTCATTCATCAACAAACGAAGATTGTGCACTTCATTATCATCAATGTGAACAAAAATAACCCCATCATCTCTTAACAAGTTTTTAGCTAAAAACAATCGGGGATACATCATGCTTAACCAATTGCTGTGATAGTGTCCACTGTCTTTGCTGTTCTTTCGGAATAAACCCTCTTTCAACAGATAACCTTCTTCATCCTTGTCGCCAATTCGTTTTTCATAGTCAGCTTTGCCCTCTTTAAAACTGTCGGGGTAAATAAAACTGTCATTACCTGTGTTGTATGGTGGGTCTATTTCAATAACTTTAATTTTTCCGTAGTATGCCTTTTGCAAAACTTTCAACACTTCTAAATTTTCACCTTCAATAAAAATATTTTGTGTAGTGTCAAAATTTATAGATTGGTCAGGTTGTGGTTTTAATGTTGCGGTGGTCGGTATTTGCAGCACTTTAAAAGCATCGGCTTTACCAGCCCAATTCAAAACATATCTTTCGTTTTGAAAATTAATGTCGTCAGAAAAAGTTGCTTTAAACTTTTCCATATCAATTTTACCCTCCGAAAAAATGTCGGGGAAAAGTGTTTGAAGTTTATCCAAATTGTCCTGCGGTATGTTTAAAGATTCACCGTTCATTTCTTCTTTTTAAAATTGTCAACTTTTTTTTTAGCCGCCTTCAAAGCTTGCTTTGCTAAATTTTCGTCCTGAACTTCGTTAGCCAGTTTGTCGCTTAACCATGAAACAATCAGTTCGTCCTCGTCTGCCTTGAAGTATTTAGCAAGTTGCAGCACCTGTTCACGGGTTGCCTTACGGTGTCCGTGTTCAATCTTGCTGAGAACGGCTTGGTCAATATCAAGATAAGCAGCCACTGTCCGCAATGGCAATTCCAGCTTTTCTCTAAGTTGTTTTATTCTGTTTCCTAAACTGTCCATCTTTGAATGAATTCGCTTTGACCAATTTTGTCAAAAGTAATATTTATTTTTATAACACAGAGTAAACTTTCGCAAATAATTAATTTTTCAGACATAAAAGAGAAAGTGAAGTTGTACACGTTTGATTTTCGGTCGTTACATGGGAAGTATCCTACACAATTCTTTCCACAAAATACATATCTATCTCTCCTTTATTTTTTGCCTGAATTTTTCCTCGATGGATGAAGGTGAGTTTTCCTGAATGGCGGTCAGGCATATCTTTCACCAGATCGTATGTGCTACCACTAATATTTATTTTACCAGCTTCACCACTTGATTCCATACGCGAAGCAGTGTTTACGGTATCTCCCCAGATGTCGTAAGCGAACTTTTTAACTCCTACAATTCCTGCGACAACAGGGCCGGTGTGGATACCGATTCTTATTTCAAATATTTCTTTTCCCTGCATTTTTCTTACTGTCAAATGCTGTTGCATAAATTCCAGTATTTCAATTGCTGCTTTTACTACATCACCTGCATGTGTTGTATTTGATACAGGCAAACCGCCTACACACATATAAGCATCGCCGATGGTTTTTATCTTTTCAATGTTGTGCCCGGTAATTATATTGTCGAATGCTTTAAAGCAATAATCAATTTCAGAAACTAATTCTGCGGCAGTTAACTTCTCTGAAATTTGCGTAAAGCCTTTAAAGTCGGTAAACATAACGGTTACTTCATCAAAGTGTTTTGCCTCTGCGCTTCCTTTTGCTTTGAGTTCATCTGCCACTTCTTCAGGAAGAATATTCAGCAATAATTCATCGCTCCGTTTCTTACCTTCCCTGATTTTATTCCTTTGTTTGTAAACAACAACAAGAAAAACAATTGCTCCGGTAAGTCCTGCAGCGATTGAATTTCGAATATTGCGCTGGCGAATATCCTTCTTTTCCTGTTCGGCCTTTTCAAAAGCTTCCTTTTTTTCTGCATCGTATTCCATTTGAGAAGCAACTATCTTGTTTATGCTTTCCTTATTGAATGTGCTATCGTGAAATATGATGTATTGTTTGAAATTCTTGTATGCTCCTTCCCAGTTTCCGGTGACACTATCAAGCAATTCCCTTCCCCGGTAATAATCAAGAAAAGATATAGTACTGTTTAATTCTTTTGACAGCACCAATGCTTTATCAGAATATTTTCCGGCTTCATCATACTTTTTCATATAGGAATAACAAATACCCATATTACTATATATGCTTGAGAGACTTTGATTGTTCGATACACTTTTAAACTCTTCGACAGCCAATGAATAATATTTCAATGCTTCTGTATAATTCATTTTTTTCTGATATACTTGTCCTATTCCTTCATGTGAAGCAGCTCTGAGACTATTCTCGTTAATTTCAACGCCAATTTTAAGTCCTATTAAATAATTTTTCAGTGCTTCAGAAAAATTCCCAAGGATAGTATAAATTTTGCCATTTTGGTTATACGAAACTCCAAGATTGATTTTATCACCTGATTCCTGAAGCAACTTTATGCTTTTTTGGGTATAGTTCAGCGCTTCAGTATAATTCCCAAGATTAAAATAATTACTTGCTAAATTTGATGTCGCAACAGCAACTCCTTCCTTGTCATTTAATTCTTCGCAAATTCGCAAAGCTGCATAATTGGATTTTGATGATTCGGCATAATTACCCTGACTAGAGTATATCCAGGATAAAATACCATGCATATATGACATGTTCCCCTTGTCACCCATTTCTTCGTATTTTCTTAGCGCCTTTGAAGTATATATTAGCGCCTGTGAGTATTGACCACCGTCGGCATAATCCTGTCCAATTGCACCTAATAACGATGCTGAAAATTTTTCGTCACCTTCCTCCATAGATAACTGCAATGCTTCAAAATGGTTTTTCAATGCATCTTGAAAATTGCCCATTCGCCAGTGAAGGCGTCCGACTTGATTTTTTATTAACATAACGCCCTTCTTCCATCCTATTTTTTCAGCCAGTTCGAGGCCGGGCTTTTCAAATTTCAAACCATCCGCTGGTTTAAAATACAGGTATTCATACAATAAGTTTAAATACAAATAGACCTTATTCGTATCTTCTTTTGCTTTTGCCAATTTAGCATGTAATGTATTAATATGTTCTTGTTGTTTGTCTTGCGCCAAAACAGGTAATGAACATAAAATACAGAATAAATAAAATAGTAAGCAGAATGCTTTTATTTCTTTATTTATTTTTATTACAATCAAAACAAGAGAATTTATAAAATAAATATTTCGACGGTTCGCTAAGGGATCAATGTTAGTAATTTAGATAAGCACTATGATTAAATGAATCCTATATTCTTAACGGTAGGTTTTTGTTAATTTTCTCAAGTATTAAAAATAGCTAATTTATGCAATTATTGTTTGAAATATTAATGTTAACCAACTTTTTTTATTTAAAGTAGTTTATTATTTGCGACGAATTAAGCCTTACATCTATGGCGATTGTAAACCATATTACTTAGTAACAAAAATCATATCCCCATAAACAAACCTTATTACCTTATTGCCATATTAAAAATCTCTTATTATGATAATTGAATACAAAAACCTTTATACTCATTTTATTTTAATCAATCCGAACACCACAAGAAAAAAATATTTAAAGAAGAGTATGATGAGTTAATAAGGCATTATCAAAAAGGAATAAGATGGGAAATAAGGTAATAAGGTAGTCTATGGGTTAGTCTGTTTTGTTACTAAGGGAATAAGGTTTTATGTCCCGAAAGTAATCCAAAAATACATTAATATTCCAAATATAAGATTTTTTAAATTACCGTTTTTCGAAAAGGATAAGAAAATAAACCTTTTTTAAAATTTCACAAATCATTACCATTTGAAGCATATATTATATTAGAGCGAAAGTGGTATTAAAGTAAAATCAGAATTGTATTATTATAGTGTGTGCTATAAGCCATTTTATCTGTATCAATGATGAAGCGATATTTTTTTACCAATAATATTATTTTTTCCCTCTTTGAGAAGAAAATATAAACCATTTGGCAATTCATTAACATCAACCAAATTAATTTCGTCACTAGTAATGGAAATTATTTTTACTATTTGCCCAAAGATATTTACCAGTTTATAAATGCCTGCATGTGCTGAACGGATGTAAAATCTTCCATAGCTTGGATTTGGGAAAATAAATACTGCATTTTCTCCTTCTGTCAAATCTTCGACACTTACGGCTGCATTCACTTTTAATTTTTGAATAAATGAGCTCGTAGTATTGCCTGTTAAATTGTATACACCACTGTCAGGGTCAAAATCAACCGTACCCATAAATGATCCTGTTGCAAAAATATTATTAAATTCGTCAATACTAATAATAGAACTCAAACTGTTGTTTGACACCCATTGAATACTTCCATTTGAGTTGAATTTAATAATACTATTTCCTGCAGAATAAATATTGCCGTCATCGTCTAAAGTAATTCCTTTTAAATCTGCAAGCTGATTAACCCGGGAAAAATCTCCTGCACTGTCCAATTTCAAGAGAAAGTAATTGTTATTGCCAGTGCCTGAAAGATTTTGAATTCCCGCATTTGGATCAAAATCTACAGTGCCATTAAAATACCCACCGGAATAAGTACCTCCTGTAGAATCAACAACTATGGCTCTATCATTTTCAATACCGTCAACATTATCAAGCTTTTTTGCCCAAATGAAATTCCCAAGTGGATTTAATTTCAATATAAAAATGCTTGAAGATCCCAATGTTGACAAATTTGTTAAATTAAAAATAGTAGTATCAGGGTCGAAGTCTGTCGTACCAATCAATAGCCCTGAAACAAAAATATTCCCTGTACTATCCGTTGCAATAGAATAACTTCTTGTACTAATACATTCTATTTGTTTAACCCATAGTAAACTTCCGGCGTTGTCAAGTTTCCATATATAAATATCCGTGCTGAATGAAGTTTTATTGTACACACCAATGCCGGGATCAAAATCAGTAGTGCCCGAAAACATACCTGTTACCAGAATATTTCCCTGAATGTCTAAAACAATAGATTTGGCATAATTCTCTCCTGCGCCTTCAATTTGTTTCGCCCAAATAAAATTTCCACTTACATCCAGCTTTAATACAAATGTATTTTCAAAACAACTCATTAAAAATACATTCGGACCCGGATCAAAGTCAATGGAATCTCCATTAAAAAATCCCGTTACATAAATATTTCCGGTGGCATCAATTGCAATGGATTTTCCTTCGTCATATGACGCTCCTCCAATTCGATATGCCCATAAAATATTGCCTGAAGAATCTGATTTAGTAATGAAAATATCTCCGAAGCCTGCATCGGTTAATGAATCCACTGATGAGCCCGAATTAAAATAAACGGTTCCATCAAACACACCTGTAGTATATAAATTACCATCGACATCAGTTGCTATTGAAGAAATGTTAAAATCTCCATCAATTTGTTTTACCCAATCGAAGGAAGGTATTTGAGATTTTATTGAATCTATAGAAATCAGAAACAATATTAAATATAGAAATATATTTTTCATTAGAAATCATTTATTGAAGAACCATTTTTTCCGAATAAATTTCACGTCCATTCCATATCCGTATAAAATACATTCCTTTGGAAAATTGTGAAAGATCCAATTCGATTGATTTATGTATTGCTTCATATGTCGAATAAACGTTTTCTCCTTTACAATTATATACTTCAATAGTATATGATTCTGTCAATAGTAAATCTTGTATAGATAGTTGAAATTTTCCTTTAGAAGGATTCGGGTAAATGGAAATATTTTTATTCCCTTTATTTTCCAAAATTACGGATGTCCCTGCATATTCATATGCTCCGATGTCAATTAATCCACCTACTATAGAACGAGACATTAAGGTAGTATTAAAAGATTGGTATGTATTTACGGGCGTTAAGGAATAGCCTGTATTAGTATTTCCCGCATTAGTACCCTGATCGATTGCCGACACGGTGGCTGAAGTTAATTTATAATCATTAACAGCAGGATTCGAAAAGCCCACTGTCAAATAATCGTTGGCAATAATGCTTTTAGAAGTATCAAGAGTTATTGGCGTATTTCCCGAAAACATGGTATTGCTCGCACCGGTGACGGAAGCAAAAATATTATTGTATATTTTATACGTATTAATGCCCGATGAAGGAACCGTGTTAAAATATTTAATATTTCCCGAATACTGATTGATGACAGTATTATTCACAAAATAAAAATCTTCCAGTGTATTGGTAGCAGCATCGTAGCCAATTATTCCATGGTTGGCACCTGCCGGACCTTGTATAATTACATTACCCATAATTATGTTCAATCCGCCCTGGGCAATATTTATTTCCCAGCTTCCATACCCTGTCGTTTCTTCATCAATAAGATTGTATAATATAAAGCTTCTTTGAGCTCTTGTCTTCAAAGAATTTGCCTGTCCGCGCGGATGATGGAAATAGCAGTTTTGAACCAATAAAGTATCCGTACTTGCGCTGATATATATGTGATGTTCATAACCGGAATAGGTAGGGTCATTCTGTAACTGGTAGCCGTTATTCTGAAATTCTGAGTTCTGAATAAAAACATTGCTTGTACTCACACTTCCATTTCCTTCAAGAATTCCGTTTTGACAATTTGTAAACTTACAATTAGTCACGTTTAAGTTATTTGCCTGAAAACGTATTCCTGCCCCATTCGCTCCATCGGCATCAGAAACCTGTGCACCATCAAATACAATATTCTCAATATAGGCATTATCACAAATACCGGGTGTTTCAAAAACAAATATTCCTTTACCATTTGGAATATTACCCGTGTATTGCAAAATTGTTCTGTTACTATCTGTTCCGAGTCCGATAAATTTTAAATCTTTATTTATCCATTTAGTGGCATCGTTAGGATAAATACCTCCTTCTATGTAAATCGTGTCACCATCCTGGACTAAAAGTCTTAATTGGCTAGGCAGCGTATATGTCTGTGACGGACCGACCTGCCATACTGAACTGCGGCAATGAATTGTCGTTAAAAAAAATAAAACGAGTATTGAAAATATTTTTTTCATTTTTTTACTGCTTTCCCATTTTCACTTCTACTAATGGAACACGGAATTCAACTATTGTTTAATTACTTTTTGTGTAAAGTATTTATTTGCTGATACAAGACTAATAAAATAAATACCGGCATCTAAATTTTTAATATCCATTTCCATTTGTGCTTTGTGAATAGGTTTTTTCAAACAAAGCTTTCCTAAAACATTTCTTACTTCTATTATTCCCTCAGGAGTGTCGGTTCCGGATAAAATAATTTCAATTACATCGTTTGCGGGTATCGGAAAAACCTGAAAACCCACATTAAGTTTGTTATTATTAACCCCGGTTGTATTAGTAATGACCTCTATTACATTAGCATCTGTAAAAGTAAATTTACCATCGTTGTCAATTGCTTTTGCCAAAATACCTATAATGCCAACTTGGGATGGCGACCATTGTACACTATAGGGGTAAATGCTATCAACACCTATTAAAACAGAGCCTGCAAAAAATTCAACTTTATTGATCGTTCCATCGGGATCGGATGCATTAGCAGAAATACTTACAGAACTATTTACAAAGATCGTAGAATTAGTAGCCGGTGCAGTAAGTATTAGGGCCGGTTCATTGCCGCACATGCCTGAAAGAAAACATAAAGCATCGTATTTAGGCGTTTTGGATAAGTTCTGTAAATAGTTCAGGTCTTCAGTAGCTCCCCAGCATCCATAGCGGCTCACTCCGCCGCTCATTACAAAATAATTAATGACATCGTTTGTTCCAACAGGTGCTGTTCCATTAGCATTTGGTGAGAACCAATTGTCCTGATAATTATGAATTACTGCTGCCTTCATATCCTGAATACGATTTGCAAGTATTCGATTTCCAATATTTGTTGTACTTCCTCCTCCATTATCCGGTCCACCTTCGTACTGCAAATGCTTTATGTGCCATTGTGCTGCAAACTGAGCAAGCGTTTGAATGTTTGTTACATTACCATCGCTGTTTGCAGACATCGCTGCTACTACCTGCTGGGGTGAAGCATTGGAATCAGCACCTCCATCATTAAAGTAGGGAGCCGAAGCAATACCATAAATGAAATTTTCAGGTGGACCATAGGCAGTATTAATCCAATTCAGAACATCGTCATACCAGGGAAGCCATCCACCTATCTGCCATGCAAAAACGGGACGAATTTTAGTTCGGGAAGCAACGGATACACCCATTACATTTTCAAATATTTTCCCGAATTTAATTACATGCTTTGCAACTCTTCTAGCTCTTCTTCTATCGTCCCATGGAGTACTTGCGCGGATATCTGCATCTTCATTCGATTGCAAAACGGCATCGTAATTATATTGATATTGGGTAAAGCTTCCGTTCCATACTTCATTACTATACTCTATATAAATATTTACTTCAGGACGCAAATTTGCATGCATCATTGAAGCAAGTTCTACAACATACATACTGTCGGCATCAACAGGAATATTAATCCATATATCTCTGTTTGTATAATTGGCAAGACCAATAATAATTTCCCATGGAGCACCTTGTGTATATCGCGGAGAAAAAGGTTGTTGTCTGTCCAACCAGGTTTTAAAATTCGGATAACCATTATCACTGTTATTTGTACCCAGATAATCCATAAAACGCATCGTACTAAATGGGCTCATTGCATTCAGGTAAGAAGTTCGAAAAATTTGCGGAGTGTTATGCTGATAACCCGGGCGAATAAGTCGGATGTCTTTCACTCCGGTTAATCCTCCTCCATAATTCGTCTGAAGAAAGTTAATCATAAGAAATCCATAGTTTCCTATAATAGCCGTATCAATTCCCCCTCCAGGAGGAAAAACTACATCCACAGTAGTGATATTGGATACGGAACTGTACTGTTGATTTTGAAATACAACAGGTGCATCACTCCATGAAGTAAGATTAGCTTGCCCTTTAAAAGAAAGAGTATATGTACCACTTTGATCCACAACATATTTTTGCGGATCATCAGGAGCATTATTCCATGCATTAAACGGACGATGGTCAAAAAACACTACACGAAAATCTTCTATAGGCCAACCGAGTGAATCTGTTGTTGCTGTGCCACCATTAGCAACGCTTTGCCATGCTGTAGCAGTAAGTGTTACATTTGGAAATTCAAGGGCTTTTCCACCGATGCCATCAAGACCAATACCGATTTTTCCTGAAAAGGGTTGCGAGAAAGAGGTTATCAGAAAAAAAAACTGCAAAATTACGAACAACGAACATTTCTTTTCCATGTTTCAATAGCTATAAAGTACAGTATTTAAAGGTACGAATTATCTGATTCGAAAATAATTAATAAATGGAATATGATTCCATTATAAGAACATTTCTTCAAAGAAGAAATAAATATAGCTACCGGTTTATTCTTGTTAACCTTCATTTCCCTTCAAAGAGAAGAAGTCTTTCTAGGATTTAACCGCTGAGGGGTCTGTGTAAGTTTTTGACTTAATTATGAACCATAACAACACAGAAGAAATTAATGTCAATGGCGTAAATACAACTTTTTCAAAAGCAGTTTTTGCCATCAGGTTTCCAACAGTGTTCAAAGCAAATATGGCTACAAAAATCCATAAAATTCCATTCAATACTTTGTGTGAGATACTGTTTTTTATGTAGCTCCCTTTTAAAAGCAGTACAATTACTAAAAAAAGATTTATTAATATAGATACACTTTCAAAAATATACATTTCATCTACTGACTTCAGCTTTCCTGCCCATACAATTTCATAAGGGATGAATTGAACAATTATCAAAACGTGAAACAATATTACCATAGTAAGCAAGCTTATCATTATTTTCAAAGCCTGACTTTGAAGAAACATCATACTATCATTTCCTTATTGTTGTACAATAATCCTTCTTAGAGTTGTCATACCTTTTTCATTGGTAAACTGAAACAAATAAATTCCGGTTTCTTTAATTTCTATCTGCAATTTGAGCAGCTTCTCTTCGGAAGAGAAAATAACCTGACCTAAAGAATTATATAATTTTATGTTCTGATAGCTATTTGAAAAAATGTTTAGCCCTCCTGATGTTGGATTCGGGTAAATGTAAATAGCATTATCATTGCTTAAATCATTCAGTTCAGATGTTAAAAGGAAGTTTGCTGAAATATTCCTGTCAGCATTTATGTTAAAAGTGTATGAAGGAGTATTACAAACCTGATTTCCATTTTCTGTCCAGTCAATAAAAACATAACCATTATTTGCAGCCGCAGTCAGATTCACCGTTGATCCCGATGTGTAATTTCCATCACCGGATGTAATTCCTCCGGCAATGGGATTTGAAAAAGTGGTAACATTATACTGAACCGGATTAGCAGAAAAATTCGCAATCAGATTTCTATTTGCTGAAATAGTAAATGTATAAGAAGCATTCGTTGAGACCTGGTTTCCGTTTTCTGTCCAGTTTACAAATGTATAGCCATTAAATGCTGTTGCAGTTACCGTTACGGTTGTTCCGCCGGCAAATGATCCACCTCCTGATGCTACTCCTCCTGCAATTGGATTTGCAGTAGTATTTACCCCATACTGATTAGGATTCGCAGAAAAATTAGCCACCAGGTTTCTATTTGAAGAAACAGAAAAGGTATATGAAGCATTCGTACTGACCTGACTTCCGTTTTCTGTCCAGTTGAAAAATATGTAACCATTATTTGCTGTTGCTGTTACCGTTGCGCTAGTTCCGTTATTATAAGAACCGCCTCCCGATGTTGTTCCACCTGCAATTGGATTTGCAGTAGTAGTTACATTATACTGAATAGGATTTGTAGAAAAATTCGCAACCAAACTTCTATTTGCTGAAATAGTAAATGTATAAGAAGCATTCGCTGAAACCTGACTGCCGTTTTCCGTCCAGTTGACAAATGTATAGCCATTATTTGCTGTTGCAGCTACCGTTACGCTTGTTCCGTTGTTAAATGTTCCGCCACCCGATGTTGTTCCTCCGGCAATTGGATTTGCAGTAGTAGTTACATTATACTGAATAGGATTTGCAGAAAAATTCGCAACCAAACTTCTATTTGCTGAAATACTAAATGTATAAGAAGCATTCGCTGAGACCTGACTTCCGCTTTCTGTCCAGTTGACAAATGCATAGCCGTTATTTGCCGTTGCAGTTACCGTTACGCTTGTTCCGTTATTATAAGAACCGCCTCCCGATGTTGTTCCTCCCGCAATTGGATTTGAAGATGTATTAACTGTATAAGTAGTTACTGAAGATAATAACGTAACAACATTTGAAATAGAATAACATCCATTGTAAACCTCAACATAATAATCTCCTGCTGTATTTGCAGAATAGGAAGAGTTTGTTGCATTGTTGATAGCAGCACCATTCAAATACCATTGAAATGAATATCCTGATCCGGATGGGGTATTCAATAATACATTTCCTCCTTGAGGAATTACTGTTGTTCCTGATGGTGTTATACTTGCATTGGGAACACTATTGACAGCAACGTTTATGGTATCCGAAAAAGTATTATTAGGTCCCAGTGTAATTTTTACATAATAATTTCCCGCTTGCATTGCTGTATATAAAGCTGTTGTTTCACCATTCAACATACTTCCATTTTTATACCATTGATAGGTGTAACCGGTTCCTTCTATGGTTTTTAATAATACAGATTGTCCCTGGCAAAATGTTGTTGCTCCCATGGGAATAACTCTACGGTCGACAATTATAAACTCATCGCCGGACTGGTAAGGCATATAAGCGAAAAACACCATCATCATTTCATCCAGGGTACTTTCTCCTGCATAAACGTTCTGAGGCGGTGAATTAGGGTTATCGGCATTGTTCGTTGTATTATCGTAGACTGCTGTGGCTCTTAATATAGCGCCACTGGGAATCTTCACGGTATTTGGAAAAACAAAATTGTCTTGCCAGTGAAAATCCCATTCAGGAACTTTCACAAAGGGAAAGGTGTCATTGGGAAGTGTAGTTGTTGCATAACTGATAATACTTTTTCCTATTAAATGCATGTGCGGAAAAGCATTTAGAAAAGTCCAGTTACCTGTAACAGGAAATACCTCATTATATGTTTTTGTCTGACCGGCAGGTATTGCCAATGGACCATTTATTAAAGAAGTAACATGGTTTAATAATGGGTTAACCAGAATTTCTCTTTGAGGAGAAGTTGTAAGTTTAAGATTTATTCGCGTACTGTCTGTTTTCCCCAGACTGCCCGGAGCATAATGCATTTGTAAAATAATTCTTGTATTTGCCGCCAGCTTAAAACCTGTACCAACAGGTGTATAGTATGGACGGGCTCCGGGAGTATATCCAAAAACTAATTTAGAAGCAGCAGAACCTGTACCACCGGTACTAGTCGGATCAATAGGGTTGTTGGTTGAATCCTGAAATACTAAAACGTGGTGAACAATTTCCGTATTGCCCGGAATGATTTCAAGTGCATAAGCGTAGGATGCTTGTGCAAGTCCGCTTGGTAAAACAAAATTTCTATAGACATCGTTATTGCTAGTAACTGTATACGTTGGAATAATAAGAGACAAATCAACGGTCCCCAGCTGAGAAGTATTAGTATACGTGGGAGTATTTGGAGCGAAACGCAAATCTCCGGAAGGAGTACCATTGGCAACCCATTGCTGAATTGCAGTTACATCGGCCGGTGATAAGATGCGTTCGTGTACGTAGTGCTTATAAGAAGGGTCGGGAGTCCAGGGCGGCATTATACGGCTGGTTACCGAATTCTCTATATCAGCCGCATTATTGACAGCATCCTGATAAGTCATTAAAGAAAATGGACCGATACCACCCGGATGATGACAGGAAGAACAATTACCATAAACTATTTTTGCAATGTTATCCGACCAATTGGGTATAACGGCCTTAGTAAAGATGGTAATAAAAATTAATAAGAGAGTAAGTAATATCTTTCTCATTTAAAGGAATAAATTTTTTATGTATTAACTTGATTGATTGTCAAACTTTAGCCGGATTTTTGAAGACTGGCTTTGGTGGCATGAATATAGCAAAATAATCAATAAATCACAAAAATATTGGGTAAATTATTTTTGCAGGAAGACATCCTCATTTATTCCCTTATTAATAACGTAATTATTTAGCTGAATAAAGACCGTTCCCACTTTAGGAACAGGTTTGTTACTTTCTGCATCGGAAGTTCTGTTTATGTCTGTTGCAAGTCCTTTTGGTATTTTAAATTTTTTGACATCCATGGTAAACAACATACTTTCCGGCAAACCGAATTCCTTATGAGTACTGTATTTATATTCGGCTGTAACGGTTCCGCTGCTCCGTGTAGTTATCTGTGATTTCAACATTAAGTCATTTGAAGCATCAACCCACAACTTTGCAAGTATTAAATCTGACGTGTCTGCACCGGGTAAAATGGTAATAATTTCTGTCCTTGCATTCTGAATGATTTCTGTTCCGGTCAGAATGGAAGAATAAGTATCCTTTTCCCTCAGTATTTTTGTGATATCTGTAAATCCCTGTTTGGGTAAAATAGCAATTCCTTTAGAAATTATTCTGAATTTATCCTTCTGTTTAAAATAGATAGTTGCATTAACAGTTAGAATTTTTATTAATGGTATATCGGATTTTATTTTTGCATTAACAGAATAATCCATGACACGATTCATCCTTGTCATTAACCTTTCTATTATTTCTGAACCGTCTTGTGCAGAGGAGAATACCGGAATCAAATAAAGAAATAAGAAGTAAATAATATTTTTCATTAGGAAGTAATATCTTTTCTGTTAAATTTAATAATAGAAATTCCAATTAGTAAAACATTGTGTGCGAAAAGAATTATTACTGATTTGGAAATTTCTTTCACAGGCAAAGGAACCTCAAAAAAGCTGCGCCAGGAAGCCATGTGGGTAGTAAAAAGATAAGGCCTTACCGTGTCAAAGATTCTCACATCCAAAGTCCCTATAATGGTAAATAATATTATAACAGACATTGTTGCCACAATTGGACCAATTGAATTATCAGTAAAACAGGAAAGACAAATGGAAAGCGAACTCACCGTTAACAAAGCAAGAAATGCAATAATAAAACCACCCACATAACGCCAGTTAACATCGTCTTGCTGCAGGATTACTAAATTATCACTATTAAGAACCATTAAATCACCCGGACCAAAAAGAAATTTTCCCACTACAACAGCCATAAAACCGAGCCATAATACAATGCAAAAAGTATAAACGCCGCCGGCAATGAACTTAGATAATAAAAGATTGGTTCGCGAAATAGGCTTTGTCATTAACATACGGATAGTTCCTGAAGCAGCTTCACCGGAAACCAGGTCGCCTGTTACCAATGCTACCAATAGCGGAATTTGTATAATCAGCATTTGCAAAATAATAAATGCTACCAGATTTCCATTCAGTATGTTTCCTTCAAAAGTTAATGTTTGCTCAAAAGAGGCAGTTACAAAAGAAATGAATGAAAGTCCGTCCGCTTTTAATGCCAATAGAATTACACCCACCAATAATGTAATAGCAGCAAGACCGAGATAGCTGCGTGGTTTAGCTGCAATTTTTATAAACTCATTATATACACTTTTAAAAAGCATCAGTTGTTAATGATTTTAATAAAGTAGTCTTCCAGCGTTCTTCTTGATTCAATGGAATAAACATTTATTTCGTTTTCAATAAGTAATTTATTTAGTTGTGCTATTTGTGTTTTTCCTATTGTCATATGCAGAATATTATTTTCCTGCAGAGAAACCTGAAGTTTTGGAAAGTTTATTGCAATAAGATTTTTTGCTTTGCCGGCATTATCCACTTCCAGTTTTGCTACAACTTCTTCGCTGTTTAAAAGTGTTGACACTTCTCCTTCTACAACAGATTTACCGTTATTAATAATTACCATTCTGTTGGCAATAATTTCAATCTCTGAAAGTATATGAGAAGAAAGTAAAATTGTTTTATTTTGCTCACTTTTCATTCGCAAAATAAGGTTGCGAATGTCTATTATTCCCTGAGGGTCTAAGCCTGTTGTAGGCTCATCCAGAATAATAAGATCAGGATTGTGAAGGAGCGTCTGTGCTATTCCCAATCGCTGCTTCATGCCGTGGGAGTAACCCTTAACCTTATCTTTTTCTCTCCCATTCAATCCTACAAAATCCAGCATTTTGTAAATATCCTTTTTGGAAGATGGAGTTCCGGATATTCTTGAAAATATTTCCAGGTTTTTAAGTGCTGAAAGATACTTATAAAAATCAGGCTTTTCGATAATGCTTCCTGTTCTTCTGAGAATACTGTTTCTGTTTTCCGTCAACGATTTCCCAAAAACGCGAATGCTTCCGCTATCGGGTTTTATTAAAGAAAGCATGCAACGAATAGTAGTACTTTTTCCTGCGCCGTTTGGGCCTAAAAAACCGAATACATCACCTTTATTAACCGTAAAACTTACATCTTTAACAGCCGCAAATGATCCAAAGTTCTTCGACAGATTATTAATTTCAATTACTTTTTCAATCATTATATACTCGAATATCTATGAATCGATTAGTGATTAAAATTAAATTTACCAATCGTAGTGTGTTGACATAACATACCTCATTTTTACTTTTGGATTATCAGCGGGAAGCTGAACAGAAACAGTTACACTCTTATTAATTCTATCAATCTTGGTGAGAATCTGATAGGTTGATTTTAGTCTTTTAATAGCTATTTGTTCCTGCTTTAATCTATAGGTTGAAGAAGTATCAGAAATATCAAAAGAGGCCAGAGTGGAATCAAATGTTAATTTTTGAACCGGCTTTAAATTTTCAAAATTATATAACAGCGTATCTAGGGTAAAATAGTATTCAAAAATATTACTAAAATATGTTGAAGCTATGGAACTAGAATAATAGCTAAACTTGACCTCCTGAACCTTTCCATTAAAAAAATACCCCCAGGGCAAAACACCACCCGGAACAATTTTGCCATCTTTAATATCAACATACTTTTTTCTATCCTCTTCTAAAAAATATCTTTCAGCAATTATTGCCGCCGTATCACCTTTACAATAATTTTCTTGAATAAAAAGATAATCAAAATTAGTTGTGTCTATGCGTTGAAACAAATTTACGATAGATCTCTGTTTCAAAATTTCATTAAACCGATTTCGTTTATCCATTGCCAGCAATTTGATATGACTCTTAGTAAGCGAGTCCACTTTCGTTGAAACTTGCTGCCCATAAATAGAAACAGAGATTGAAAACAAAACCAGTATTAAAATTGAATATTTCATAGCGGGTTCGATATACTAATTGTAGGTAAAAACCAAGGTTTACTGAACAAGTCCAAAGGTAAAACATTAATTGATCCGTCTTTGCGAAATTTTTGCTACTTTTACGTCATAATTAAAACTAATCAATATGGAAGCATTAATAAAAGAAATTTCTACTAAAACAGGGATAACTGAAGATCAGGCTAAAAATTCTATTACCCTGGTTGCCGATAAATTAAAAGCGGGATTACCTCATATTTTCCACGCACAAATAGACAAACTTATTAATGGTGAGTCTTTAAGCGAAAGCGTAAAGGGTAAGTTTAAAGATCTAAGTGAAGATGCTGAAGATGCTCTTAAAAACTTTGGAAATAAAGCTGAGGAATTTGCCGGCGATGTAAAGAAAAAAATTGGTGATTTGTTTGGCGATAAGAAAGCTTAAATTAATTTTAAAAGTGCTTCTAATTCGCTGTTAGCACGGAGCATTTCTTTTCCTTCTTTGAAACTCATATAAGAAACACCCTTCTTTTTATTTATATTGCTGATTTGGTATAACATTCTCCAATGACGAATAATCTCTTTCCAGGCAAATAAAATGGTATGCCTGGGATCATAAATGTGTGTTGGTTCACTTCCTGCACCATTGATTTCAATAATACTGAATTTCTCTCCGGCACAAAGCTCTTCGAATGTGTTGTAACGAATATCCAATCGTCCAAAATAAAAGCCTTTAATAGTACTACATATATTGTTTATTGTTTGCAAAAGTTTTTCATTCTGCTTAGATGTAAAATCTACAAATTTCGCCCCGCGCGTATGGCTGCCATAAGGAACTAAAATAAATTCCTCCGCATCCCTCAAAACTGCATTTAAAAAATCACCATACTTTTTCTTTAACTCATTTAATTGAAAATAACTTCTTGGATTACGTTTTATTAATTGCTCAATAGTATCAACACCATTTCCGGAAACAGATAAAAATTCTTTAGAAACTATTCCTGTTATTTTTCCTTGCTTTTCATCAGGAAAGCGAACAAAGAATATTCCAACTTCATTTTCAAAGGTTATCAATTCCTGAACTAAAAATTTTCCGGCTATTTTATTTTGATACTCGACAAATTCTTTTTTGTCGGCTATTTTATAAACTGCAAATGCTTTCATACCAATATCCGGTTTGGCAATCAACGGGAATGATATGCCGGCTGCTTTTGTTTTACTTAAAATTTCTTCAGTGCTTTCATTGCTATCAACAAGTATTGTTTTGGGGATAAACTGTTCCGGTATTAAGTCGTAAATTTCCTTCTTCGATTCCATTGCCATACCGCCATTCTTTATAGACGGATTTGCTGCATTGAAAAAGAAAAATGATTTTGCTTTAAAAGCAAAATAAAGCCAAACAGGAAATAATGGGTAATACACCAATTCAAACGGCCAATATTCCCAATGTGTTAATCGATGAAGTTTTAGCTTGAAATAATTCATTTAAAAATTACTTTTTTTTGAGACGGTTTTTAAACAACTTTTCGAATTTTTCCATTTTGGGTTGAATCACAAGTCGGCAATAGGATTCTCCTTTATTCATTTCGTAATAATCCTGATGGTAATCTTCAGCTTTATAAAATACTGTAAAAGGAGTTAACTGTGTAACAACAGGTTTTCCATACACATTTTCCTTATTTAAAGAAGCAATTATGCTTTTTGCCGTTTTATATTGCAGTTCGTTCCTATATAAAATAACAGAACGGTATTGAGTACCTTCGTCAGCACCCTGTCTGTTCAATGTAGTCGGGTCGTGTACTGTAAAGAATACTTTTAATATTTCATCAATGGATGTTTTAGTCTTGTCATAGATAATTTGTACAACTTCAGCATGACCCGTAGTGCCGCTACAAACATCCCTATACGAAGGATTCTTAACTGTTCCTCCTGAAAAACCGGATTCAACCTTTAATACTCCTTCCAGCTCTTCGTAAACCGCTTCAACACACCAATAACAGCCGCCACCCAGAGTGATTGTATCGACATTGGCAATTTGAGTTAAGCTCTTACTTTTTGCCGTCAGGCTTGCCGAAAACAGAATTATTACAAACAATATATTTTTCATTTTATTTATTTTTTATCGGGTATAAAATCAAGGACAATAGAATTCATGCAATATCTTTTTCCGGTTGGCGGAGGACCGTCATCAAACAAATGTCCTAAGTGACCATCACATCTTCCACAAAGCGCTTCAATTCTTTCCATTCCAAATTTATTATCGGCTTTATAGACAACACTGCTTTTATTTACCTGCTCAAAAAAACTTGGCCAGCCGCAGCTGCTGGAAAACTTAGCATCTGAACGAAACAATAGGTTACCACATGCTGCACAGTAATAGGTTCCTTTTTCTTCGCTATTCCAGTACTTCCCTGTAAAAGGTCGCTCTGTATCGGCATGCCGCGATACTTCAAAAACATCTTCGGGCAGAACTTTTTTCCATTCTGCTTCAGACAAAACTAATTTGTTGGTGTCCGTATTTGAATAGTACGGATTCATAGGTTTCTTAATTAAATTATTCATTTGCTTTTGTTTGTTAGGTGTTTGAGAATGTACTAAAACTGATAAAGTGATCATTTGAAACAGAAGGATGATTCGAAATATTATTTTATTTTTGTTCATTGATTGAATTATAAAACTGAATTAACTGTTTATTATTAGATTTGAAAGTGAAAACAATGCTGTTACAATATATAAAACGCCAATTGCCATATTTAATTGAATTAGTTTTAACTTAAAATATTCCATCAACTTATTGCCATAAATCATATAAACAGTCATAATCAACAGCGTTCCTATAGCATTGCAAACGATAAAAGCATTTGTTGAATTTAAATTCATTCCGAAATTCATAACAGGATTAATGACTACACCGATAATAATCCAAAACGGTATTTGCTGCGGATGAATTATAGTACTCAAAACACCTCTGTAAAGTGTATTCCTTGAGACCGTTTTTTCCGATCGTCTTTCAATAAGCATCCATGAGCCCATTGCTAAAATTAACAGGTATGATGCAATTTCAATTGCGGAAAATAACGGATAGGTTGTTTTTATTTTGTTAAGATAAAACAAAGATCCGATACAATAAGCACTTTCGAAAAGTACAACCAATGACAATATCATAATTAGCATTTTATACTTCTTAGAAGCATATAAGTCCAATACCATAATATTGATATTGCCCGGAAACAGATATCCGTAGAAACCTATTGGAATTCCTATTAAACCCATTGCTGATTTATATTTGATTTCATTTGAATACTTTTACTGCTGATTACATTATTTTGCAAATCATAATAGTTTAAATCAGCTCCGGAATTGATGTTTAATTCAATATATGAATAGCTCAGTGTTTTAACTTTTTCATTCCTGTTCATTATAAAACCATTCTCGCTATCAGAATACGATCGAAAAAAATCAAGTAAAGAATCCATGGATACCTGTGGTTCTGTTTCCATCCAATTATTAAACAATAGTGTTCGATTTGCTTTGGTCGTTTCAGGATACAAGGTGGAGGAAGAAAGTAACAACGGTTTTGAAACAACTAATTCTATGGTATGCTTATTACTGCCATCCCAAACTGTTTGAAATAATTTTCCCGCACTCCAAATCATTAATGTAAACGGCTCAATGTTTTCCAATTCCAACAATTCCCATTCAGCAATTGGACTAACTGATTGTAATAGATCATTTACAATAAGGCCGCGACTTCTTCTATAGGGCTCTGTATTCTTATGTTTTACAAAGCCACCGTTCAATAAAATTATTATATTATCCTGATCATTAATGCCCAGCCACGTTCCACCCGCTAATGTGTCCTTCGGTGCTAAAACTGTTACATGAACTGATGTAAACACCACCGGAGATATTGCAGTTGGTCGTAGCGGACTCTCGTCACGCAGCGAAGCAAATATTACTTTATTTTTTTGTGGAATAAATACTACTGTACACATTGGCAATTAAACATTTGAAGTAATTGAATTTTTATGTTTTATAGTTGAATAAGCCATTCCGAAATTGTCACTTACTAAGTCTACCTTCATTTCAATCAAAGCTACTTTAATTAATGCAAGATGATGAATGGCGTGTTCAGTATTGTAAACTACTTCACGGAAGTAAGTAGTCGGAACCGTTGATTCAACAGCATCTTCAATATCTTCAACCTTCATTTTCAATTGTTTGTTGGGAAGACTTATTTGTTTTTCGAGCAGCTCTAAATTCGTCAAGGCAAAAAATCGATTGGTTTGTATATTCATATTTCTTGAGCGATTTACATAATCAATCATGCCTGTTTCATAACCCACAATTGCACATTGAAGCAATTCGATAATGTGTCTGGTATGACCTCCAATACTTGCTTTGCCCAGGTGTTCAATTTGCTGATTGTATTGTTCATCATTTAATAAGGAAAGCAGGTTACCTAATGATCTGATTTGTTGTGTCAGCTGTTCAAATATCATATTTACAAATTTTATATTTAATCTATTAATAGAAATATATACGCCATAAATTGCCTCACGGATTGAAAATTAAGTTCAAAAATTGAAATTTACTTCCGGTGCAAGAACAATAGAACGCGTTAATCCATCAGGCCTTGTATCTCTTACTATTAACGGTGATCCGCCAGTCAGCCCAAACGTAAATTTATCATTAAGTTTATACTTAAGAGCTACTGTTGCATTTAAGGTCAATCCTTGAGAGCCCTTAATGCTTATTGGATTATCACTAATGGCTTTATTAATGTACGTATCGTTTTCAGTGTGATAAATTGCCAGCAATCCAGCATTTATTTTCCAATTTTGATTTAGGTTTATACTGTAGCCAATACGCAAAAGAGCATCCGCTTTACGATTTAATTGAAACGATGCCGGGTATTTTTTGGCATCTTCATTAGTTTCGTTTTCGGGTAAAAAGGTATTGTCATTTTCACCAGTCAGCGGTTTCTGAAACCCTACCGAAAACAACCATTTGTAATTAGTGATTGAAAACCCTCCTATTAAATCTATAGTCCCTAAACTACTTTGGTACACCATGGGCAACGGTAATTTATTGTTTAAAATATTTCCCGAATTCAACGATATTTTAGTTCCAATCAATACAGATTTCGACCAATTACCTTCTGCTTTCAATTTGTAGGATGTCGAAAGAAATAAATCACCGGCCCCGGTTGCATTTCCCAAATTGCCTGAAGCATAATTACCTGTTAAGCGAGCTTGAACTTCCCATTGTTCATTGATACGATTTTCATACTGAATGGCAGGAGTAAAAACCGATACCCCTTCATCACCGACACCATTCGTCAGGACTAAACTTATCGTTTGATTCTTTTGACTGCCGGAATCAATTCCTAAAGGTTTTAATATACCAATAGAGCAAAAACCTGCATCACTACAGCCTTGAGCAAAGCACATATTACAAAACAATACATTAATTAATATAATAATATTTTGCAAATACTTCATTTCAATTATTTATTAAAAATTCTTTTATAATACTCTACGCCTTTTTTCCTATGAATAATGGTCAGCAATAAACAACAAATTAAAACAAGAATTGCAAGCATAAATAATTGGCCTCCGTCGCCCTTAGACTCAATTCCAATAATGGTCAAATGAGACATAATTGCACCTGCCATTAAGCCAACTCCAAGGAAAGCGCCAATAAATACTGTTGAAGGAATTAGCAATAATATGCCCGCAATTAATTCGATGATAGCTGTACCTATTCGACCCCAGGGCTCTACTCCCAATTTAGTAAAAAGTTCAACGGATTCAGGATGTGCAGTCAATTTAAAATATAAAGTCTGAAGCAAAATTGCAGAAGCTATAACTCTAAGAATCCAGGATATGATACTAGTATTTTTCATTTTTGAGTATACTGTTTTATTATTGAATTAATTTTTGCCAGTTACTATCAGCTTTATTCTTTAGGGTTTTTTCATCCTCATTCCATTTAGTTAATGTATTATTTACCCAGGAATGATAAAACAAATAAAGCTTACCGTTATTAATTTTAAACGTTTCGGGATCTATTTCTACTTTCTCGCCTGAACTTCCCATGGCATAGGCACACCATCCTCCATATTGTGGTTCATATTTTTTAAAATCTTTTAAGAACAAATCCTTATTAGACGGGGTGACAAAATAATAAGTAAGACCTTCAACCGTGGCACGAATACTTTTATTGCCTTCTATAGCCTTGTTTTGGTTAAAATAAGCAACCGGGTCATAACCCTTTATAGCCAGTCCATTTTCAATATTGTATTGTTTTGATCTTAATGTTATTTGAGCATCACTATAAAATATAGAAAATACTGAAGAGATCATTATTAGAACTATTTTTTTCATGTTTTAATCTGATTTCTTTAATAGACGTGGTTTTTTCAAAACCTGACAGGGAATAAGAAATTATTCAAACAAATATTCAAATGGGGAACTCCTTAATGAATAGATTTAATTTTAAGTAAAAAAGGGCTAGGGCAGGAGAAAAATACTACAATTTTGACGATATATTATTTTTCAATTCCTCGTTTTTTACCTGAGGAGCTTTCTCTTCTTCCAATCCTCCAAAATGTTTTGTAATCAATTCACCAATAAATTTACTCTGCTTTTGATATACTTCACAGCCTTCACAAATGGAAAGATGCAATTTTAATTGCATTTTTTCCCGGCGAGAAAGCTTCACAACGGATTTTTTATCGATCAGTTCAGCTGCTTTTTTGCAAGAAAGCATGAATGTGTGTATTATTTTTTTCATTTTCTACTTTTTAAACCAATTTAAATCAAGACATTTTCTCAATTGCAATTTGGCTCGGTGTAGTAGCTGCCAATAATTAGTAATAGTAATATTCAATTCCTGACAAATCAGTTCACTTTTTTTCTCATCCTGATATTTTAGCTGAATTGCCGACAATCCGTTTTCCGGTAATTTTTTCATACAATCCTTTAATATGCTCTGAAATTCGGCATTGTCAAGCAAATGTCCTGTCTCTTCATTCCACGGCTGAGGAGTTTCTTTTTCATACCAATGATCAACATTATCGAAAAAGGATTCAAAAAATTCGCTGTTACTTATTGAGGGTTTGCGAATACGATCTCGATAATAGTCGTTAATTTTATTATTGAGAATAGAAAACAACCATGTTTTTGGAGTACTTTTTCCTTCAAATTTATCAAAGGACTTTACCGCTGCAAGAAATGTCTCCTGAACTATGTCTTCGGCCGTCTCTTTTGATGATGTTTTTTGCAGGGCCCAGGAATACATGCTATCAGAATATAGCTCAACCCAAGATTTAATGGTTTCACTTGGCTTTGTTATATCGACAGCATTTTTCATAGCTTAATTTAATGATGAAAAGTAATAAATTATTTGGTAAGAGTTCAATAGTATTTTAAGGGCAGGCTAATGAACATTCCGTTAACCTACACTCCATTTAATTTTAACTGCAGAAATTATTTCAGTCTCCATTCTTACTTCGTTTAATACCACAAATTCATGTTTGAGATAAAAGGGCAATGGTGTTTGATATTGTTCTCCATTGCCTTTTACATCGTTATTATGATCAATCACCCATCCATAAAACAATTTATTTTCTGTTTTGAGTCTTTCTACAAGTATACTTCCAAGACCTTTTCCTTTATGATTTGAACTTACAATAATGGAAAAGCGAATTTCCTTTTCTTTTTCAAAATCAACTGCCCATGCCATAATATTTTGGGAAGTATCTAAAATAATATAATGATTGAAGTTCTCTGCCCCTTCTAATAAAATTGCAAATCTGTTTTTCAATTTTATAGGAAACTCGTCATTCCACATTTCATTTATTTGCAAAGAATAGGAACCTGATAGTTTTTTTGTTTTTATTATGTTCAATTTTTAAAAATTTACTTCCACAATGTAGGTTCTTTATGCAAATAAAATCCATTAAAATTTTGTATTCAACAAATGATTGAATGTCCCTTTCTTCTGCTTTATGAAATGTTATATTCATGGTATTGTATAATCGATGGCTCTGGTTGATAATGCAATGGCTTACCTCTATTTTTTTCTGCCTTCTACATACAACATTGGAACGATTAACGTCAATCCATTATTTTTTATTGAATACTTATTTAAGTTTATCTCCAAAGAAGAAAGTATTTCTTGATGTTCTTTCTTTGGAAAAAGCTTAACCAAAAAGTCAACCAGCCTACTTTTGCAAAATGATGGTTCAAGAAGGTGCTTCTATCTACATATTACATTTCAAATGACTCCGGAAAATTCATCACTTCCTCAAAACCGCTTTGGGTGCAAAATTGAGAAACACTTTCAATTGTTCCTCTGTGTTCATCTTCCTTTTTTAAATCTTCCAATAAATTTGTATAATAAGTAATTAGTCACCTGGTTTTGTTTAACCTTTTGTCAATAGTAAGAGTATAATTATACTTATTTTCCCAACTAAAGGGATAAGGATAGCTATACTACTTTAAATTACACTTTTCAGAGAAAAATATCTTAATTTACAACAACCGGTTGCCTATTTATGCCATTTTTATTAAAGCATGCCAATATATAATTTCCCGGTATTAGTCTATTCGATGGACTAACAACAAAATTCATTTCTCCATTTGTATTAAAAAATGTTTTTGAATATACTTCAACTCCACTAGAATTATACAATGAGATTTGTGTTATCCCATCCGTATTTCCGGATAATGAAACAGTAAATCCACTTGCCTTTGCCGGATTAGGATAAACATTAAAATGTGAATCTAAATTATAATTATATAAAGACACTGCAGCTGAATACTCTTGATTTCCGTCAAAGTCAACTTGAAGTAACCGATAAAAAGACAGCCCTTTTATCGGATTTTTATCAATGGTTTTGTAGCTGATTAAGGTTGTACTGTTTCCGGCAGCTTCAACGTCCATTATTTTTTCAAACGTAACACCGTCGACAGATTTTTCAATTGAAAAATAATTATTATTAATCTCTGATGCTGTACTCCAAGTGAGATCTACGGTATTAGTGGTATTCATTTTTGCATAAAATGAAAGCAGTTGAATGGGTAGTGGATTTACTCCTCTTGAGCCAAACGTAAACTTATTGAATGTTGTAGCAGCAAGCGAGGTAATATTTCCCTGTGAAGCACCTAAAATTGCACTTTGTCCATTATTTTCCCATGCCGTTCCATTCCAACAAGCAACTGACAAATCTGTTCCGTAAGAAATAATACCACTTCGTACATCATTTTCCCAAAACAATTGAACATTTAAATTCGATGAGCCAGTCGTACGATCGCATGTCCAATACTCAACAGTACTTACTCTTGCAAGTGACGGCGACGGACTTACTGCCATACTTGTTGTATTGCTGTATGCTGTGGCAAAATATTGAGCTGTATAAGAATCTGTTGTTTGTGCTGGAGCACTAATACCCAGTCGGGCCCATGTAGAATTATTTCCAAGTGGAAATTCAAAAGCATCATTGCCAATTTTTTTCATTGGGCCATTTACAAAAGAAGTACTGCTACCTGATGTTGCAGTAGCATTATCTTCAAGTGTCAATAAATTGGACGAGGTTGTATTAATTATTCCATTGGTTAATGTCAGGTCGCCTGAAATTATACACGGTTTGGATAGCGTTGTAGTTGTTGAAGTTTTATCCTGAACAAAATCTTCGAAAGATATAAATGCTGCCGAACCGCCAATCGTAGAAGGTATTGAACCTGTAAATTTAACCGTACGATTAGCTGCATTAAAAGTACCATTGTCAACAAAATCCTTTACTATTTCAATTGATCTGCTCAGGCTTACATCAGCTCCTGTGCCTACTTTAAAGTTGTAGAATGTATTAGTTCCGGTTCCATTAATTGATGAGGGGTTTCCTGTAAATTCTATAGTAGATGATTCCCCATTCAGCGTTCCATTATTAGTCATATCTCCTGACATTATATGGTTGGTAGAATTTCCTCCATTAAAAATTGCTCCGGGTCCTATATACAATTCCTGTGGAATTGTCCAGGAATTTGGAGGAGTTATTCCGGCAGCATTTGTATTGGTTACATATACCAGATTAAACGTAGGGTTATTGTCATTGATGGTAATTTGCTTTGTCCCGCCGAATTCAACTTTTCCGTTACTAACAAATGAACCCGCTGCATCCAGGGTTATCGTAGCACCGTTTGAGTATGGTGCTATAGGAATAAATTTTATTTCGCCGTTACTTGTAACATTTCCGTTATTCACAAAGTTTCCATAGAAAGTATGTGTTAGTGCTCCTCCGTTAAAAGTTGATCCGGCACCTATATTACAAGCGAAAAAAACCGTCCATGCAGTGGATGGAGTAATTCCTGCTGTATTGTTAATATTTACAGTTGCAAAATTGGGAGAAGTAGTAGAATTAAAAACTGGTGAAACTGTACCATTAAAATTAACAACTCCGGTTGACGAAGAAGTTAAAGCATTAGTTAATTGAATTGTTTGTACACGTGTTCCGGTAAAGGTTGCTATACCATTACTTGTAATGGTTCCTGAGTTTGTAACATCTCCATCAATAGTGATTGAGCTTGATCCGAAATTTAAGGACCCTGTCGAATTAACCACTAAATCACCGGTTAAAGAAATCGAGCCGCTTGTCACAGAAATTGAACCTGTATTTACTGTTAAATTATTCAAGGTAGTGTTCCCTGTAAAAGTATTGGAAGCACCATTTAATGACAATGTACTATTCGCAGGTGTATAGGTACCGGAATTAGAAAAATTTCCATACAAGTTAATATTGTTTGAACCCGGATCAAGTGTTGCATTTGCATTGATGTTAAAATTTCCATTGATTTCAATGTCTCCTGCCAAGGTTTTCGCATTGGATCCACCATTGGTCAGGGTCAAATTTCCATAGTTAACGGCCAGCACATTTTGGACTATTGCCCCATTGTAATCGACATTGCTTAATACGTTTAAATTAGTTGTATTGTAACTTTGCGGGAAATTATTTGCTCCCGAAACCTTCAATGTTCCTGAAGCATTTATTGAAAATGACCCTCCGGGATTACTTCCATTGATTAAATAAGAGGAAATGTCTAATATTCCTGAAGCAATAGTCAAATCGCTATTGACAATTATGTCATTCGTTAGCGTAAGTGTCCCGGACGGTTTATTTACAATCACATTGTTGAAAGTATTTGCCCCAACGTTCTGATTCGATGTTCCGTTAAAATTTATTGTTCCATTATTTACAGTAAAATTACCACTATTACTCCAGCTTCCTCCAACATTTATCCAAATATCATTCTCTATTATATTGGTACCGATGCCAATATTGAAGTTACCCAGAACATTTAACGTGTCATTAATATTTAACTCACCACCTGTTGTCATACTAAAATTTCCATTTACCGTAACAGGGTCATTTATATAGGCACTTTCTGTTGTTTTTGCTATTGCTAAATTATTATATATAACAGGGGCAACTATCTGGGCCTCCGAACCCGTATATGTTACTGTTCCGGTTCCTGCAGTAAAACTACCTCCCGTTTGATTGTAATTTCCTCCAATGGAGAGATTGCCATTAGCTGTAAATTCTATACTTGCACTTGAAGAGTGAATTAAGTTGTTATTAATAGTAACTGACCCGCTACCAATTTTTAGTGTTATGTCACGATTGGTAACTCCATTACTCAAGGTCAAGTTAGTTCCTACTACAAGAGAACCGGAATTTACTTCAAGAACATCCGATGTATTTGCTGTCCATTTTCCTTTTATTCCTCCTACAGTAGTCATTGATCCACTGTTGATAGCAAATGTAGACTGTTGTGTTGATCCGAAATCAATATTATTAACACTTTGTACAGAATTAATTATAGGGTTGTAGGTGAAAGCACCAACCCCAATTTCTGCCAGATCACTGGAAACAGGAACACGGTTAAGCATACTTGCTCCGGAAATAGTTGTCCAGTTAGCGGGATTTTCCCAGGTTGTACTTACTGAACCATTCCATCGCACAATATTTCTTGTTCCCGAAAATGCCCACCGCTTGTTTATACCTGTCTGTCCGGTTAGCTCAACATAATTTGTTACTGTACTTCTGGAAGTAAAACCGATACTGTCCCATGTAGTACCCGAATTAAATTTATATAAACTTAAGAACGGCTCTGCATAAGCGTTAAGTTCATTATCTTCATAATGTAAACGTATGGTAGCATTGGTATAGGTACCTGCAGGAATACTAATACTATATTCACGGTTGACACATTCCGATCCCGGGTTAAAATCTGTTATTTCCGCAAGTGTTACTGTTACTGTTACAGAATTTAATCCGGCTGAAGGAGAAGTAAACGTAATTCCATTAAAAGGTCCTTCAAAATAATATGCAGTGCCATTGACAAATGAATGACTATGAGTAATGGTTCCAATGATAATTCCATTTCCTGTTCGTGTTCCTGTAATGGTTACCACAAAGGATGCGGTTTGCATATTCCCGGCTGTCATGGTAAGATTATTTATCGTAATGCTATTAGCAAGATTGACAGAAATTACGGCACCTGCCTTGTTAATTGTTAAATTATTAAAAGTAGCAGCACCTGTTATTGTTGCTACATTTAATCCTGTAAGTTGAAATGTAGAAGTTCCCTGAGTAAAGGTTCCCAGATTATTAAAATGACGAGCAAGTACATACGTAAACGATGAAGCATTAAATGTAGTTGATGTATTAATTGTAAAATCATTATTAATAGTAAAACCGGCGGAAGGGGTTTTAGTTCCACCGGTACTAAGTTTTAAATTATGATAGGTAGTACTTACGATAGTTTGATTAGCAGAGCCGTTATACTCAACTAAATTGGGCACACTCGTAGTAACATTTAGTGTTCCTGTTTTAATAAATGAACCTGCTATTCTTAGTATTGAATTGGTGCCCATTCGTAAAGTTTTTCCGGAGTTAACTGTTAAATCGAAAAGATTCGCTATTCCTGAAAGATTGGTTGTCCCGATAACAGTAGTTATTCCTGAAGTTGCCGTAAAAGATCCGCTAATTACTACAGTAAGATTAGATAATAGTGTGTAACTGTCAGTTGTAGAAATATCGCCTGTAATGTTTAATTGATAAAATGTAATAGAACCTCCACCGGATATAGTTTTGCCTGATCCACTCATAGTAAATATTGATGGACTTGTTGCGGAAATAGAACCGTTGATTACCAGATTCCCTGAAACACTAATAGCTCCTGTTGTAGAAACAGTTCCTGTGATATTCAGGTTAAAGGGCTTTAGTCCGTTTCCGGAAATAGTTTTTGCAGTTCCACTCATGTTGAAATCACCACCTGCTGAATGTGTAAAAGTTCCGGAACCACTGGTAGTTGCATTTCCCGAAACGTTTATAATCGTATTGGCGGCACCGGTAATATTGGCTGCAGTAAATGAAAGGTTATAGAAGTTATTTGCTCCCGTACCATTCAGTATAGCACTTAATCCCTGAAAAGAACTGGTTGAAGTGTTTCCGGTAAAAGTTCCTGAATTGGTCCAGTTACCTTTAAATATATGACTAAAGTTTCCCCCATCAAATGTAGTACTAGCCCCTAGTGTTACTGCACGATTAACTGTTATTGAATTGCCCGCTGTAAAAATTACGCCAGTTCCTGTTCCAATGTTAGAAATTAAATTACCGGCTATCGTCATTGCTGAATTGGGCATTGTTTTAGTAGCTACACCACTTGTACTTTGAAGGGTTAAATTTCCATAATTTGTTTTTAATATAGTTTGATTGTTACCATAATAATCAACAGTACTGGTTAAAGCCGGCGTGATGGTGGCAAAATTGGAAGGAAATCCGTTTGTTCCTCCAATTCGAACTGTAGCATTCGCCGCTAGAATAAAAAAGCCACCCGCTACTGTTGTTCCTCTATTGGCAGTAAATGTTTTCATGTCAAAAATTCCTGCATCGACATAAATTCTGCCGTTATTTGCACCTGATGAATTTAAAGCCGGAAGGTTTGCTATAAGATTTTTTGTCGAGCCCCCACTGATTCTTAAATAACCGTATGTTAGCGATGAAGTGATGTCCTGACTAATACTCGCAGATCCATAATTTACGGTACTTGTTCCGTTAAGTGAAATCGTTCCCGACATTGTACAATTTCCCGCAAACGTTGAAGATTTTATATAAAGTATTCCACCTGCATTAACAGTAAGATTACCTGCTCCTGATACCTTATATAAAGAAGTAGGATCAAAAGTACCCGATAAAGTTAAAACTGAATTAACAACTATATCGGTAGCAAGTGTTACAGTAGTCCCTGTATTAATAGTTAAACTATTAAAAGTAGTTGTCCCGGAAATTGTTTGTGCTGCTCCTGAAAAAACAACTGCGGCTGTACTCCCTGAAATGGTATATACTCCGGAATTTGTCCAATTCCCTTTAATCGTTATTTTGAAAGCGCTTACATTATTCAATACTGTTCCAATAGATCCTATTGTTAGATTTCCTGAAATAGTAATATTTTTAGAAATGCTAAGTGATGACACTTTGCTGCCGGCACCTATTGTCAGAGAATTACAAGCCGCAGTACCTGTAAGTACGGGCTGGAATGTGCCAGTGAAATTTGCATCCCCTATAATTGCATCAACCGCTGCTGATGGAACCCCCGATGTCCAATTAGCAGCATTTTTCCAATTAGTATCATTCGTTCCTTTCCACGAAGTTTGTGCAACTAGATTTACAATGTTGCAGAACAATAAAAATATAAAAATTGTAACTTTTGAATTCACTTTTTAATTAATTTAGTATTAAGAAATAATTGATAAACAGATATTTAATTATAAATTCGTTGTATTAATTTTCAAATTTTTCACTGATTTTTATATGGGTTAACAATTTTAAAACCCGATGACGCCATTGAACTGCAATATGTCACCTTTTCCATCCCCAAACTTTAAAAATACCGGTATTAAATCTCAGTTATTCTCAGAAAACTAAAATATTTAATTGAATTTACTTCAATAAAAGTGTAATAGTTGCAACATTTAATTTTAATTGTGAGTTATTAATTGGTCTTTGTTTCCCGACAATATTTGTTTTAATATCTTGATTTAGGTATTTATCTGGATTTAATTCCGGACTATACGGAGGAAGATAAAATAGTTTTATATTTTTTATTTTGCTTGAGCCATTCCTTTATTTTATTTGTTTTGTGTGAAGGATGACCGTCTACAATTAAATATGTTTTTTTCTGTTTTCCTTTTATTAATCGTTGTAGAAAATTTAAAAAGACTTCTGAATTAAATCTTCCTGTTTCAATTATCATAAAATTTAAATTTCCTCGATTACTTATTGCTGATATCATATTAATTGAAAATCGTTTTCCGGTTCTTTTTACAATTGGTGTTTGTCCTTTCGGGGAATAAGAAGTACCGGCTTGATGATCACTTCTCATTCCTGTTTCAACTTCCCAGTATATCTCGGTACCCTCATGTATGGCGGATCGCTTAATTTTTGGATAGATTTCTTGTAACCATTCTTTTACTAATTCCCGAGTTTGACAGCAACTGTTACTTTGACCCTCTGTAACCCGCTTCAATAGGGAAAATATTTTTTATTTTTTCAAAAGTGTAGTGAACAATATTTTTACACAATGTAATATTCAATGGCTTTTGAGATATTTTTGTGGTCTAATTACTTTCGATCATTTTTATCAAAGTAACAAAGAATAACCGTGGCGATGCGTATTATCATTTGGTTGAATCATATCGCGAAAACGGAAAAGTAAAACATCGCACGTTATTATCGCTAGGACGTGTTGAAGATGGCAAGCTGGATCAATCGGACACCTTGTTCTATGTTTCTTATCCTATTACTGCGAAGCGCACTTGACTAAAATTCTTAGAGAAAAAATGGATCTCTTAGAATCAAAATCAATAACAAATAAATTCATCAAACCTCGAGCACTTACTGTTATTCAAGCCATGGATGAATTAAGCCATGTGATGGCTGTTCCCGTCAAGGTTAAAAGTCAAACGATATGGCTACGAACCGATATCCCTCCTAATGCTCAATCTTTGATTAAAGCAATAGGGATGAAAATTCCTCCAAAGATTTTAGGACATACTTAAAAATGTAATGGCACAAACATTCGCTTAGAAAGTTAAGTAGCTGAAATTAAAATGCTTATAAATTGAAGCTGTCAAACTCGGGAGAAATTATTTATTGTTTACAAACTAAATTATGCACCTATTAATATATCAGTAAAATCTCCCATTAATATTTTCGTTCCCGATGTAAAGCAGATTTAATTATTCAAGGTTAACAGAATAAGAAAAATTAAAAGAATAAAACCTATAATGAGCGACAGCGTTGCTATTGCAAATCCTTTAAATTTTCTTTTGCGGCCCAATCCAATAATTGCTAAAACCAAGGCTATTGGAATTAAAATAAGCGACTCCGGTCCGGCAAATAGAAAACCTAAAAAAAAAGTAACGAAAGAGAGAATGCCAAATATACCGCTGTCCTCCTTTTCAATTGGCTTTTTTTTATTTTCGACAGAAGTATCTGAATAAAAAAGATCCTTTGTTCCATTAGCGTATTTAATCATAAATAGCTTTGATTTATCAATAGTATATGTGGTTCCACTTGTATCTTCACATTTCCTATATTTTATTTCATTCTGGATAATCTGAAACATTGCAACTCTTATTTCATTTCCGTTTTTTAAAAATAATATGTCACAATCTTCGGAAACGATATTGGCAGAGTGGACTGATTTCCTATAAAAAGACAAAGTGTTGAAATTTGAATTCTCTGATGACGCAATTAATGTTTCATCTCTTATTAAATTAACTACAGTTTCCGGTTTAGGAGTAATTATTTTATTTTTTCCATCTGATTTATTATTTTGAGCAGATTCGGCTTTTTTACCATTCTTTGTAGATTTATGCCATTCAATATTGTATCCCTGCATATATCTCCTTTTTTCAAATGAACAGGTCGAGAAAAGAGAAATTATCAAAATGCCAATACTCAAAAGCTGTAACAATTTTTTCATACAATTTAAGTTTACAATTTTGCCACAAAACCAATCTGCACAACAGATTTTGCAATGCCAGCTTCTGTATAAGCACTTATTTTTTCTGTTAATCTGATTCGTACTCCAAAAGTTGTTTCAAAACCAAGGGGAAAGCTTGAGTTAATATCCAAAAATTCATTTTCATAATAATTCCCGTAATAGGGTTGTTGTTGGGGGTTATCGACAGAATATTTCCAAGTAACGTTACGGTACCCTAATCCAAAACCCAAGTAAGGATCGACTTTATTACTGTTTCCGAAATGCCAATTTGCTCGCAGTAAGGCACTGAAAGAAGTGTACTTGTCAGTTTCAGTATATATTACGTTGCTTCCTGTAACATTGTCATAAACGGAAAAATGTCCGCTGATTTTTTTTTCAAAATAAGCAAGATTAATACCAATGCTTAGTTCTTCGTTAACTCCATACTCATATTTCCCATAAACAGGTCCGAATAAAGAATGACTAGCATCCATGTAGTAATAACTTGAATAAAACCAGATAGAATAAGCGCCGAATCCATAACCGAATGAAACAAAAGATTTTTGTTCACTAAATATTTTTTTCTCATTCATCTTTCTCTTTTCTGTTTGCAAAGTTTCAGGTTCATCCAATGCACTGATTATTTCCTTTGTTCCATTGGCATACTTTATCATAAATACCTCCGTTTTCGACAAAATATAATTCGGTCCATCCACATTATCGAACCTCTTATATTTTATATAATTAGTGTCCACTTCGAATACTTTTGATTGTATTTCGTCACCATTTTTTTTAATGATTACATCCTGCGCGAAGGAGATAATTGGGAAAACAATAAAGGCAATGAGCCATAAAACTATATTGGGGAGTAACTTTGTTTTCATTATGCTTTATTTTAAAAGATGTTTTTGGGTGATTGAGTGGCTTACGGCATTATTGTAAAAATAAATATTCTGTTATTCAAATGTATTTTTTGATGTTCCTAATAAAATATTGCTGTAATAAATACAATGCTTAAATACAACCAAAGCAATGAAAATACTACATGCATTGACGTCTCAAAGGCTTTGCCTTTCCATAAGTGTGATGAATAGCCAAAGAACTGTATGAGTAATCGGATCGTCCAGAATACTCCCAGTCCCAGCAATATTTTTTTTCCAAGAGTTGTTTCAATCAGTTCATTTGACGATGTCAAACAAAGCAACCCCATGAGAAATACAGTCAGCGCAATAAAAAACATATGAACCGTCATCATTTGTCTGTTCATTAAACTTAACGATTTAAGTTCTTTATCCCAGTTAAAATACTTCGGAAATTTAACATGAATAAATGCTAAAGTGATTAAGAGTACGCCAATTATTTTTATGTGAATTTGCATTATCAAAAAGAATTAGAATAAATGACTAAGGAGAACAAGTAAATATAGACATAAATGGTGTGAATTTAATTTCCTCTATTGAAGAAAAACCTGCTCTTACAAACGATTTTTTCCATACATTCCTTGAGAAAAAATGCGTAAAACCGATAGTGAATGCAATAAAATTCGGTAAGTCACGCAAATGTTCTATCATAATTACTTTCGCGTTTGGCTTACATATCCTATGGCATTCCTTCAAAAACCGAATTTTTTCCTGCCAGGAACGAATCTCGTGTAATGCAGATAAAAGAAATATAATATCAACAGAATTATCCTTTAAAGGTATTAAATCTGTTTTTATTTGTTGGGTAGCGGGAAATACTAAGCTGACCTTTCTTGCTCTGACAATTGCCTGTTCCGTGTGTTGCTTAGGGTTGTAAAAATCAAACACTTTTAACTCGGCATCGGGAAATTTATTTTCTATAATAAAACTTGTTTCATCAAATCCGGCATTTATATTAAGGATCTGTTTAGGATTTGAATCGACGATAGAGCAATTTTCCAACCATTTGAATTCATAATATCCTGAAAAATCATAGACATAAGCCGATACTACTAATGGTGCCATTAGACCATAAATTAAAATTGCCAGGATTATCCAAAATAACCAATCTGACCAATTGAAAATTAAATGGCCGGATAATAACAAAGTTAAAATTCCAAACCCCAATACATAAAAGTGCCGATTGAAACTTAAAATATTTAAGACCCCCTGAAATTTTCTTCTCTTCATTTCCATCGTTCAATTTTACCTTTCTTCCAATAATAAGGAATATTTTTAATGATAAAAGCATTTGCTAAAACGGGATTTTCAAGATTCAGTGAGTGTAAAAAATCAATATCATAGTCAATAACCTTTATCGGACTTGGTGTCCAATTTTGTCTAACGCCTTCAATGATTAATACTTCATTTTTAGCTTTGTTAAAAGTAAATGTAAAAGGTAATGGGCCGGCAAATCTTCGTGCTTCTTTCCAGTCTGCAAATGGAGAGTATTCCGGTAAAGGAATGTTTTCTGCGCTGTTGTCAATTTTTATTTTAAATTTTGAATGAATTGAAATTATTTCTTTTGAATTTTCTTTTTCTAAATGATTAATGTCTGTTGTAGTGTATTTGTACTGTGTAAAAATATTGCCCATAAATTCCATTTTCTTCTTATCTGTTTCAGATTTTAATATGTATAAGCCACGCAAACTCTTTCCTTCCTTGTTTGTATAACGAACGAATATACGATAACCTATAAGAAAAAAATCGCTGCCCAAAATTTTTGGAAATCCCTTTGGTCGTAAGTCCTTTGTTTGAACCATTGCAACGGCAATAAAAGCCAATTTTTCCTGATATGTATCGAGCTGCAAACATTCAGGAATTAGCTTTAATAATTGCTCCTTAGGAACAGCAAATGTTAAAACAATAGAACTCTCAAAAAAAGCCTCAACGGCAAAAGGGTGATTTTTCAGAAATGAAAACATTCAATTAGTGTTGTTGATTTTTGTTAAGATAAAATTCGTTAAAGTAAATAACTAAAATTAATAATAAGGCAAATAGTGAATTGAACTTTCCCCAGAGTAATAAATCAGGGACAAGGATGAATTCCAGTGTATTCATGATCGCTATAACTGCGATTTGAGTCATTGCATTTAATCTTGCCTTAAAACCACTTAGAATCCAAATTGCCATAGCAATTTCTGAAAGTCCGATTAAAATTGTTAAAGGTCTGGAATACTCCTTCCCTAAAATCCTTGCTACAATTTGTTCGTGTCGTGGAACAAGATTTAATAATTTACAAATAAGTCCGTTTATTATCCAAACTATAGCAATACAATAGGTTAATATTTTATGTTTTTCCCTTTTCGTCATTATTAATTTTATCATTTTAGAAAATCTTTTTACCTATTAATCTAATCCCCTCTGTGTTTTCTTCGTGCCCCCAGTGTCCTTTGTGGTAAATAACCAAAATTCCTTTCAACCACAAAGAACTCTAAGGGCACAAAGATTACACAAAGATTAGGAAATATATATCTGTTTCGCTTTTAAAAGTTTAAATCTTGTTTGAAACAGGCATTAATAATTACCCTTTAAATACCTCTTAATCAATATAAGATAAAACTTTGTAAGAAATGCATATGAATAAAAAAACCCATTGAAAACTTGTGCGTTTTAACTATTTATCCTATTTCAGAATACTAAAAGCAACTTTAAAACTTGTAATTATGAATAAAACACATTTTGCCGTTTTATTAAGCGGATTTCTCTTTGGAAATATTTTCACCATGAATGCCCAAAGTGGCAATGTTGCCTCCGGTAACGATGCCTCAGGAATAGATGGCACGGTAAATTCTTCTATTGGTCAAATAGATTATACGACAAAAAGTTCTTCTGCCGGCTCTGTTGCTGAAGGTATACAACAACCCTATGAAATTTTTGTGATTACAGGAATAGAAGAAAAAGAAATTACCCTAAACATTTCCGTCTACCCTAATCCTACAACTGAAACAATTAGTCTGGACATTAGCACTATGGACTTTGAAAAAATGAGTTATGCACTCTTCAATTTAGAAGGTAGCCTTATTTCACAGAACTCTTTGATAAAAAAGCAAACGGACATTCCATTGAGTGGAGAAGCCGCGGGCACATATTTCATTAAAGTGTTTAATAATAAAAAAGAAATAAAAGTATTTAAAATAATCAAAAACTAATACAAACTAAATAAAACGATAACATATAAAACAAAATTACATGAAAAAGATTTTAATAGTTTTAACAGTAGTGTTGCTATCTCTGCCCGCCTTTTCACAGGCACCTTCAAAGATGAGCTATCAGGCAGTAGTCCGCAATTCCTTGAATTCACTTGTAACAAACAGGCCTGTGAGTATGCGCGTAAGTATTTTACGCGGATCCGCTTCCGGTATTCCTGTTTATGTGGAAACACAAACATCCAATACCAACGACAATGGATTGTTGACTTTGCAAATAGGAAATGGCACTGTTCTGTCGGGAAATATTGATTCCGTCGACTGGTCAACGAATCAGTATTTTATTAAAACAGAAACCGATCCCAACGGTGGTGTTAACTATAGTATAGTAGGCACAAGTCAATTGTTAAGTGTACCGTATGCATTGTATGCAAAATCAGCGGGCAATGCCGTTCAGGGTCCGCAGGGTCCTCAAGGTATGCAGGGTCCTCAGGGACCTCCGGGAACGGCCGGTATAACGACCAGTGTAAATAACGTTCAACATGTAAACGGAAACATTACTTTAACACAAGCTAACATTGGACTTGGCAATGTTGATAATACAGCTGATATTAATAAACCCATAAGTACTGCTGCTCAAACAGCCATCGATTTAAAATCAGACATTAATTCACCTACATTTTCAGGCACTCCCATAGCACCTACACCTGCTCCCGGAACTAATACCAATCAACTGTCAACTACTGCTTTTGTACAAGATGCTGTCTCTTCGTCAATGGCTGTAGATGCAACAACTTCTTCAACAGGAAAAGTAAGGCTGGCAGGAGATCTTGGCGGTGTTGGCTCTACAGCTGCGGCACCAATAATTTCTAACAATGCAATTACGTCCTCAAAAATTCAAAACGGTACAATTACCAATTCCGATATTTCTTCATCAGCGGCAATTCCATTTTCGAAACTGAATATTTCATATACTGATATTACAAGCCTTGGAATACCCGGAACAGATACCGATACGCAATATGGTGCCGGAACAGGTTTATCACTCACCGGCACAACTTTCAATATTGATCCATCGGTTGTAACTAATAATTATCCCGGAACAGTAACTGCAACGGGTTTCATTGGCGATGGTTCACAATTAACAAATATTGCAGCTACATCCGTTGCTAACAACAGTGTTACAAGTGCAAAGATTGTAGACGGTACGATTGGCAATGCTGATATTTCTTCTTCTGCAGCAATTCCTTTTACCAAATTGAATATTTCATACAACGATATTACAAGTCTCGGAATACCGGGAACAGATACCGATACACAATACGGAGCAGGAACAGGATTATCACTCACAGGCACGACTTTCAACATTGATCCATCGGTTGTAACTAATAACTATCCGGGAACAGTAACTGCAACCGGTTTCGTTGGTGATGGTTCACAATTAACAAATATAGCGGCAACATCCGTTGCGAATAACAGCGTTACAAGTGCAAAGATTGTAGACGGAACAATTGGCAATGCTGATATTTCTTCTTCTGCTGCAATTCCATTTACCAAATTAAATATTTCATACAACGATATTACGAGTCTTGGAATACCCGGAACAGATACCGATACTCAATACGGAGCAGGAACAGGATTATCACTCACCGGCACTACTTTCAATATTGATCCATCAGTTGTAACTAATAACTATCCGGGAACAGTAACAGCAACCGGTTTCGTTGGTGATGGTTCACAATTAACAAATATAGCGGCAACATCCGTTGCTAACAACAGTGTTACAAGTGCAAAGATTGTAGACGGTACAATTGGCAATGCTGATATTTCTTCTGCTGCTGCAATTCCCTTTTCTAAATTGAATATCTCGTACACTGATATTACAAGTCTTGGAATACCGGGAACAGATACCGATACACAATATGGTGCCGGAACAGGTTTAACTCTTAGTGGTACAACATTCAATATTGATCCATCAGTTGTAACCAATAACTATCCCGGTAATATAACTGCAAATGCTTTCATTGGAGATGGTTCTCAATTACTTGGAATTATAGCAACAACGGTTGATGATAATATCGTTTCGAGCTCAAAAATTACTGATGGTACTATAATGAACATAGACATTTCACCGACAGCCGCTATTCCATTTTCAAAACTTGATATTACATACAATGACATTACAAGTCTTGGAATACCCGGAACAGATACACAATACGGTGCAGGAACAGGTATTTCACTTACCGGTACTACCTTTAGTATTGACCCATCGGTTGTAACTAATAATTATTCGGGAACTGTAACTGCAACAGGCTTTGTTGGTGACGGTTCACAATTAACAAATGTTGCAGCTACATCAGTTGCGAACAACAGTGTTACTAGTGCTAAGATTGTTGATGGTACAATTGGTAATGCAGATATTTCCTCTTCTGCTGCAATTCCATTTACCAAATTAAATATTTCATATAATGATATCACAAGTCTTGGTATACCGGGAACTGATACCGATACTCAATACGGTGCAGGAACAGGAATTTCACTTTCAGGAACTACTTTTAGTATTGACCCATCGGTTGTAACTAATAACTATTCAGGAACAGTAACGGCAACGGGTTTTATTGGTGATGGTTCACAGCTAACAAATGTATCTGCGACATCAGTAGCAAATAATTGTGTAACCAGTGCAAAGATTAATGATGGAACTATTACC
>JANOVM010000051.1:0-14491 GCA_031417395.1 Bacteroidota bacterium | reverse complement strand
CACGACGAGACGTTTAATGTTCTAACGAATTTTACTCTTCTATTATTTGCTAACTCGGGAAAAGGTACGTAAGTTAATTCCATGCTCCGTAGTGGACGAAGTCACGCGCTCGAGATATTTATAGAGCTATTATTTTTATTTCTACATCGCGCTTAAGACTTCGCCCGGCGGTAAGTTTACATTGCACTTTGTACTTTACACTCCTAAAACAACTCCAGCTGATTCGATGAAGAAGGGCGGCAAAACAATGTCAAATCGAAATCCGGAAAAGAACGGTCGGAGAGAAATCTTTTTTTTGAACTTTTAAAAAGCTGGTGGATCATTTCGGCTTCTTTGCCCTGGCCTTTCATTCGGGTTCCGAAGCGGCTGTCGTTGAGTTGGCCTCCGTGGCAGGCTTTTATCTGATTTAATATTTTTTCTGCACGATCGGGATAGGCTTTGTAAATCCAGTCTGTGAAAATTGCGGCAACAGCATCGTTTAATCGTACGATGGTCATACCCACTCCCTTTGCACCGGCATTTACAGCGGCTTCAATGATGGCAGGGATTTCATGACTGTTTAATCCGGGTATTATTGGAGCAACCATTACACCGGCAGGAATGCCATTGCTGTTTAATGTTTCAACAACTTTAAGTCGATTCAATGCTGTTGCTGTGCGGGGTTCGAGTTTTTGCCGCAAATCTTCATCGAGAGAAGTGATGCTTATCATTACATGAACCAGATTTAGTTCAGCCAATTGTTTTAAAAGATCAAGATCGCGAAGTATCAATTGATTTTTACTGATGATGCCCAATGGATTTCTGAATTTCAAAGCAACTTCAAGAAGTTGTCTGGTAATTTTAAATTTTCTCTCTGCAGGCTGGTAACAATCTGTATTTCCCGACAACATAATGACTGCAGGCTTCCACGATTTTTTTCGAAACTCCGCTTCAAGAATTTCAGGTGCATTTGGTTTGATAAGAATTTTCGATTCGAAGTCTATGCCTGCACTTAATCCCCAGTAAGCATGTGTATTTCTGGCATAGCAATAAATGCATCCGTGCTCGCAACCCTGATAAGGATTCATGGAATACTCTCCATAAATATCCGGACTCGTTACTTTATTAAGAATCGATTTGGGGTGTTCAATCAGATACTCTGTTGGATGATTTAAGTCATGATACTCATCAAGACCTTCAATATGTTCGGTGACGAGCTCCTGCTTAAGAAACTTATTCTTCGTATTGAATTGAGCACCGCGACCCTTGGTTAAATCGTTTGCATTACGATCATTCTGCATGTAAGTAATGTAATCAATAATTTATTGGTGGGGTCAAAAAAAAAGCGTGGAATTAAATTTTAATTCCACGCTTAATATTTTTATATGACAGTTTTCAGAAAACGATTACCATATATCCCTTTTGCTCAAGTGGAGCTGTCGGCACATTATCAAATAATGCGCTTTCGGCTGCTTGTTTAGCTTTGGTTTTTAAATATTCTGAAGTAGTAGTTGATCCCGGTGCGCCCGGAATAGCTTTCATAACATGACCATATTTGTCGATTGAAATTTCGACGACAACCGTTCCTTTTTCCTGCGTAAGGTTATCAATTTTTGGAGAACGGCTAATGGTTCTGTCGGCAACCTTATAACGAACTTTATAAGATCCTGTAGTAAGCTGCTTCTCACCGGGTTCGCCTTTAAAAGCAGATTTTTTTTCTCCCATTAAAGATTCACCTTGTTCAGCAAAGTTAATTGAATACAAGTCCGAAATATTGAGCTTCATTACATTGCCTTTGAATAAAAATTCAACAATGCCTTTATTAAGGGATTGAACAGTGCCATTCATCTTTTCGCCTGACTTCATTTGTACAACGTGCTGCGACTTTGATAAAATGCTTGTGCAAACAAGCACGATTAACAGGATTGTTTTTTTCATTTTTATTTATTTCGTGTAAAAATAGGGTTGTAATTCTTAATTAATAATGAATTTATACAGAATTATTAACATTAATAACGAAGCATTGAACTGAAAATTGACTTATTAATTAATTTACCTTTGGCCTCAGGCTTAAAAAGAGAAACTATAATCATTTACCGAAAGCTCTTCATTTTATCTCTTAAATTGCAATATTAACATCATTAACCCGTCTACATAAAGATGAAAATTCTTCTTTCCTATCTAAAAAACTATAAAAAAGTTGTTTTCCTTGCTCTTGGTCTGGCTGCTGTGAATCAATGCTTTTCCTTGATGGATCCGGTGATTGCAGGAAAAATGATGGACCGCTTCGCCATGCATGTAGGCGATTATCAAAAAGATCCAACGAAAAATTTCTATACTGACATTATGTGGCTCCTTATGGCTTCCATTGGTGTGGCCATGGTTTCGAGGATTGCCAAAAACTTTCAGGATTATTTTGTGAATGTTGTCACGCAGCGTGTTGGTGCCGATATGTATACAGATGGACTTGCTCACTCACTTGATCTCCCCTACCAGGTTTTTGAAGATCAGCGAAGTGGTGAAACACTGGGAAAGCTTCAAAAAGTAAGAAGCGATTCAGAAAAATTCATAATATCATTTATTAGCGTTGTCTTTCAAACTATCGTCGGACTTGTTTTTGTAATTTGGTATTCATTTTCTGTTCATTGGCTTATTGCACCTGTTTTTCTAATTACGGTTCCTGTTCTTGGAATCATCAGTAATGTTTTAAGTCGCAATATTAAAAAAATAAGTAAGGTAATTCTTGGAGAGACTACAGCACTTGCAGGATCTACAACTGAGTCGTTAAGAAATATTGAATTAGTGAAGAGCCTTGGCCTTGCCAATCAGGAAATCGAAAGATTGAATGCCACTACAGGTAAAATCCTTAAGCTTGAATTAAAAAAGGTGAGGTTTGTAAGAAGTCTAAGCTTCGTACAAGGGACTACAGTAAATTTCCTCCGCACCGCTTTTGTCTTTTTGCTTTACTACCTGGTATTTAAAGATGTAATAACACCCGGTAAACTGTTAACCTTAATGTTTTTCAGTTTCTTTATTTTCGGACCATTACAAGAATTAGGAAATGTAATTGCTATTTACCGTGAAGCACAAGCCTCTCTGCAGAACTTTGAAGACATTCTAAATACACCAAAAGAACCTCGCCCGGAGAAACCGGTAAAAATTGGCAGGGTAACAGAATTGGAATTTGAAAATGTTGCTTTCAGGCACAATTCAACCGCTGTTAATGCTGTTGAGAATATTAATTTCAAAGTAAAAAGCGGTGAAAGTATTGCATTTGTGGGACCATCAGGTGCGGGAAAAACAACATTGGTAAAACTACTTGTTGGGCTCTATCTTCCCAATGAAGGAAATATACTTTACAATAATGTTGTCGGAAAAAATATTGATAAAGATGAATTGCGTGAACAAATTGGATTGGTTACGCAAGACTCACAGTTATTCAGCGGTTCCATCCGGGAAAACTTATTATTCGTAAATCCCGGAGCTACAGATGAGGAATGCATGGACGTTCTGCTCAAAGCATCCTGTCATAGCCTTTTAAGAAGGGCAAAAGAAGGTCTTGACACTGTAATTGGAGAAGGCGGTGTAAAAGTTTCAGGCGGAGAAAAACAGCGTCTTTCTATTGCCCGCGCTCTTCTGCGCAAGCCAAGATTAATCGTTTTTGATGAAGCCACATCAGCACTTGACTCCATTACAGAAGAAGAAATCACCGAAACGATAAGAGATCTTTCAGAAAAGCAGGAACATATAACAATTTTAATTGCTCACCGTTTAAGTACAATAATGCATGCAAACCGGATACTTGTTCTTGAAAAGGGACACATAGTAGAATCCGGCACCCATCAGGAACTTCTGAATTCCAAAGGATTATACTTTGCCATGTGGCGTCAGCAAATTGGGGAAAGAAAACATCCGGTTATTGCAGCAGTGAATCATAACAGGGTTGCAGCAGAAAATTGAAAAAATGTTAACTGAAATAAGCAGATCTCTCCGAAGCAGGTTATCCCTGCCCTTGCCCGGACCTGAAGCACAATATAAAATGGCTCATCCGGAAAGGAGAATTAATCTTTCCAGATTTAAAGTCCCTGAAAACCCTAAACGCAGTGCTGTACTTATTATGCTTTATGAGCATGAAGGGACTTTGCGTTTTCCGTTGATTGTGCGGCCTGTCTATGACGGAGTTCACAGCGGGCAGGTTTCGCTTCCCGGAGGCAGTTGTGAAATCATTGATAAAAGCATTGAAGCTACAGCCATTCGGGAGACATGGGAAGAAACGGGAATTGATAAAAAACAAATAAAAATTGTTGGAGCACTCACTGAATTATATATTCCACCAAGCAATTTTTTAGTATTTCCATTTGTGGGTATTTATAATAAAAAACCCGTCTTCAATCCCGATACCAGCGAAGTTGCACGCATAGTTGAAGTGGATGTTGAAAAAATAATGGATGAAAAACGTATTGGAGAAAAAAAAATAAAACAAAGCAGCGGCATTACTCTGCTAACCCCCTATTATAATATTGACGGACTTACAGTCTGGGGCGCTACAGCCATGATATTGAGTGAATTTAAATCTGTTCTCTATGAACTTGGAATTTAAACGCTTTTAAGGGAACTGTTATCTAGATTTTTTATGTCTGTGGCAAGAAATCAAATGATCGTTTACCATTCCGGCTGCCTGCATGTAAGCATAACAAATTGTTGAGCCAACAAATTTAAATCCATGTGCTTTTAGGTCTTTGCTCATAGTATCGCTTTCTTTTGTTCGGGCAGCTATATTTTTATGAGTTTGCAGGGAATTATTTATGATTTTACCATTGGTAAACTGCCAGATATATTTATCAAATGTTCCAAACTCTTTTCTTACTTCTAAAAAGCACTTTGCATTTGAAACAGTTGCAAAAATTTTAAGTTTATTCCGGATTATTCCTGCATCACCAATAAGTTTTTCAATTTTAGCAGATTTATAACGGGAAATTTTTTCGGGATCGAAACCATCGAAAGCTTTCCGGAAGTTTTCGCGTTTATTCAAAATTGTACTCCAGCTGAGTCCGGCCTGGAATGAGTCAAGTACGATGTATTCAAAATGAAGCATGTCATCATGCACGGGAACGCCCCATTCTTCGTCGTGGTATTTTATCATTAATGGTGAGGATAGGCACCAGGGGCAGCGAATTATTTCTTTTGGCATAATGGAAAGTACCGATTTAAGCGTGAGCTTTTGATGCTTTATCCTTCATACCTTCAAAAGTAATTGAACCCGGTCTTTCAATAGGATGAGCAAGCGCGCGATCCCATAATAAAGAAGCAAGAACTCCTAAAGAACGGCTTACTCCAAACAGAACGGTATAGAAATCATATTCAACCATTCCATAGTGAATAAGAATAACTCCGCTATGAGCATCAACGTTTGGCCATGGATTTTTTATTTTCTTAATACCGGAAAGAATTGGCGGAACAACTTCATAAAGCATTTGGACGATTTTACAATTTTCGTCGTCAGGCATATACTTGTTTGAAAACTCCATTTGTGCGAGGAATCTTGGATCTGTTTTTCTAAGAACAGCATGGCCATATCCGGGAACCACTTTTCCTTCGTCCATGGTTTTCATAACGTATTCAGTTATCTGTTCTTTAGTCGGCATTGCACCATCGTAGTAGTTTCTAAGATCAGCAATCCAACGAACCACTTCCTGATTTGCAAGGCCGTGTAATGGACCAGCCAGACCATTCATTCCTGAAGCGAAAGAAAGGTAAGCATCACTTAAAGCAGAACCCACAAGATGTGTAGCATGAGCTGAAACATTACCGCCTTCGTGGTCAGCATGCAGGGTAAGGTATAAACGCATCATACGTTTCATATCGTAATCGTCGTAGCCAAGCATGTGAGCAAAATTGGCAGCCCAATCGAGTTTATGATCGGGTTCGATATGAACCTTATTTTTATAAATGCGACGGTAAATGTATGCTGCAATACGTGGAAGACGTGCAATGAGATTCATTACGTCTTCGTACATAGGATCCCAATATTCCTTTTTACTAAGTCCTTTTCTGTAAGCGGCAGCAAAAACTGATTCCGTTTGCAGAGCCATAACGGCCATGCTAAACTGAGTCATGGGATGCGTATTTATTGGCAATGCATCAAGCATATCGAATACATGCTTAGGGACATTGCTTCGGCGAGCCCATTCATTACTAACGGTAACTACATCATCAACGGTAGGTAATTCACCGATTAGCATCAGGTAAAAAATTCCTTCAGGCAGCGGTTCGCTGTCGCCCGGGGCTTTAGGTAATTTTGCCCGAAGCTCAGGAATGGTGTAACCACGAAAACGAATACCTTCTTCAGGGTCGAGTTTGCTCGTTTCAGTAACCATACCCACCATACCTTTCATGCCACTGTATACCTGATCAATGGTATATTGACCAATTACCTGGCTTCCATTCTCACGAATGAACTCTTTTAGTTCTCCGGCCATGGGTAATGCTACCTGAGCAAACTTTTCTTTTAATTTATCGGTTTTCACTTATAAGGACTTAATGAGTTAAATTAATTTATCTGCCGCCGGGGGCTATGATTGTTTTTTTCTTATCCGAAGATATATTAAGTTCAGGAATAATGTATATAATACTTAAAATAAAACCACCAATGAGGAAAACCCAAATGGCAGTATTGAGAAAACGTTTTACCCTTCTTTTTTTGAAAAACTTGTCTTCTCTTTTTCTAACGCGGACTTTTCTTCTTAAACGTCCGCTTCTTGGAGAAATTGAATATTCTCCCGAGGCTAATTTGTCTAATGTATCCTGATCCATTATTATTTAGAATTTACAAATTTAAAATCTTTTCCTCCGAATTTTGCTACCGGTCCCAAAGCTTCTTCTATTCGTAACAATTGGTTGTATTTGGCAATCCGGTCAGAGCGGGAAGCGGAGCCGGTTTTGATCTGCCCTGTATTTAATGCAACGGCCAGATCAGCAATAGTTGTATCTTCAGTTTCACCGCTTCTATGACTCATTACAGAGGTATATCCGCTTTTTCTTGCCAGACTAACAGCATCAATAGTTTCACTTAAGGTACCGATCTGATTTACTTTAATTAAAATTGAATTGGCAATATTTTCATTAATACCCCTGCTTAATCGTTTAACATTTGTTACAAAGAGGTCATCCCCTACCAGCTGGATCTTTTTTCCTTCTGCTAATGTAAGTGCTTTCCAGCCATCCCAATCGTCTTCAGCCAAACCATCTTCTATAGAAACGATAGGGTATTTTTTAATCCATGCCGACCAAAATGCAGACATTTCAGCGGGAGATAATTTATCGCCCGTCGATTTTTTAAAAATATATTTTCCTGAAGCGGCATCATAAAATTCAGTAGCAGCAGCATCAATAGCAATGAAAATATCCTTTCCAGGAGTATAACCGGCTTCGCCTATTGCATCGAGAACAGACTGAATAGCTTCCTCATTAGATTTCATATTTGGAGCAAAACCGCCTTCGTCACCAACGTTGGTGGAAAGTCCCTTCTTTTTCAATACAGCTTTCAGATGATGAAAAACCTCTGCTCCCATACGCAGTGATTCTGCAAAGTTTGGAGCACCAATTGGCATAATCATAAACTCCTGGAAGTCTATACTATTATCTGCATGGGCTCCGCCATTTAAAATATTCATCATTGGAACAGGAAGCGTGTTTGCATCTACTCCACCGATATAACGATACAATGCTTGTCCGGTTTCCTGAGCTGCAGCTTTAGCACAAGCCAGAGAAACACCTAATATTGCATTGGCACCTAAATTGGATTTATTTTCCGATCCATCCAGTTTTATCATAGCAGCATCAATCAATTTCTGATTGGTGACAGGATAACCCTTCAGTTCTTCATTAATTGCTTTGTTGACATTATAGATCGCTTTTAAGACACCTTTCCCAAGGTATTTTGCTTTATCGCCATCTCTTAATTCCATGGCTTCATGGGCACCTGTTGATGCACCGGAAGGCACGGCAGCTCTTCCAAAGGCTCCATTTTCAGTGATAACATCTACTTCAAGGGTTGGATTACCTCTTGAATCAAGTATTTGACGGGCTCTTATTTCTTCAATTACACTCATAACATTATTTAAGTTCGTCAAAAGTAAAAAATAACTGAATTACTTGTACGAATGACATGCATACTTAGTTATATCTTCGCAAGGTGAAAATGTTATTTACCGTCGGCAAATACCTAAAATACCATTTGAAAGCGGGCACTGTCCACGATGTTCATTCCCCTTTTGTTTATGACCTGCTAAACAATGTAATAAAGGATAAAACTCCTTTTTATGGTTTTGACTTGGTGGAATCCCTTCGGTCAAAGCACCAATTAGACCGTAAAATCATAAATATTACTGACTTAGGAACAGGTAAAAAGGAAAGAAAAGAAAGAATTTGTGATATTGTCAATAAAGCTGTAAAACCAAAAAAATATTCACATTTACTTTTCAGGCTTGCTAACAGGTTTCAATCGGAGAATATACTTGAATTTGGAACTTCACTTGGATTAACAACCCTTTATTTGTCACTTCCCAGAAAAGACAGTAAGGTAATTACTATTGAAGGAAGTCCTGAAATTTCTGAAATAGCAAAAGAGAACTTCAGAAGATTAAAAAGAAACAACATAGAGCTTATTACCGGAGAGTTTGACAAGGTGCTTCCGGAAGTTCTTCAAAAACTTTCCAGGCTCGATTTAGTTTATTTTGACGGTAATCACAGAAAGGAACCTACTCTCTCCTATTTCGAAAAATGCCTTAACCATGCTACAGAAGATTCAATTTTTATTTTTGATGATATACACTGGAGTCAGGAAATGAATGAAGCATGGAATATTATTAAAGAAAATTCATCCGTAACATTAACAATAGACTTGTTTCAGCTTGGGCTGGTATTTTTCAGGAAAGGAATTCCCAAACAGCATTTTACCCTTCGATTCTGATTTGCAAAACAACGAATCCATAAGAATAAATGATTTAACTTTTAAGTTATATTTGAATGCTTACTTTTGGGTTTTCAAAAATCTTTATGAGCCTTCTTGAATTAAAAAATATTGGAAAAAGATACGTCATTGGCAGCGTTGAAGTAAATGCTTTGCGCAAGATTGACTTGAAAATTGAAAAAGGGGAATACGTCGCTTTGATGGGGCCGTCCGGTTCAGGCAAATCTACATTGATGAATATTGTAGGTTGTTTAGATACTCCCAGCAGCGGCGAATATTCTCTGAATGGAAAAGAAGTAAGTAAAATGACAGAGAATGAACTGGCTGAAATCCGTAACAGCGAAATTGGTTTTATTTTTCAGACCTTTAATCTTATTCCCAGGAGTACGGCTCTCGATAATGTAGCTTTGCCATTAGTCTATGCAGGGTTAAAAAAAGACGAAAGAATTAAAAATGCTACTCAGGCATTAAAAGATGTTGGCCTTAGCGACAGGATGACGCATAAGCCTAATGAATTAAGTGGAGGACAAAGACAAAGAGTCGCTATAGCAAGAGCATTGGTGAACAATCCTTCCATAATATTAGCTGATGAGCCAACAGGAAACCTCGATTCAAAAACATCGGAAGAGATTATGATGCTTTTTAAGCAGATTCATAAAAAAGGAAATACAATTATTGTTGTCACGCACGAAGAAGAGATTGCCCGTTATGCATTGCGCATAGTCAGGATTAAGGACGGCATGGTTGAATCGGATACAGGAAATGTTCCAAAAGAAAAGGAAGTAGTACTATAATGAAAATCTACACTAAAAAAGGAGACGAAGGAAGTACATCGTTAATAGGCGGTACACGGGTTTTAAAATCTATTGATAGAATTGAAGCGTATGGTACTGTCGACGAATTAAACTCCTACATAGGCTGGGTACGCGACCTTTGTAATGAAGAAAGGCAAAAAACTACTTTATTAGAAATTCAGGACAGACTTTTCACTATTGGCAGCTTATTGGCAGCCGATCCTGAAAAGTCTAATATGAAACTCCCTGAACTCGTTGAAACAGACATATTATACCTTGAAAATGAAATTGATAAAATGAATGAAGAGCTGCCGGAAATGAAATTTTTCATTCTGCCCGGAGGACATCCTGCCGTTTCATGTTGTCATGTAAGTCGTTGTGTATGCCGTAGAGCTGAAAGAGCGGTAGTCCATCTGTCGGAAAACAGCACAGTTGATAAGCTTACCCTAAAGTACCTGAACAGACTCTCTGATTACCTTTTTGTTTTGGCAAGAATGCTTTCTAAAAATCTTGGAGCAATAGAGACTCCTTGGAAAGCACGTACTTAGTGGCACTATGGCTCAAAATCAATGTTTTTACTTATGTTGATTTTTTTGAAAAATCTAACATTATTTTTGTTAAATACTTGGTGTAGGATTTGAATATTATTTTTTTATTTTTGCAACCCTTTAAAACACCCTTTATTCTTTATTAAGATTTAATTATGTATTGGACACTTGAATTAGCGCAACACCTCGAAGATGCACCCTGGCCGGCAACCAAGGATGAACTTATCGATTATGCAATCCGTTCAGGAGCTCCTCTTGAAGTGATTGAAAACCTACAGGAACTTGAAGACGAAGGAGAGGCTTATGAAAGCATAGAAGAAATCTGGCCCGACTACCCTACCAAGGATGACTTCTTTTTTAACGAAGATGAATATTAACGATGATTTTAAGTAAAGAAGCAAATGCTTCTTTTTTTTATGAATTTAAGCCATGCAGATGGTTATTTTTCAGTATTTTAAATAAATTAATATTTTTTTCGTCTAATTTTTAAATAGATATAATTCAGGTTTTATACCCTTCTAAAAGCAGAAACTGAATTCATAATCTCTTAAATAAAGAGTACTTTTGCGCCTCATTATCAGGAAAGCACATGATTGGTATTTTAAATAAAGCGATTACAACAATCTTTGGAAAAAAGAGTGATAGGGATTTAAAAGAAATCACCCCAAAGGTTGAAAAAGTCAAAGAAGAATTTGCTAAGCTAGGAAAGTTAAGCAACGATGAACTAAGAGGGAAAACAGCCGACTTCAAGAGAAGAATTGAAGAGCATCTGAAAGAAACTACGGATGAAATCAAAGAACTTGAAAAAGAAGCAGAAGAAAACCTTGAACTTGAGCTTCATTTAAAAGAAGAGATCTATAGAAAGATCGACATTCTTAAAACGGAAGTTAAGAAACTCACAGAAGAAATCCTGAATGAATTGCTTCCGGAAGCTTTTGCTGTAGTAAAAGAAACGGCAAGAAGATTTACGGAAAATAAAGAAATCCGATCAACAGCGACTGCTTTTGACAGGGACCTTGCACTTAAGCGAGAACATGTAACAATAGAAGGCAATGAAGTTGTGTATCAGAATGCATGGCTTGCAGCAGGAAATTTAGTCACATGGAATATGGTTCATTACGATGTGCAGCTAATCGGAGGTATCGTACTGCATTCAGGCAAGATTTCTGAAATGGCTACCGGTGAAGGTAAAACTCTTGTAGCAACCCTCCCAATTTATCTGAATGCACTTTCAGGAAAAGGCGTCCACATTGTTACCGTCAACGATTACCTGGCGAAACGTGACTCTGAATGGAACGGACCCATCTTTGAATATTTAGGACTTTCCGTTGATTGTATTGATAAGCATGAACCAAATTCTGATTCCAGAAGAAATGCTTACAATGCCGATATTACCTATGGAACAAACAATGAATTCGGCTTCGATTATCTGCGTGATAATATGGCACGAGCAGCAGAAGACATGGTGCAGCGAGGACATAATTATGCCATTGTGGATGAGGTCGATTCAGTTTTAATTGACGATGCGCGTACACCGCTGATTATATCAGGCCCAACACCCAAAGGAGACCATCATGAATTTGACACATATAAACCGAAAGTTGAATTGCTTGTAAAAGCTCAACGTGACTATACCAATACCCTTATTGCTGATGCCAAAAAACTAATTGCGGAAAAAAAGGAAAAAGAAGCCGGACTTGCTCTTTTCCGCGCACACCGGGGTCTTCCGAAAAACAAAGCATTGATAAAGCTTTTAGGGGAACAAGGAGTTGCAGCACTAATGCGTGAATCGGAGAATTTCCATTTGCAGGATCAGCAAAAAGAAATGCATAAAGCCGATGAAACGTTATACTTTTCAATTGATGAAAAAAATAACAGCATAGAGCTGACAGAAAAAGGACTTGAGCTTGTTTCATCTTCCAGCGAAGACAAGAACTTTTTTATTATGCCTGACGTTGGTTTGGTTTTGGCAGAAATAGAAAAAACTTCAGCTACTTCTGAAGAAAAACTTTCCCGCAAGGATGAATTGATGCGCGATTTTGCAATCAAATCGGAACGCATTCATACCGTGAATCAATTGCTAAAAGCGTATACATTGTTTGACCGGGATATTGAATACATAATTGTAGACGGTAAGGTTAAAATCGTCGATGAGCAGACAGGACGTATTATGGAAGGACGGCGCTACTCTGACGGACTTCATCAGGCTATTGAAGCGAAAGAAAATGTAAAGATTGAAGCAAGTACACAAACATATGCTACTATTACTTTGCAGAATTATTTCAGAATGTATCACAAGCTTGCGGGTATGACAGGTACGGCTGAAACGGAAGCTCAGGAATTCTGGTCGATTTACAAATTAGAAGTAGTATCCATTCCTACCAACCGAAATATTGTTCGTAAAGATCATGAAGACAAAGTTTATAAAACCAAGCGTGAAAAATACAATGCTGTCATTGAAGAAATAGAAGAACTGGTTAAAGGCGGACGACCGGTTTTGGTGGGAACCACTTCAGTAGAAACTTCAGAATTATTAAGCCGGATGCTAAAACTTCGAAACATCAGGCATAATGTTTTGAATGCGAAATTGCATCAGCGGGAAGCACAAATCGTTCTCGAAGCAGGAAATTCAGGAACTGTAACAATTGCCACCAACATGGCAGGTCGTGGAACCGATATTAAACTCGGGCCAGGCGTAAAAGAAGCAGGCGGATTAGCAATTGTAGGTACAGAAAAACATGAATCACGCCGCGTTGACCGTCAGTTGCGAGGTCGTGCAGGACGACAGGGAGATCCGGGATCTTCACAATTTTATGTTTCTCTTGAAGATGATCTCATGCGTTTATTCGGTTCAGAAAGAATCATGAAGCTGATGGACCGCATGGGATTGAAAGAAGGAGAAGTCATTCAGCACAGCATGATTACTTCTTCAATTGAAAGAGCGCAGAGAAAAGTCGAAGAAAACAATTTCGGAATTCGTAAAAGGCTTATTGAATACGATGATGTAATGAATTCACAGCGTGAAGTAATTTATACTAAACGCCGTCATGCAATTTATGGAGAAAGGCTGAGCATTGACATTAACAATATGCTTTTCGACACGTGTGAATCTTTAGCCATACAGCATCAGGAAAGTCGAGATTACGAAAATTTTAAGTTGGACCTAATTCGTTTGCTTTCTATTGAATGTCCGATGACACAGGAAGAATTTTTCAATCAAAAACCTGAAAATATTGCCGATAAAATATTTGCAGAAGCGCAACGGTTTTACAAAAATAAATCGCAATTACTATTTGAAAGAACACTTCCTTTTATTAATGATGTGTACACCAAACAGGGTGCGACCATTCAAAACATTGTTATTCCTTTTAGTGATGGTATGAAAGGCATTCAGGTCATTGCAAATCTGAAAAAAGCATATGATACAAAAGGGCGCGAATTAGTAACCTCTTTCGAACGTCAGATAACTGCAGCGATGATTGACGATGCCTGGAAAGAACATTTGCGCGAAATGGATGACCTTAAACAATCGGTACAAAGTGCAGTATATGAACAAAAAGATCCTTTGCTAATTTACAAATTCGAGTCTTTTGAATTGTTCAAGCAGATGATGGACCGCACGAATAAAGAAATTATTTCCTATTTATTCAAAGGTGTAATCCCGCAGCAAAATCCTGATCAGGTTAAAGAAGCTAAAGCACCACCGAAAACAGACTTGAGGAATATTAGTACGAATAAAGCAGCCATTGAATCCACAACCTCTTCCAGAAGCGCAGGTATGCCTCAGGAAGGTCCTCCTGCCCCACCCAAAATTCAACCCGTACGCGCCGAACAAAAAGTTGGTCGTAATGATCCTTGTCCGTGCGGCAGCGGGAAGAAGTTTAAGAATTGTCATGGGACGAATGCTGTTTAGAGTACTTATACTCTGAACGGGAAGGTTTTGTGAATTTTTAAATGAATGGCAAAAAAAAGCAGATAAGAACAATATTTACATTTAAATTTCTAAAGTACTTAAACACCGCTCTTACGTTCAGTGACACTTCGGCTCAGGGACCACCTGACTCGTCCTGAAAAAAGTTTACAGTTTAGTTAGATAATCCTGTAATAGATTTACAGTTGTCCTTTAGTCCTGAAACCGGTTTACAAATGTAGTTTGTTTCCGGTAATAATTCTTCCATAGTTTTTCTGTTTTAATTTGT